>JAETOE010000011.1 GCA_021771815.1 Roseburia hominis
CAGGTCTATGGCGAACTCAGTATTATGTACGAAGGACGGCTACCGGAATAAAACTGAAAAATCAGCCATTTTGACAGGCGTGGAACCCGCCTGCTCTTGACATGCATCAGCATGTGTTGTTATATATAAAGCAAGGGCTGGAAGCTCATTCGAGAGCCTTCAGCCCTGTCATTATCATAGAAGATCAGTATTTACAGACTTTTGTTCACACACTCATGAAAACAGGTTAGGAGTCAAGGCGGCTGTTTGCCAGAAATCCTTTTTGAAACACTTTCTCATATGGACAACAAAATGGTTAACTTCACTTTATACAGCCAGTTCCTGCATTTTCGTCAAAAACTTTTCTGCAGCCTTTGTAAAGGTCTGATATTTTTTCCAAATCACATAAAGAGGTGTTTCGGCTCTTGGCAACAGCGGTCGGAAACAGAGATTGCTGTTGCCGCTGACATTGATAATCTTGTCGAAGCATAGAGCGTATCCAACGCCTTCATCAACCATAATAGAACCGTTAAACAACAGATTATAAGAAGCTACAATGTTTAGTTTTTCCTGATTGCACTCAAGTATCTTTCCTACGTTGGTGTCACGGATCATCTGTCGGGAGGCAATGAGAGGCTTGTCCCACAGATCCTTCGGTACAACAAAATCTTTCTCGGCAAGAGGGGAATCACGGCGCATCAGAATTCCAAAGGAATCATTTCCCGGAACTTTCAAATATTCATATTTGGCGGTGTCAATTTCCCGGCACATGAAGCCAAAATCGATCAATCCACGGTCCAGATTTTCTTCTACGCTTTCCCCATCACCGCTGATGATGTGCAGATGAATATCAGGATATTGTTCCTGAAGTGTTTTTGCAGCTCGGGCCAGAAAGCGAATACCGTCAGTTTCCCCGGCGCCTATAGTAATATCACCGGCGATGAAATCATCCGAAGTCGCGATTTCATGCTCGGCTTTTTGTACCAGTTCCATGATTTCCTCCGCCCGTTTGCGGAGAATCATACCTTCTTCTGTCAGAGTGATCCGGCGATTCCCCCGGATTAAAAGCTGCTTGCCTAATTCGTCTTCCAAATCCTTTAGCTGCCTTGAAAGTGTCGGTTGCGACAGATGTAAGGATTCTGCTGCACCGGAAATACTCTGTTCTCTTGTGACCGCCAGAAAATATTGTAATACTCTCAGTTCCATAAAATCTGTCTCCTTTGTTGGGGATGTCTATGAAATATCCACACGCTGCTTCATCTATTATAATGCGCCAATCCATGCCTGTCAACTATATGAATGCATTCAATATAAGCATTTGCTATAGTTGAATGCAGACATTATACTATAACCAGAAACGGAAAACAAAGGCGGTTCAGAAAAGAGGTGAAACATGAAAGTAAATCGTTCCGAACTTCAAATCGTGCAGAACTTAAAGGACGCGGGCTGTACCGATGAGGTTATCCAGACTTTCATGGAAGATCTGGAGCAGGGGAAATTTTCGGATGGAGTTAAGCTGCTGCAGAAGCATCGAAGTTTTCTTTTGAACAACACACATGAATGGCAAAAGAAAATCGATTGTCTGGACTATTTAATTTATCAGATGAAAGAAAATTAGACGAGGAGAGAATGCAATGAAGGAAATCAGACAAGCAATGTTGACCGGCGAGCGGGCTCTGTTTCAGGGAAGACAGCTTCGTGTTTTCGATTCCATCTTTGCTGATGGCGAGTCCCCGCTGAAGGAAAGCTGTGATATTGAACTGTTTGGGAGTATGTTCAAGTGGAAGTATCCGTTGTGGTACGCAAAGGATATTGCGGTGAAGGATTGTACGTGGTTTAAGATGGCAAGAGCAGGAGTCTGGTATACGGACCGCATTTGCGTCGAGGATTCCGCGATCGAAGCCCCAAAGAACTTCCGCCGCTGTCATGATGTGACTCTTCGCAGGGTATCCTTTGCCGATGCGGCGGAAACTCTTTGGAACTGTGACGGTGTTACTATGGAACAGGTGACTGCGAAAGGCGATTACTTTGCCATGAACAGTCAGAATATGGTTATCCGTAACCTGACCCTGTATGGGAACTATTCCTTTGACGGGGCAAAGAATGTGGAAATTCGTAATTCCCGACTTCTCTCGAAGGATGCCTTTTGGAACAGTGAGAACGTGACAGTGTACGATTCCTTTATCTCCGGTGAGTATCTGGGCTGGAACGCAAAGAATCTGACTCTTGTGAACTGTACTATCGAGAGTCTGCAGGGAATGTGCTATATTGACAATCTGGTTATGAAAGACTGCCGCCTGCTGAATACAACGCTGGCGTTCGAATATTCCACGGTGGACGCAGAGATTACCGGCAAGGTGGACAGTGTATTAAACCCGACCAGCGGAGTGATCCGGGCTGATGAAATTGGAGAACTGATGATTGAGCAGGATAAGGTAGATCCGGCAAAGACAAAGATCATCTGTAAACAGGGAACGACGGAAGCAGCATAATTGTTAAGGAGGAATCATTATGAGCGGACATATTGCAGCGTTGAGCGAGGGAATCGAAAGGAAAAGAGTTGTATACAAAAATCGTTGCGGTTTGGACATTGTGGGGGAACTGTATCATAGCAGGGGGATGGATTTGAGCGAAAAGCATCCGGCTCTGATCGTAGGCGCGCCCTATGGAGGTGTGAAAGAGCAGGGACCTTGTGTGTATGGCAATGAACTGGCACAAAAGGGCTTTGTTATCCTGACCTTTGATCAGTCCTTCATGGGCGAATCGGGCGGGTTTCCAAGGAATCTGTCTTCGCCGGACATTTTCGTAGAAAATTTCAGTGCGGCAGTGGACTATCTGGGCTTGCAGCCTTTTGTGGACCGGGAGAAAATCGGCGTGATTGGAATCTGTGGTTCCGGCGGATTCGCTCTTTCTGCCGCCCAGTGTGACACTCGTATCAAAGCGGTTGCTACCATGAGTATGTATGATATGAATGCCGCCGTCCGGGGCGGAATGGACAAAGACGCTATTCGCGCAGCGAAGGAGAAGCTTTCCAGACAGAGATGGATCGACGCGGAGAACGGCTATCCGGAATATCTGCCCAGTTTTCCGGAGCAGCCCTTGGAGGAAGTTCCTGCGGATATTCCGGAGCCGGGAGCGGAATGGATGCGGTTCTACGCCGTAAAACGCGGTCATCATCCCAATGCCAGAGGCGGATTTACCACAACCAGCGATATGGCGATGATGAACTTCCCGCTGCTTTCCTATATTGATGAGATTTCTCCACGGCCGATTTTGTTCGTAGTCGGAGATCGCGCTCATTCCCGTTTCTTTAGCGAGAATGCCTATGCTGCTGCAGCAGAACCAAAGGAGATGGTTGTGGTAGAGGATGCGGAGCATATCGATCTGTACGACCGGACGGACCGGATTCCTTTTGATAAGCTGGCGGATTTTTTCAATGCGAATCTGAAATACGGGATGTGACTGTAACCTTTTCATTAGACGAACCATTCAAAGCAGCAGTTTGGAGGTGCGAAATGTTATATGATTTTGATAAGCAGATCAATCGGAGGAACACCAATTCCCTGAAGTGGGAGGTAGGGGAAAATGAACTTCCCATGTGGGTGGCGGATATGGACTTTGAAACAGCGCCGGAGATTTGTGCAGCAATCCGAAAGAGGGCGGCTCACGGCGTGTTTGGATATTCCACTGTACCGGAGGAATGGTATCAGGCGTATATAGGATGGTGGAAACGCCGCCATGATTTTCAGATGGAAAAGGACTGGCTGATTTTTTGCACCGGAGTAGTTCCCACTATTTCCAGTATGGTGCGGAAGCTGACGACTCCGGCGGAAAAGGTGCTTGTACTGACGCCGGTTTATAATATCTTTTTCAATTCCATCCTCAATAACGGACGGCAGGTGTTGGAAAGCCGGATGGAATATGACGGGGAGACATATCAGATCAATTTTGAGGACCTGGAGCAGAAGCTTTCCGATCCGCAGACTTCTATGATGATTCTCTGCAATCCGCATAATCCGGTAGGAAAGATTTGGGACAGAGAAACGCTCGGGCGGATCGGAGAACTGTGCTGGAAGCATCATGTAGTTGTAATATCGGATGAAATTCATTGCGATTTGACAGAGCCCGGATGCGCTTATGTTCCCTTCGCATCCGTATCGAAGCATTGCCGGGATAACAGCGTCACCTGCGTTGCTCCGACCAAAACGTTTAACCTGGCGGGACTGCAGACAGCGGCGGTGGCAGTTCCCGACCCGGTTCTGCGCCACAAAGTGAGGCGCGGATTAAATACCGATGAAGCAGCGGAGCCGAACGCTTTTGCCATAGATGCGGCGATTGCTGCCTTTACAGAGGGTGAAGCGTGGTTAGATGCGCTGCGAGGATATATTCTGGAAAATAAAAAAGCGGCGGCAGAATATATCCGCGGGCAGATTCCTCAGATTGAGGTAGTTCCCTCCAAGGCAACCTACCTTTTGTGGCTGCACTGCAGCAGGATGGTGGGATTTGCCGCAGAAGCGGCAGAATATATGCGGGAGAAAACCGGCTTGTACTTATCAGCCGGAAACAGGTTCGGCGCGGGCGGCGGGGATTTCCTGCGGATGAATATCGCCTGTCCGCGGGCGGTACTGGAGGATGGTCTTTGCAGACTGAAAGAAGGAATTGCAGCCTATGAAGAATTTGCCGTAAACCGGTGTTAAAGGAGCAATAGTACTTCCTTTATTTTCCATCAGCAATAAAAGTAAAAGATATTCCGGCTGGCTTATTGTGATTTCCTTCTGCCCGAAGTAGACAGCTATTTTTTCTTTATCCAGTGTCAGGTTGTCGAAAGCCAGCTTTGTTTCACTGGCTTTCCCGCCCTGCGCAGCAGCGCCAGCATTTTCGTTTCTTTGTCCGTCCGGCATATTCCAGTAAAAGGACAGTGGGAAGATGACTTCTCAATGCACTTTTAACATCAGCAATTTTACTCTAAGCCCGAAGCATCCGTCTTTGGAGCAGATGCGTTCTTAACATTCCATACATGTGCTAAAATATCTTTTAAAACCAGCATAGCGTCTAAATCATTGTAGCCATAACGATTTTTCAGACTGTCGAGCAGCTCTCTTAGTCGGACAGCGTAATCATCAACCTCAACTCTTTGCTGGTAGGTAGTGAGAACCGGATATTTTTTCCCCCACATACTTGTCCAGTCGATTTTTTGTTCTGTTTCTTCGCTTGTGTTTTCAATAGCCTGTTCAATCTCTTTTACGTCAATGTCAAAGTCTATCAATTCATCTAAAGTAAGATGATAAATGGCGGATAGCTTTTTGGATTGCCGTATGTCTGGAAGTGTTTCGTCGAGCTCCCACTTTGAAATCGTCTGTCGGCTTACTCCTAATTTTTCAGCAACTTCTTCCTGTGATAGTCCGCTCTTTTTGCGGGCATTAAAAAGGCTGTTTCCCAAATTCATAGTCAGAACCTCCTGCGTTTTGTTTAAACAAATTATAAGTGATGTGCGAATGAAAATCTACCAATGCAAAGTTTCAATTTTGCCCGTTTTTTTAACATTCTATTGGAAGAAGACGTGAAGTGTGGTATCTTAGAGATGGTGAAGAGATTCGATAAGCGCTCTTGCCGCTGCGCTTTATGGAGGGGGAAAATTGAAAGAGAGTTTAAGAGAAATATTTGAAAGCTGGAATGATACACTCATATGGTCCTGCTTACAGGGAATAATGGGAGAAATACATATGAACTCCACAGAAGATGCTGCGGTGGCAATATTAGGAGATTTTGCATTTTTTGCAGGGAATCCAAGTGAGGAGTTGGTTCGATGGAAGTCGGAAAACTGCAGGCAGGATTTTATGATTATGGTTCCGCAGAACGATGAGTGGGCTAAATTAATCGAAGCGTGTTTTGGGGATAAAGCCAGAAAAGTTACGAGGTATGCAACGAAAAAGAAACAAAATGTTTTTGATGTATCTAAATTAGAGAGTGCAGTTTCGGACTTGTCGGAGGATTATCAATTAAAAATGTTGGGAGCACAGGAATATAACATGTGCCGCAACAGTGATTGGGCGAAGGATCTGGTATCCCAATATAAGGATTATGATACATACAGAGGGTTAGGCTTGGGAGTGGTCGCCTTAAAGGATGGAGAACTGGTCGCAGGAGCTTCATCTTATAGCACCTACAACGCAGGGATTGAAATCGAAATCGACACGAGAGAAGATCACCGGAGAAAAGGACTGGCATATGCGTGCGGTGCGAAACTGGTTTTGGAATGTTTGAAGAAGGGCTTATATCCGAGCTGGGATGCGCAGAATAAGTGGTCGATAGCGTTGGCGGAAAAATTGGGCTATCAATTTAGTCATGAATACACTGCTTATGAAATTACGGAATATTAAGCGTTGTGTAATGGGGAGATTTTGTTTATGGAAGAAAAGATTACTTTATGCGGAGATAATTGTATCTGGTGTCCAAGATATAACGCACATAGCGAAGCGGAATTAAGAAAAGTCGCAGAGTTGTGGCATCGGGTTGGATGGCGTGATACAGTGGTATCGAATGATGAAATTGTTTGTGAGGGGTGTTCCTCGCATAAAACCTGTACATATGGTCTGGTGGATTGTACAAGAACGCACGGTGTGGAAAAATGTAATCAATGCGAAGCGTTTCCGTGCGATAAGATTGAGGAAATGCTGAAGCGCTCAGAAAAATATCAGGAAAAATGCAAAGAAGTGTGCTCACAAGAGGAATATATTGCGTTAGCGAAGGCTTTTTTTGATAAGGAACACAATTTAAGGAAATGAAATTAAGAAGGGAACAGAGCCATGCAATATGCAAGAAAATTAAGAAAAGGTGACAAGGTGGCAATCGTAAGCTTATCAAGCGGAATGCTAGGCGAAGATTTTTGCAGCCACAATATAGAAATAGGCGTAAAGCGATTAAAGGAATATGGACTAAAGCCGGTGTTTATGCCGAACGCCTTAAAGGGGATTGAATATTTAAAGGAGAATCCCAAAGCAAGAGCAGAGGACTTAAAGGATGCTTTATAAGCTTGGGCTGTCTACATATTATGGTCCGAATTTTATATGCGATTTAGGAGAAATTGTAGAGGAAATGCTGCCATACAGCAAAAAGGCATTTGAAAGTTACTTAGAAGGAAATGAATGCAGAGAGATTGTATCCAGTGAAATATGGTACGAAGAGCGGCAGGATTTTTCCAGGAAAGCAGTCGGAACAGACAGAATAGCACACAAGGAAGAACGGGGTTTCGAACTTTTACAGGGCGGTGAAGTTTTTCAAGGGGAGCTGCTGGGCGGATGTCTGGAAAGCTTTTATGATGTATTGACAACGACTAGATATGAAGACGAAAAAGAAGTCTGCGAAAAATACGGGCTATTTCCGGGCAAGGAGGAGTGGACAGGAAAAGTTCTGTTTATAGAAACTTGTGAAGAAAAGCCTGCACCGGAATTGTTTGAAAAGGAAATAATTGCGCTTAAGAATAAAGGCGTATTTGATGTGGTAAAAGGTGTTTTGGTCGGAAAGCCGCAGGATGAAGCTTATTATCAGGAATATAAAGAAATTCTTATAAGAGTGATAGATAATGAGAAGCTTCCGATTGTTTATAATGTGAATTTCGGTCATGCGACGCCACGATGTGCATTGCAGTATGGCGTTGTGGCAAAAGTAGACATGAGGGAGAAAAAGATATATCTGGAAAATCTACGAAGTGATGAGGAGGCAGGTTAATAGTGGGAACTTGCCAAACCTTAACTAAAGGTGTAAAATAACCCCATCAAGCGAACGAAAAGAGGAAGCCCATGAATACAGTTTTCCGGGACATATTCCGTGCCATCCACAAGGGAAAATGGTTAAGCATTGAATATCGCAATAAAGAGGAACAGATCACGAAATACTGGATCGGAATCCGTGACCTCGATATTCGTGGGCGCAGTCTGACGGTCGACGGACTCCACCTTGGCAAATACACGGTGGAGTCGTTTCCGAAAATCAAGATCGATTCTATTTTATCTTCCCGCATTGTGGAAGGCTCTTATTGTCCTGTCAATGAAGCTCTGGTCGAAGACATCTACTTAAATCCTCGCAAATACAGTTCCCTGTTTGATAATACGGCAAATTTAAAAATACTAAGCTATCTGGATCGTGAACGATTAATGGGGGAATTCTACGAGTTGACGCAGGAACAATTCCAGACCATTGTAAAGAATTTCCAATATCGCGTGGAGGGGGAGGAACGCCAGGACGGAGGACTGCGCATCAAACAGCTTGCCATGAATGTTTTGAGCGTACATACCTCAAACGGGTTATATGTTCTGGCATACCGCAAGCTGAATCTGGATGTAAAACGGCGCGTGTTAAAACCGGGCATCGTCGACTGATGACAACGCAGTCCGATGGGCAATCAGGCAAGGAGGTTTCCCTGATTATCAATGAGACAAGACACTAGAATAAAGGAGGAACATGACAAAACACGAAGTACTAAAGAAATATTTTGGTTACGATTCCTTTCGAGAGGGACAGGAAACACTGGTGAATGCCATTCTTGCAGGACAGGATGTACTGGGTATTATGCCGACCGGAGCGGGGAAATCTATCTGCTATCAGGTTCCGGCGTTGCTGCTGTCCGGCATTACATTAGTCATTTCACCGCTGATTTCCCTGATGAAGGATCAGGTGCAGGCGCTGAACGAGGCGGGAATTCACGCGGCATTTATCAACAGCTCTTTATCGGAGACGCAGATTGCAAAAGCGCTGTCTCTTGCGGTAAACGGTCAATATAAAATTATTTATGTTGCGCCGGAGCGGTTGGAGACGGAGAATTTTCTTCGGTTTGCGTATTCTGTGGAAATCAGCATGGTGGCGGTGGATGAAGCGCATTGTATTTCCCAGTGGGGACAGGATTTCAGACCGAGCTACTTAAAAATCGTACAGTTTGTAAAAGCACTGCCGAAACGTCCGATTTTAAGTGCTTTTACCGCAACTGCGACCGAGGAAGTAAAAAATGATATCGTCTGCGTTCTGGGGTTAAACAACCCTAAGGTGCTTGTGACCGGATTCGACCGGAAAAATCTCTTCTTTTCTGTCGAACATGCAAGGCAGAAGGAAAGTTATATATTGGATTATGTCAAAACGCATTTGGCAGACAGCGGAATCATATATTGTGCGACCAGAAAGAATGTAGAGAAGCTTTATGAAATACTTGCGTCGGAGAAGATTGAAGTTACAAAATACCACGCAGGTCTTTCGGGGGAGGAGCGGAAACAGAATCAGGATGCGTTCATTTATGATGAAAAGCCGGTGATTGTAGCGACGAACGCTTTTGGAATGGGAATCGACAAATCCAATGTGCGCTATGTGATCCATTATAATATGCCGCAGAGCATGGAGAATTATTATCAGGAAGCGGGACGTGCGGGAAGGGATGGAGAGCCGTCGGAATGTGTGCTGCTCTTTTCGCCGCAGGATCTGGTAATCAATCGCTTTTTGCTGGAGAGTAAGGAGCAGAACACGGAGTTTTCCGCTGAGGAAATAGAGAGCATCAGGGAACGGGACGAGCAGCGGCTTCGGGTGATGAATTACTATTGTAATACTACGGGCTGTCTGCGGAGTTATATCCTGCACTATTTTGGAGAAACATCTGCGGGAAATTGTGGAAACTGCGGGAATTGCCAGAAAGAGTTTGTGGAAAAAGACGTTACGGAGGCGGCAAAGCTTATCGTGCAGTGTATCGGAGAACAGGGACAGCGTTACGGTATGAACGTGGTGATCGGTACACTTCTGGGAAGGAAAAATGCGAAGCTGCGTGAGTATGGTGTGGAGCGTTACGCGACATTTGGATTGCTGGCGAATTACAGGGAGACGGAAATCAGGCAGATCATAGGACAGATGCTTGAAGAAGGACTTTTGCGGCAGACGAATGATAAATATGCGTTGCTAAAAATTACCTCTTCCAGTCGGGAGCTTGCTTTGGGAGAATGCAGTCTGATGCTTCGCATGGAAAAAGAAAGTGCAGCGGAGCACAAGCGGGGAGGAGATACGGGTAACGGGACAAAACGAAAATCTGACATCTTAAACTCGAAGGGATTGGATTTCTTTGAAATCCTGCGGGGCCTGCGCACGGAGATCGCAAGGGAGGAGAGTCTTCCGCCGTACCTTATTTTCTCGGACCGCACTTTAGTTGACATGTGCGTGAAGCTGCCGATGAACCGTGAGGAGATGTTGAATGTAGCCGGTGTCGGAGAACGTAAATATGAAAAGTACGGAGAGCGTTTCTTAAACCGCATTCAGGAGTATGCGGGCGGAAAAAAAGAAAAGCTATATTTTGGTGAGCAGGCAGAAGCGGCAGCTTCGTCTGAGGACACAGGAAAGCGTGAGCGTAATCGTGAGCGCAGGCAGAAGACAGAGTTTTTCATCACGGAGGAGATGGAGAAGCAAATTGTCTATTCGGATGGAAGCTATCTGGGTGATTTTGTGGAGCAGCTCAATCATCTGCGGGATGAGAGTACGATAAAACGCCTTGCAGGCGCTAAGGTTCTGGAATGGCTCACGGAGGAAGGTTATGTGGAGAGCAGGAGAATAGACGGACGCTTTTACGACAGACCAACGGAAAAAGGCGAGGCAGTGGGGATCCGCATCGGGACGCGGGTAAGTGCGAAAGGAAATACATATGAGACGTTGTGCTATGGGGAACAGATACAGAGAATGATTGTGGAGAGATATAGGAATTTAGAGGAGGTAAATACATATGAATGATAAAAATGGTGTTCCGACTTTTGATAAGATGATGCAGCCGGTGATAGCTGTATTGCATAAGAACGGAGGCATGGCTGAGAATGATGTCATCGACAGGGAAGTGGTTTCCATCATGAAGCTTTCTGATGAAATCGCAAAGATTCCTCACGGTCACGGCAGGCAGACGGAGGTTTCTTACAGGATTGCTTGGGCGAAGACATATTTGAAAAAATATGGATTGATTTATAATCCGAAACGTGGCGTTTGGAAGCTGACAGAGCAGTTCACAAGAAATGCATCAGAAATAGATCCCAGACAAATTGTTGCAGAGGTAAGCCATCAGACACTGAAAAAATTCAAAGATCAGGATATGACGAAGTTGGAATCGGCAGAAGCGTTTGAACGTTTTGTGCTTTCAGGTTTACAAAGATATGCAACGTTAAATAATATCACATGCAAACTGTCGGATGGAGAAGAGCAATACGACATGTTTTTTCCGAGCGGTATCATTGACACAATGCCAACCTATATAGAGGTAAAGTACGTGGCAGGCATGCAGGCAGATAAAAATTATTACAGGAGTGTTGTCGGAAAAACGGTTGAAAGGTTTGCGGATAGGGATGAAAAGATAGGGATAGTAGTCATTTTGGGTGCAGAAATTTCAGAGGAAACCAAAAAAGAACTAAATGAGATATCCGTTTCTGAAAATGTTAAGGTGGTAGTTTGGGATTATGTAGACTTCGTAGAAAAGATGAAGGATACAGGAATGAATGTAGAATATTTGACGAATCCCAAAAGAATGATGTTGGAAGAGACCCTGTTATCTGCATCGTCTCAAACGGAGCAGAAACGCAAAAGAGAAGAACTGATTCGTAGGTTAAAGACGGCATATGACAAGGAGGATGTATCTCTGTTTTTGGGAGCGGGAGTTTCAGCGGATGCGGGAGTTCCTTTATGGGATGATTTGATTCACAAGCTCCTGATCAATATGATAAATGTCAATTTAGGTGTCAGCGAGTTGGAAGAGGATGTGGAGAAGATAAGTAAATTGGCATATGGTGACAGAGAAGATTCGCCGATTATTCAAATGAGATATATTCGCTCTGCCTTTGAGGATGAAGAGTATTTTGAACTGGTGCATAAAATATTATACGAGAAAAAGCCGAAGTGGAATACGAAGCTGCTGAACGCGATTGCTAATCTGGCGACACCGCGACGCAATCATATTGGGGTAAAAAGCATTGTAAGCTATAATTTCGATGATCTCGTTGAACTGAACCTAAAAAATAAGGTTGCATACAAAACGATATACAGAGAAGAAGATATTCCGGATATTAATATATTGAGTGTGTATCATGTACACGGATTTTTACCGATGGAAGCAGAAGAGGAAGATTTGAAGAACTGTGAATTGGTTTTTTCAGAAGAGGATTATCATAAAGTTTACAGAGATGCTTATTGTTGGTCGAATATCGTACAGCTAAATGCTTTTCGGGATAGTACATGCCTTTTTATCGGCAGCTCGTTGACAGACCCGAATATGCGGAGACTTTTGGATGTGGCATCCAGAAACGAGGAGAAACCGCGGCATTTTGCGATTGTAAAAAAGAAAGAATATCCCATAACAGGAGACAAAAAGCAAAAAGAACTACTTCAGAAATATAGTGAGATGGATTATCGTATTCAAGAGGAATATTACAAGTCTCTTGGTATTAATATTTTGTGGGTTGACAAGTATGAGGAAATTCCAGAGCTTTTAAATTCTTTAATGCGGGAACGGGTTTAAGAGCAGAAATGTTGGCAGCGAAAGAAAAAGTTGATTCAATCATTCGTGATGAGCGAATTAGGGTAGACAATAGAAAAATCTACGCTATTATGCTGCGATGTAAAAATAAGGATAAAAACACAAACGTATGAGCTTTTATGCAGATACGGTAGGTAGTCTGTACGCATTCTGTGGAAGATAAGTAGTCTGCTCTTCTTGGGTCGCCCATTCTTTGTATATTACGGCTTGTAGGAAACGCAAGACATAAAGGCAGAATTTGTTATGGACAAGTTAGGAAAATTGACAAAGGAATCGGGGCTTTTTCGGCGTCGGGAATATTGAAAATATTTTTTTGAAGAACCTTTTTTGGTAGATACTTTCAAAAGGCTTGAAAGGGTAAATTTTTTGTATGCAAGGTTACATTTGACGCAAAGCCGAAGGAATATGAAGTGTCTGAGTTTATTGGAAAGTATTGTTTTCAATTATGATTTAGTCCGGCTGTGGTAACAGTTGTAAAGGAACAGAAGGTGAATCCCAAGCGCAAGCATCGGGAACACGAAAGTAGATGGAAGATGCCGGAGTGGGAACGAAATCGTAGTAGACATTGAAATTGCAGCAGGAGTAGTTGAAAACAGAGCATAAGCTCATCGTCAAGGAGCAGAGAAGCGGCGTCAGTTTGAACTGAAACAGTAGAAAAGGAAAGAGAAGCATAGGGGAGAGGTAATACCTGTTCCGGCTTTTCATGATGAAAATTTGTATTGGCTATAGTTATGCTTTTGAATGTCTGGAGCGATTAATTTACAAGGATATTTAAGCATACAAATAACAGTGACGATACTTTATACTTTAACGTTAAAATACAGTTTTTGTTGCATGACAGGATGTTTACAAATTTCCTTTTTGATGGATATTGGTAAAAATAATGATGAAGGCATTACAGATTATTTGAAATTATTGTTAGAGGAGGTTGTTTATGAAAGACCGAGTTTGGTTTATAGCTTTGTTAGCTGGTATGGTATTATCAGGATGTGGAGTAGAGACAGATGTTTTAGAAAATAATGATACTGATTTATTGCATGATGCCAGAGTTACAGAAACAGAACGCATAGAGAATACAGAAAAGAGTGGAGAAATAGAAGATGCAGGAGACGAAGTAGATGAAGAAACTTTTGCCCAGAATGAGGAATATTTAGCATATAAAACATTTCTGGAAAAGGCTATTGATAGTGGAGTGATTGAATGGAAAAATGAGAGTGTTGATATTGTTGAGTCAGGAGATTTTGCTTCATATGAGAGTGATACTTTTGCAATTGCCGATATAGATCTTGATGGGGTATCAGAGTTGATTTTTAATCGGGAGGCAGCATCGATGGCGGGAATGGTACAGCTTGTATATCGATATGATATAGAGACAGATGAGGTTGTTCCATATTTCCAATCGGGAGTGTTTGATCGATTTTATGATACAGGTTTAATCGTTAATGATTCATATCATAGCCAGGGACTTGCAGGGGATGCGGTATGGCCGTTTACGGTTAGCATTCTTGACAATGGCGAATTGGTGGATGTTTCTTCTATTGATGGTTGGGATAAAAGTTTGGGAAGTGCAGACTATCAGGGAAATGCATTTCCGGATGAAGTAGATATAAATGGAGACGGATATATATATTATATATATAATTTTGAAACACAATCGCAAAGAACTGTAGATAATGATGAATATGAGAAATATCTTGCGACATTAGGAAATGAAATAGAAGTAGAGTATCTTAGCCTGACACATGAAAATGCTGAAAAGATAACAGGTTGTTTATCGAATCGGGTAACTGTCACAGATGATTCACTAGAAGAAGAGCTAGCTTCTATAGAGCAAGAAGAAGAGAATATTCTAGCACGACAAAATTCAGAAGATGTTGTGACGCAGTTGGACTTAGATTCTGTTGCGTCAGATCGATATCATCTATGGGATGATGAGTTAAATTCTATTTGGGCAAGACTCAAAGAAACGCTGAGCGAAGCAGAGATGAACCGTTTGGTGGAAGAAGAAAGAGCGTGGATCGTATATCGGGATGAAGAAGCGGAATTTGCTGGAAAACAAGCAGAAGATGAACGTATGAAGCCGATGCTATACAATGACAGACTTGCCGAGGTGACCAAAGAAAGAGTATATGAATTAGCCGCAATGTTAGTGGAGGCACAATAAAACTGCTGATTATAATAGTTGGGTATCGGTAGAGATTGCATTAGAGTTATATTATATCATGGTCAGGGTGACCAAGAAAGTGACCAAGATGTAATGAAGCAGATAATTGAATTTTGCAAAGAACCAAAATCTGCAAGCGAAATAATGTATAAATTCGAGTTGGAGCGTTCGTATTTTAGAAGACACTATCTAGATAAGATGCTCGAAACTGGTGAGTTGCAGAGAACCGAGCAAAGGAAAACGAAAAGTAAGAATCAGAGGTATTATTCGTAAACATAGTCAACAACTTGGTCAAAGTGACCGAGTTCCAGGAGATTTGGGAGGATCAAAGCTATGAGCAAATGCATCAAAGAACTGACATTGGATTTAAAAGACTACAGAGAGGGCGGAACTGTTTTTAAGAGACAAGCCGTCAGAGGAATTATCAGACACAAGGATAGATATCTTGTCATTCATGGAAAGTACGGAGACTACAAATTCCCCGGCGGCGGCAGGAAGCGCGGAGAGGAGTTGCTCGATACGCTGATCCGGGAAGTACAGGAAGAAACCGGTTACAGGGTCGTGGCGGACAGTGTGACGGATTACATTCTTGTGCATGAGAAGCGAAAGGGCGATCCTGACGATTTGCTGGAAATGGATTCATGGTATTACTTTTGTGATGTGGAGGAAACAGCCGGGAAACGCAATCTGGATGACTACGAAAAAGAATACGATTATCAGGTCGCGTGGATGTCTTTACCAGAAATCATTCGGAAGAATGAAACTGTGGAACAATATGAGAAGATTCCATGGATCGTGCGGGAGACAATGGTTATGAATGAATTATTGAAAATGAATGCGATACGGGCAGCATTGCTCCAGATTGCGCCGACCGGAACATTGGAAGGAAATATGGAAAAGGGTCTTAAGGCTTGCAGGCAGGCAAAAGAGCTTGGCGCGGATATTGCGCTGTTCCCTGAAATGTGGAGTTGCGGCTATCGGATTCCCGAAGACATAGAAGAACTGAAATCCCTTGCGATCGGGAAAAACAGTCCCTTTTTGTCAGAATATAAGAAACTGGCAAAAGATCTGAATATGGCAATCGGCGTTACTTTTTTAGAGGCTTACGAACCACGTCCGAGAAATACGATATGTCTGATTGACCGTTTTGGAAATGAAGTATACACATACGCGAAAGTACATACCTGTGATTTTGGAGATGAGTGCAGGCTCACCCCCGGGGAGGAATTCTATGTGGCGGAGCTTGACACGGCGAAGGGGAATGTGAAGGTCGGAAGTATGATCTGCTATGACAGGGAATTCCCGGAGAGTGCAAGAATCCTTATGTTAAAAGGCGCGGAACTTCTGCTTGTTCCGAATGCGTGTCCGATGGAGATTAACCGTATTTCACAGCTTCGGGCGAGAGCTTATGAAAATATGCTAGGAATTGCGACGGTCAATTATCCGGGGAACTGCCCGGATTGCAACGGACATTCAACTGCATTTGACGGGATTGCATACCGTCCGCAGGATGCAGGCTCAAGAGACACGCTGCTTCTGGAGGCAGACGAAACAGAGGGTATTTTTACGGTGGATTTCCCGATTGACGAGATGCGGGAATACCGCGGGAGCGAGGTGCACGGAAATGCTTACAGATGCCCGGAGAAATACGGGCTTCTGTTGTCGGAGGAGATCGCAGAGCCGTTTATAAGGCAGGATCGGAGAAAGACCGTGAGAGTAAATTTCTATGAAGAGGTCGAGGACGTATTCTTAAAATTTGCGGTCATCATTGCGAAGACAGAGGGAAAGTATGTATTCTGTAAGCACAGGGACAGAGACACGTGGGAAGTTCCGGGGGGACACAGAGAACCGGGAGAGGATATTTCAGATACCGCGAAAAGAGAGCTATATGAGGAGACGGGGGCACTGGATTTCGACATAAAGCCGGTCTGTGTTTACTCTGTGACAGCGAAAGATAATTTCAATGGACAGGAAACTTTCGGAAAGCTTTATTATGCCGAAATCAGGCAATTTGAGCAGGAGTTACATCGTGAGATAGAGAAAATTGTAATCACGGATGAATTGCCGCTGAATTGGACGTACCCCGAGATACAGCCGAAGCTGATGGAGGAGGCAAAGAAGCGGGGGCTTCTGTAACAAAATGGAGACTGGTTCTGCCCTCCGTATTTTTGCAAAGAAAACTTTGCAAAAAAGTGTTGACAAGTATACTTGGCATATGTATAATGAGGATGTAAAGAAAACTTGGCAAAAACAAATTAACAAAACGGAGGACGAAAGTATGAACAGAGAGGAAATTTTAGCGAAGGCACAGAAGGAAACAGATGAGAGAGAGTTAGTCATCAGGAACACTGGTTACAAGTATGCATCGGAAGTGATGGGCGTATTCGTGGCGGTTATGGCGCTGGGCTTTGTCGTTGACGGATATCTGCTAGAGAATGTAAGACAGTTTGGCAGCGCGGCTATCGGCACGGCAATGGCGGGCCTGTACTGTATTTATGGTGCGGTGTATGAGGGGTATACAGGCTATCACTTAAAGAATAGAATGAACATTATCGGCTGCATCGTGATGTTCTTGGCTGCGGCGGGAATGATCGGGTTATTCCTTTCGAATATTTTCTAAGGGAGGAATTCATGTGGAAGACAAACTGATTTTAAGGAATCATTTAAAAGAGATTCGAAAAGAAAAAGGGCTGTCACAGGCAGAACTGGCGGAGATGGTCGGCGTATCCAGAAACACCATCAGTTCGATCGAGACCGGACAGTTCAATCCGACGGCAAAGCTTGCGCTGATTATCTGTATTGCAGTAGAGAAGAAGTTCGAAGAGATATTTTATTTTGAATAAGGCTTTCATCATGCAGGGTGAAGTTTACGAATCATGACTTTTATGCTAAAATTAAGGGACAACGGGAAATGACACCAGTTTGGACCAAAACAGCAGAAGAGGAAAGAGAAGCTTTACATTATGGAAGACTTTAGAGAACAGTATAGACAGGAATTGATTTATCAGGAAGTAAAATCGAACAAGCATACGCTAAAGGGGTTCATCTGGTTTCTGATTGCAGTTGCATTTGTATGGCTTCTTACGGTGACTGGCTTTTTTGAGGTGGACAAAACGCTCATTACAGTGGCGTTTGTGTCCACTTTTGTGCTGTTTTTGCCGCCGCTGTATATTTTCTTTAAGGGGGATTTGGCGAAACCGTGGCTTAAGTATTTTTTTCTGTCACTGATATGTATTGTTTCGGCGATCATTATATCTTTTTTGTCCTTTCATGCGGTACTTTTATATGTGGTCCCATTGCTGTTTGCCATCCAGTACAGGAGGCGCAGCACAATATGGTTCGTGTATGTGGTAAATACGGTTACTATGCTGGTTAGCTCGCTTGTGAGTTTTTATTACGGAATCTGTGACCTCAACATTCTTCTTGAGAGCCAGCATGTGAGAAACTGGTATCTGAACATCATTACGGAGAGCGCGCTCAACATTCCGTTCAATGAAAATCCGGTATTTATTATAATCGTGTTCGAAGTGTTTCCAAGAAGCATTATCCTTTTTGTATTTTCCATTATGATGCAATATACGGTCGTAAGCAGCAGTGAGGATGCATACAGGATAGCGCAGCTTACCTATCTTAAGGAAACAGACAGTAAGACAAGAGTTTTCAATAAAAACAAGTATGAGGAAATGGCGGCGGAATACTATCCCAAAATTGAACAGATCGCGGTAGTATTCTGGGACTTGAACAACCTGAAGTATATTAATGACAAATACGGGCATGCCATGGGAGATAAGGTGATAGAAAAGCTGTCGTCCGTTTTGTATGATCATTCAGACGAACGGCATCGTGTATACAGAATAGGCGGGGACGAGTTTTTGATGGTGATCGATAACCCCAGGTGCAATGAGCCGGAGGGTATCATAGAAGCCGTAAGAGAGAAGCTGGAAGCAGAGAATGCTAAGAAAGAGATAAAAATATCGAGTGCGGCCGGGTTTGCATATGGAAAAGGATCGGATATTGTCAAAGTAGTAGAAGAAGCAGATGCCCATATGTATGAGAACAAAAAACTTAGCAAGGAGAACAGAAAGCAATGATAACTTTTGTGATCGTGCTGCCGGCCTTAAGCGCAGTGTTATTGGGGGCAGTGTATGGTTTGTATCGTCTGGTATTCCTTCATCCGCTAAAAAAACGCCCGGATATGCATCAAATTCCAGAGAGCGATCTATATAAGGCATATAGGGATATTATGCTGGATGCTGTGTCCGAGATGGAAAGCGCTTCGTATGAAGATGTCAGTATAGAGTCGTCAGACGGCTATAGGCTTTGTGGAAAATTATATAATATAAAAAACGATGCGCCGCTTGTGATTTTTTTTCATGGATATCACGGTGTGTTTGCGTGGGATGGGTACGGGTTTTTTAAAATCTGCCGGAAGTATGGCATGAACATTCTCATGGTAGATGAGAGAGCGCACGGAAAGAGCGAGGGAAGTGCAATTACCTTCGGAGTAAAAGAACGGTATGACTGTAAGCAGTGGGCGGAATACGCCGCAAAACGATTTGGGGAAAATACGGACATTTTTCTTGCCGGAGTATCTATGGGTGCCGCTTCGATCATGATGTGTTCGGAACTTGGTCTGCCCGAAACGGTAAGGGCAATCATAGCGGACTGCGGGTATTCCGAACCGGCCGCGATCATAAAGGAAACGATCAGGAAAATGAGGCTTCCCGTGCAGCCCTTTTATTGGTTTATAAAACTCGGCGCACGCATTTTCGGACAATTCGATTTGGAGGAAGCTACAGCGTTAAACGCCGTTGGGAAATTGCAAATCCCGATTTTGTTTATTCATGGGAAACAGGATTCCGTAGTTCCGCTGTCGATGAACGACGAATTATATGAAAGCTGCACAGGGAGAAAAAAGCGGCTGCTAATAGAAGGAGCAGATCATGCAAACTGCGCAATGACAGATTATGAGACTTATGAGAAAGCAGTGATAGATTTTTTGATGGAAAATAAGCCGTAAAGCAAAGGGGTGTGATGTATGCAGATTGAGTCCTTACATATCAGGAATTTTAAATCTATCCGGGAACTTGAGATAAAAGACATTGAAAGCGCCCTGATTCTGGTCGGGAAGAATAATACGGGAAAGACCGTCGTTTTGGATGCGATTCGGGCTGTGACCGGCAATTATATTGCGCGGGAGACCGACTTTAATGAAAAGAGACAGAATATTGAAATTGCGATGGTTCTTGAACTTACGGAAGAGGATCTGTATCAGTTTCACACGCGTGGAGCTGTCAGCTCCTTCAAGCGGTATGAAACATGGAAGCATGATTTTTGCGAAAAGCTTCCGTCTTTTTCCGGCGGCAGGCTGACCTTTTGCTGTACGATAAATCATAGCGGGAAAATACGTTATGAGGACGGCTTCCATAAAAATAACCGCTATATTCCTGAGATTTTGCCAAAGATTCATTTTATTGACACGAATCGGAATCTGACCTCGTTTCAGGAAGATTTGTTGATGTCCCAGAGATCGGAGGAGCTTATCGCGCTTCGTTCCAACGTCTGTATGTTTGACACGGCGCGGATCTGCAACCACTGTTTTAGCTGTATCGGTCTGATCAATCAGAAGAAACCAAAGGAACTGCAGTTATATGAGACGGCGAGACTTTTGGAGTACAAAATGTATCAACTGAACCTCAATGAATTTTCACAGAAGGTAAATGAAAATTACCGGAAGAACGGCGGCGCCCAGGAAATCCGTTATACACTCTCCTGCAACATGGACAAAATGTTCGGTGTAGAAGTGAATGCGTGGCATGAAGAGCTTGGAAACTTAAGTCCTGTGGATCAGCTTGGAAATGGTATGAAAAGTATTTATATGCTTTCGCTTCTAGAAACGTATATTGAGGATGAGAAAAGGATTCCAAGTATTATTATGGTGGAATATCCGGAGTTGTTTCTTCACCCCTCCCTGCAGAAGGCGGCAAGCAGAATTCTTTATCGTCTTTCCAGAAAAAATCAGGTGATTTTTACGACGCATTCGCCCAATATGGTTGCGAATTTTACGAAGGGTCAGATCTGCCAGATTGTTTTGGATGAGGAAGGATATTCGGTAGCGCATCAGAATACGGATATCGATGATATTTTAAATGATCTCGGTTATAGCGCCAACGATTTTCTGAATGTGGACTTTGTTTTTATCGTGGAGGGAAAGCAGGATAAGACGAGGCTCCCGCTTCTTCTGGAAAAATATTATCCCGAAGTTCACGACGAGGACGGCGGTCTGTCCCGTATTTCCATTATTACGACCAATAGCTGTACCAATATCAAAACCTATGCCAATCTGAAATATATGAATCAGCTTTATCTGCGGGATCGTTTTTTGATGATTCGGGATGGAGATGGCAAAGACAGGGAGGAGCTTGCCGGTCAGCTCTGCCGTTATTACAGTGAGCAGAACCGACAGGATATTGATAAGCTGCCGCAGGTTTCCAGGCAGAATGTGCTGGTATTGAAATACTATTCTTTTGAAAATTATTTTTTGAATCCGGGAATTATGGCGCAGCTTGGAATTGTGGAGAGCGAGGAGAAGTTTTGGGAAATACTGTTTGCAAAATGGGAACAGTATTTGCACCGGCTTACGAGCGGGCAGCATCTTACGGAGGTTCTGGGAAAAGAAATCCGTTCTGTCGATGACTTAAAAGAGCATTTTGAAGAATTTAAGATCTATATGCGCGGACATAATCTGTATGATATTTTTTACGGACGGTATCGGGCGAAGGAAACAGAAATTCTTCAAAAATATCTGGAGCTTGCACCGAGAGAAGAATTTGAGGATATATTGGATGCGATTGATGCGTTTGTTTACTTTAATAAATACTCCGGGGGAAATGACGGCAGATGATGAGTGACCGTCCGCCCGGCAAATTTAAGAAAGTCATAAGAAAACCTTAACGGTGAACCGCTTGAACCCTTTGCATTTCTTTTTTATCATAAAAAGAAAACAAAGGAGGATCACAATGTTTCTGGGTTATCTGATATTTACATTTCCGGTGGTGGCAGTTATATCCCTGCTCTGCTATCTGCCCGTCTATCTGTATGGTAGAAAAAGGGGGCGTAAGCTGCCGCTCATCCGGCATCTGACGGTCTATGCGTTGCTTGGTGTTGTGTGGAGTATTTTGTTTCTGACGATTTTCTGGGGAGGATTTCCCGGGCAGTTTCCGGTGGAATATCATTTCTTAAACTTGATTCCGTTTATATGGGTAAAGGAAACTTATGCGATGGGATTTCAGAAAATGATTCAGCAGCTTCTGTTAAATATTGCAATGTTCGTTCCTCTGGGGTTGTTTGGGGCGGCTGTGTTTCCGTCCCTGAGAAAGTGGTGGCGCGTGATGTGCAGCGTACTGCTTTTTGCGCTGTGCATCGAAACGGTGCAGTACTTTATCGGACGGTCGGCGGATGTGGATGACCTCATCATGAACACGGTCGGCGGTGTGATCGGCTATGGGATATTTAAGCTGCTTGATCTTGGATTCCATAAGAAAGCATGGTGGAAAAATGCCATAGACCGGCAATAGTATGAAGGATCCGGCTCTGCCGGGTTCTTTTTTGATTCAATGAAAGGAACTTCTTGCTGTACGGGACAGCACCAGTGAGGTATAATAGCATCAAATATTTCAAATGCGCGGAGGAGAAACGTCACTTGATTTATATATTTACTGCACTCTACCATGAGGCGCACTGCTTCATTTCGTATTATCATTTAAAAAGGGACGCCGCAGATACGCGTTTTCAGGTATTTTGCAGCGAGGACGGTGAAATCTGTCTTACTGTAACCGGGGCGGGTGAGATCGCGGCGGCGGCAGCAGTCGCGAGTATCTGCACCGGACGTCAGCCGGGGCGGGGGGACTTTCTGATAAATATAGGCATATGTGCCGCGGCTGGCGGGCAGATTTTTTTGTGCAATAAAATAACGGAACAGGAGACGGGCAGAACATTTTACCCCGATATGATTTACCGGCATGAGTTTGCGGAGGACTGCGTGATTACCGGGAGAAATTTGTGGATGCGCCAGGGCGGGACGGAGGGGTCCGTATGTGGTATGCAGATACCAAAACACATAGAATCCGCCGTCAGTGAGGACTGTGCAGAAATTCGCAATCTTTCGGACGATTTACAGCAGGTCCTCTACGACATGGAAGCCGCCGCCATTTATCAGGCGGGGGCGTACTTCTTCGCGCCGCATCAGATGTCTTTCTTAAAAATCGTATCGGATGACGGAAATGCAGACGGCGTGTCGCCGGAGCAGGTCGAACATCTGATGGAGGAGAATAGAGAGAAAATCGTCTCTTATATTGGGGCGCTGCGCCGTGCGGGAGAGAGGGAGCGGGAAGTTGGGAAAGGTCGGACATTTCCCGGGCTCCTGCCAGAGACAGCGGAAGATGAGGCGGATATGTCAGACAGGCTCTGCGCTGATTTGCACTGTACTGCGGTCATGCGTGCCTCGGTGCAGCAGCATTTGAGGTACTGCGAGCTGTCCAGTACGGATTACATTGGAGTTGTCCGCCGGATGTATGAGGACGGCAGACTGCCGTGCAGGGATAAGAGAGAGGGGAAGATGCGTTTTGAAGAGCTTAAACGGGAACTTTTATAATCCGCCGTTCTCACATATTTATGTGGAGCAGGAAGCCCTCGCGCATAATAGGACGGGGGAGATTCTTGCACGGTTTCCACACGCCAAGGTGGTAGTGATCGACCACTACAAGGATGTGTTCTGCCGGAGCAGGCAGGATTACACGGCGCAGCACATGGCGCAGAACATGATTCTTGCGGTAAAGCACGGCAGTCTTTTGTACGAGGGCGCACCGGTCTGCCAGAGCTTCGGAAATGAATATTTCTATTATACTTCCTGCGCGATGAACTGTGTTTATGACTGTGAGTACTGCTATCTCAAGGGGATGTATCCGTCGGGAAACCTGGTGGTATTTGTGAATCTGGAAGATATATTTGCGGAGATAGAGGAGACATTAAAGAGACATCCGATGTATCTTTGTGTGTCTTATGATACGGATTTGCTTGCAATCGAGCATATGACGGGGTATGCTTCCAGATGGATAGAATTTGTACGGCAGCAGAATGAGAGACGGCCGGGCAGCCTTAAGATTGAGCTTCGCACAAAATGTGCGGGCAGAGAATTTTGGAAAAATGTACAGCCGCATCCGGGCGTCATCTGTGCTTTTACCTTATCGCCGCAGGCGGTGATCGACGCCTGTGAGCACCGCACGCCGTCCCTGGAGCAGCGGATACTCGGCGCGGCGGAGGCAATGCGGGCGGGCTTTCCGGTACGGCTCTGCTTCGATCCGATGCTTTATTGCCGGGATTGGAGAAAGCAGTATGAGGATATGCTCGCGCAGGTAGATGCGCGTATCGACATGGAACAGCTTGTAGATGTGAGCGTGGGTACGTTCCGCGTCTCGCAGGATTATCTGAAAAAGATGCGAAAGAACGAACCGTATTCCGCAGTGGTACAGTTTCCCTATCAGAATGACGGCGGTGTCTATCATTATCCCACGGAGCTGATGGAGGAGATGGAGCAGTTTATGGTGGAACGTCTCGCAGAGCGGATCGGGAGAGAGAAGATTTTTCAGTGGCAGGAAACGTAATATGAAAATAAGGAGTCGGCATGGGGCAGAGAGAAGCGGAAGGGAAAATAACAAACGTAGCGGGCGCAGCGATCGTCACGGGCGCGTCGTCGGGAATTGGTCTGGAGATCGCAAAGACCCTGTGTCAGCTTGGATATGAGGTGTACGGGTTTGGAAGAGATTTTTCGAATATCCGGCAGCCTTTGGAGGAATTACCCAAAGAGCGTTTTCATGTTGTGCGCTGTGAACTGACGGACACGGGAAAGCTCTGTGAGCAGGTAAAGAGCATTGCGAGTGAAAAGGAAGTGCGGGTTCTTGTGAACAATGCGGGGGCAGCTTACTACGGACTGCATGAGGAATTGAACCCGAAGAAGATACAGGAAATGGTGCGCACGAATCTGGAAGTGCCGATGATTCTGACACAGCAGCTTCTGCGCGATCTGAAAAAGCATACGGGCTGCATTATCAACATTGCCTCCGTCACGGCAAACCAGTCCAATCCACATGGCTGTGCCTACGGAGCGACGAAGGCGGGTCTTGCCAGCTTTTCGCGCAGTCTGTTCGACGAAGCGAGAAAATACGGGGTGCGTGTGGCTGTGATATACCCGGATATGACAAAAACGGAGCTTTATCGGAACGCCGACTTTACCGTGGGAGAGGAAGCGGAAAGCTATCTGCTGCCGCAGGAAGTCGCGCAGGCGGTAGAATTTGTCTTAAGCCAGAGGGACGGGCTGGTCGTTTCGGAGATTGCGCTGCGCCCGCAGCTTCACAGGATAAAGAGAAAGGAACGAGAGGAAAAAAGGCAATGAAGGATCTCACAAAAGGAAAACCATCGATACTGATTCTGACGTTCGCGCTGCCGATTTTTCTCGGGAATCTTCTGCAGCTTACTTACAGCCTGATCGATACGCGTATCGTCGGGTCATTTCTGGGGGAGGACGCGCTCGCGGCGGTGGGAGCGACCACGACGCTTGGTAATCTGATTATCGGCTTTCTCATGGGGCTTGCGAACGGTTTTGCCATCATCGCGTCGCAGCGGTTCGGAGCGAAGGATATGCCCGGGTTAAAGAAATCCTTCGCCGCGTCTCTGAGGATCGGAATTATTATCGCAGCGACGCTTACGGTTGTCGGACTCGTGTTTTTGAACCCGATTCTTCGCTTCTTAAATGTCCCGGAAGATCTGCTTTCCGTGGCGGGGGAATACAGCTTTGTTATTATTGCAGGGCTTTTAGCGACGTTGCTTTATGACGTGTGTGCGGCGACGCTGCGCGCGCTCGGGGATACGGTGACGCCGTTAATAATTCTGACGGTATCGGTCGTGTTAAATATTGCGGGCGATCTGTTTTTTATCATTGTCTTAAAGACCGGAGTGCGGGGCGCGGCGATTGCTACGGTGTTGTCGCAGCTTTTTGCGTTCGTGATCTGCTGGTTCTATATGCTGCGAAAATATGAAATTCTGCGTCTGTCGCGTGCGGACTTTAAAGGGATGGAGACGGGGCAGATACGGTTCATGTTAAGCTCGGGCTTATCCATGGGCTTTATGAGCTCACTGGTGAATATCGGCTCTTTAACACTGCAGACAGCAATCAACAGGCTCGGGCAGGATGTCATTGTGGCGCATACCGCCGCGCGTAAGATTTCTGAGATTTATATGATAATGTTCAGCGTGTTCGGACAGACAATGGCGACTTACTGCGGGCAGAATCTCGGTGCGGGTGAGACCGGCCGCGTCAAAAGAGGAATTGGGATTGCAATTTTATATACCTGTATCTGGTGCACGCTTGCTGTTGTCGCGAGCTACACGATCGGTGGACAGCTTGTCTATCTCGTGACCGGCAGCAGAAATGAGACAGTACTTCTCAACGCGACGAATTATCTTAAGTTCAATACGCTTTTTTATTATGTGACCGCGGTCATCTGTGTGCTCAGAAATGCTATGCAGGGGCTGGGAGAGCACATCACGCCCCTAGTGTCAAGTTCACTTGAGATGCTCGGGAAAATTGTGATTGCGGCGACGCTTGTTCCATGGCTCGGCTACACGGGAGTGATCGTGGCGGAGCCGCTCGTGTGGTTTATTATGGTGGTACCGCTTCTTGTAAAAATTTGCCGGATGCCCGTACTGCGGGAACAGAAGCAGGAGGGGTGAACATGCATTTTGTGGAAGCGAAAGGAATCTTGTCTGCCGGAAATAGTATGAATATTTACCGGGGCTGCACGCACGGGTGTATCTATTGCGACAGCCGCAGCAGGTGTTATCAGTTTACGCATGAGTTTGAGGATATCGAGGTGAAACAGAATGCGCCGCAGCTATTGGAACAGGCGCTTCGCTCGAAACGGAAACGCTGCATGATTCAGACGGGCGCCATGTGCGATCCCTATATGCACTGCGAGACAGAGCTTGGACTTACCAGACGCTGTCTGGAAATCATTGATGAGTATGGCTTCGGGCTGGCGATCCAGACGAAATCCGATCGTATCCTGCGCGATCTAAAGCTTCTTTGCAGCATTAACCGCAAGGCAAAATGTGTCGTGCAGATAACAATGACTACGTATGACGAGAAACTATGCCGGATTGTGGAGCCTGCGGTCTGTACGACAGCGCGGCGCTTTGAAGTCTTGGAGATCCTTCGGGAGAGCGGGATTCCTACCGTCGTGTGGATGACGCCGTTTCTTCCGTATATCAATGACACGCGGGAAAATATCGAGGGAATCCTGGATTACTGCATTCGGGCGGGCGTGTGCGGGATTATTTGTCCGCAAATCGGACTGACGCTCAGAGAGGGCGACCGCGAGTATTTTTATGAAGCGCTTGATAAGTATTTTCCGGGGATGAAGGGGCGCTATCATCGGAAATATGGTTACGCGTACGAGGTTACGAGCGAGCGCAGCGGGAAGTTGATGCAGCTTATACGGGAGAAATGCCGGGAAACGGGGATCGAAAGCGACGCTTCAAAGGTTTTTGCCTATCTGCACGAGTTTCCGGAAGATCAAGGATTTGAGCAGATGAGCTTATTTTAGGCGTGGGATCAAAAAAATTTTTTTCAAAAATGCAGGAATGGGTAATAAACCAGATGAATTTCGTCGAAATATTAGGTATAATATACACACAGGAAAAGGGCAGTGTCAGGAGAATTGGTTCAGATTTTTTGTTCGCGCCGAAAGATTTGTATTAAATTTTTTTCTGAGGGTGATAAGAGTGAAGAGACGGAGATTTGTCAGGGTAAGCAGTTTAAAAGAGGGAATGTGCATCGATCAGGCAATTATCGATAAGATGGGGCGTAAGCTCATTGTGCGCGGCACCGAATTGAATGCCTATCTGATCGAGGGACTTCAGAAATTAAATATCACAGGCGTCTATATCGTCGAGGGAGAGGATGAACCGGAGGAGAAGGTCAGTCCGAAGGCGAAGGCGAATATCAGCAGATACTCCGTCCCGGACCGCGCGAAGGTTCAGCTCTCGGAAAGCGTGAAAAAGCGTGTCTCGGAGGGAATTCAGTATCTGTACAATGACACGGAGTCCGACGATTTTGTGCAGACGACCAACGGGATAGCAGACGATCTGATGCGTGCAATCACGGAGAATGATGCGGTGGCAGTGGATATCGAGGCGCTTAAGGTCTGTGATGAGTACACCTTCACGCACTGTGTCGATGTGGCGACGATGTCGATGGTGATTGCGAAAAGATATGGGCTTTCCGATCGTCAGATTCATGAGATCGGGATTGCCGGTCTGCTCCATGATGTCGGCAAGTCCAAGATTCCGAACGAGGTGCTTAACAAAGCGGGGAAGCTGAACGACGAGGAGTTCAGCATTATGCGTGAACATGCGAGACTAGGGTACAACCTTTTGATGGAAAAGAAGGATGTTCCGGAGGAGATTGCGCTTGGTGTTCTGCAGCATCATGAGAAGATCAATGGAATGGGCTATCCGCTTGGATTGGCGGGCGATGAGATCACGCTCTATGCCAAGATTATTTCCGTAGCGGATATTTATGACGCGCTTGTAACGGAGCGTCCATACAAGAAGCCGATGTCAAAGCGCGATGCGGTCGAGATGATTATGGCGCTCACGAATGAACTGGATATTACGGCGCTAAAGAGCTTTTTGGATAGTGTGATTCTCTATCCGGTGGGATGTGAGGTGAAACTCAGCAATGGGGAGAATGCGCAGGTCGTCGAGAACAACGACGGCTATATCCTTCGCCCGAAGGTTGTGGGCTTAAGCTCGGGCAGGCTGTATGATCTGGCGGGTGATTTGACCTGCGCGAGCATTGTCATTGAGTAAGGGAAGATAATGCCCGCGCAGAGTTAGAAAGCTGTATGAAATACGAGAACGGAAGACGGATGCCGGATGAAAGGGGATTCTTACCGTTTTACCACCGGAATCCAGACCTCGAACTTCGCATTCTGTGGG
The DNA here is from genome assembly GCA_021771815.1 of Roseburia hominis. GTDB lineage: Bacteria > Bacillota > Clostridia > Lachnospirales > Lachnospiraceae > Roseburia > Roseburia hominis_A. The sequence goes on from JAETOE010000011.1 coordinate 28,734, forward strand.
TCGGGGTTGAGGTAGACCTCGATGTCCGGCGCATTTCCGTACTCATAGCCCGACGTCGGGAGCCATTCGGTGACAATGCGTTGTTCTAAGTCCTGAATGGACAGATTCGTTCCTTCCCCTGCAAATACTGCCCATGTTGCCGCAGGTACGGTGTATTCTTCAAATTCGCCCGCAGGCTTTGTGCTGGAAACCGCGATAAAATATTTCCAGTCTTCCTCTTCGCCGCAGGCGCTTACGCCCAGAAGTCCCATAGGCTCTGCATCCATCAACGCCGCAAGCTTCTGTACGGTGCCGTCTGTCGCGGCGGTCTGCCACATCGTGGGCACGACGGCAAAATTTTTCTCAAGTTCTCTGTGCAGCGGCTGTGATACGCCGATGACGCGAAATGCATCTTTTGTTTCAATCCGATAATTCATTTCTTCCACACCTTTCACTGTAATTTTGAACACAAGAGGCGGAAACGATTTTACAGAGACGCCCTCGCTTTTTACTGCGGACGGAGCGATTCCGTGAACCGACTGAAACGCCCGGTTGAACGCGGTAGGGGAGCTGTAGCCGTATTTTGCTGCAACGTCGATGATCTTTGCATCGCCGCCCTGTAAGTCCACCGCCGCCAGAGACATTTTCCTTCTGCGGATATACTCGGACAGCGGAACGCCCGCCATGTAAGTGAACATCCGCTGGAAATGATACGCCGAACAGCAGGCGATCCTGCCAAGCTGCTCGTATTCGATTTCCTCCGTCAGATGCTCTTCAATGTAGTCGATTGCGTGGTTCAGTCTTTCAATCCATTCCATTTTCCTCTTCTCCTTGTCAAGAATGATTATACAGCGCCGGGGCGCTTTTTTCCTCTCATTTGATGCACCAAAATGAGAGCCTGTTATATTATAACATAATTCATGATACTATGTGGTTAAGCAATGAACAGTGTCGGGGCGGAGAGCAGAAAAAAGCAGCAAATATCAGTGAAGCGGTAAGCCCGGCAATGTAAATATCACAGTTTATAAAGTTTTTAGAAATCTGCAATCCCGCTAAAATCAAGCCTTTACAGAGATAAAAATAAAGTTATCAGAAAATATTAGCACTCAACTATTGACAGTGCTAACAAACGGTGCTATAACATAACCAGAACAAAGGAGAGGAACAAAGCAGGAACGAGAATCCTGCGAGCTCTTAAAACATCCCGGTTCCAAAGAAACAAGGTAAACAGCATACCCGCATCCACAGAACGGATGCGGTGAAAAGAAAAGGAGAGATGACTTATGTTAATGCCGAGTATTTTTGGAGAGAATTTGTTTGATGATTGGTTTGACGGTTTCCCGTTTTATGATGACAGGGATATGCAGAAGATGGAGAAGCAGTTGTACGGCAGAAGGGCGAATAACCTGATGAAGACCGATATACAGGAGCTTTCAGACGGTTATAAGGTAGAAGTTGATCTGCCGGGCTTTAAGAAGGACGAGGTTACGGTACAGCTTGAGGATGGTTATCTGACCATCAGCGCAGCGAAAGGACTTGAGAAGGAAAAGAAGGATGAGAAGAGCGGACGCTATATCCGCAGAGAGCGTTATGCAGGAGCCTGCAAGCGAAGCTTCTATGTCGGGGACGCAGTGACCGAGACAGATATTAAGGCTGAATTCAAGCATGGTATTCTTACCCTTTCAATTCCAAAGATGGAGGAAAAGCCGCAGGTAGAGCAGAAGAAATATATTGCGATTGAAGGATAATCGTATAAGAAATAAGATGCAGGAGCCGTTTGCGAAAAATCACAGGCGGCTCCTTTTTATAAATAGATACGAAATGGGTAAAATAGTATTCAGAACAGAGAAAAAGAAAAGGAGAAAACACATATGGGAGCATTACATGTTACAACTGCAACATTCGAAAACGAGGTATTGAAAGCGGACAAGCCGGTATTAGTCGATTTCTGGGCGTCCTGGTGCGGACCGTGTCAGATGTTGCTTCCGGTCATCGAGGAGCTTGCAGACGAGGTCACAGACGCAAAAATCTGCAAGGTGAACGTTGACGAGGAGCCGGAGCTTGCCGGGAGATATAAGGTGATGACGATCCCGACGCTCATGGTCGTAAAGGACGGCAAGGTCGCGGATACTTCCGTCGGGGTGATTCCGAAGGATGCGATCTTAAAGATGCTGAAAGCGTAAGAAAAGCGGAAGTTTATCGCTTGATATCTATCTCAATTTTTCGATCCTTATAATAATATTCCCTGTCATGCGCGTTGATTTCGCGCATGACGCGGCAGGGATTTCCGACGGCGACAACATTGGCGGGAATGTCTTCTGTCACGATACTGCCTGCTCGCGCAGTTCGGGCAGAATCGGGTGTCCGGCGGTGGCGATCGTTACATTTCTTTTGACATATCAGCTCTTTTTTGGGCTTCGGACAGTTTCGTCAGATTGTAATCGCACAGCATATCCTGATAAACGACCTGTTATGACTTTCGCGGAAGCAACCGCAGCATAATAAAATATGCATAGTTTATCCCGTTAGTGTACCATCATATTGCCATGATGACTTGCGTTTACGGGAAAATTGTAGTAATCTAATTCGAAACGGTGTCCTGCCGCAGACAGCGGCAGGGAGACCGTTTGAAACGGAGGACCTATATGAAAGAGCTTTTGTATTGGATTGTGGAGTGCATCGCGAAGATTCACAGTTATATTTTGCGGCTGAATGACGCCTACGAATACAATTTTACAGACAAGGAACTGCATTTTCTTGTCATAGGTGTGATGGGGATGGCGTTCATCTTCGTTGTCTATCCGATTTTCAAATGGCTGGCAAAGCACGATCATGTGATGATAATTGCGTGGATTTATGTGTTTACGCTCATTATTGTGATCACTTTTGCGATTGAGATCGGACAGAAGGTGACGAATACCGGAAATATGGAGTTTGAAGACATTATGATGGGCGTGATGGGCTTCGTCGTGATGTTCGTCATTTTTGCGTTGCTGCGGGAAGTGTATAAGGGTATCAAAAGCTTAATACGGAGGGAGAAGAAAGATGAATAAGATTTATCGGCGGATTTTTGAGACGTTTCTTGTGTTGTTCGGAAATTTTTTGTATGCGTTTGGAATCGGGATGTTCATTCTGCCCGGCGGATTGATTACCGGAGGAACGACGGGAATCGCGCTTTTTATGAACCAGGTGGCGGGGATTCCGGTTTCTGCGTTCGTGTTTGGGGTTAACTCGCTCTTATTTTTGCTCGGGTTTGCGGTGTTCGGGCGGAAATTTGCGGCGAATACGTTGATCAGTACGATCAGTTATCCGATCGCACTGGAGATCGTTCAGCGTATCGCGGATGTAGGAATCCTGACGGACGATCTGTTTTTGTGCACGGTATTCGGCGGAATCTGCATTGGCGCCGCGATGGGAATTGTGATACGCGCCGGCGCGTCCAGCGGAGGAATGGATATCCCGCCGCTCGTGTTGAACCACTATTTTAAGATCCCGGTATCGCGTTCCATCTACGTGTTCGACATGCTGATTTTGCTGCTGCAGGCGACGAGGAGCACCGGGGAGCAGATTTTGTACGGTATCCTGCTCGTGATTATATACAGCACGGTGATAGACAAATGTCTGATGATGGGTACGGCGAAGATGCAGCTTAAGGTCGTCAGCGATAAGATCGAAGAAATCCGCAGCGCCATCATAACGGACATTGACCGCGGCGTTACAATGCTAAAGAGCGAGACGGGGTACATGGGGCAGCACACCCAGATGCTGCTTACCGTTGTCTCCATGCGGGAATTGACGAAGACGGAGAAGGTGATTCACGAAGTGGACGAGAATGCTTTTGTCATTATAAATCGTGTCAGTGAGGTGTCCGGGCGCGGTTTCTCAAGCAAGAAACGGTATTTGGAAAAGGAAGAACAGGAATGACACTTCAACAGCTATATTATGCACTGACAATCGCGGACTGCGGTTCCATGAACGAAGCGGCAAAACGGCTCTTTCTGTCGCAGCCGAGCCTTTCCGAGACGGTGAAGGAACTGGAACAGGAGATCGGTTTGCAGATTTTCCTGCGCTCGAACAGAGGAATCGTCATTACCCCGGAGGGCGAGGAGTTCTTAGGATATGCGAGACAGGTAACGGAGCAGTTCGGCATCTTAAAGGCGCGCTATATTGAGAAACAGCGCAAAGAAAAGTTCAGCGTTTCCATGCAGCACTACACCTTTGCGGTTAAGGCGTTCGTGGAGACGGTGAAGAAAGCCGGGATGGACAGCTATGAGTTCGCGGCGCATGAGACGACGACCTACGATGTCATGGAAAATGTCCGCAATTTCAAGAGTGAGATCGGTGTGCTGTATCTGAACGATTTCAATGAGAAAGTCATGACGAAGATCATCCGGGAAAAGGGACTGGAATTTATAGAACTGTTTTCGTGCGATACCTATGTGTATCTCTGGTCGGGGCATCCGCTTGCAGGAAAGCCTTTGATTTCTATGGAAGAACTGGACGAGTATCCCTGTCTTTCGTTTGACCAGGGAGCGAATAATTCGCTCTATCTCGCTGAGGAGATGAAGAGCACATATGATTACAAACGCCTTATCAAGGCGAACGACCGCGCGACGCTCTTAAATTTTATGATCGGGTTAAATGCTTATACGCTCTGCTCCGGCATTATCTGCGAGGAACTAAACGGCAGTGATTATATGGCGGTTCCGCTTGCGGAGACGGAGAAAATGCGGATTGGCTATGTGAAGCGCAAGGGCGCGGGCATCAGCCACATCGGTGAGATTTATATAGAAGAGTTGAAGAAATACAGAGAGAAGATCATGTAGAGTACAGAAAGTAGAAGCCGATAGTTGATTATAGGGAAAACCTATAGCTAACTATCGGCTTCATGTATTAACACCTTTTTTGATGACTTGCTATAATAGCTTTTGTAAACAGGGAGCAAAACAAGGAGGATCTGTTATGATGAATACAACACGCCGAATGAGAACAGAATGTATGATGTGCCGGACAATGTGCATGTGCAAGGGTATCATGCGCTGTGGTATGGCTGTCTTTTGCGCACGGTTTTCCCCGGAGTTCGCTGTTTCCTGTGACAGGAGAGAAGAACAGGCGGGATAAAACATCTGTGAGTACGGGCAGCCGATAGGCTGCTTTTTTTCTGTCAATTTCGATATCCTTGACAGAAAATTCGAATTTAAGATGAGCAAGGATGGGAGAGGGTTCACATATGCCAGCAATCGAGGTACGCCATTTATCAAAGACCTTCGAGCAGAAGGGGAACAGCGTGGAAGCGCTGAAGGATATTTCACTGACAATTGAAGAGGGAGATATCTATGGAATCATCGGAATGTCGGGCGCCGGAAAAAGTACTCTGGTGCGATGTCTCAATTACCTTGAGAAACCGACGAGCGGTGAGGTCATTGTTGATGGAAGGGAGCTTGGAACGTTAAGCGGGAGGGAGCTTCGGGCGCAGCGGAGCAATATCGCCATGATTTTCCAGAATTTTAATCTGCTGATGCAGAAAAACGTCATCGACAATGTGTGCTTCCCGATGCAGATTCAAAAAGTAAAGAAAAAAGATGCGAGGGGAAAGGCGTTAGAGCTTCTTCGGACGGTCGGGCTATCCGATAAGGCGCGCGCATATCCTTCGCAGCTTTCGGGAGGACAGCGGCAGAGAGTCGCGATTGCGAGAGCACTCGCATCCGACCCGAAGATTCTGCTCTGCGACGAGGCGACGAGCGCGTTGGACCCGCAGACGACGGCGTCGATTCTTGCGCTGCTTAAGGAAATCAATCAGAGGCTCGGCATCACGATCGTGATTATCACACATCAGATGTCGGTGATCCGTGAAATCTGCAGTCATGTAGCGATTGTGGAGCAGGGACAGATCGCAGAGCAGGGATTGGTCGAGGAAATCTTCAACCACCCCCGTTCGAAGGTAGCGCGAAGCCTGATCTTAGGTGACCGCGCGGAGGGAAGCTGGGAAGGCAATCCGGAAGCTTCCTCCACGGCAGGAAGGGCGCCTGGCGAAAAGGACCTTGAATGTAAGACGCTTCTCGGAGACAGAAAGCTGCGTATCGTCTTTTCGGAAAATTCGGCGTTCGAGCCGGTCATTGCCAATATGGTGTTGAAATTCGGCGTTCCGGTGAATATCCTTCGGGCGGACACCAAGAATGTCGGCGGCTTTGCCAAGGGAGAGATGATATTGGGACTTCCTCCGGAGCGTGAGCTTTGGGCGGAAATGGAAGCTTATCTTGTAGAAAAGGGACTTGAGATTGAGGAGGTGACAGAGGATGTGGAGCAGTGAAGTGACGGAAATGATTATCCGGGGAATCGGGGAATCACTCTATATGACGATCGGGGCGACGGTATTCGGCTATCTGCTCGGGCTTCCGGCGGGAATCCTGCTCGCAGTGACGGATAAGGACGGCATTCATCCGAACGCCGCCGTCTACAAGGTGCTTGATGTCATCGTTAATATCTTAAGGAGCATTCCGTTTCTGATTCTTCTGATACTGCTGATCCCGTTTACCAGAGCGATTGTCGGAAAAAGCTACGGACCGACAGCGACGATTGTGCCGCTCGTGATCGCGGCGGCGCCGTTTATCGCCCGCATGGTGGAATCCTCTTTAAAGGAGGTGGACGCCGGAGTCGTGGAGGCGGCGCGTTCGATGGGTGCAGATAATTTTACGATTATCACAAAGGTGCTTCTGGTGGAGGCGCGGACGTCCCTGGTCGTGGGGAGCACGATCGCGCTCGGTACGATCCTCGGCTACTCGGCGATGGCGGGAAGTGTTGGCGGAGGCGGGCTCGGCGATATTGCGATCCGCTACGGATATCATCGGTATGAGACGGACATCATGGCTGTGACGGTGATTTTGCTTATTGTGTTGGTACAGATTTTCCAGACCATCGGAATGCGTGTGGCATCCCGTCTGGATAAACGAAAATAATTTATGGAGAAAAACAAGGAGGATGATATTATGAAAAAGAAAATTTTAACAGGTATTTTAGCAGGTGTATTGGCAATCGGAACACTTACGGGCTGCGGAAACAGCGGCACGGGCGCAGCGGAGAACGGACCGGCGCAGGGAGAGACGGCGGCAGATGCAGGGAGCGCGCAGGCGACGGAGCATACCGCAGACGCAGTCGCGGCAGGGCAGCCGGAGTCGAAGGGGACGATCACGGTGGCGGCGTCGGCAACGCCGCACGCGGAAATCTTAGAGCAGGCAAAGGCGATCCTTGCAGAGCAGGGATGGGATCTTCAGGTAACGGTATTTGATGATTATATACAGCCGAATGAGGTGGTGGAGAGCGGAGAATTTGACGCGAACTATTTCCAGCATATCCCGTATCTCGAAGAATTTAATGAGACAAAGGGCACGCATTTAGTCAACGTGGGCGGCATTCACTATGAGCCGTTCGGCATTTACCCGGGCACAAAGAAGGATTTATCGGAACTGGCGGAGGGCGATGTGATCGCCGTGCCGAACGATACCACGAACGAGGCGAGGGCGCTGCTTCTGCTTGAGGCGAACGGCATCATCACCCTGAAGGAGGATGCGGGGCTTACCGCGACGGTTAACGATATCGTCGAGAATCCGTACGGCATCAAGATCGAGGAGCTTGAGGCAGCGCAGGTCGCAAGAGTCGTGCCGGAGGTCGCATTCGTCGTATTAAACGGCAATTATGCACTGCAGGCGGGCTATACCGTGGCAAATGATTCGATTGCCTATGAGACAGGCGATTCCGAGGCGGCAAAGACTTACGTGAATGTGATCGCCGTGAAGGAAGGAAATGAGCAGAACGAAGGTATTCAGGCACTTGTTGAGGTGCTTAGGTCCGATGCGGTGAAGCAGTACATCAATGATACTTATAACGGTGCGGTAATTCCGTCCGGGGAGTAACGGAGAAAGGATAGAATGTGCGGTTGAGTGTGCGGCTGAGTAAGCGCGCCGACAAATAGCATCAAGTAAGAACCTCCAATGATATTATAAGTGCAGGCTTGTCAAACGCACTAAGATAGCATTGGAGGTGTGTCTGAAAAAATATATTTCTAATACAAATCTTTCTTTTTATTCGCAGATATTTTAAATAGCATTTTTTCATGCATCGCAGCCATAAGAACCAGTATTGCCAGTAAATAAACCGGAAACAGGGATACGCTGATATGGTTTGCGATAAATCCGAAGATTGGCGGCATGATGCAAGTTCCCACATAGGCAGAGGCCATTTGTACGCCAATCATAGCCTGTGACTTATCTGCGCCAAAATGTTCCGGCGTGGAATGTATAATGGAAGGATAGACAGGGGCGCAGCCCAACCCAACCAAAATCAACCCTGACAATGAACTTGCGTTGCCAAACGGCAAAAACAGAAGTGCAATGCCAGATAAGATAAAGCCCTGTCCAAGCCGTATCATCTGCGTATCATTTAACTTTAATGTCAAAAATCCACTGAAAGCCCTGCCCGCCGTAATGCCCATAAAAAACAGGCTTGCGAATCCGGCGGCGGTTTCTGCCGACAATCCCCGGCGCAATACAAGATAGCTGCTTGCCCATAAGCCGGCTGTCTGTTCCAGAGCGCAATAGCAGAAAAAAGTAATCATGATTTCTTTTGCCCCCGGAATCGTAAGAATCTGGCGCAAAGAAAGCGGTTTTATTGCAGCTTCTCCGCCCGTCTGTCCCGTATCATTGTTACTCTGTTTTTTCCATAATGGCAGACTGAAAATCAATATAGCGGTCAATGCAACTTGAAGAATGGCGATATAGCGATACCCCATATTCCAACCCTGCCCGCCAGTCAGGGCATAACCCATGATGTACGGGCTAAGCGAAGCTCCAACGCCCCACATACAATGCAGCCAGCTCATGTGCCTGCTTGCATAATGGAGCGCAACATAGTTATTCAAAGAAGCGTCTACACTCCCTGCGCCAAGCCCGTAAGGAATAGCCCATAAGCATAATACAGCATAGGAATGGCTGATCGAAAATCCGAACAATGCAACGGCAGTCATTAGCACACTGGCAGCCGTAACTTTGCCCGTTCCAAATTTTCTGGTTAATCTGTCACTTTGCAGACTGGAAATAATCGTTCCTACGGCTATGATCATGGAAATGCCGCCCGCATAAGAAACGGGTACGGAAAATTCCTGATACATTGTCGGCCACGCTGAACCTAAAAGGGAATCTGGAAGCCCCAGACTGATAAAAGCGAGGTAAATAATAATCAACAGTAGATGAATCATTTTATTGTCCTCCTTTTTTGCTTATTAAAAGAATACCGTCAAATGCCACTTGATACAATACATTTTCGTACAAAATACAAAAAACACCAGGTAGAAAAAAATATGCCATTAAATTTTACTAAAATATTAAAATGTTTTTATAACTGTATTCCACGGGAATACAGTAATCAGAACGGTCAGGGGCGTAGGATACCGATGGGCACAGGTTGATTCTTCGCGGCAAATCGATTAAGATAGAAGACAGAATTGATAATCCGGGACGAAAGCAGAGGGAGAGATATGCTGCAGGATTTACACGAGATATCGGACGGAAAGATATATGGCATAAACGACATGGTGCGGGCAGCATGCAGGGATTGCGAGGGCTGCCATGCCTGCTGTGAGCAAATGGGGGATTCCATCGTTTTGGACCCCCTTGATGTGTTTCGGCTGACAAAAGCCACGGGGAAGAACTTTGAGGCGCTGCTTGCCGATACAATCGAGCTTCATGTTACAGACGGATTGATTCTGCCGAGCCTTAAGATGGCGGGAGAGAATGAGCGGTGCGTATTCTTGGATGAAGCGGGCAGATGCAGCATTCATGCACTGCGCCCGGGACTGTGTCGTGCATTTCCGTTGGGAAGGATTTACGAGGAACGGCAGATTCGGTATTTTCTGCAGGCGGATGCATGCAGGAGACCTGGGAAAAGCAAGGTGAAGGTCGGCAGATGGCTGGATGCGTCCGAACCAAAGAAGTACGAGCAGTTTCTTCTTGCATGGCATGGGCTTCGCGGGAGCATGCAAAAGCGTCTGACGGATATGTGGAACGAGCAGACGGCAAAGACAGCCAATATGTTAATTCTAAATTTATTTTTTGCAAATCTGTTCCGGGAAGAGATGGATTTCTATGTGCAGTTTGAAAATCGGATGGAGCAGGCGAAGCGGGCGCTTGGCATAGCGCCGGGACGGGAGTGAAACGATGGGATATGACGGAATACTACAGTTTAAGGGCATATGGCGCGATTATCAGGCGCGCGTGTTAAAAAATGCGGGGAAATATATGGCGGACGGACGCATCCACATTGTCGCCGCGCCCGGTTCCGGCAAGACGACGCTCGGAATCGAGTTGATCCGCCGGATGGGACAGCCCGCGCTTGTGCTTACGCCGTCGGTTACGATCCGGGAGCAGTGGGCGTCGCGTATTGAAGAAGCATTTCTGTGTGAAGGGATAAATGCGGGGGATTACATATCACAGGATTTAAAGAAGCCGAAGCTGATTACGATTGCGACCTATCAGGCGCTTCACAGCGCAATTTCAAATTTTGATTTAATTTCCACGATGAGGGAGAACTGTCTCGGCGTGCTCTGTCTGGACGAGTGCCATCATCTGCGCAGCGAGTGGTGGAAAGCACTGGAGAAATTTAAGGCGCAGTCCGACAGCCTTAAGGTCATTGCGCTTACAGCGACGCCGCCGTACGATTCCACGCCTGCCATGTGGAAACGTTACATGGAGATGTGCGGAGAGATCGACGAGGAGATTACGATTCCCGAACTTGTGAAAGAGGGGAGTCTCTGTCCGCATCAGGATTTTGTCTATTTCAATTATCCGACGAAGGAGGAGGAGGCGGAGCTCGCACACTTTGCGGAGCGGAGCAAGGCTATGTTCGTGAGCTTGATGCAGGATGTGGAGTTCTCGGCGCAGATTTGCACGCATGCTTGCCTAAACGGCAGGGCGACGGATGAGGAGCTTTTGGAAAATCCGTCTGCACTTGCGGCGCTTCTCGTTTATCTGCAGGCAAAGGGACTTCCGTTCCCCGGAAGATTAAAAAAGCTTCTGGGAGCTGCGAAACTGCCGCAGATGAACGCGGCGTGGATGGAAAAGCTTCTGATGGGCTATCTCTATGAGGATACAGATTCCTACGCCGAGGCGAAGGAGTACCGCCGGAAGCTGACAGAGGAATTGAAAGCGGAAGGCCTGATTGAGAAGCGGAAGGTCTGTTTTACGGTGAATGATTCCATGGAGAAGCTGCTCCTTTCTTCTAAGGGGAAGAGCCAGAGTATCCGTGCCATCGTTTCGGAGGAATATGGAATGCTTGGAGCGGATCTCCGGCTGCTCGTGCTGACGGATTATATCCGTGGCGAGTACGAGAAAGCGGTCGGCGGCGCTGATGGAGAGATATCGTCGCTTGGCGTCGTTCCGTTCTTTGAATTGCTGCGCCGCGACGCAGCGTCGGCAGGCAGCGGGCTTCGACTCGGAATCCTCTGCGGCACCGTGGTCGTGATTCCTGCGGAGGCAAAAGATGCGCTTACGGCGGCGGTGGATGGCGTTGGAAAAGTGACGTTCGCACCATTTGGATCGCTGCCGGAGACGGATTACGTGAAGGTCACAGCCGTCGGGGATGCACATTTCCTGACCGGCGCGGTGACGGAGCTTTTTGGCGCGGGACTGTTTCAGGTTCTGATCGGCACGAAGTCGCTGCTTGGTGAGGGCTGGGATTCGCCATGTGTGAATTCGCTGATCTTAGCAAGTTTTGTGGGTTCGTTCATGCTGAGCAACCAGATGCGCGGGCGTGCCATACGTGTCTTTCGGGATCAGCCGGAGAAGACGAGCAATATCTGGCATCTGGTCTGTCTGCAACCGGGGAGCGAAGAGGGGACGGGGCCGGAAAATGTCAGCGCCGACTATGCGCTGCTTGTCCGCAGAATGGAACATTTTCTGGGGCTGAATTATACGCAGGACACCATTGAGAGTGGGATGGAACGCCTAACACATATTAAACCTCCATTTAACAAAGAAAATTCGGAGCGTATGAATCAGCAGACGCTTGCGCTTTCCGGACAGAGGGAATTGCTGAAAGAGCGCTGGAAGCGTGCACTCTTCCTTGCACGCAAGACGGAGATCGTCGAGGAGACAGAGGTCGCCGACCGCGCAGTTACGGCAGCCGTATTTAAAGGTACATTTAAGAAAGCAGTTATTCTCGGTGTGGGAGCCGTGCTGTTGTTTGCAGTTTCGACACTGTTTATCCCGAAGGGTGTATTCGGGACGGCGTTACGGTTGTGTGCCGGAGTTCTTTTGGCGCTGTTGCTTCTTTTGGCGCCGACGCTTTATCGCCTCGCCAATCCATGCCGCAGACTAAAGGCGCTCGGAGGAGGCGTCAGAAAAGCACTTTTGAACTGCGGCTTCTTTGAAAGCCCCAAATGTTCTGTGGTGACAGAGGAATCTGCCGCGGGTGTTCATTCCGTTGGGTTGATTTCGGAAAGCGGAAGGGATAAGGCGCTGTTCGCGCAGTGCATGAAAGAATTTTTTGCTCCGATCGATAATCAGCGTTATCTTCTGGTGAAAGAGGGCGGGCATAAAGGGGTGGATGGATTCTATTGTGTGCCGGAATGCTTTGGCAGAAAGAAGGAGGACGCAGAAAGGTTCCTGGCGGAGATCAGGCAGGTCATCGGATCGTACGAGCTTGTGTATACAAGAAGTGAGAAGGGCAGGGCACTGCTGCTTGAGGGAAGGATGTATGCGCTTGGCAACAGGCAGGAGCGATGCGTTTCCCACAGGAAGGTGCGCGTATCCCGCGAAGCCGAATGAGCTGCGGATAATACGCGGCACCCTTTTGACATGTGCCGGTAGACAGCGAGCGGTCTACGCTTCCTTTGTTGCAAAAAAGGAGACAGCGATAGCGCCCGGACCGGCGTGAGTTCCGATGGTACTTCCAATGGTGGTAATCGGAAGCTCCTTTGCATGTTCTTTCCAGAGAGAATCATTGTCGACAATATATTTTTGCAGCATGGTATCGTCAAGACCGCTGTAGGCAAGACGGTACGGCATCGTGAAGTCAACGCCCCCTGCCTTTTTTATTTCTTCGCGAAGCATATTGTTGCCGTTTTTGGAACCGCGTGCCTTTCCGAGAATCACCACCTCGCCGCGCTCAATGGCGATGACCGGTTTGATGGAGAGCAGCGTTCCTGCGATTGCGGCGGTGTTGGAGATTCTTCCGCCGCGCTTTAGGTACTCAAGCGTGTCGAAAAGCGCGACAACGCGTACATCTTTCTTGTGCTGTTCTAATGCTGCGGCAATCTCTGCCGCGTCCTTTCCCTCATCCCTGAGGTGAAACGCGTATTGTACCAGAATTTGTTCCCCAAGGCTGACATTTTCACTGTCTATGAGCCAGATACAGTCCTCATATCCGTCGCGTGCGATGTTAGCGCTCTGAAAGCAGCCGGATAACTTGGAGGAGAGGGTGATAACAACCGCTGTGTCTCCGGCGGTCTTTATCTGTTTGTAAAGTTCCTCGTACTCGATGGGAGGAATCTGGCTGGTGGTCGGCATACAGTCGGTCTCGATCAGCTTCTCATAAAATTGCTCATGTGACAGCGTTACGCCGTCTAAGTATTCTTCCTCCCCGAAAATCGTCTTTAACGGCAGGTACATTGCACCAAAAGAATCTGCCTGTGTCTTTGTCAGGTCCGATGCGGAGTCTATAATAATTCGAACACTCATGTGATAACCTCTTTTCTCACAAATATTTTGACAGTCAAACTATTTGCAACTATATACGAGTTGGGAGCATCTGTCAAGATATTTTGATTGTCAAACTAAAATTTCGTGCTATAATGAGCGAAGGCAAAAGGACATGCCGTAATTGAGTGACAAAGGAGAGACTGACGATGAAATATCTGAGACAATTTTTATGGATTTTATTTTTTTCTTTTCTTGGGGAAGCCTTAAGAGCGTTACTGCCGCTGCCGGTTCCTGCGAGTATCTATGGACTGGTACTTTTATTTGCGGCGTTGGAACTTGGGATTTTAAAGCTTTCCGCAGTGCAGGAGACAGGGAAATTTCTGATAGAGATTATGCCGGTTCTGTTTATTCCGGCGGGGGCAGGCTTGATTGATTCATGGGACGCGCTGCGGCCTATGTGTATTCCGGTGATTGTCATTATGATCGTATCTACGGTTATCGTGATGGCGATTTCAGGAAGTGTGACGCAATTTGTAATCCGCAGGGGGCAGAGAGACTGAAAATGAGAGAATTTTTAAATGAATCCATATTTTGGGGCGTGGCAATCAGTGTTGTCACCTATGAACTGGGCGTATTTTTGAAGAAAAAACTGAGCTGGCCAATCTGTAATCCGCTTCTGATTTCGATTGTAGCGGTCATTATTTTTCTGGCGGCGTTTGATATTCCTTACGAGAGTTATAATGCAGGAGCAAAATATTTAAGTTATCTGCTGACTCCCGCGACGGTGTGCCTTGCGATTCCGCTCTATGAGCAGACGCAGCTTCTAAAGAAGAATTTTAAGGCGATTGCTGCAGGATTGATTTCCGGGGTAATGACAAGCGGGATCTGTGTGTTTGTACTTGCACTGCTGTTTGGACTAAACCACACAGAGTATGTGACACTTCTGCCGAAGTCGATTACGACGGCAATCGGAATGGGAATCTCGGAGGAGCTTGGCGGCTATGTGACGATTACTGTGGCGGTTATTGTCATCACAGGGGTAATCGGTAATATTCTTGCGGAGACGGTATGCCGTCTTTTTCGAATCGAGGAACCTGTCGCGAAAGGAATCGCCATCGGTTCTTCTTCTCATGCACTTGGAACGGTCAAGGCACTGGAAATGGGGGAAATTGAGGGCGCGATGAGCAGCCTCTCGATTGCTGTGGCGGGACTGCTCACCGTCATTGCCGCACCGCTGTTTGCGAATTTTCTATAAAAATAGAATCCGGCCCTGACGGATTCTGCGTGCCTGAGCGGTGCTGTTTACAACAACATGGTATTTCCTATAGAGTAAGAAAGCGGATTGGCACAAGCGGCGGGGTTCTGACATACGATATAGGGAAAAAAGATAGTGATGGAACGATATGAATTGTCAGAATAGAATGGTGCACACAATACAGGAGGGAGATTCGCTGTATCGATTAGCGAGACAGTACCACACGACGGTGACAGATCTGATTCTCGGGAATCCGGGAGTCAATCCTTATAATCTGCAGATCGGAATGCGGCTTTTTGTCTGCCCGGGAGAGGGGTATGAAATTCCGGGGCAAAACGTCGACGGAATGAATTCCGGTGAATCGAATGCGAATAACCGGATGCCTGGGATGAATCAGGGCGGGCAGGTGCCGGGAATGCCTGGAATGAACCAGGGCGGACAGATGCCGGGAATGCCTGGGATGAATCAGGGCGGACAGATGCCGGGAATGTCGGGAATGCCTGGAATGAACCGGGGCGGACAGATGCCGGGAATGAATCGGGAAAGCGAAGAAACACAGAATGAAATGGAGAACAGCGTTCAAAATATGACGGAGACAATGCGGCTGGCATGGCTTTCCTTGATTTACTGGACGCGCATGTATCTGATGAGCGTGGACGCAGACGCGAAGGATCAGCAGGCAGTGGAAGAGCGCCTGATCGAGGCGGCAGATGAGATTACGGATGTCTTTGCGAGGACTCTGCCGATTCAGGCAGTCAGACAGATGCGGAATCTGTTTATGGAGCATGTGGAATTGACGGGCGAAATCATACGCACATTGAAATCAGGGGAAATGGAGAACTATGATGAGCTGATTAAACAGTGGTATGCAAATGCAAATCAGCTTGCAGAGCTTTTAGCGAACCAGAACCCATATTTCGGAAACAGGGAGACGCGCAACGTGCTGCTCAACTATCTTGATATGACCAGGGAGGCAATCGAGCATCAGATTAATGGCGAGTACGGGCAGAGCATCGATACTTTCCGCGATATAAAGGATCTGGTGCTGAAATTTGCTGATTATCTTGCGAGAGGTCTTTTAGCACGCTGATGAACCGGGAGCAAATCTGCATTTTCGTATGTGGGGTTCTGATTCTTTTTATTCTTGCTGTGCTGATCCTGGCAGTGCTGCGCAGAATCAGAAGCAAACGAAAAGTGCGCTCTATGGGAATGTCCGAGAAAATTCGGAAATTAAATGAACTGGCGGAGCCGTTCGGATTTCAATATCTGTGGGAGGAAGACATTTTTACTTCCAACATCGACGCATGGCAGAGAAAAAGCGGATATGAAACGCTGTATGACCGGGCGGCGATTAATGCAAATATGGTAATCGACGCGTGGCCGGTCTATTTTGACTACGACGGAAGGACGTGGCTGATCGAATTTTGGATCGGGCAGTATGGGATCAACACAGGCGGAGAGGTGGGAGTATATCATGCCAAGAATATCGTTCCGCCGCATCTGTATAAGACGGCGCATTATGATGCGGTAAAAAGTATGGAGATGCCGCATATTTGCTGCAGGCTGGAGCGAAAAGGGGCGAAGGTCTATGAAATCTATGCGAGGCATTGGTGGCTGACCGGATTTCGGATGGGAACGTTTTCCAAGCCGTCCGAACTGCGGATGATGACGACGCTTTCCTTTGAAGATACGGCGATGGCGCAGGCTTTTTTTGAAGGGCTGCAGAAATCGGGGCGGCCGAGAAATCGTTTTCGTATTTGCGGGAGAGAGGTGTACGTGCGGATGGAGCCGTGTCAGCGGTATCCGCTCCTTCGCCGGATTCATCGCGCGCTGGTGCAGTTCGTGAATCATATTTACTGCCTGCTGTATCGCGGTGTGACAAGACCGTTTGTGCAGACGGCTGACCGGATGCTGTTTTTGTACTATCAGATTCCATTCTGTTTCAGGAGGATGCTGCGTCTTGCAGACGGGCGTTACCGGACGAAGAGAAGAAAAAGATGGCGGGAAGAACGTTTTTCCCGAAAGGAGAAAAGGAGAGATGGGATGTCATAAACGAATCGACAGGGCATTGGAACATGCCCTGCATCTCCCTTTGTGCGGTCAGAGCCGCTACGTCATCATCAGCGACTGCCATAGGGGAGAAGGGACGTCGAATGATAATTTTCTGAAAAACCAGTATTTGTATTCCGCGGCGATGAATTATTATGTAAAGCGCGGTTTCTTCTATCTCGAACTTGGGGACGGCGAGGAACTGTGGGAAAACAGGTGCAGGCGGCGTATTGAGAACTGTCATGAGGATGTGTACGAACTGTTCGACCGGTTGGAAAAAAGATGCAGAATTGTGCGCCTGTATGGGAATCACAATATGGAACTGAAAGGGGAACTGCCGGAGGCGCTTATTTTGGATAATATGGAGGGCGGACGGAATATATGCATGATACACGGACATCAGGCGGATTTTTTTAACTCGGTGTGCTGGAAGCTTTCCAGATTCCTCGTGCGCTATCTGTGGAAACCGCTGGAGCGTTCCGGCGTCAATGATCCGACGAGCGCGGCGCGCAATTATAAGAAAACCGTTCGCTATGAGAAATGTCTTGAGAACTGGACGAGACAAAAGGACGTCTATCTGGCGGCGGGGCATTCGCACCGTCCGAGGCTTCCGCAGGATGGCGGAAGGTATCTAAATGCAGGGAGCTGCGTGCATCCGGGCTGTATTACGGCAATTGAGATTGAGAATATGCAGCTTGCTCTGGTAAAGTGGAAGCTTGAGACGAGAGCGGATATGTCGCTCTATGTTGCGCGGGAAAATATGGCGCCGTTCGTGGCGATCGAGTAGAGAAAAACATCATTTTTCAAAAAAATCATTTGACGGAACCGTCATTTATGATAATATATATATCGTTATATGAACCGTGAAAGCGCAGAGCGAGAAGCTTTTGACGGGACCAGTAATCGGAGGAGCAGAAGAAAATGATTAAAGTTGTGAAATTCGGCGGCAGTTCTCTTGCAAGCGCAGAGCAGTTTGCAAAGGTCGGCAAGATCATTCAGGCGGACAAGGAGAGAAGATATGTAGTTCCGAGCGCCCCTGGCAAGCGCAATTCGAAGGATACAAAAGTGACGGATATGCTCTATGCCTGCTACGCACTGGTGGAGGCGGAAGAGGATTTTCGAGTTCCGTTGATGAAGATCAAGGATCGTTATGATACGATTATCAATGGGTTGAACCTCAAGCTGTCATTGGAGGAGGAGTTCCGCAAGATCACCGAGAATTTTAAGAATAAAGCGGGCGTGGATTATGCGGCATCCCGCGGCGAGTACTTAAACGGCATTATTATGGCAAATTATCTCGGTTACGAGTTTGTGGACGCCGCAGAAGTCATCTTTTTTGATAAGGACGGCATTTTTGACGCCGATAAGACGAACAAGGTTCTCGGGAAGAGGCTGGCGAAGACGGAGCGCGCTGTCATTCCGGGATTTTACGGTTCGATGCCGGATGGAATGATAAGAACATTTTCAAGAGGCGGTTCCGATATCACAGGTTCCATTGTTGCGCGTGCGGTGCGTGCGTCCTGTTATGAGAACTGGACGGATGTATCCGGGTTCCTCGTTGCGGATCCGCGCATCATCGACAACCCGCAGACGATCAAGACGATTACTTACCGCGAGCTGCGCGAGCTGTCCTACATGGGGGCGGGCGTGCTTCATGAGGATGCGGTATTTCCAGTGCGAAAGGCGGGAATTCCGATCAATATTCGCAATACGAACGCGCCGGAGGATGAGGGTACATGGATTGTGGAGAGCACCTGTCATCAGTCCAAGTATACTATTACCGGCATCGCGGGCAAGAAGGGATTTGTGTCGGTCAATATTGATAAGGATATGATGAATGCAGAGGTGGGCTTTGGGAGAAAAGTGCTCGCTGCGTTTGAGGAGAATGCTATTTCGTTTGAACATATGCCGTCCGGTATTGACACGATGACGGTTTTTGTTCATCAGCCGGAGTTTGAGGGCAAGGAGCAGGCGGTCATTTCCGCAATTCATCGGCTGGCGCAGCCGGATAGCATTGAGCTGGAGGGAGATCTGGCGTTGATCGCTGTTGTGGGACGCGGTATGAAGTCCACAAGAGGTACGGCGGGAAGGATCTTTTCCGCATTGGCGCATGCTAACATTAATGTCAAAATGATCGATCAGGGTTCTTCGGAGCTGAATATTATTATCGGCGTCAGCAACGCGGACTTTGAGAATGCGATTCGTGCGATTTATGATATTTTCGTTGAGACTCAGCTTTAATTGATATATTTGATATATGAAGAGAGAACAGAAGACTGACAACGACATAAAGCGTATTATGAAAGGCAGGGCTGCCCGCACTCTTGCGGCTGCAGTCTCTGTCTTTTTGTGTATTCTGACGTTGTTTGAATACACGGCGCTGCGGATGGAGTGGGATGTTCCGGCACTTGCGGTCATCAGTGGCGGTGACGGCTTTTGGAGCGGTGTGTATCAGAAAGAGGAACTTGCGTTTGATGACAGCACGGAAAACATATTGCTTGGGGATGAAGGAGAAACGCCCGAGGATGGCAATCGGCAGCGCGATGACGTCACGCAGGGCGGAGCAGAAGCATCCGATGCGGGGAAAGCGCAGGATGGCGGGACAGGAGCAGAGACATCTGATGTGGGGAGAGCGCAGGATGGTGGGACAGGAGCAGATACACGAGAAGAGAAAATGTCGGAGGGCACTGAGGCAGACTCTGGCACTGGTGAGAATGCACAGGAGAGCGATGCTCCGCAGGACGGAAAAGAAGCATCCGATGTGGGGGAAACGAAGGAGGAACTGGAATTTCCGTACTACATCCGCATTAATCGCAGGCAGAATTGTATCACAGTCTATACGCCGGATGAGGATGGAGAATATACCGTTCCCTACAAGGCAATGATCTGCTCGACCGGGCTTTATAATGCAACGCCCCGCGGAACGTATCAGATTTCGACCAAATATCTTTGGCGGGAACTGTACGGCGGTGTGTACGGGCAATATGCGACCCGTATTCACGGCGGCGTGCTGTTTCATTCCGTGCCATATTACAGCAGATCAAAAAATTCCCTGTGTACGGACAAGTACAATAAGCTGGGGCAGCAGGCGTCTATGGGCTGTGTGCGCCTGACTGTGGAGGACGCCAAGTGGATTGCGGAGAATTGCCCGGAGGGGACGACCGTTGAGATTTATGACGATGACGACCCCGGACCGCTCGGCAAACCGGAGGCGATGAAAATTGATTCCGATAACCCGAATAGGGGCTGGGATCCGACAGACCCGGATGAGGACAACCCGTGGCATGAAGCTTCGCAGGATGAGTAATATCCGTGTCTGCAGGACAGTGCTTTTTACATGGTCGAGAGCAGAAACACGACGAAGAAGGCGACATCAAACATTCATTTTGATGCCGCCTCCTAAACTATCTCATCCATGGGACTGTACCTCTCTTTACTTCTTTTGAATTTTTCTTCTTCTCTTCGAACTGCTTTTTCTTCGAACTACTTCTTCTCTTCGAACTTCTCTTTTTCTTCGAACTGCTTCTTACTTCTGGAAAACCAAGTTTCCTCTTTTGGACTTCTTCGCTTCTTCTCTCTCCTTACGAGTATCTTCTTATGACGATTGCAATCGTACCATATCTGATTAATTCATCTGATACTGATTCCACATTTTCATGATTTGAAATGTCATGTTGACTTCTCTGGTTCAAGAAAAATCGAATGCGCTTACGTGTTCTTTGGACCGTACCTCCTTTACTTAATATCGTTTGGGATAAATCGTTACTTTTCCGGTGGTCTGTACCTTCCTTTCTTCTTATTTGCTTTCGCTGTTTTCTTTTGTTGAGTTTATTCTATCTGATTTATGAGAAAATGTCAAGTATAAAATTAGAAAAAATATAAAAAAGTTTAAAAGAATTTATAAATTGAACGAAAAAGAGAAAATATTCTGAAAATAATAAACCGGCAGAATCGACCGGAAAACGAACAAATACAGGGAAACACTTGTGGACAAACGCTTGCGCAATTATAATGGAAAAGGATAGCAAAAGAAGGAAATGTATGAACTATTATGATATTTCCGACAGAAAAGAATAGGGAAAACAGGGAGGATTTTTATGAGAGGGAAAAGAAGAATCGCATCCTGGCTTCTGGCGTCCGTCATGGCGATTGGAATGCTTTCCGGCTGCGGCGGTACGGCGGAGACAGGAGATGGCAGTGCGGCAGAGAATCAGGTGACGGCAGAGAACAGCGGGGCAGCGGACACGGAAGCGCCAGGAGGACAGGCAAAGGAGCAGGGAGAGTATGTACCGGAACTTCCCACTGCGTCGGAGGAAGCGGATATTTTCGTGGAGCCGGTTTCCGGGCTTTCGGATGATTTTATCATGGGGATGGATGTTTCCAGCGTGATCGCGGAAGAGGAGAGCGGCGTTGTCTATTATGATGAGGATGGCAGCGAGGCGGATCTTTTTCAGGTGCTTGCGGATGCGGGGGTGAATTATATCCGTGTGCGCGTGTGGAACGATCCGTATGATGCGGACGGCAACGGCTACGGCGGTGGGAACAATGACGTGGAGAAGGCAGTGCAGATCGGTTCGCGCGCGGCAAAGTACGGAATGAAGCTTCTGGTGGATTTCCATTATTCGGATTTCTGGGCGGACCCGGCGAAGCAGATGGCGCCGAAGGGGTGGGAGGGTTACACCCCTGCCGAGAAACAGGACGCGCTTTATGAGTATACGAAGGAAAGCCTTCAGGCGATCATTGACGGCGGAGCCGACGTCGGTATCGTTCAGATCGGAAATGAAATCAATAACGGGCTTGCAGGAGAGACGGAATGGGAGAACGTGACACGGCTTTTGGAGCGGGGCAGTGCGGCGGTGCGTGAGGTGGCGCAGGCAAATGGACAGGAGATTCAGATTGCCGTTCATTTTACGGATATCAACGATTATGACCAGACAATGCAGCGTGCGAAAGAGCTTGCGGACGCGGGGCTGGATTACGATATTTTCGGTGTTTCTTACTATGCGTTCTGGCACGGAACCATGGAAAATCTTACGCAGGTGCTCACCGATATTACGGAGAAATACGGCAAGAAAACGGCAGTGTTGGAGACGTCCTACGCGTATACGTTAGAGAGCGGAGACGGCTTTGCGGACAGTGTTTCGGAGACGGATCTGGTGGAAGGCTATGCGGCGACCGTACAGAGTCAGGCAAATTGCGTGCGAGATGTGATCGCGGCGACGGCGGCAGCGGGCGAGGACGCGCTCGGCGTATTCTACTGGGAGGGCGCATGGATTCCGGTCGGCTCTGCCGATGCGGCCGCTGAGAATGAAAAGCTTTGGGAAGCACATGGTTCCGGATGGGCGAGCAGCTATGCGGCGGAATACGATCCGAATGATGCGGGCGCATATTATGGAGGATGTTCCTGGGATAATCAGGCGTTGTTTGATTTTAACGGACATCCGCTGGCGTCGTTGGATGTGTTCAAATATGTCCGTTACGGTGCGACCTGCGAACTGTCAGTGGACTATGTAAGAGAATGTGCCGTAGAAATAGGTATCGGCGGAGAAGTGGCTCTGCCGGAGACGGTCGACGTCGTGTATAACGATCGTTCGAAGTCCGGCGAAGTTTCCGTGACATGGAACGAGGAGGAATACGCGGATATCGATACCGACGTGGGCGGCACTTATACGGTAGGCGGCACATTGGGGGACGGAACACCCGTCACCTGTGAACTGAATATTGCAAACGTCAACTGTGTCCTGAACCCGGGCTTCGAGGAGGCGGACACCTCGATGTGGATCGTTTCTTATGAGGGAAATGTGAATCCGACAGACGTGCAGGATAAGGAAATTGATGCGTTAAGCGGTACGAAAGCCTTTCATTTCTGGGATGAAAACGGGCAGGAATTTTCGGTGGAACAGACCATAGAGGAGCTTGCGGCAGGCGATTATACGCTTAAGGCAAATCTGCAGGGCGGTGATGTCGGAAACGATGCCGTGGTTTATCTGTATGCGACGGTAAACGGAACGACTTATCAGTCCGACCCTGTGACGCTGGATGGCTGGTGTAACTGGAAGACGCCCCAGATTACGGATATACCGCTCGATGGTGCGTCGGATATCACGATCGGCGTGTATGTAAAATGCGCCGGAGGCGGCTGGGGAACGATTGATGATTTTAATTTGTTCTGCCAGTAGAATGCCGGCAATACGAGTGACAGAAATGCGCTCCCTTCATATAATAGAGTGAAGGGAGCGTAATTTTTATGAACAGACAGACAATACTTCTTATAAGTGATATGCGTCAGGTGTATCTGGCGGAAATACTGACCAAAAAAGGAATCAATGTACGCTGCCTGGATATCAGAAACAGTGAGACTGTCAAGGAGCAGCTCGGAAAGCTCAAAGGCTTTCTGGCAGAGGCGGACAGATTGATACTTCCGATTCCAGTATCCAAGGTTCCGGAACAGGGGATCCTGAATGATATATTAAATAAAAGTCTGACAAATGACACGCTTGTGCTCGGCGGATGTTTCTCACCGGAGCAGGTGGAGCTTTTGGAAAGGCGCGACATCCGTTATCTCGACTTTATGAAAGATGAGATCGTGACGGAGGAAAATGCGGTGGCGACCGCTGAGGGTGTTATTGCAGAGCTGGTAAATCACAGCCCGTACAACATTGACGAGGCGAAAATTATTGTGACGGGTTACGGCTGCTGCGGAAAAGCGATCGCAGAGCGTCTGCGGGCGCTCGGAGCGCGTGTGACCGTGCTCGCAAGGCGGAGAGAAGTGCGCAAGGAAGCGAAAAAAGCGGGATTTTATGCGGCAGATTTTGCATTCGGACCGGAGGAGGCAATGGGGGCGGCAATGGTTGTGAACACTGTGCCGGCGCCGGTCATCACGAGAGCGATCATCCGCGAACTGCCGCGTGACGCCTATATCCTTGACATTGCGTCGTATCCGGGCGGGACGGATTTTGCCTGTGCGAAAGAATGTGGAATCCGGGCGGATCTGGCGCTTAGCCTGCCCGGAAAATATGCACCGAAGGAGAGCGCCTACATTCTGGATCGGGCGATTGAGAGATTTGCGCCAAAGGAGGATGAGGCGTAATGGATTTTTCAAATTATAATATCGGGCTCGGAATCACCGGGTCATTTTGTACCTTCGCGAAGACGAGAAAAGAGATACAGCGGTTATGCGATATGGGAGCCAATGTTGTGCCGGTCTTTTCGTTCAATGCACAGACCTGCGATACGCGGTTCGGAAGTGCCAAGGAATATGTGGACGGCATATGTGACATTACGGGAAATGAGGGTATCCGCACAATCTGTGCGGCGGAGCCGATCGGACCGAACAATTTTCTGGATATCATGGTAATTGCGCCGTGCACCGGTAATACGGCGGCAAAGCTCTGCAACGGCATCACCGACACGCCGGTTCTGATGGCGACCAAGGCGCATATGAGGAACGGCAAGCCGCTTGTGATTGCAATTTCTACAAATGACGCGCTCGGCGCAAGCTTTAAGAACATCGGGATGCTTATGAATATGAAGAATATTTACTTTGTTCCGTTCGGGCAGGATAACTGTAAGAGTAAGCCGAATTCCATGATTGCGAAGATGGAGCTTCTGCCGGACACGATCGAAGCGGCGCTTGCGGGAAAGCAGTTACAGCCGATTCTGCAGACGCCAGTCTGAAGATAGGAATTATAAAAAAGAAATTGTATGAAAAAAGAGAGATTTCTCCGGGCAGCGGGAAATCTCTCCTTTTCCTAATTTATATTAATTACATACAATGGAACAATAACAATAATAATGCTAAATAATAAAGTCGCTATTTTTAATATGTTATTCTTTTTCCAAAGAATAGAATACATTACAAACAGCAATATCGTGCTTATTGTAAAATAGAATATCCACATTAAACCCCATTTAACAATAGCTATTATAGATTCGTAATAAAATTCAGTAACTATTGTACATACAATCAATATCCAGAAAAAAGGTATGCACATAATAAACTCATAACCTGCAAATGCAAATACTTTTTTTCTGATACTTGCATTTCGCATAGAAAAAGCAAATACCATAGACAGTATACACAATAAAAATGTTCTATAATAATCTGAAAAAATTATTTCCGTAATCATACTTTTGTCTCCTTTTACCATTACTGGTATCGGCTTTCGGCTGCTACGCTTGGCGGCAACCCCTATTCTTTTTGTTGCAAATAAGTATAAACATTTTCGATGGTTCTGTCTTTTTCCACTATATTTTCTTCCACGTCTTCTATCATATCCATCGCAACATAAAATTCATTTTCTCCTGCTAAATATATTGTAACACCGGGACGTGGAACCATACCTGTTGGACCTGCTCCTGAATAATAATATGTTATGATAATAATGTCCTCTTTTTTATCATCATTTATATCACGAAAACCAACTGCACCAACACTAGCATATATTCCTATATACCCCCTGGAACTATTATTTTCAAACCGATAGGGAAATTTATATAATATCTGGTCATCTCTGATTAAATAAAACGAAGCAACTTTCCAATCTCTAAGCTCATACGGCGACGGATCGCAAGATACAAATGTGACCTCGCCCCAGTCATCTAAGTAAACATCAAATGATTGTTCCGGTATCTTATATTTTTCTATTTTTTCTATGGAATCACTTTCATCCGAATTTTCTTCTTCCTCATTTGTTTGTATAATTTCTTCATCTTCTGATTCGTTTGCATATGATTCCTGCAACGCTGTTCCTTTTGTTTCACCTTCACTACTTGTTTCTGTCGTCTCGCCGATTTCATTTCCTGTTTCACAACATCCTGTCAAGCAAAACGTATAAATTAGAATCACAGCTCCGATCATTAAAACTGCTACTACACCCTTTTTTGTCTTCTTAAAGGTTGCCAGATTCTTAAACATGTCCTTCGTATCCCCTTCCCCTGTAATAATCAAACTTGCCGCCGGGCTCATATCTATTAGTTTCAGAATTTTATTAAGAAAAGTGTAAAGTAAACATGGGCTGTCATTTTGATTATAAAATGTAATCAAAGTGACAGCCCTGTTGATCCAATGGCAAGATATAGAATAGAGTTCCTTTTTTATGCAATCTTATGCCTGCTTTGACAACTCAAGCGCTTCGCGGCAGGCTCTCGCGAGCTGATCGCCGCAGGAGGTCGGGCGTCCGTTGCAGGAGATGCCGCCGATCTTCTCCTCCACCTGCTCGACGGTGAGCCCTTCCACGAGCTTTGGAATCGCCTGCAGATTGCCGTTGCAGCCTCCGGTGAACTTTACGTTGTGAACGATGTTACCCTCAAGCTCCAGCTCGATCTTCGTGGAGCAGGTTCCTTTTGTCTTGTATGTATACGTCATGACAATCCTCCTTGTTTTCCGAAGGAAAATGCATGCCCTGCGGCGGGCAGTGATTTCCTTTCCTGATTCGATAATATATGCTGCCTGTCGGCGTTTCAATACTTATGAGTATATACAGGGAAAGGAAACTATGCAAGAGGAAAATTCCATGAAATTGTGCAAAATACGGGTTTATTGTTCGGATCAGATTGAGGTTGTCGATGGGGAGAAGCCCCAGGCAAGACCGGGGCGCAGAGCTTAAATATTCAGATTGCCGAAATTGATTGATAAATCCGGGTATATGCCGGCATTCACGGTATCGGCAAAGGTATATTCATTCATATCTTCATGTTCCAGATCATATACAAGAATACGTTTCTTCTCAGGGTCTACGATCCAGTATTCCCGCACGCCGGCAGTGCGGTACTTAAATAGCTTTATACTGTAGTCCATCCGCCTGCTTCCGGGAGACACTACTTCGATGATCCAATCGGGAGCGCCGGAGCATCCCTTGTCTGTGAGCTTGGCTTTATCGCAGATAACGCTTATATCCGGCTCGACATAGTTTTTATCATCCTTGTTCAAAAATACGGCAAAGGGGGCAATATACGGCTCACAGGAACCACCCTTTGATTTGATGTAGTTGTTGATGATGGTAAAAAGCTCCCCGGAAATAAGTTGGTGCTTACGGCCAGGTGGTGCCATGTAGTAGATTTGTCCGTCAATTAGCTCAGCACGTTCTCCGTCCGGCAGGGCGTAGATATCATCGGTTGTATAGATTCTTTCCTGTGGCAATGGCATGGTAATCACTCCTTTCGCCGAAACAGATTCTGCTGTTTCGTATCAACGTATTTTTCTTTGGATATATCTTAGCACAGATTATCTGAAAAGTAAGCAGTTAATAAAAAATTTACATTTCATTTACGCTTGTTTTTATTGTGATGGCTCTGGAAAAGTGTTACAATAACAATATTGTGCAGGACTGTCCCCTTTTGGGAGGTCCATAACGAAACGGGGCTGCAGGAGGATATTTCCCGTCTGCAGACCGGGGATAGGAGTTTTTATGAGTGCAATTACAAAGATTTTCGGAACCCACAGCGAGCGTGAATTAAAGAGGATCACCCCGATTGTTGACAAGGTGGAGTCTTACCGTGACGCGATGGCGGCGCTTTCCGATGAAGAATTAAAGAACAAAACGAAGGAATTCAAGGAGAGGCTGGATGGCGGGGAGACACTTGACGATCTGCTGCCGGAGGCTTATGCGACGGTGCGTGAGGCGGCGAAGCGTGTGCTTGGCATGGAGCATTACCGCGTGCAGATCATCGGCGGAGTCATCCTGCATCAGGGACGTATCGCGGAGATGAAGACCGGCGAAGGTAAGACGCTCGTTTCCACACTCCCGGCATACTTAAACGCGTTGGAAGGCAAGGGCGTGTGTATCGTAACGGTCAACGATTATCTGGCGAAGCGTGATGCTGAGTGGATGGGAAAGGTACATGAGTTTCTGGGGCTTAAGGTCGGCGTAGTCTTAAATTCCATGACGAACGACGAGCGCCGCGAGGCTTATAGCTGCGATATTACTTATGTGACGAACAACGAACTCGGCTTCGATTATCTGAGAGATAACATGGTCATTTATAAGGAGCAGCTCGTACAGCGCGGACTGCACTACGCTATCATCGACGAGGTGGACTCTGTATTGATCGACGAGGCGAGAACACCGCTCATCATTTCCGGTCAGAGCGGCAAGTCCACAAGGCTTTATGAGGCATGCGATATTCTGGCGCGTCAGATGAAGCGCGGTGAGGATGTGCCGGAGTATTCCAAGATGGACGCTATCATGGGAATCGAGCAGGAGGAGACGGGAGACTTTGTCGTTAACGAGAAGGATAAAGTGGTCAGTCTCACGCAGGAAGGTGTAAAGAGGGTCGAGCAGTTCTTTAAGATCGATAATCTTGCGGATGCGGAGAATCTTGAGATTCAGCACAATATTATCCTGGCGCTGCGCGCCCACAATCTGATGTTCCGCGATCAGGATTATGTTGTAAAGGACGATCAGGTCATGATCGTTGATGAGTTCACCGGACGTATCATGCCGGGACGCCGTTACTCGGACGGTCTGCATCAGGCGATCGAGGCGAAGGAGCATGTAAAGGTAAAGCGCGAGAGCAAGACACTTGCGACGATCACATTCCAGAACTTCTTCAATAAGTTCGAGAAGAAAGCGGGTATGACGGGTACGGCGCTGACCGAGGAGAAGGAGTTCCGCGATATTTACGGCATGGATGTCGTCGAGATTCCGACGAACCGTCCGATTGCGCGTATCGATCATCACGATGTGGTGTATAAGACGAAGAAGGAGAAATATAAGGCAGTTGTCGATGAGGTCATTGAATCGCACAAGAAGGGACAGCCTGTTCTGGTCGGTACGATCAATATTGATACATCCGAACTGATCAGCGGTATGCTAAAACGCGAGGGCATCCAGCATACTGTCTTGAATGCGAAGTTCCATGAGATGGAGGCGGAAATTGTAGCGGGTGCGGGAGCGCACGGCGCAGTGACGATTGCGACCAACATGGCGGGACGTGGTACGGATATTAAGCTGGACGACGAAGCGAAGGCGGCAGGCGGTCTTAAGATCATCGGTACGGAACGTCATGAGTCCAGACGTATTGATAACCAGTTACGCGGACGTTCCGGTCGTCAGGGAGATCCGGGTGAATCCCAGTTCTTTATCTCCCTGGAGGACGATCTGATGCGTCTGTTCGGTTCTGAAAAGCTGATGGACGTATTTAACGCGCTCGGTGTGCCGGAGGGCGAGCAGATTCAGCATAAGATGCTGACTTCGGCAATCGAGAAGGCACAGCAGAAGATTGAGGGTAACAACTTCGGTATCCGTAAGAATCTTCTTGAGTACGATCAGGTCATGAACGACCAGAGAGAGATTATATACAAAGAGCGCCGCCGTGTACTCGATGGTGAGAGTATGCGCGATGCGATTTTCAAGATGATTACCGACCGCGTGGAGGGCAGTGTGGACACCTGCATTTCCGCGGATATTCCGAAGGACGAGTGGGATATAAATGAACTGAACCAGCTTTTGATTTCGCTTATTCCGATGCAGCCTGTGACGCAGGAGGACGTGGATTCCGTCAAGAGTAATAAGGAACTCAAGCACCTGTTAAAGGAGCGTGCGGTCAAGCTCTATGAGGCAAAGGAGACGGAGTTCCCGGAGCCGGAGCAGTTCCGCGAATTGGAGCGTGTGGTTCTCTTAAAGGTCATCGACCGCAAGTGGATGGATCACATTGACGATATGGATCAGCTTCGTCAGGGTATTGGCTTACAGTCCTACGGACAGCGCAATCCGCTGGTGGAATATAAGATGGCGGGCTTTGACATGTTCGACGATATGACTGCGAGCATTCAGGAGGATACGATCCGCCTGCTCTACCATGTCAAGATCGAACAGAAAGTAGAGCGTGAGCAGGTGGCGAAGGTGACCGGAACGAATAAGGACGAGTCAGCTGCGAATGCACCGAAGAAGCGTGCGGCGGCGAAGATTTATCCAAATTCCCCGTGCCCGTGCGGTTCCGGTAAGAAATATAAGCAGTGCTGCGGAAGGAATGCGTAAGAACATTTCCTGCTTGGCGAGGGAAACTGCCTTTTGGCATACGGTTTTTGCCGATGTGCCAAGGGGCAGTTTTTGTATATGATAAATAAAAAGGCTGCGATTCCGTATTTTGAAGTTATGGGAATATGGCAAATAAAATCAGAAATTAGTACTTTCGTCATTGAAACGCTTACTTTGATGTGATATGATTTTGCAGGAAAAAGATTTTATTTCATAGAGAAGGAGACGGAACATATGTATAACGTGAGAAATGTAACCGATGATATCGTATGGGTCGGCGCAAGCGACAGAAGACTCGCGCTGTTTGAAAATATTTTCCCGATTCCGCGCGGCGTGTCCTATAATTCCTATGTGTTGTTGGACGAGAAGACAGTGCTGCTTGACACAGTAGACGCGGGAGTGGCGGGACAGTTCTTTGAAAATCTGGAGCATGTATTGGGCGGACGGAAGCTGGATTATCTGGTGGTGAACCACATGGAGCCGGATCACTGCGCGATGATCGGCGATATTGTGCGCAGATATCCCGAGGTGCAGGTGGTCGGCAACGCGAAGACATTTACAATGATGAAGCAGTTTTTCGGAACGGATTTCGCGGAACGTGCGGTGACAGTAAAAGAGGGGGACACGCTCTCGAGCGGAAAGCACACGCTTCATTTCGTGATGGCGCCGATGGTGCACTGGCCGGAGGCTATGGTGACTTATGATGAGATGGACAAGGTTCTTTTTTCGGCGGACGGATTCGGAACTTTCGGTGCGTTAAACGGCAACATTTTCGCGGACGAAGTAGACTTTGACCGCGACTGGCTGGACGATGCGAGACGCTATTACACGAACATTGTCGGCAAGTACGGCGCATCGGTGCAGGCGCTGCTTAAGAAGGCGGCAGGGCTCGATATCGCAGTAATCTGCCCGCTGCACGGTCCGGTATGGAGAGAGAATCTCGATTACATTCTGGAGAAATATCAGAAGTGGAGTACTTATGAGTCGGAGGATCAGGCGGTTGTCATTATGTATGCTTCGATGTACGGAAATACGGCGTCGGCAGCGGATGCGCTTGCCGGAAGGCTTGCGGCGAAGGGTGTGAAGAAGATCGCGGTCTACGATGTTTCCAACACGCATGTCTCCGAGCTGATCAGCGAAATTTTCCGCGCGAGCCATCTGGTATTTGCGGCGCCGACCTACAACGCGGGCATTTATCCGGTGATGGATAATCTGCTTTCCGATATGAAGGCACTGGCGGTCCAGAAGAAGACCGTAGCCCTGATGGAGAACGGCACATGGGCAGCTATGACAGCGAAGCAGATGCGTGAGAAGCTTTCTGAGCTTAAGGATATGACGATCCTCGATGCGCAGGTAACGGTCAAGTCGTCGATGGCGGCAGACCAGGCGGATGAGCTGGAAGCGTTTGCGGATGCGATTGTGGAGAGTATGTAAGAGAATAAAATGCATTTATTTCGGAAAGAGTATAGAAGTGTAATTTGCCTCTATACTTTTTCTTTTTTTGCCGGTTAGAATTTGTAATAAAGAGATATTGAATATTATAAACAACTGATTGTTTGTGTGTAAGAAATATATTATAATTTATATAAAAACTAGGACTTTAAGGGAAAGGAGATTTATTGATGCTGAAAAACAAAGTGGCAGTAATCACCGGAGGAACACGCGGTATCGGGTATGCAACGGTAAAGAAGTTCCTGGAAAATGGAGCAAAAGTAGTATTGTTCGGTTCACGTCAGGAAACCGTAGACAAGGCACTTGCTTCTTTAAAGGGGGAGAACCCGGAATGGGAAGTGTCTGGAGCATGGCCGAATCTGAGTAAAGCCGATGAAGTTGCAAAAGAGATTGAACTGGTAAAAGAAAAGTACGGGAGAATCGACATTCTGATCAATAATGCAGGTATCTCCGACAGCACAAAGATCGACGATTACACATCTGAGAAGTTTGCGGAGATCATGCAGTTAAATGTCAATGCAATCATGAACAGCGTGATGCCAACTGTAAAGATTATGAAAGAACAGGGCGGCGGTGTAATTCTGAATACCAGCTCTATGGTCAGTATCTGTGGACAGCCGAGCGGAGTTGCATATCCGACCAGCAAATCAGCAGTAAACGGACTCACCTGGTCGCTGGCAAGGGAATTAGGTCCAAGCCATATCCGCGTAAATGCAGTAGCGCCTGGAATTACGAAGACCGATATGGTGGCGGCGCTTCCGGATGAGATGATCCAGCCATTGATCAAAGCGATTCCGCTGCGTCGTGTGGGAGAAGCGGAAGATATTGCAAATGCGTTCCTGTTCCTGGCAAGTGATATGGCAAGTTATGTAACGGGCGAAATCTTGTCTGTTGATGGTGCAATGAGAACTTAAGTCCCAATTTTAGTTTCCGTTTTGTCGGTATAGCGGAGGAGGCGTTTTGCTTCCTCCGTTTTTTACAAGAAAAAGCGAACATCTGTTTGCAAATATAAATATATATGGTATAATGTCGTCAGACATTATACGCGCCGAAGTGCGCATCGGTCGTCCACGGCGAATGCCATGGGCGGTAATGGGAATTGAACATGCAGAAAATGTGCAAGATGGTAGATGGGAGATTTTTTGGAGAGTTAGAAAGGAAGTGATGAAAATGAGAATAAAAGATGAGCTTGAATTGAAAGAATATGATATTGAACCTTTGTATGGTCAAGTAAGTAAAATTGTTGACAATGCACGTTTTAATGCGTTTAAACAGGTGAACTTTTTGCAGATACTTACTAATTTGTTGATTGGGAGACAGATTGTTGAAGATGAACAGCAAGGAAATGTTCGTGCAAAGTATGGAAAATCTATTTTAAAAAAGTTATCTGTTAGGCTAACAGAAAGATATGGACGAGGCT
This sequence comes from Roseburia hominis, assembly GCA_021771815.1. GTDB lineage: Bacteria > Bacillota > Clostridia > Lachnospirales > Lachnospiraceae > Roseburia > Roseburia hominis_A. The sequence goes on from JAETOE010000011.1 coordinate 61,557, forward strand.
TTTCTGTTGACAACTTGGAAAACATGAGGAAATTCTACTTAAAATTTGGTGACAGAATTTCCGAATCAGTGCTTCGGAAATTAGAAAAATTAAAATCCGAATCAATGCTTCGGATTTTGGGGCAGGAAGAAATTCCATATAAACTGACGTGGACACATTATTTGATTTTGATGAGAATCGAGAATATAGCAGAAAGGGATTTTTATGAGGTAGAAGCTTATAATGAAGGGTGGGATTATAGAACTTTGCAAAGACAGTATAATTCTAGTCTTTATGAGAGATTGGCTTTGAGCAGGAATAAAGATTCGGTATTGCAGTTGTCGTGTCAGGGAAATGTGATAAAGAGACCGGAAGATTTATTAAAACAGCCGACAGTGCTAGAATTTTTAGGATTAGAAGAAAAATCAGAATATGTGGAAAGTGATTTAGAGGCAGCAATTATTGATAAGTTGCAAGCATTTCTTATGGAAATGGGGAAAGGTTTTCTTTTTGAAAAGAGACAGAAAAGATTTACTTTTGATGAAGATAACTACTATGTAGATCTTGTACTATATAACCGTTTGCTCCGATGTTATGTATTGATAGATTTGAAAGTAGATACATTAACACATCAGGATTTGGGACAGATGCAAATGTATGTTAATTATTATGATCGAGAGGTGCGTACTGAATTTGAAAACCCAACAATAGGAATATTGCTTTGCAAAGAGAATAAAGAGGCGATGGTAAAATTAACTTTACCACCCGATGCCAATATTTATGCATCAGAATACAAACTATATTTGCCAGATAAAAAATTGCTCCAGGACAAGTTAAAGGAATGGCTTGAAGAAGCAGATTGTATGTAGTGGCGTGTTTAATTATAAGTGGATAAGAGAGGAGAAAAATATATATGAGAGTAAGGCAGAATTGTTAAACGCTTTAGAATTTGGTAGTGTTGATTCAGAATCAGAGAAAGATTTAGATAGTAAGTTTATTAAAACGAAGGATTTTAATGATTTTATTAAGCCTCAAAAAGCGTTGGTACTTGGATCAAAGGGATCAGGGAAAAGTGCTTTATTTCAAATGCTTGCTAAATATGAAGACAGTGCTAGAAAATTAGCAGACTTGAAAAAAAGTGAAGCGTTAATTGTTACAGGAACTGGATTTAATGATATTAAAGAGCTTCAAACAGATGATTTTAAAAAGTTGTTAAGACAAAAGGAAGAAGAGAAGCAACGGTAATAAATTGGTCATTGGCTAGAATAACTGATGGGTTAGGTGGCAAATATCCAAGAGAATTAATAAATTTATCGAATTACGCAAAGGAAGCGCAAACAGCAATTAGTGGATTTGAAGAGGGATGCTTAATTAGCGGAAGTGCAATAAAAAACGCTTTTAATAAAGTATCTGTTACAAAGCGTGATACATATCTAAGTGATTTTCCCTCATTAAGAACGCATTTTGAAAGATTTAGAGGTAAAGATACTGCGAAATATACAAGAGTATCATTAGGAAAATTAATGGATGGATTGGAGCCTTCAGGAGATGAAATGATTAGACGTTTGTATGAAACGGGAATGTTAGAGGCACAACACGGGAAAGGTTCTGCAGATAGTAGCTTTGAAGTGCCTAAATTATTTCGTTTTGGGTTGGGTCTGGTATTAAGAGGAAGACCATAAAATAAAAAAACAATTATAAATGTATTCATAAAGGAGAATTTCATGGATCATTTTGTACTGCATTCACAATACAAGCCCACCGGCGACCAGCCGCAGGCGATCGAGGCGCTTGTCCGTGGTTTTAAGGAGGGCAATCAGTTTCAGACGCTGCTTGGTGTGACGGGATCGGGCAAGACCTTTACGATGGCGAATGTTATCGAGCAGCTCAATAAGCCGACGCTCATTATTTCACATAATAAGACGCTGGCGGCGCAGCTTTACGGTGAATTCAAGGAGTTTTTTCCGGAAAATGCGGTAGAATATTTTGTGTCCTACTACGATTATTATCAGCCGGAGGCGTATGTGCCGCAGACGGACACATACATCGCTAAGGACTCAGCGATCAATGAAGAAATTGATAAGCTGCGCTTATCCGCAACGGCTGCGCTCGTGGAACGGAAGGATGTGATCGTCGTCGCTTCGGTTTCCTGTATCTACGGTCTGGGCAGCCCGGACGACTATCTGGGGATGATGGTATCTTTACGCCCGGGGATGGAGAAGGACAGGGATGAGGTCATCCGCGCGCTGATCGACATCCAGTACACGAGAAATGAGATGGATTTTCACCGCGGTACATTCCGGGTGCGCGGCGACGTGCTTGAGATTTTTCCGGCGAACTACGGAGATACGGCGATCCGCGTAGAGTTTTTTGGAGACGAGATTGACCGCATCACGGAGATTGATGTGCTCACCGGAGAAATCAAGTGCAGGCTGGAGCATTTTGCAGTGTTTCCGGCGTCGCACTATGTCGTGCCTCAGGAGAAGATACTTCGGGCGTGCGGGGACATCGAGGTGGAGCTTGAGGAACGCGTCAGGTATTTCAAAGGAGAGGATAAGCTCTTAGAGGCGCAGCGCATTGCGGAGCGCACGAACTTTGATATCGAGATGCTCAAGGAGACGGGCTTCTGCAGCGGGATCGAGAACTACTCGAGGCACCTTGCGGGACTTCCGGCGGGAGCAACGCCGCACACGCTGATGGACTATTTTAAGGATGACTACCTGATCATTGTTGACGAGTCGCATATTACGATCCCGCAGGTACGCGGAATGTACGCGGGCGACCAGTCCAGAAAGAGTACGCTTGTGGATTACGGTTTCCGGCTTCCGTCGGCAAAGGATAACCGTCCTTTGAATTTTGAAGAATTTGAGAGTAAAATAGACCAGATGCTGTTCGTTTCCGCAACGCCGAATGTCTACGAGGAGGAACACGAGCTGCTGCGGACGGAGCAGATTATCCGCCCGACGGGATTGCTTGATCCTGAAGTTGTCGTGCGTCCGGTGGAGGGACAGATCGACGATCTCATCGGCGAGGTCAATAAGGAGATAAAGGATCATCACAAGATTTTGATTACGACGCTGACGAAGAAGATGGCGGAAGATCTGACCGATTATATGCGCGAGCTTGGCATCCGTGTGAAGTATCTGCACTCGGATATTGATACGCTGGAGCGTGCGGAGATTATTCGTGATCTACGTCTGGATGTCTTCGACGTGCTTGTCGGCATCAACCTGCTCCGCGAGGGGCTTGATATACCGGAGATTACACTTGTAGCAATTCTGGATGCAGACAAGGAGGGCTTTCTTCGTTCGGAGACGTCACTCATTCAGACGATCGGGCGCGCGGCGCGAAACAGCGAGGGACATGTTATCATGTACGCGGATTCGATCACCGATTCCATGCGCGTCGCCATCGAGGAGACGGAGCGTAGGCGCAGGATCCAGCAGGAGTACAACGAGGCGCACGGTATTACACCGACGACGATTCAGAAATCGGTGCGCGAGCTGATTTCCGTGTCGAAGAAGGTCGCCAAGGAGGAAATGAATTTCAAGAAGGATCCGGAGTCAATGAATAAGTCGGAACTTACGAAGCTGATTGCCGATATTCAGAAGAAGATGGAGAAGGCTGCAGCGGATCTGAACTTCGAGGCTGCGGCGGAGTACCGCGACAAGATGATCGAACTGAAAGGGATGCTGCGTGATCTGTAAAAGGGGGGCTGCTTCTGCAGGCGGTGCATGATACGGCGTGTGCCTGCACGATAATTTTTACGCCCGCGGCATATTTGAAAGGATAGAGAAATCATGAAGAAGACATCTGAGAGAAAATATATTAAGATCAGAGGCGCGAATGAGCACAATCTGAAGAATATTGATGTGGACATTCCAAGAGACGAATTCGTTGTGCTGACCGGGCTTTCCGGTTCCGGCAAATCATCGCTTGCATTTGATACGATTTATGCGGAAGGACAGCGGCGTTATATGGAGTCGCTCTCCTCCTACGCAAGACAGTTCTTAGGGCAGATGGAAAAGCCGAATGTCGAGAAGATCGAGGGGCTTTCTCCGGCAATTTCCATCGACCAGAAATCCACGAATCGCAATCCGCGTTCCACGGTGGGAACGGTGACTGAAATCTATGATTATTTTCGCCTCTTGTACGCGCGGATCGGTATTCCGCACTGCCCGAAGTGCGGTAAGGAGATCAAGAAGCAGACGGTAGATCAGATGGTAGACCAGATCATGGCATTGCCGGAGCGCACGAAGATACAGCTTCTGGCTCCTGTTGTGCGCGGGCGTAAGGGCGAGCACCAGAAGCTTTTTGAGCAGGCAAAGCGAAGCGGTTACGTGCGTGTGATCGTTGATGGAAGCATGTATGAGCTGACTGAGGAAATCAAGCTTGATAAGAATAAGAAACATAATATTGAGATCGTTGTGGACCGTCTTATGGTAAAAGAAGGCATTGAGAAGCGTCTCGCAGATTCCATTGAAAATGTGCTTGAACTGGCGGAAGGATTGATGACGCTGGATATTATTGACGGCGGGCAGATTCAGTTTTCAGAGAGCTTTTCCTGTCCGGACTGCGGGATCAGTATCGGCGAGATCGAGCCGCGCAGCTTTTCGTTCAACAATCCGTTCGGTGCGTGCCCGACCTGTTTTGGACTCGGGTATAAGATGGAGTTTGACGAAGACCTTATGATACCGGACAAACGGCTGTCCATCGCGCAGGGGGCGATTCAGGTCATGGGCTGGCAGTCCTGCAACGACCCGTCCAGTTTTACCTATGCGGTCTTAAAGGCGCTGACGGAGGCATATGATTTTTCGCTTGAGACGCCGTATTGTGACTATCCGCAGGAGATTCAGGATATTCTGATTCACGGAACCGGCGGAAGAGAGGTCAAGGTTCATTATAAGGGGCAGCGCGGCGAAGGCGTGTATGATGTAGCGTTTGAGGGACTACTTAAGAATGTACAGCGCAAGTATCGTGAGACAAGCTCGGATGTCATGAAACAGGAATATGAGCAGTTCATGCGAATCACACCATGCGAAGAATGTAAGGGACAGCGTTTGAAGAAGGAGTCGCTTTCCGTTACAGTCGCGGATAAGAATATTTATGAAATGACGTCTATGTCGGTCAAAGTGCTCAAGAAATTTGTGGACAATATGGAATTGAACAAACAGCAGCATCTGATCGGCGATCAGATTTTAAAGGAGATTCGTGCGCGGGTCGGCTTTTTAAATGAAGTGGGACTGGATTATCTGTCGCTTTCGAGGGCGACAGGAACGCTCTCCGGCGGCGAGGCGCAGCGTATCCGTCTCGCAACGCAGATCGGGTCGGGACTGGTCGGTGTCGCTTATATTCTGGACGAGCCGTCGATCGGACTGCATCAGCGTGACAACGATAAGCTTCTGGGAGCACTCAAGAATCTGAAAGATATGGGAAATACATTGATTGTCGTAGAGCACGACGAAGATACGATGCTCGCCGCAGATTATATCGTGGACATTGGACCGGGAGCGGGTTCGCACGGCGGTGAGGTCGTGGCGTGCGGTACGGCAGAGGAGATCATGAAGAACCCCGATTCTATTACGGGCGCTTACTTAAGCGGCAAGATTAAGATTCCGGTTCCGACGGAGCGCAGAAAGCCGACCGGATATCTGACGATCAAGGGGGCAAGGGAGAATAATCTTAAGAATATCAATGTGAAGATTCCGCTGGGTATCATGACCTGCATTACCGGTGTATCCGGTTCGGGAAAGAGCTCCCTGACGAACGAGATTCTCTACAAGAGGCTCGCAAGAGACCTGAACCGGGCGCGCTGCATTCCGGGGAAGCACACGGAGATTCTCGGCATCGAGCAGCTCGACAAGGTCATCGACATCGACCAGTCGCCGATCGGCAGGACGCCGCGCTCCAATCCGGCGACCTACACCGGGGTGTTCGATATGATCCGTGATCTTTTTGCGGCGACGCCGGATGCGAAAGCGAAGGGCTATAAGAAGGGTAGATTCAGTTTTAACGTCAAGGGAGGACGCTGCGAGGCATGTGCCGGAGACGGTATCTTAAAGATTGAGATGCATTTCCTGCCGGATGTTTATGTGCCGTGCGAGGTATGCGAGGGAAAACGCTACAACCGGGAGACGCTTGAGGTAAAGTACAAGGGAAAGAGCATTTACGATGTGCTTGACATGACGGTTGAGGAGGCGTTGGAGTTCTTTAAGAATGTGCCGTCGATTCACCGGAAGATTCAGACGCTCTACGATGTAGGACTTTCTTATGTGAAGCTCGGGCAGCCTTCCACGGAGCTTTCGGGAGGCGAGGCGCAGCGTATTAAGCTTGCGACGGAGCTGTCAAAGCGCAGTACCGGAAAGACCATATATATCCTGGATGAGCCGACGACGGGACTTCATTTTGCCGATGTGCATAAGCTGATTGAGATATTGCGCAGATTGTCCGAGGGCGGCAATACGGTCGTTGTCATTGAGCATAATCTGGACGTGATCAAGACGGCGGATTATATTATTGATATGGGGCCGGAAGGAGGCGACGGCGGCGGAACCGTGATCGCGCAGGGGACGCCGGAGGAAGTTGCAGAAGTTCCGGAATCTTATACCGGACAGTATGTAAAGAAATATCTCTTTTCAAAACCGAAAAAGTCGGAAAAGTCAGAAAATTCATAAGATTCACAAAATTCACATGATTCTCGGCTTATAGTTGTAAAATTATGACGAATATGGTATCATGTCGTCAGACATGATACGCGCCGAAGTGCGCATCGGTCGCCCACGGCGAATGCCATAGACGCAGACCGTCTATGGTATCATGTCGTCAGACATGATACGCGCCGAAGTGTGCATCGGTCGCCCACGGCGAATGCCATAGACGCAGACCGTCTATGGCATTCTGTTAATATGTGTTATATATGTTGGAGTGTGTAAAGCGGACGCAATTCAAAGAGTATGCATAATTAAACAGGAGAAGAAGTATGGGGAAAAAAAGAGAAAACGAAACAGAAAATCTGAGTAAGACAAGCCAGTCTGTGAAATTGAAGAGAATCGTGAAGGACACTTATCGGGTGGTGCTTATCGGAGTGGCGCTTCTCGTATTGTTTATAGGAGTGAATGTAGTGGTATTCATGGTCAACAGCGAGCGTCTGGAGAGTACAATGTTCCTAAATCAGTATCGTCTCGGTTCTAAGACACTGGCTTCGGAGGTGCAGTCTTATGCTGTAACGGGAAAGGAGGTATACTATAACAATTACATAAAGGAATTGAACGAGGATAAGAACCGTGACATCGCATGGGCGGGTCTTAAGAAGAATGATATTACGAAGGAAGAGTGGGCTATACTGGAAGAAATCGCAGAGATGTCGAATGGGCTGGTGCCTCTTGAGGAGGAGGCGATAGAGCATGCTTCCAAGGGGGAATTAGAAGAGGCCATGGCACTGGTATTTGGCGTGGAATATGAGGAAACACTGCAGAAGATCAGCACAATGACCGATGAGGGTATTGAGAAGATTCAGAGCAGAATGGAAAGCAAGAGCAATTTGCTCAATGTGATTATGTTAGTCACAGGTGTGATGTTTATCGCATCATTCTTTTACATTGTAAAGAAGATTATCGACACAGCAAAGTTCGCCGAAAAGGAACTTTTGAACCCGATTATAAAGGTATCCGAGCAGATGACAGAACTTGCGCAGGGACGCTTTGATATGGAAATGGATATGAAAGCAGACGACAGCGAGGTTGGAAGAATGGTGGAAGCTATTGCTTTTATGAAAGAAAATTTTGCGAATATGATTATCGAGATTTCGGCGGTGCTTGGCTCTATGGGAGACGGTCGGTATAACGTTGAGATTACGCAGGAATATGTTGGCGAATTTGTAAGGATTAAAGAATCGCTGCTAAAGATTGTCGAAGATATGAAAGGGACGTTAAGGACGATTCAGCAGGTATCGCAGGAGCTGGATGGCGGTGCTGAACAGCTTGCGAAGGCTGCCATTGACCTGGCGGAGGGAAGTACTGTACAGGCAGGCAAAGTTTCCACTGTCGCTGAAATGATCGATGAGATGACAAGAGGCATAGAGAAAGAGGCTGATGCGGCAAATGAGACGGTGAAGATAGCATCTGAGGCAGGGGAAACTCTGATGGAAGGCAATATGAAGATGCAGGAGTTAAAGACTGCAATTGGGGAAATTAGCAATTGTTCAGAGAAGATAGGAACGATTATCGGAACGATTCAGGAAATCGCGAATCAGACGAACTTGCTATCCCTGAACGCGGCAATTGAAGCGGCCCGCGCTGGTGAAGCGGGCAAGGGCTTCGCTGTTGTAGCGGATCAGGTCAAAAATCTTGCAGAGGAGTCTGCGAAGGCGGCTGGGGAGACTACGAAGCTGATAGAGATGACAATTCAGGCGGTAGATAAGGGAATTACAATCGCAGACGAGACAGCAGAAAATATGCAGGGTGTTATGGAGGGGGCGAGAATTGCAACCGAAAAGATGCAGGAAGTGGCTGAATCCTTAAAGCTGGAAGCACAGAATATGCATGAGATTGACCAGAATATAACGAAGGTGGCTGAAGTCGTGGACAATAACTCTGCAACATCCCAGGAGACGGCGGCTGTCAGTGAAGAACAGTCAGCACAGGTGGCAACGATGGTTCAGATGATGGAACAATTTGAAATTTAAGACGGAACAGGAAAGACATGCTTCCTTCCCGGTTGTTAAGCGGAAATCTACGACCTGACGACCGGAAGGGGGCATATTTTATATGCACGCCCGGCTGCGCACGTTTCTAACCGTCATGGCCGTATGATAAAAGCGGGAAAACATATCTTTATTGTAAAAAAATGAAGAAATTCTTATTTTTTTTAAAAATGCCAATCTAAGGGAAAAAAACCTTTGAAAAATCCCATTTTTTGTATATAATAATGCTGTATATGTAAAAATATGATTAAATGCATTTCTATGTCCATATGGGCGTGGGAAGGATTCTATTTATAGATGAACCGTTTGCACAGAGAATGAAAGGGGCAGAATAGAACAATGATGGGTACAGATATTGGAATCGATCTCGGTACAGCGAGTATATTAGTTTATATTAAGGGTAAGGGTGTGGTATTAAAGGAGCCGTCGGTGGTGGCTTTTGATCGTGATACAAATAAGATTAAGGCAATCGGAGAGGAAGCGAGACTGATGCTCGGCAGAACGCCGGGGAATATCGTGGCAGTCAGACCGCTTCGCCAGGGCGTTATCTCGGATTATACCGTGACGGAGAAGATGATTAAGTATTTTATTCAGAAGGCGATTGGAAAGAAGACGTTCCGTAAACCGCGTATCAGTGTGTGTGTGCCGAGCGGCGTTACGGAAGTCGAGAAGAAGGCGGTCGAGGACGCGACTTACTCTGCCGGAGCGCGTGAAGTTGCAATTATTGAGGAACCGATTGCGGCTGCGATCGGTGCGGGAATTGATATTTCCAGACCGTGCGGCAACATGATCGTCGATATCGGAGGCGGTACGGCGGATATCGCAGTGATTTCCCTCGGTGGGTCTGTTGTCAGCACTTCAATCAAGATCGCGGGAGACGACTTTGATGAGGCGATCGTCCGCTATATGAGAAAGAAGCATAATCTTCTGATCGGTGAGCGAACCGCGGAGGATATCAAGATTAAAATCGGAACATGCTTTCCGTTGGCACAGAATGATACGATGGACGTAAGAGGACGCAACCTTGTAACGGGACTTCCGAAGACCGTGACTGTGTCTTCGGAGGAGACGGAGGAGGCGTTAAGAGAGCCGACGCTCCAGATCGTGGAGGCGGTACACTCTGTATTGGAGAAAACACCGCCGGAGCTGGCAGCCGACGTTGCGGACCGCGGTATTGTACTGACGGGCGGCGGCGCGCTGCTGCGCGGGCTTGAGGAACTTATTGAGGATAAGACAGGCATCAACACGATGACGGCGGAAGAGCCGATGACCTGCGTTGCAGTCGGAACCGGAAAGTTCGTTGAATTTCTGTCAGGAAAGCGTGACGATGATTAAGTTTCGGTCGGATACTGCCGATATATTATTATAGCTAGGTGCAGCGGTTTGGAACGGCTTTGGACGAAGGTCTGAACGGCTGCAAGCAGGTTTTACGAGAGAAGGAGAGGCTTATGGTAAAAGGATTGTATACAGCGTATACGGGGATGGTGAATGAGCAGAAACGTCTGGATGTTCTTTCGAACAATCTGGCGAATGCCGATACGAACGGTTATAAGAAGGAGGGAACGACTTCACAGACGTTTGCGGATGAACTGGCGATTAAGATCAAGGACACGTCCGATTTTGGACTCGCCAAGCGTCTTGGAACCATGAGCATGGGCGTCCATATTGGAGAGACTTATACCGATTATGATGCGGGAAATTTCCGTGTCACGGACAATAAGACCGATTTTGCATTGGCGGGCAACGGATTTTTTGCAATTTCCTATACGGATAAGGCGGGGAATTCTTCTGTCAAGTATACGAGGGACGGAGCGTTCGTTGTCAATACGGAAGGGTATCTTGTCACCAAGGACGGAGATTTCGTGTTGAATATGAATGACGCCAGAAGCGGTAATGTGAACGGAAGAATTCGTCTGGATCCGACGGAGCCGATTACGGTTGATGAACTTGGAAATATTTTCCAGGAGGATGAGCAGGTCGGAAATATCGGGTTTGTGGATTTTGAGGATTACGACTATCTTGCGAAGTTCGGCGAGAATATGTATGATCTGGTGGACGGCGGCACAATCATCGAATCAGATGCGAAGGTAGAACAGGGGTTGATCGAGTCTTCCAATGTCAACGTCGTATCGGAGATGGTGAATATGATTACGATTTCCAGAGCGTATCAGGCTGGACAGAAGGTCATCAATGCAATTGACGAGACGCTTGACAAAGCGGTAAATCAGGTTGGACAGGTATAAGCAGGAGGTAGCTGACCTATGATGAGGGCACTTTACACGGCTGCAACGGGAATGCGTGCGCAGCAGACGAATGTAGATAATATTTCGAATAATCTTTCCAATGTAAACACGGTGGGATATAAGCAGGAGAAGACAGAGTTCAAGTCTTTGCTGTATCAGACCATCCAGACGAGAACGACGACCGCGAATGGCGAGGAGAAGCCGATTCCGGCACAGACCGGTCTTGGTACAAGAGTAGCGTCCACGACTTCGATTTATACGCAGGGTGCAACGCTTGCCAGTGAAAATGCAACGGATTTTGCAATTGTCGGAGATGGATTTTTTGCAGTCCGCGGCGCGGATAATGAGGTGTATTACACCAGAGCCGGGAACTTTGTATGGGCGGAGGGCAATCAGGGCTTGACGCTGACGACAAGCGACGGCTACCCGGTGCTTGACACCAACCGCCAGCCGATTACGCTTCCGCAGGGAATTACAGGAGAGAGCGTTACTGTTTCACAGGACGGTTCCTTTTCCTATAAGAATGCGGAGGGAGTTACTGTAGATATGAACCGCAGTTTCGGACTGTTTCAGTTTAATAACCCGAGCGGTCTTGAGAAGATCGGAGACAACCTGTTAGAAGAGACGGAGGCCTCGGGAGCTGCGCTCAATGAGAGGACGACGGCAACATTGACGCCGAGCCAGGTGCGCCAGAAGTATTTGGAGGCATCCAACGTACAGGTTGCAGATGAGATGGTCAACCTGATTATTGCGCAGCGTGCTTATCAGTTGAACTCCAAGGCAATTACGACTTCAGATGAGATGCTTGAGCAGGCAAACAATCTGAGGAGATAAAGGAGGCATAAATGAGCTTTTCAATAGACGGTATTTCATCGATGGTGGATATGACAAAGAACGCGACGGCGGCGAACGGCGCTTCGTCGTTGCAGAAGGCGGCAAGCAGCATTTCTTCCGAGACGACAGAGGAAGAATTGATGGAGGTCTGCAAAGATTTTACGTCGTATTTCGTGGAGGAAGTGTTAAAGGAAGTCAAGGAGAACATGACGATGGAGGAGGAAGAAGAGGATTCTTCCATAAAGACTTTGACGGATTTTCATATGGACAGCACGATCGAACTGGTTGCGGACGAGGTGGTCGATCAGGTGGGAGGCAGCTTTACCCAGCAGCTCTTTGAGCAGATGAAACGCAATTACGGCATTGAATAAGGCGTTCTGCTGAGAATGGAATAAGATATGTTTGAAAAACCTTGAGTTAATCAAGGTTTTTCTTATGTGTACCCGGCAGAACAAGCTCTGGCGGATGGGAGGAACAGTTTGGAAAAGTTAGCGGGATATGTGGAGCATATCATATACAGGAACACGGACAATGGTTATACGGTCTTGAATCTTGTCAGCGGCGAGGAAGAAATTACTTGCGTAGGGATCTTTTCCGCAATCGCGGAGGGGGAGAATATCGAGGCGTCCGGTGAGTATACCGACCATCCGACCTATGGCAGGCAGTTTAAGGTGGACGCATTTGAGGAGAAAGCGCCGGAGGACGAGGAGGCGATTGAACGATATCTCGGGTCGGGGGCAATCAAAGGAGTGGGACTTGCACTTGCGGCGCGCATTGTGCGCAGATTTAAAGAAGATACCTTCCGCATTATCGAGGAGGAACCGGAGCGTCTTGCGGAGATCAAGGGCATCAGCGAGCGCAAGGCGATGGAGATTGCCGACCAGGTCAATGAGAAGCGCGATCTGCGCCAGGCAATGATTTTCCTGCAGCAGTACGGCATTACGATGAATCTCGCAGTAAAGGTCTATCAGGCGTATGGACAGGAAGTGTATGGCATTATCAAGGAGAATCCATACCGGCTCGCGGATGATATTGAGGGCGTCGGTTTTCGCACCGCGGACGAGATCGCGGCGCGTGTCGGAATCCGCATGGACTCGGATTTCCGCATACGGAGCGGTATTTTGTACGTGCTGCTGCAGGCGTCCGGTGAGGGACACACGTACCTGCCCGAAGGAGAACTGACCGCACGGACAAAACAGCTTCTGGAAGTTGATGAGGGACAGATCGAGAAGCAGTACATGGATCTTGCAATCGAGAGAAAAATCATTATGAAACAGTTCGGGGACGGACAGACACAGATCTATGCGGCGTCTTTTTACTATATGGAAGCCAACACAGCGACAATGCTCAAACAGCTCAATGTAAATTACGATGTGCCGGATATTGAGATCGAGCAGCGTATTCGGAATATCGAAAAGCAGACGGGCATGGAGCTTGACGAGCACCAGGTGACTGCGGTAAAAGAGGCGGTGAGAAATGGTCTGCTTATCATCACCGGAGGTCCGGGTACGGGCAAGACGACCACGATTAATACGATTATCAAGTATTTTGAGTTGGAGGGAATGGATATTTTCCTTGCGGCTCCGACCGGAAGAGCGGCGAAGCGGATGAGCGAGACGACCGGATTCGAAGCGCGGACCGTACACCGTATGCTGGAACTGAACGGCGGTATGGACGGAAAAGCAGGATTTGAGCGGAATGAGCAGAATCCGTTGGAGACGGACGTTGTGATAGTCGATGAAATGTCTATGGTTGACATAACACTCATGCATTCTCTGTTGAAAGCGGTTGCCGTAGGCACGCGCCTGATCCTCGTGGGGGATGTGAATCAGCTTCCCAGTGTCGGACCGGGCAGCGTGCTGCGGGATATTATTCAGTCGCATGAATGCAACGTTGTGATGCTGACGAAGATTTTCCGACAGGCGTCCACAAGTGATATTATTGTCAATGCACATAAGATCAATCATGGGGAGAAAGTGACGCTTGACAACAAGAGCATGGATTTCTTTTTCCTGAAGAGATATGATGCGGACGTTATCATAAACGTCATGCTGCAGCTTGTAAAACAGAAACTGCCGAAATTCGTGGATGCGACACCTTATGACATACAGATTTTGACGCCGATGCGCAAAGGTCTGCTGGGCGTGGAGCGGCTGAACGGAATCCTGCAGCAGTATATGAATCCGCCGTCGCAGCAGAAGAGGGAAAAGGAGCACGGCGATGCGATTTTCCGCGAGGGTGACAAAATTATGCAGACGCGGAACAATTATCAGTTAGAGTGGGAAATCCGCACGAAATTCGGGCTTTCCGTGGATAAAGGAACGGGTGTGTTCAACGGAGATATGGGAATTATCCGGGAAATCAACGATTTTGCGGAGACGATGACGGTGGAATTCGATGAGGGGCGTATGGTGGAATATCCGTATAAGCTGCTGGATGAATTGGAGCTTGCCTACGCGATTACGATACATAAATCGCAGGGGAGCGAATATCCGGCGGTCGTGATTCCGCTGCTTTCCGGTCCAGCAATGCTGATGAACCGGAATTTGCTGTACACGGCAGTTACGAGGGCAAGAAAGTGCGTTACGCTTGTCGGAAATGAAGCGACATTTGCACAGATGGTGCAGAATACCGCACAGCAGAAGCGCTACAGCGGACTGTGCGACCGCCTGCGCGAGTCGTGAAAAAATTGCGCGGACAGATTGCCGTAGATTTGGTTGAAATGAATATGCCGCATTCCGATAAAACGGAGTGCGGCATGTTGTATTTTGATAATTAAAATTATGCGTATAAATCAGTCGGTTTTGTTTATGAGAGAAGAGCCTTATCGCTTGCGAATTCTTCGCCGCTGACTTTCTCGAACTGATGCAGCAGATCTTCCACGGTCAGTTTCTTTTTCTCTTCTCCGGAAATATTTAAAATAACTTTCCCTTCGTGCATCATAATAAGCCGGTTGCCGTGAGCAATCGCATCCTTCATATTGTGTGTGACCATCATTGCGGTGAGATGATACTCTGAAATGATGCGGTCAGAGATCTCTAAGACCTTTGCTGCGGTCTTTGGGTCTAACGCTGCGGTGTGCTCGTCGAGCAGGAGCAGCTTCGGCTTTTTGATCGCGGACATTAAGAGAGTGATTGCCTGGCGCTGACCGCCGGAGAGCAGTCCGACCTTACTGGAAAGCCGGTCTTCCAAGCCGAGGTTTAAGGTGGCGAGAAGTCCGCGGTAGGTGTCGCGTTCTTTCCTGGTGATTCCCCACGAAAGTCCGCGTCTGTCGCCGCGACGTCCGGCGATTGCCATATTTTCCTCAATGGACATCGTGGTAGCGGTTCCGGTCATGGGGTCCTGAAAGACCCTGCCGAGATATTTTGCGCGCTTGTGCTCGGAAAGTCGTGTGACATCGTCGCCGCCGATGTAGATTTTCCCGGAATCGACCGGCCATACGCCTGCGACTGCGTTTAGAGTCGTGGATTTTCCGGCGCCGTTGCCGCCGATGACTGTGACGAAATCACCCTCTTCCAAGGAGAGGTTTACGCCGTCCAGGGCTACTTTCTCGTTGATGGTGCCCGGGTTAAAGGTCTTGCGTATATTGTCTATTTTTAACATTTCAGCCATGACACTATTTCTCCTTTCCTTTGTATTTTGTCTTTAAGTAAGGAATTGCAAGGAAAACAGCTACGACGATGGCAGAAAACAGTTTCAGGTCATCGGATGGCAGCTTTAACCATAACACGATATTCATAACGATATAGTAAATAATCGCGCCGGCGATTACAGCAAGCAGCGTATATGCGAAGGTGAATCTCTTCCCGGTGTAGAGTTTCCCGAAAAGAACCTCGCCGATGATGACGGCTGCAAGACCGATGACGATCGCGCCGCGCCCCATATTGACATCTGCCGCACCCTGATACTGTGCGTAGAGGCCACCCGAGAGACCGACAAGACCGTTGGAGATCATCAGGGCGATGACAGTGTGGAAATTCGTATTGATGCCCTGCGCGCGCGCCATCTGCGGGTTACATCCAGTTGCACGGATCGCATGTCCCTGCTCGGTGCCGAAATACCAGTAGAGGATTGCAACGATGGCAATGCAGAATAGAACGCAGGTGATGTATATTCTTGTCCGTGTGGAGGGAGAATCCGAGAGGTAACGCAGAGAAACAACAAGCGGATATTTGTCAACGCTGACTGCCTGATTGGAACACCCCATGATGTTTAGGTTGATGGAATACAGGGAGATCTGCGTCAGAATACTGGCGAGAATTCCGGGAATTCCAAGGGCGGTGTGCAAGAATCCAGTGATAAAGCCGGATGCCATACCTGCCGCAAACGCAAAAATAAGCGCGGGCCACGGATTCATGCCGCCTCGAATCAGCATAACTGCGACTGCGCCTCCGGTTGCAAAAGAACCGTCTACGGTCAAATCGGCAAAGTCGAGCAGACGGTAAGTGATGTAGACGCCCAATGCCATCAATCCCCAGACCATGCCCTGCGCAAATGCGCCGGGCATGGAGCGGAAAAGTGCCATGGGGTCTAAGGACATTAAATAAGTCATAAAATAACCCCTTTACATTGCTTCATGATATTCTGATGTGACGACGAAACATTATTCTGTTTCGATGGCGGTATAACCTTCCGGCACGGTGATGCCAAGAGCCTCACAGATCTCTGGATTATACTCTTTAGTTACATTCGGAGCGTAAGAGATTTCCATGGTGCTGATGTCTGCGCCGTTTACAAGAACCTCATATGCCATTTCGCCTGCCTTGTAGCCGATGTCGTAGTAACTGATGGAGAGTGTTGCAACACCGCAGCCGGCGCAGATACCTTCCTCGCCTGCGATAACAGGTACCTTTGCGGGAAGTGTGATGTTGTTGATCGTTTCCGTGTTGCTCGCCATGGTGTTGTCGGTCGGAATGTAGATGATGTCAACCTCCGATACAGCGTTCTGGACAACGGAAGCGATATCGTTGGAATCTGCTATCGTATATTCCTTGAAAGAAATGCCATCCTCTGTCAGATACTCACCAAACTTTGTTGCCTGATATGCGGAGTTCGGTTCTGCGGAACAGTAGATAATGCCGACATTTTTTGCGTCAGGGAACAGTTCTACAAGCATGTCCTCCTGCTGGTCGAGCGGTGCGAGATCGGAAGTGCCGGATACGTTGGTGCCGGTCGCTCCCGTCCAGTTGTCAATGTCAAGTGCAGTCGCGTAATCTGTGATAGAGGTTCCGAGAATCGGAATTGTACTTGTGGCTGCGGAGGCGCACTGAAGTGCGGTCGTCGCATTTGCAAGAATCAGGTCATAGTTGCTGGAAACAAAAGTAGTCGCAATGCTGGAGCAGTTTGCCTGCTCTCCCTGCGCGTTCTGTACGTCAAACGTGACGTTCTCTTCGCCGAGCAGATCGGAAAGGGCGTCCTGAAAGCCTTCGGTTGCGGCATCAAGTGCCGGATGCTCCAACTGCTGTAAAATACCGATTTCGTATGTGCCGTTTCCGGTGTTTTCGGCGGAAGCGGACGAATTATCCTGTGATACCGCTGCAGCGCCGGTGTCTCCGGTAGAAGCGGATGTGCCGTCGCCTCCACATGCGGTCACGGAGAGCGTCATGGAAGCAACTAACATAGTAGAAATAAGTTTACTTGACTTTCTCATAAAAATCCTCCTTTAGCGCACTAATGCTTTAGTGCTTTTAATAAGGAAAATTATAATAATGAAACGAAATTTCGTCAACTATAAAATCAAGTATAAAATAAAGAAAGAAAAAATTAAGAAAATGTTTATGGCATCTTGGGGGAAAAAATGCTAGGATAAAGCAGAATTGAGAACGCGGATGCCTGGGGAGAGAACAGGGAAACGATGAAGCTTGATTCAATTATGGGAAAGAAAGCACTGCAGTGTGTCCGGGCCTTATGGCGGCTGACGAAAGATTTTTTTTATCCGCCGCGCTGTCCGGTCTGCGATGAATTGACAGACGCAGAAGGAGTGCTCTGCGAGGCATGCGCAGGACGGGTACAGACGATGAAGGAACCGGTCTGCAAGCGATGTGGGAAGCCTTTGGTGGATGAGTGTATGGAATACTGCACGGACTGCAGAAAACGGGAGCATACATATCGGCAGGGGAAGGCAGTTTTTGTTTATCAGGGAGGAATCCGCAGTTCCATGTACCGGTTTAAGTATGCGGGCAGGCGGGAGTATGCAGTGTACTATGCAAAGGAGGCGGCGCGGCTCTACGGAGGTTGGGTAAGAAGAAATCAAATAGACGTGATCGTTCCGATTCCGATGTATTCCTGGAAGAGACGGCAGCGCGGGTACAATCAGGCCGAAGTGTTCGCGCGCGCACTTGGAAGGGAGTTGGAGCTTCCGGTAGATACGCGAGTGGTACGGCGCGTGCGCAATACAGTTCCTCAGAAGGAATTAAATGACAGAGAACGCGCACGGAATTTAAAAAATGCTTTTCAATTAGTGTCGAATATAGTAGAATATAAGTGTATATTGTTGGTAGACGACATATATACGACAGGAAGCACCATGGATGAGGTGGCAGAAACTCTTCTTGATGGAGGAGCAGAACGGATTTATTATATCTGCATCAGCATTGGCGCAGGATTTTGACAGATACAGTTAGGAGGAGTGATTACTATGGACGTACGGAATTGCAAGAACTGCGGGCGGTTGATCAACTATATAGGAGGAGCGCCTCTTTGTGAGAACTGTAAGAAGAAGCTGGAAGAGAAGTTTCAGGAGGTAAGGGCATATCTCGAAGAGTATCCCGGCTCATCGGTAGAACGGGTGTCGGAGGCGCTTGATGTATCTGTCAAGCAGATACGCCAGTGGATTCGCGAGGAGCGTCTGACGCTTTCTGTGGCAGGAGCGGACGGCGTTGTGTGTGAACAGTGCGGCGCACCGATCTGTACCGGGCGTTTTTGTGATAAATGCAAGGCGGAGATGGCGAACACCTTCGCCGGGGCGATCGAAAAGCCAAAGCCAAAGTTGCAGGAAGCACAGAAGTCGGAGCGCGATAACAAGAATCGCATGCGCTTTTTATAAGAAGGATACAAAAGGAGCAGGGCCTGATGTGCCCTGCTTTTTTTCGGCGCTGCATTTCTGGTTTTTGGAGCTTTATTTGATGCTTTGAAAATAAAAGACGCTGTGTTATAATAAAAATAAGAATGTGTAGCTGTGTGCAATTTTGCCCGGACGCATTGGATGGGGCAAATGAGAAAGGATACATTGAGTATGGTAAATGAAGAACGGCTGCGGCATATGATAAAGATGGCGCAATTTGATACGAACGACGGCAAACGATGTAAGCCGATGATTCAGTATGCGAGGAAGGATTATGTTTCCATGCGGCTTCTGGGAAGCTTTGTTATGGGAACGGTCTGTTATGGCATGCTGTTCGGACTTTGGGGGCTGTACTCTATGGAAGAACTGCTGGCAAAGCTGAATAAGCTGGATATCGAGGGACTCCTGACTGTGGCGCTCGTGCCTTACATTGTGTTTATGGTGGTTTATCTGGGCACGACATGGATCGTATTTCACATGAAGTATACGAATGGACGGCGCAAGGTAAAACGGTATTACGGTAATCTGAAAAAGGTCAATCAGATGTATGAACGTGAAGACCGGCTGAAGACGGCAGAGAATAAAGACTGGGAATAGAGCGGGAGGCATGGAATGACAACCATATTGGAACTCAAAGAGAAGATGATACGTTTTTATGGAAGGTATGAGGTATACATTACGCCGATTGTCAAGTTTGCTGTGGCATTTCTTATCTTCTGTATGATTAATGGTAATATCGGATATATGAAGAGCATCAGCAGAATGCCTATTGCACTGATTCTGGCGCTTCTGTGCTCAATCCTGCCGGCAGCGGGTACGATTTTTCTGGCTGCCATGGTGATTCTGGCGGATATGTATGCATTGTCCATAGAGGTATGTCTTGTGGCGCTGATCCTGTTTGTACTGATTTTCTTTTTATACTTCAGATTTGCGCCGCAAAACGGTGTGAGCGTGCTTTTGACACCGATTTGTTTTAAATTAAACATCCCGTATGTTATGCCGGTCGGAATGGGACTGCTTACGGAAATATATTCCGTATTTGCGCTGATCTGCGGTACGGTGGTCTATTTCTTCCTTCACGGTGTGAAGGAGAATGCGGCGCTGCTGGGTGCGGCGGCGGAGGAGAGCGCGGAGACGAATTCCAAGATCGTGATTGCCTTAAATCAGCTCCTTGGCAATAAGGAAATGTTTCTGGTGATCGGAATAATGACGGCAGCGCTGATTATTGTTTACTTTGTCCGTAGAATGTCGATTGAGAATGCGTGGCAGATCGCAATTATTTCCGGTGTTTTGTTTGAGACGGTCGGAATGATTGCGGGCTATATGATGCTTGGAATCTCCGGGAAAACAATTCCGGTTTTGGTCGGAAATATCATTTCGGCGGTGATCGGGCTTGTACTTCAGTTCCTGTTCTTTAATCTGGACTATTCGAGGACGGAGCGCCTGCAGTTCGAGGATGATGAATATTATTATTACGTCAAGGCGGTGCCAAAGGCGTATGTGCCGGGGACGGACAAGAAAGTGAAGCGTTTTGGCGGAAAGGACGACAAGGAGCGTCTTACCAAGAAACAATTTGCGAGAGAGTTGGACATCGATGAGGATTTATTAGATTAAGGAAGTGGAACGCGTGCAGAATATGTTAGCGACTCTGGATGCTCTTTGGGAAAAGGCATCACTTTATATGAACTTGCCAAAAATCACCATAACGGATGTTGTGGAGATTATAATTATAGCGTTTTTGCTCTACTACATGTTGGTGTGGATCAAGAACACCAGAGCGTGGAATTTGTTAAAAGGTCTTATGATCGTGCTGCTGTTTGTGCTGGTGGCGGCGCTGTTCCAGATGAATACAATCATCTGGATCGCAAAGAATACGGCGAATGTGCTGGTGATTGCGCTGGTAGTCATCTTTCAGCCGGAAATGCGTAAGGCGCTTGAGAATCTCGGAAGAAAGAATATGCTCATATCTCTTTTCCCGTTTGATATGTCAAAGGGGGAAAATGTTAAGTTTTCCGACAAGACGATCAATGAAATGGTAAAGGCGTGCTACGAGATGGGCAAGGTGAAGACCGGGGCGTTGATCGTAGTGGAGGATGAGATTCTGCTTACGGAGTACGAGCGCACCGGAATTACGGTGGACGGCGTGCTTACAAGTCAGCTTCTCATCAATATTTTTGAGAAAAATACGCCGCTTCACGACGGCGCCGTTATCGTGCGCGGCGATCGTGTTGTTGCGGCGACCTGTTATCTTCCGCTGACGGATTCCCTTTCAATCAGCAAAGACCTGGGGACGAGACATCGTGCGGCGGTCGGCATCAGTGAGGCGAGCGATTCGCTCACAATTGTCGTGTCCGAGGAGACTGGAAGAGTGTCTATTGCGCTGGGCGGAGAATTGTACCGGAATGTTGATGCCGAATTTCTGCGCAATAAGCTTACTTATCTTCAGAAGCGCGAGCGCGAATTATCGAAAATTGAATTATTGAAGAGGAGGCTAAAAGATGCTAAAAAGGCTCGGAAAAAGGATAACAAATAATTTTGGCCTCAAGATACTGGCAGCGCTGCTTGCGTTCGTGCTGTGGATCGTTGTCATCAATATTGACAATCCGGTCATACCGAGGAAATATACAACGAACGTTATAACAGAGAATACGTCGTTTATCACGGCGCAGAACAAGTATTATGAAGCACTGGATGGAAGCAATACCATAACTTTCAGTGTGTCGGCGGAGCGCAGCGTTCATGATGAACTCTCCGGTTCTGATTTTACTGCGACGGCGGATATGGAGGACATCGAATATGACGAGGAGAGCGGGATTTACCGCGTTCCGGTAACAATCACGGCGAACCGTTACAGCAACAGGGTATCGATTGTCTCTAAGGATCTTTATCTGGAAGTGGCGATTGAGGATCTGGGGAGATGCCAGAAAGCGATTGCTGCAACGACGAAAGGGAGCGTAGCGGACGGCTGTGCGCTCGGCGATGTACAGATTGTCGGATCGAACGTGCTTAAGATATCAGGACCGTCTTCGATCGTAAGCCGAATTGACAGGGCGGAAGCAGCCATCAATGTAGAAGGAATGTCTACGGATGTCACGGATACGGTGGTGCCGATACTATACGATGCGGATGACAATGTGATCGATACCACGAAGCTTACGATGAGTCTTTCTACCGTCAATATATCGGCGCAGATTCTGAATACGAAGGACGTCACACTGGAATTCGCGACGATGGGCGAGGTGGCGGACGGCTATCTGCTTATGGGAATCGATCACAGTCTTGATACCGTGCGCATCAAAGGCGAAGCGGCGACGCTCAATACCGTCAATAAAGTATCGATTCCGAAGGAAGTACTGGATATTTCGGGAATTACGGAGAACCTTGAAACGATGGTCGATATCACTTCTTATCTGCCGTCAGGGACTTCTCTGGTGCTAAACTCAGATGCCAAGGTGGATGTTGTAGTAAAGGTAGAGCCGATCGTCACGAAGAACTACGTGATTCCTGCCGGAAATATCGCGATAGAGAATTTACAGGACGGATATACAGCGCGGATTGACACGGATGCAGTGACAATTGCTGTCAGCGGAGCAAAGAGCGAAGTGGATGCGGTTGATGCAAACAGTCTGGTCGGAAGCATTGATGTGGGCGGTCTGGGCGCAGGAGAACACAATCCGACTGCCACATTCACGTTGGAAGGAGAGCATTGCTGGATTGACAACGTGAGAGTTCCGGTCACAATCAGCGGCGGAAACGATGAGGCTGCGGAGGATGGGGAATCCGGCGGACAGACGAATACTCCGGGTACGGGAAATAGTACCACGGGTGGGGCGTCTGGAAGTACGACGGGCGGAACAACCGGAAATACGACGGACGGCTCGGAGAATACGACGACAGGCACAACGGGAGGAACGACCGGAAGCGGTACGACGGATCAGACGGGCGGCGGTTCGGGTAATGCCGGAGAAGCAGGAAATACGGGAACAGACGGCGGAACAACGACAAGTACGCCGAATAAGACTGGAAGTTCGGATTAGACAGGGAGCGCAAAGAACACTTTGCGGATAGAAAAGTGGAGTATGGAGGAAATAAGATGGCTAGAATGTTCGGAACAGACGGAGTGCGGGGGATTGCCGGCTCTGAACTTACGATTGAACTGGCGACAAAGCTCGGGCAGGCGGGAGCATATGTCCTTACCAGAGAGCAGGCGCATCAGGCGACGATTATTGTAGGATGTGACACCAGGATTTCCGGGGGAATGTTGGCGAGTGCGTTGATGGCGGGAATTTGTTCTGTGGGAGCCAACGCGATTTTTGTCGGGGTGATGCCGACTCCGGCGATCGCTTATCTGACAAGAAAGCACAAGGTAGATGCGGGGGTTGTTATTTCCGCGTCGCACAATCCGATGGAGTTCAACGGTATCAAGTTTTTCAACGGGGAGGGCTATAAGCTGTCCGACGAACTGGAGGATGAAATCGAGGCATTGATTCGCGATAACATGAAGGACGTGGTGCTGCCTGTCGGTTCCGGCGTCGGGAAAATCGAATACCGCTTCGATCTGCGCGACGAGTACGTCAGGTTCATGGAGAAGTGCGTGCCGGTTAATCTGGCGGGAAAGAAGATTGTGGTGGACTGTGCGGAGGGCGCTTCCCACTATACTTCTGTAAAGGCGCTTAAGGATCTGGGGGCGGAGCTTGTTGCAATTCATACAGATCCGGATGGCACGAATATTAATTCGAACTGCGGATCGACGCATATGGACGAATTGAGGGCGAGAGTCGTATATGAGAAAGCCGATGTGGGAATCGCGTTTGACGGGGATGCGGACCGCATGCTTGCAGTCGATGAGAAGGGCGATTTGATCGACGGCGATCAGGTCATGGCAATCTGCGGTAATTACATGAAGCAGAAGGGAAAACTGAAAAAGAACACGATTGTTGTAACCGTCATGAGCAATCTTGGATTTTCACTTATGGGGGAGCGGGAAGGCATCCATGTGGAAAAGACTAAGGTCGGAGATCGATATGTGCTTGAAAATATGCGGGAGCATGGCTACAATATGGGCGGCGAGCAGTCGGGACACATTATTTTCCTGGATGACAATACGACGGGGGACGGTCTTCTGAGCGCACTGCATCTGTTGGAAGTCATGGTAGACACGGGCAAGCCGTTGTCTGAACTTGCCTCTGTTATGGAGGTTCTGCCGCAGGCGCTTGTCAATGCGAAGGTGCCGAATCACAAGAAAGAACGCTTTATGGAATATCAGGAGATCGCGGATGCAATCGCAGAGGTTGATAAGAAGTTTGGCGGCGAGGGACGTGTACTGATACGTCCGTCCGGCACGGAACCGCTCGTGCGCGTTATGATCGAGGGCAAGGATCAGAAAGTGATAGAAAAAGAGGCGAAAAAGCTCGCGGAGCTGATTACGCAGACAATGTTGTAGAAATGCGTATGGAAAGGCGTTAATAAGAGGATAATAAATGTTTGGAGGGAACAGAGCATGGTAAGTCAGAAAGTCACAATCAAGAATCCGACGGGGCTTCATTTGAGACCTGCGGGAATTTTGTGTAAGGAGGCAATGCAGTTTAAAGCGCATATTACGTTCCGTTATCATGAGAATACGGCGAACGCAAAGAGTGTGCTGAGCGTACTTGGCGCATGCATTAAATCCGGTGATGAGATTGAATTGGTGTGCGATGGAGAGGATGAAGCAGAGGCGTTGACGACGCTTGTCGCAGCAATCGAGAATGGACTCGGGGAATAATAGGAGTGAAAGGATAATCGGAATGAAGAAAATATTAGTGACAGGATGCAATGGACAGCTTGGACGTGCGATTCGGGCGCAATATGCCGGGGAAGATGTGACGTTCATCAATACGGATGTGGCAGAGGGGGACGGTGTGACGGCGCTTGATATTGCCGACATAGATGCAGTACTTACAATCGTCCGCGCCGAGCGGCCGCAGGCCATTATTAATTGCGCTGCGCACACGAATGTAGATGTCTGTGAGACGCAGTGGGATGCGGCTTACCGGATCAATGCAATCGGACCGCGCAACCTTGCGATTGCGGCGGCGGACGTGGATGCGAAGCTGATTCACGTGTCAACGGATTATGTGTTTGAAGGCAACGGAACGCATCCGTACACGGAGTTTGACGCGCCGAATCCGGTCAGCGCTTATGGCAAGACGAAGCTTGAGGGCGAGCGTTTTGTGAAGGAATTTGCGCGTAAATATTTTATTTTCCGCACGGCATGGCTCTATGGGGACGGCAAGAATTTTGCGAAGACGATGCTGCGCCTTTCCGAGAATCATGACGAGGTGAGCGTGGTGTGCGATCAGAAGGGATCGCCGACAAGCGCGGTCGAACTGGCGCGGGCGATTCATCACTATGAGCCGACGGAGAATTATGGATTGTTCCATGCGACCTGCGAGGGAGATACGAACTGGGCAGAATTTGCAGAGGCAGTCTTTGGGAGAGCGGGGAAGAATACGCGTGTGAACCATGTGACGAGCGAGGAGTATGCCGCGATGAATCCGGCGTCCGCAAAACGTCCGGCGTATTCCATTCTGGATAACTATATGATGCGTCTGACGGACGGATACCGGATGGCAGACTGGGAGAGCGCGCTCGACGAGTATATGCGGGATATGAAATAACGTGTATTTGTGAGGACGTGGATACGGGTACAATAAAGCGGAGAAAGGATAACCGGAACAAATGAGAAATGCTATGGTGCGTGACTTGAGGGATTATGTAAGGAACCATTGGAGACTTCTGGCGGCGTCCATGGCAGTAATGGTCATTTGTTACGGTTTCCTTGTTTTCTGCGGAAATATTCGTATCGACACCGAGGAACTAATAAACAATCCGGGTTCGAATCTGGGCTGGCTCGTCATCGGCAGGTGGAGTCTTGTCCTGTTCAAAAAGATGCTGGGGCTTACCGTGCACAATACGGTGGCGAGCGGTGTATTGTTCTTTCTGTTTTTTTGGCTGGGTGCGAATTTGATAACTTTTGCGTTGTACCATTTCGCGGAGAGGAAGGAACGTTGGCATTACTGGATATTTCTGTTGCTGTATGTGACATCTAATATCTGGTGTTACCAGATTTATTTCTCGCTGCAGCAGGCGGAGGTCGCGTTTGCGATGCTGCTTCTGGTGATCGCTGCAATTCTTGCGATGAAAGCGTGCTTTGCGTCTGTGCTGTCTAAAGCCGGCGATTGGCAGTCAGGCGGACATGGGGAAAAGAGCGTATGGCGGAATAGGTTTAAAATTGTGCTGTCGGCGGCGCTTCTGTTTCTGGGGCTTGGCGCATATCAGGCGTTGGCTGCTTACTATATCGCGGTTTGTCTCGTACTGTTTCTTATCATGCTGCCGGAAATGGGCGGCGGTGAAAAACTGCCGGCGGATGATATTATGACGATGACGGCAAATGGCAGTGAAACGATCACAGCAAATGGCAGCGGAGAGACGCAGACAAATGTAAATCGTGATATACGGCGCGGCGTGCTGCTTCTGATCGCCCATTTTGCGGTGGTCTACATTGTTTACACTGCGTATGTGAAATATTTTATGGTAAGCTCCGACTATATGGAAAGCCAGATGGGCTGGGGAAGACTTGTGTTTGCCGACTGTGTGAAGAATATTCTTCGGACGGCGAAGAATGTGCTGATCGGGTACGGTCCGCGGAATTTTTCTTTTTACGGGTGCGGCGTACTGCTTTTGATTGCGGCGTTTGTCATTCTGCGGAGAAGAGGGCACTGCCGGGGGCTGCTCTGGTCTGCGCTGGGGATCATCGGAATTCTGGGCGTACCGTTCCTCATGACCATCTACATGGGGGAGATGCTTGTGACAAGATCCCAGTTCGCGCTTCCTGTGGCGGCGGCATTTCTTGGAATGTACGGCGTGGGTGTGCTTGAGGGCACACGGGAGAAGCCTGACGCTAAAGAGAGCAGTGATGAGGCGTGCGCTGCCGGAATGGGCGATGGCAGGAGGCATGATGCGAAGAAATGCGGTGGCAGAGCAGTGGGATGTCTGATACTTTTGGGAAAGTTGTGCGTTGTCATCACGATTGTGTTACAGATGGGCTATGATCTGCGCCTGACCTACACGGATACGGTTCGCTTCCGGGAGGATACGGCGGTGACGGACGCGCTCCTACAGGAGCTTTTAAGCGCGTGCGACGGCGAGTTGCCTGAGCAGCCGGTGATTTTTGTCGGATACCGGAAACCGGAGCTTGGCGGAATCTGCAGACGTACAGAAATGTACGGATGGTCCTTTTATGAGTGGGATTACAGCGCGGACAATCCGACCGGAGCGACGCACCGCATTGCGGGTTTTGCCAAGGCTTATGCGGGGGAATCGCTGAATGAGGGTGCGACAGACGGACAGCGGCAGGCCGCGGCGGAGCTTGCGGAGACAATGCAGGATTTTCCGGGGGAGGGCTCGGTCCGGGTGACGGATGAATTTGTGGTCGTGCGGCTGTCAGAGATCACGGAGCGGACGGATCTGGACTGGTGGTAAGAGAAACACACAACTGTGAAAATGAATTGTCGGCAGGAAAAAGGTGATGCATTTGGAAATGGAATGGCAGCAGGGCAAAAACAGTACAGCTTGAGTTTCCGCAAACTGTAATTCCAAAATGGATATAATCTTCCAAAGCACCAATCTGCCAAATTTTGAAAAGATATAGAGTAGCAGTTTTATGAATAGAGGCACTTTAATAAGC
>JAETOE010000012.1 GCA_021771815.1 Roseburia hominis
TCTACAGTCATCCCGATGAGAGTCTGCGGCAAGTGCCGATACCGCACGATCGGAGAGATGTTATTGCCGAAATCAAAATGCGGTTTGCCCCTCCCACAATGTGCCGTCTGACACTACCGCCACGGTTAGCGTACAGACAGCCCAAAAGCAATACAAGCGGAAACAGTCTCCATTTCATCTCCTTGCGGTACAGCGCAGACAAAACACGGATGCATTGCAGCAAAATGAGCGGCACGAACGGAATCAGGATCTTGCCGCGCGTATATAATGTTCCGTTTAAGAGCCACGCGAACATTCCGCAGGACGACAATGCCAGAAAGAAAAGGCTGTCTGCCCGCAGTCCTTTCTTTGCAATGCCCAAAAGCAACAGATACAGGCACAGTACAGTAAGTCCCATTCCATAAGGGCTGTACAAAAAGAACGTCATTTTGGGCAAAAACAGGGGAACCGTGTCTGCGGCAGTCGTTGCTCTCCGGTTCAATAGAATCGCAAGAAACGTCGGCAAAAACAGTACTGCCGTCATTCCTACTGATACTGCGGCGCAGGAAATATAATGCTTTAAAAATTTTCTCCCCTCGGTGCGGTACCAGTACCAACCTATCGCAGCAAGCACTGCAATGGCGTAATAAAAGCTGTTGCAATAGACCAGCACCAGAAAGAGTATCGTCCGGCAATACCATTTCTTACGGATGGAAATAAACGCCGCAAGAAGAAACGGCATATAGTTGATGAACATGACCTGTCTGTGCGTGTGGAAAAAACAGCCTGCGCACAAAAAGAGAACGCTTCCAAAGAATGCCAGACGCTCACTCTTAGTCTCCATGCGAAGCCACACAAAGCACAGAAGTACCGAGGCCAGATAGCCGCAAAGCATGTATGTAATCAGAATCCAGACCATCGGAACAGCGGGAAACAGGCAGCCAATCAGAATATCCGGCCGCAGATAACCGTAATAAGAAAAATTAAATCCGTTGCTCCCGCCGCCCAGCAACAAAAACGAAGGAAGAAGCGTTTTCTGATCGATACAGGCATTTCGTATCGTCTCAGCAAGCGCCACGTGCTGTGACAGCCAGTCCACTGTAGAGCCGTAGACGCATCCGCGTGGAAGCTGACAGGCGATCATTATCACAAACAATCCTGTGAGTATCAGCATCGGCTTACAATAAGCGCCTTTATTTCTTTTATAATCACTCTTTTCATCCCTGCCGTTCATTTTTACAATCTCCTTCTTTCAGACGTAATATAGAAAGAATTTCATGGACACGATCCACGTTCTTTTTAAAGAGATTGTAAAGAGTACTTCTTAAATCTTCCCTTAACCTGTTGCTTAAGTTTGGATAATAAATCTAAAGAATCCTTAAGATTGCAAAATTTCACTGCCTCTGACACGACTTTCATGTATAATAATACTGCCGGAAGCTGCCGCGGCATTTCTCCACAGAAATCGTCAGCCCGGCATATAACGCTATAACGATAAGGATTATGATAATGGAAACGACAAAGATTTTAGTCGCGGATGACAACCCTGAAATCCGTGAAATCATCCGCATTCTGCTCTCCGGCGAGGGCTATGACATCACGGAGGCATCTGACGGAAAAAGCGCTGTGGAACTGACCCGCGACGCGGACTTTGATCTTGTGATTTTGGATATTATGATGCCGGGACAAAACGGTTATCAGGCATGCGTCGAGATTCGGGAACACTCCAATGTGCCGATTTTGTTTCTGACGGCAAAATCACAGGAAAGCGACAAAACACTCGGATTTTCCAGCGGCGGCGACGATTATCTCACCAAGCCGTTTTCTTACAGCGAGCTTGTCGGCCGTGTCAAAGCGCTGCTCAGACGCTATCAGATCTATCGCGGAAAACCACAGACACAGGAAGCGCAGACAGCAGAGACGAACGAGATTACCTGCCGCAATCTGACGCTTCGCCCTGCGTCGCGCGAGGTATATAAGGACGATCAGCCGTTAGACCTGACCGATACCGAATACGACATTTTACTTCTGCTCATCACACACCGTGGGCAGATTTTCTCGGCAGAACACCTCTATGAGTCTGTCTGGAACGATGTTTACTACTATGGCGCGAATAATACCATTATGGTTCATATCCGCAATTTGCGCCGCAAGCTTGAGGAGGATCCGGCAAATCCTACATTGATCAAGACCATCTGGGGAAAGGGGTATCGCTGTGATTAAACGCATCCGCTCACTGAAATTCCGCATAAAGCTTCTGCTTCTGCTCGTTTTTTCTTTAGCAGTCAGCATCTTTGTGTGTTATTTTCTGATAATAAATATCAATTCTGCCTGGCAGTCGGTTCAGAAGCTGCCCGGTTTTTTCCATTTTGACGAAGAGACATTTGTGAGCGAATTGCGCGGGCTGGCAGCAAACTACAGCGTTCCCGCATATGACAGTGGCAAGAATCATTCCGAACAGATGGAAGGCTTCTTCGCAACTGTGGACGACTATACGGGAGTCTATGTCTACGGCACCGATGACGGACTGTACCGGGCAAGCTGTTATCCCAAGGTCTTCGATGTCCTTGGCAGCAACTCGCTCCTCGACTGGGGCACATCCATAACAGATATCTATAATCACAATACGTACGAAAAACATAACTATGAGATTGTATTTCAAAATGGTATCTACGACGTCTACATTCAGAATTACCGCAACACGCTCTTCGTCTATCCCTATCTCATTTTCTGTATGCTTTGCAGCGTTGCCCTGTTTCTCTTTATCGCCCTGGGATATATCGGCAGGCGGATGAAACAGATTCTCTGCTTAAAAGACGAAATTCTTCTCATGGCAGGAGGCGATCTGTCACACCCCATTTCCCCCTGCGGCTTCGACGAAATCGGCACGCTTGCAGAAGAACTTGACCATCTGCGCACATCATTTGCAGAAACGATTGCCATGGAAGAGGAAAGCCGTAATGCCAATCAGGATCTCATCACTGCTATGTCGCATGATCTGCGGACGCCGCTCACCATTTTAAAGGGATATCTTGAAATACTGAAATTAAAGAGAAATGATCCTGCCCTCGCGGAGGAATATCTCGACCGCTGCATGAGGAAAGCCGATGACATCCGCGAAATGACAGATAAAATGTTTGAATACGCACTTGTATTTGAGGATAAAGAGGAGCCTGCCCTAAGCGATCTGCCGACTGGCATTGTGTTTTCCTGTCTGCGGGAAAACATGGACTTTCTCTCGCTCACCGGATTCACCATAGAATATACCCCGGATTTCACAGAATCATCTTCCGCAGAACTATTTTCTGTGGAATCCGGTATTCTTCTCGCTGATGCGACAATGTTAAAGCGGATTTTTAACAATCTGTTCTCCAACATCCTAAAGTATGGGGATAAGGCAAAGCCTGTAACCGTCTCCTGCCGTCCGGTGAAGGGGGAAATTGGCATCTCGCTGCAAAATGCCATAAAATCCGACAGATCACAAATTGCAAGCAACAAGATCGGACTGCGCAGCACTGCCAAAATGGTCGAACTGCACCATGGAAGTTTTTCTTCCGCAAAAAAGGGAGACTCCTTTACGGTAGAAATTGTACTTCCGCTTAAGGCTTAGGTGAAGCTTTAAGCTATGGGATGTTGATTCGATGAACCAATCACTTCCCGCAGTGATTTTCTGACCTTCTTGCGCGTCACTTCGACCAGCCCCAGCTTTGTCATATCGACCAGCTGCGTTGGCACGGGATCGTTTCTCAATGCCGCGCGAAAGTACGACAACAGCTCCGCGTTGGCTTCCTTAGACTTTAAGTTCATAAAATCCACAACAATGATACCGGACAGGTTGCGAAGTCGAAGCTGTCTTGCGATCTCCGCCGCCGCCTCCTTGTTGACACGAAGAAAATTCTCCGAAACCTCTTTCTTTGCCACATTTTTGCCTGTATTCACGTCGATGACGGTCATTGCCTCCGTCGGCTGGATGATAAGGTAAGCGCCCGATTTCAGCCATACGCGCTCGCTTATGGCGCCACTAAGCTGTGCGCCCACACTGTAGAGCGCGGATAAGGTAATCCCCGGATCGTCATGATAACGGAGGACAACGCCCGTTCCTGCGGTAATCTCCTTCACTAAAACAGGTACGCTCCCCTTCGTCGTCAATTCTTCCCTGTCGACCCCATATGCCGCGCAGATTTCCTCGAAAATCGCGCGGTCATCCGTCACGATTTCTTCCAGCTCCTCTTCCCTTAAGTCCTTTATGTGCTTTAAATACTCCGGCGGTTCCTGATACAATAGACTGTAGCAGGTCTTAAACTGCGCTGATTCCGTGAGGCTCTTATAACGTGCTTCAAGCTCATCAAGTTCCTTAAGAACCTCTTCATCCGATGCATTCGCGGCATTGGTACGGACGATGATGCCGTAATCGCGATCCTCTGCCGAAAGCAGTTCTTTAAAACGCTCCCGCGTATTCTTCGGCAGTTTTGAGGAAACGCCGATCCTTTTATTTCCGGTCGTAAGAACGACATATTTTCCGCTGAAATTTAAATTTGTCGTGACGGCGGGCTCCTTCGTCTTTAACGCTTCACGCTCCACCTGCACCAAAAGTTCATCTCCCTGCACAAGAGCTTTTTTTTCGGAAAGCTTCTTCGTGAAAACGGGATTTTTCAGCTCGGTAAGCGGGAGGTAACAGCGCTGCTCCGGCGTAATCTTCACAAACGCCGCGTTCAGGTTCGTCACCACATTTTCTACTTTTCCGATATAGATATTTCCAAGAAGCGAGGATTCGCCGCCCGGCACAGGCGTGACCTCAAGCATCTGTTTTTTTTCATTATAAAGGGCAGAAATAAGATATTCCTGCCCTCTGATAAATTCCTTGGTAACAATGTAACGATTCATATATGCCCCCTGTCGTTGGCTCAATTCACACCGTCTTTCTTATCTGCGCCGAGCCTTCAATCGCATATCAGCTTCAGCCAATCGGCGTTCCCATGCTTCCGAGGGAGACATAGCCGCCGTTCACCGCCGCATAGACATCCCTTCTGTGAATCTGGATGGCATTCGGCTCATAGGAGAGTCCCATCGAGCCAAACAGCGCCTCTACGACCATCTCCGGCTTCACATTGTCCGTGCTTCCTGTGGACACCATCAGATAGAAAGACGGAACGACCGCGCCGTCCTCACTCTTTCGCTCTTCTACGCCAAACTCATACACAAGCTGCTTTAAGTCCATGACCTTCTCACTCTTCTTCGTCTGCTTGGTGACAAGCACCTCCTTTGGAGTCACGAAAAAATCAAGAAGTCCCTGCCCAAATGTCTCCAGTGACACAGGCGGCTCGTACCCCTCCTTAAAGTAAAGGTCATAATCAGCCGCCGCCACAATCGACATCGCTGTCTTTGCATTGTCGGGAAGCTTCACGTACTCCGAACACTCCACGCCCTCTACCATCGTCTCATTTAACGCACGCAGCGATTCCTCTGAGGAACGCGTGCTGTGCACCTCGATATCCAGATATTCTCCGTCACTCGTAATACCAACGCCGAGCGGCGCCGCAAACGACATGATCTGGTGCGGGGAAAAGCCCTCAGAATAGCAGATATCGATCTCCGCCCGCCGCATTGCTTTCTGGAAATAGCGCATGATGTCGAGATGTCCGATGAACTTCATCACACCGTATTTTCGAAAACGGATTCTAATTTTCATAGCAGACACCTCCTCCAAACTTGCGCACACCGCAGCCTGCGCACCGCATTCTGCAGTTCGGCGTTACCGTCTGTGCCATGGCGTTATTCCACTCGCGCTTTAAAAATTCCTTGGAAACGCCCGTGTCAATGAAATCCCACGGGAAAATCTCGTCCAAAGAACGCTCCCGCATGGTGTAGAAATCCGGGTCGATGCCGCACTCTGAAAACGCGTCAAGCCACCTCTGATAATCAAAAAACTCCGACCACGCGTCAAAGATACCGCCTTTCTCGTACACCTTTAAGATAGCCTGTCCCACTTTCCGGTCGCCGCGTGCGAGCACGCCCTCGAGCACCGTTACATCAGCCTCGTGCCAGTTATACTTGATGCTCTTGCGGTTAAGCTGCTCCTTGACTGTATCGTTTACGACCTTCGCGCGCCCGATATAATCCTCGGGCGGGTACATTCTCGCCCACTGGAACGGCGTGAACGGCTTCGGCACAAAGAACGACGTGCTGATCGTAATCTGACATTTCCCGTTCCGTTTCTCCTTGGGAACGGTATCGTAATAGCGCGCCGCGGTCTCGTTCGCAAGCTCCGCAATTGCCTGCATATCCTCCTCGGTCTCGGTCGGAAGCCCTAACATAAAGTAGAACTTTACCTTATTCCAACCGCCCGCAAACGCCATCTGCGCGCCGTTCAAGATGATCTCCTCGGTCAGGCCCTTATTGATGACGTCCCGAAGCCTCTGCGATCCGGCCTCCGGCGCGAACGTTAAGCTGCTCTTTTTAACGTCCTGCACCTTACTCATGACATCGAGAGAAAACGCATCAATACGCAGCGAAGGAAGCGAAATATTTACATGCTTTTTGCGGCACTCCTCAATCAAAAATTCCACCAGTTCTTCCAACCGGCTGTAATCGGAAGAACTTAACGAGCTTAAAGAAATCTCTTCATGTCCGGTTGACTTTAACATCTGCACGGCGAGTGTTTTCAACCGCTCTACGTCCTTCTCGCGCACCGGACGGTAGACCATGCCCGCCTGGCAGAAACGGCAGCCGCGGATACAGCCGCGCTGGATTTCTAAGACCACGCGGTCCTGCGTCGCCTTGATGAACGGAACGACGGGCTTCTCCGGGTAGACCGCTTCCGTCATATCCAATACAAGCTGTTTGGTGACGGTCGCCGAAATATCCTCCGCGATCGGGGCAAAGTTCGCGATCGTGCCGTCCTCGTGATAGGTCGTCTCATAGAGCGAAGGCACATACATGCCCGGAATCTTCGACGCTTCGCGCAGAAATTCCGCCCGGCTCCTTCCCTCCGCCCGCATCTTCTTATACAGATCGAGCAGCGCATCGTACGAAATCTCGCCCTCGCCCAGATAAAAGATGTCAAAAAAGTCTGCGATCGGTTCCGGGTTATAAGTACACGGACCTCCGCCGATAACGATCGGCACGTCCTCCCCGCGCTCTGCGGCAAGCAGCGGAATCTGACTTAGATCCAGAATCTGTAAGATATTCGTATAGCACATTTCATATTGAATCGTAATGCCGAGGAAATCCATGTCCTTGATCGGCTCCTGCGACTCCAGTGCGAACAGTGGAATGTTCTGCTCCTTCATGATCGCATGAAGATCGGGCCACGGCGAATAGACCCGTTCACACCAGACATCCTGCCTTTTATTGAACATATCGTACAAAATCTGGATGCCAAGATGCGACATGCCGATTTCATATACATCCGGGAAGCACATCACAAAACGTACTGCAACCTCGTTTTTATTCTTCTTTACGCTGTTGAGTTCATTTCCGATATAGCGCGCCGGCTTATCAATTTTCATCAGTATTTCATCGGATAAAGCTAATTTTGTCATTCCAGTATCCTTTCTTTGAGCACAGCATCATACTCCTGCAAGTTTGTATCATACCGATTATCCTCGATCATGTCAATCATTTTCGCGGGCGTGATACCATACAGTTCCTTTCCGCTGCTCTGCCAGAAGAAAAAGAGAAGGAATAAAGAAACCGCCGCCAAAAACCGGACACGCATCCACCGTCCGGTCCTCTCCGGCTGCCGCTCTTCCTGCTCCGTCAGCCGTCCCGTCAGCCGCTGCCATCTTATGTCCTCCTGTTCCCTGCCGTACCTTCCTCCTCCATGCATCTGCATTTCGCCAGCATCTTCCCCAAAAGAACTGCGAATCTGCGAAATATATTCTCTGCGCTCCCTCGCGTAATCTGTCATAACCACGTTCACTGATTCCCCGCATACATTCTCTGTTTACTATATGATGTCCAGCCCGAAATCATGTACGGGACTTGAGTTTCCCTGTGATCGAACGAAGCAATGACGCAATTGCCGAGAGTCCCTTCCGTACCCACAAAATCAGCGTGTAATCTAAGATCACTGCCCCGGCAAAAGAACCGATAAACGTCAGTACTGCCATCAGAATACAGCCGCCCCAGACGCCGCCCATCAACACATCCACATGCAGCATCTGCTTGACGCCGAAATGCAGCACGCCCCAGTGAATCAGAAGAATCGAATAGCTGTATTTCCCAATCAGCCGAACCACTTTCGTTGTATGCACCTC
Organism: Roseburia hominis; assembly: GCA_021771815.1. Classification (GTDB taxonomy): domain Bacteria; phylum Bacillota; class Clostridia; order Lachnospirales; family Lachnospiraceae; genus Roseburia; species Roseburia hominis_A. The sequence continues at coordinate 8,238 of JAETOE010000012.1, forward strand.
CCCCGCTGCGATCCGCTTCACCAACACGAACTGCGCCGCAGCAAACAGCATCATCGTAGGCGCATTGTTGTAGATATAATCGTCGTACCAGCCGAGGTTTGTTATGATATAGACGGTAATAAAAAAGGAAATGATTCCGCCCGCAAGCAGAATATTTTCCGCCCGCCGGCTGCTTCTTGCCGCAATGAAATATCCAAGTATAAAGACGCCGACAAACGTATCCACAATGCCGGAAAGATGTAAGTTTACACCAAACAGCGGCGTATAGGTGTCAAACGCGCACACAAGGAAAATCACAAGCATCACACCGTTCATAACCGTATCCGGGATATTCTGCATCAGATAACGCAGAAACGGTGTCAGCACATACAGCCAGATAATCACGTACACAAGCCAGAAATGCGGCGCTTCCACCGGGGGTCCGCTTATGATGCGCTTTAACATCAGTCCCCAATTTTGCGGGGCAAGCTGTCCGATGCCCTCCTTCGCACACACATACAGAATGTAATAGACCAGCATCGGAATCAGTACCTTCGAGAAACGGTGCGAAAAGAAATCCTGTAAACGTTCCCCTCTGACAGGAAGAAGCAGCGCCCCGCTGATCATCAAAAACATCAGATTGCTGGAAGAAAATATGAAATTAAATATCTCCAATACCTGAAAAAGCAGCGTTCCCGGCGCTGCATAAGTTCGCGCGACCGTTACGGTATGTCCGAAAATAACGAACACCGTAGCGGTCACGCGCAGATAATCTATATATGCCAGCCGCGGCGGTTTTACCGCTGCGACAGTTCCTGTGTGATGTCCTCCCATGTAACTCCTTTTTCTGCCATAAGTACCATCATGTGATAAAGGAAATCCGAAATCTCGTATTTGACTTCCTCCGGGTCGGGATTCTTCGCCGCAATAACGATCTCGGTTGCCTCCTCGCCGACCTTCTTTAAAATCTTGTCGATGCCCTTGTCAAACAGGTAATTGGTATAAGAGCCCTCTTTCGGATGAGCTTTGCGGTCTAAAATGATGTCGTAGACATCCTCCAGGACCTTGAGCGGGTTCTTTTCCACATACTCCTTCTTCACAATGTCGTTGAAGAAACAGGTCGGATTTCCGGTGTGGCACGCAACGCCGACCTGGGAAACCTTTGCCAGAATCGTATCAAAATCGCAGTCGGCAGTCAGCGACTTCACGAACTGGATATGCCCGGAGGTCATTCCCTTCGTCCAAAGCTCATGACGGCTTCTGCTATAGTAGGTCATCTTACCGACGTTTATGGTCGTTCGGAACGCTTCCTCATTCATGTAAGCGAGCATCAGCACCTCTTCCGTCCGGTAATCCTGGACGATAACAGGCACAAGACCGTCTGAATTTGTCTTAAGATCCTCCCACTTTAACGCCGGCTCAAAGTTATCCATCTTGATGCCTGCGGTCGAAAGCTGCGACTTGATCTCCATGACGTCCGTATCCGGATCATTGATAAAACTGCCTGCGATTCCTCTTGTATTTTGGCGTTTTAAGACTTCGATGATCTTCTCATAATCACATTCATCAAAATACACCACATACGGTACGTCGGTAAGATTCTCGATCGCTTCAAGTACCTTCGTGTTTAAGACGAGAAGCTCATGGAAATAGTTGCTCATCTCCTTCTGGTGCTTGAACACGAAGTCTACGTTCTCGACCGACACAAGAATGCGTTCCTTGCCGAAACGCTTGCTCGCTTCCTCGGCAAGCTCCATGCTGCCCGCCTTCGCACCGTTTACAATGACCTGAAGGCAGCCTGCATAGATGAACTTCTTAATGTCCTCCATGCGGTTGATGTTGCCCCCTGCGCATACCTTGATCTCGACGTTGCGGTTGATATTTTTAATCGTGTGAATATTTTTCTCATGCTCTTCATCGTCATCCGAGAGATCGAACACGATGATCTTATCGATGCCGCTGTCATTGTAAAGTCTCGCCAGTTCAATAACGTCCGGCATCGGCGTCGGGTCGTCGATCGACTTTACCGCCTGCCCGTTTTTTAAGTAAATCGTTGCAACGATATTCTTCTGCTCCATAAATCTGTCTCATACCTTTCTCTATAAACTGCCTTTTGTGGATAGAATGTCCGTGCTGCGCGGATCAAAGGAAGTCGCTTCATCAAGCGCCCGCGCAAATGCCTTGAACATCGCCTCGATCATATGATGATTGTTTCCGGGGGTAAGCACCTTCATGTGCAGATTCATCCCCGCCGTGTAGGATATGGCATAGAAAAATTCCTTCACCAGTTCCGTATCCATATAACCGACCCGCTCCACTGTGAAAGCCCCGTCAAACGAGAGATACGGACGACCGGACAAATCGACGGCGCACAGTACCAGCGTCTCATCCATCGGCAGGATGCAGCTTCCGTAGCGCCTGATTCCTTTCTTATCTCCGACCGCCTTTCCGATCGCGCTCCCGAGTACGATTCCCACATCCTCGATCGTGTGATGGCCGTCAACAACGAGATCCCCCTCGGCTTTTACCGCAAGATCAAAGAAACCGTGTCTCGCAAAACCCTCGAGCATGTGATCAAAAAAGCCGATGCCCGTTTCCACATCGCTGATCCCGTTTCCGTCAAGTTCAAGGCTTAAGGTAATGTCTGTCTCTTTGGTCTTTCGCTTACAATCAGCCGCTCTGCTCATGGAATCTGTTCCTCCTGTCCGTTTTCCCTTATTTTGGGTCTCTAAATTCTATTATATTACGAATCATGCAAAAAAGAAATCATTAAATCGCATTCCGGCACTTTTCTATTTATCCTCGAAACGTACACGAACGGAATTCGCATGTGCCGTCAGTTTCTCGCACTCCGCGAACTGCGCGATATCCTGATAAACCGCCTCAAGCGCTTCCTTCGAGTAGGAGATAATGCTTGATTTCTTAATGAAATCGTCCACGCTAAGCGGAGAGAAGAACTTCGCCGTACCGTTGGTCGGAAGTACATGGTTCGGTCCTGCAAAATAGTCGCCGAGCGGTTCGGAGGAATATTCCCCGATAAAAATCGCGCCCGCGTTGCGGATCTTTGTCATCGTCTCAAACGGATTCTTCGTCACAATCTCCAAGTGCTCGGAAGCAATTTCATTTACCGTCGTGATCGCATCCTCCATCGTGTCAGCGACGAGGATGTAGCCGTAATTCTCCAGAGACTTCGTTATAATTTCTTTTCGCGAAAGCTGCGTGACGAACTTATCAATCTCCGCCGCCGTCTCCTCGGCAAGCTTCTGGCTCGTCGTTACCATGATTGCGGACGCCATCTCGTCATGCTCCGCCTGTGACAGTAAATCCGCCGCCACGAACCGCGGGTTTGCCGTCTCGTCCGCAAGCACCATGATCTCGCTCGGTCCGGCGATCGAATCAATGCTGACATAACCGAATACCGCCTTTTTCGCGAGTGCAACATAGATATTGCCCGGTCCTACGATCTTATCTACCTTGGGAATGCTCTCCGTCCCGAACGCCAGTGCAGCGATTGCCTGCGCTCCGCCTACCTTATAGATTGCATCCACGCCTGCCTCATTCGCTGCTACAAGCGTAGACGGATAGACTTTTCCGTCCGGTCCGGGCGGGGTCGTCATAACAATGTTTTTTACGCCCGCCACCTTTGCCGGGATCACATTCATCAGCACCGAGGACGGATAGACCGCCTTGCCGCCCGGCACATAGACGCCGACGTTGGCAAGAGCCGTCACCTTCTGCCCTAAGATGATGCCGGATTCCTCCGAGTCAAACCATGAAAACTGACGCTGCTTCGCGTGATAATCGCGGATATTGACAAGCGCCTTTCGGATGACTTCAAGAAGTTTCGGGTCAACCAGCTCATAAGCCTCCTTAATCTCATCCTCAGTCACACGGATATTTCCGGCATTGATGTCTGCCGCATCGAACTGCTTCGTGTAGGAAAAAATCGCCGCATCTCGGTTCTTACGCACTTCCTCTATGATCGCATTCACACGTCCTTCATATTCTCCGTAGGAGTTTGGGCTTCTCTTTAAGAGACTTTCCAATATATTCGTCTGTGTATCTTTTGTCAGTTTTAAGATTCTCATATCCGTATCCTTCCTTTCTGTCCTGCCTTAACTGTTCACTTAGCATCCGCATCTGTCTGCTGCATAACCGTTTTAAGGTCAGAAATCAACTTCGTGATCCGCTCATTTTCCATCTTCATACTCACCTGGTTGACGACCATGCGCGCGGAGAGCGGACACACTTCTTCTAAGACCACAAGGCCGTTTTCCTTTAATGTAGAACCTGTTTCTACAATGTCGCAGATGACCTCGGACAGCCCTACAATCGGCGCAAGTTCAATCGAACCGTTCAGCTTGATGATCTCCACGGTCTGATGCTTCTTATTATAAAAATAGTCCTTCGCGATATGCGGGTACTTTGTCGCCACGCGGATCAGCTCATGGTGCTGTAAGAGCTCTCTTGCACTCTTTGGCCCGCAGATGCACATCCGGCATTTTCCGAAGCCAAGATCAAGGACTTCATAAATGTTACGCCCCTCTTCGAGAATCGTGTCCTTGCCCACAATTCCGATATCTGCCGCACCATACTCAACATAAGTAGGCACGTCCGGTCCTTTCGAGAGGAAGAACCGAAGCTTTAACTCCTCATTCACAAAAATCAGCTTTCTGGTATCCTTATCCTTCATCTCCTCACAGGTGATGCCGATCTTCTCAAACATTTCCAACGTCTTTTTTGCAAGCCGTCCCTTGCCAAGCGCAAAGGTGAGGTATCTCATATCTTCCATGAATCTATTCCTTTCCTATAAGAATTCGACTTCTGTAATCTGATTTCGTTTTGCATATGCGGTATAATCATCCTTAGACTTTGCGCTATCCCACAGGGCAAGCTCCACACAGCCGCCCATTCCCCGCAGTTCCTTCGCCTGCGAAATCGCCTCCGCGCGGTTTTCCTGATGATAGACGATAAGCTTTGCCTGATGTTCGACCGGAATGTCAATCTTCTGCCGCTGCAGCGCCGCCATAAGCTGATCGATGACAAACGCAAAGCCGATGGATGCCGACTCCTTTCCGAAATATGTTAAAAGCTTGTCGTAGCGTCCGCCTTTTACGATCGGTTCGCCGCTTCCGAACGTATATCCCGCAAAAATAATGCCTGTATAATACTGATAATTACTGATCGTCCCAAGTTCGAAGGAAATATAGCGCGCTACCTCATAGACTTCGAGTATTGCATGAAGCTCTTCAAGCTCTTCGATTGCCGCTAAAATACGGGGATAAGCCTTCGCGCAGCGCTTCGCTCCGGAGAGTTCATCCGGGCCGGTATAGAAAGTTCCAAGCATCTTAAAGAGTTCCTTTAAGTCCGCATCAAGGCTTAATGTATCGACAAATTCCTCCACGCCGAAAAAGTTCTTATTGGAGATAAGCTCACGAAGTTCTTCCTCCTGTTCCTCCAAAAGACCTGCCGCTTCCATCAGCCCGCCAAAGAACCCCGCGTGGCCGACGCTGATCTGAAAATCACGGAGTCCCGCCGTCTTAAGGCAGGCTACCACCATCGAAAGAATCTCCGCATCCGCATCTACAGAAGGATCGCTCAAAAGCTCTGCACCAAGCTGTGTGCTTTCCTTTAAACGTCCTTGATAGCTGCTGTTGTTGATAAAAGTATTTCCCATATAACACAGGCGGATCGGCATATCCTCCTCGCCGAAATACTTCGCCGCGCAGCGCGCGATCGACGGTGTGATATCCGGTCTTAAGACAAGTGTATTCCCCTCTCTGTCAAAAAACTTATATAAATCCTTCGACGGCGTCGTTCCGATTTCACGTCCGAAAATATCGAAAAATTCAAACGTCGGCGTCTGAATCGGATGATACCCGTACTGACGCAGCATCTGATTCAGACTATCCTGCAAGATCAGTTTCTTCTCGTACTCTTCGTTATAAATATCCCGCACGCCCTCCGGTGTGTGTAATAATTTTTTTTTCATAAACCTTCTCCTATCTGGTTGTCATAATATATATTATGTCGCTTCAATACATTAACGTGATAATAAGGTAGCATATTAGCAAATGAAACTTTGTATATTATATGAGAAATCCCATAAATTGTCAATCCCTCGTAAGTAAATCTTTCTGTAATGTATCTAGATAAGGCACCAGAACACTCCTGCCCTTTGGCAGAAAGAATTCCGGTTCCAATTCCTCGTAGCGAAAGCTCTTTCTGCCGCCGTCCTTCGCACGTTTCCAGAATTCTAAAAGCTTTTCAAGGCGCAGATAATAAAATTCATCCCGCTTTGTAAAGCTTATCAGAAAAAAAGCCACACCGCCCTGCTTCTCGAAGTTCTCCATGAACGCCACCTGATGTTCATGAATATTCTGAAGCGGGAACGTATCCGAATTGCACTCCTTCGCGTCAAAGCACACCGGAATCCCCTGCACCGCGCCGATATAATCCACGGTACTTTTCTGTTCAAAATATGCTAACGTGATATGTCTCGACTCCTTATCAATATTGATCGGCGTAATCGGCGTCGGTATCTTTTGTATGAGCGCAAGTCCGTTTTCCAGATATTTTTCGTTCGTGCGGTTAATAAATTCCTCCAATGTCGAACCGCGCAGACCTCTCGAATTCCAAGTCGCCATATTCCCTCCATCTGAAACGTGCGCCGTAAGGCGCACCTGTAAGAAGCAGCAACGGTCTGCCCGGTTGCTGCTTCTTAACTTTCCTGCTTATGTAAGTTCAAAAAAACCTTATTTGATAATGTGAATCTGTCCGATAACCGGAATCTCTTTCATCTTGCCCTGCGCAGCAAATACAATACCTGCAATCATCATCGCCAGACAACATGCGCTGCCTGCCAGAGAAATCCATCTCATAAACGTACGAACCACCCATGAATAGGTAAGCGCGAACACAATTGTCTTGAAGACCCATATGACAAACCGTATCGCAAGCGAGGTAAGGAATACCATGAGCGCCTGATTTGCATGGAACTTTGCAAATGGGGAATGCTTCGCTGTCGTGACAAGCGGAACGATCCAGAGCAGACCGAAATATCCGCAGATAGCAACGCCCTTATTCGCCTGTGCGTCATCCGCAGGCGGCGTGTACGGCTGCCTTGCGTAATATGCTGAGGCTGTCTCCTTCGGCGCTGCCTGTGAAAACTGTGCGCCGTTTGAAAACTGCTGACCCTGATTCATCTGCGCGCCGTTTGTAAACTGCTGACCCTGATTCATCTGTGCTCCGTTTGCGAATTGCTGACCCTGATTCATCTGTACGCCGTTTGTAAATTGCTGACCCTGATTCATCTGTGCTCCGGCGCCAAAAGCGGTTGCTGCTCCTGCCGCTGTACCTGCATCCTGTACACCCGCACCGAATGCCTGTGTATCATTTGCAGCTACGTCCTGTACGCCCGCACCGAATGTCTGTGTATCGTTTGCAGCTACGTCCTGTACGCCAGATCCGAACGCCTGTGCCTCATTTGCAGCTACGGCTGCCCCCGCCGCAGTGTTTGCCGTCTCCTCTGTCGGTGTACCGCAAGTACCGCAGAACTTTGCATTTTCCGGCAGTTCCGTGCCGCATTTCTTACATCTGATCATAACATCCTCCTCATTTTTGTGTCCTCATGCATTTCTTTTCCATTATATAGTATTCTTTCTACATAGACAAGAACAATAGTGCGCAAATTCCCTTTGCATCCAATCTCCGATTGCATCCGATTTTCAATCGGATAAAATATTCCCTTTGTCAAAAGACGTCCGCTATGATATACTTTTTCTATTAGTGGGAAGGGAATCTCTGTGAAGTATTATCTTTCACAGTAAGTTTTTATAAATGGGGAGGTATGCCGGATGGTTATGAATGAATCAAACGAAAATTACCTGGAGACGATTCTGGTCTTAAATCACAGATTGGGAAATGTGCGCTCCGTTGATATTGCGAATGAAATGAATTTCAAAAAACCAAGCGTCAGCGTCGCGATGAAGAACCTGCGCGAGAACGGCTATATTACTGTCAGCCCGGAGGGATATATTCATCTCACCGATGCCGGACTCGAGGTTGCGGAAAAGATCTATGAACGCCACACGATTATCTCGAACTGGCTTACGATGCTTGGCGTCGATCCGAGAGTTGCCGCTGAGGACGCCTGTAAGATTGAGCATGATGTGAGCGCAGAAAGCTTCGACGCGATCAAACGCCACATCAACGCAAGTACCGGAAAGCTTCTATAAAAATGGCTTCTGATTAACTGAAACGGAATGCGGTATATCAGAAGCCAAGCTTCTTTCGAACCCGGGAGAATTTCTCTCCGCAGGGCGCAACAATCTCTCCTCTGTCGTCGAGCACGATCCGGTATGCATGAAGCATCTGAGAAGTAATCTCACACTCCTTTTTAAAATATGCGTTCACCTTCCTGTCGCCGTACTTTGGATCGCCGATGATCGGATGACCGATGGAGGCTAAATGCGCGCGGATCTGATGGGAACGTCCGGTGATCAGATGAACCTCAAGTTCCGTATAGCCGCCCTTTACGTGAATCGGCCGATACTCTGTTTCAATCGGCTGTGCATCCTGCACGTTTGCTGCATCTTTATATATCGTCACCTTATTTGTCGTTTCATCTTTTTTCAGCCAGCCCCGAATATAATCACATTCTCCAAGTTCACCCTTCACGAGACAACGATAGTACTTCTGCACCGTCCGCTCCTTTAATGCCGCAGACATTTCCTGCAGACCCTTCAAGGTCTTTCCTGCAATCAGAATGCCCGAAGTATTCCGGTCAAGACGGTTACAGACAGACGGCAGAAAAGTCTGCATCATTTCTTCGTCCAGTTCCCCCTGTTCAATCAGGTAATGCAAAATGTATTCGTTCGCCGAAATATCCGAAGGCTTCGCCTTCTGTGAAAGCATCCCCGCAGGCTTGTTTACGATCAGTATATCCGCATCTTCATAAAGTACCGGAAGTGCACTTTGTGAACGCATTGCCCCGTCACCCAAAATCCTTAATGCGCTTTCCGGATCTCTTAATGTACTTTCTGAATCTCTTAATGTATTTTCTGAATTCTTTAACGTACTTTCTGAATCCCTTAATGTACCTTCTGAATCTCTTAATGTACTTTCCGAACCGTTTAACGTCTGTCCCAAATGTTTCAGGCTCTCGTACCGTGCAGAAATTTTATCTTTTCCGGCAAATTTATCAAACGTTTCATCCGAAAGAAACAGCTTCACCGTATCCCCCGCCGCAAGCTTTTCCGAGCCGTCCGCCTTTTTGTCATTTAACGTAATGTTTTTCTTGCGCAGCATCTTGTATACAAAGCTGTTCGGCGCTTCGGAGAGCAGCTTCTTCAAATATTTATCAAAACGCTGTCCCGCCTCATTGTTCTGAATGCGAAATTCCCGCATATTTGTTTCCTCTACTTTCCGGTCTTTTTGCGGTGTACATTGCGGATGGTTTTCTTTTTTACACCTGCACTGTGATTTCCGCCATGCTCCTGTACCGCACGTCCGTTTTGGCCCCGCCCCTGCGGTGCATTCTTCTGTCCGCCAGCTGCTTTGCCTGTGCCTTTCGCAAGCGCATTTTTGCCACTCTCTCCCTGCTTTCCGTAACCGATATTTCGCGGACGCACCAGACATTTCTTGTCAAATCCGATCAGATCCGTCCGCCCTGCCGCCTTCAAAGCCTCCACGACCAGATCATAATTTTTCGGGTTGCGGTACTGAATCAGGGCGCGCTGCATCGCCTTCTCATGCGGATTTACCGCCACGTAGACCGGCTGCATGGTGCGCGGGTCAAGTCCCGTGTAATACATACAGGTCGAAATCGTAGACGGCGTCGGGTAGAAATCCTGTACCTGTTCCGGCATATAGCCAAGATCGCGCAGGAATTCCGCCAGCTCCACGGCTTCTTTTAACGTCGAACCGGGGTGCGACGACATCAGGTACGGTACAAGGTACTGCTTCTTGCCGAGCTTGCGGTTCATATCCTGATATGCCGCAACGAACCGCTTATAGACCTCCACGCCCGGCTTCCCCATCTTCTCTAAGACAGCGCCTGAAATATGTTCCGGCGCAACTTTAAGCTGTCCGCTGATATGATGTTCGCACAGCTCCCTAAGGAACGTCCTGTCCTCATCATAGATCAGATAATCGAACCGGATTCCTGAACGGATAAATACTTTCTTGACATTCGGCAGTTCCCTTAACTTTCGCAGTAACTTTAAGTAATCTGAATGATCGACCTTCAGATTACTGCACGGCGTCGGGAAAAGACACTGCCTGTTCGGACAGACGCCCTTCGTCATCTGCTTCTTGCAGGCGGGCGCTCTGAAATTCGCCGTCGGACCTCCTACATCGTGAATGTATCCCTTGAAATCCGGCTCCCATATAATCTTCTCTGCCTCTGCAAGAATCGATTCGTGACTTCTCGTCTGGATAATACGTCCCTGGTGGAACGTCAGTGCACAAAAACTGCACCCGCCGTAACACCCGCGGTTGCTGACAAGCGAAAAACGTACTTCTTCAATCGCCGGGACCCCGCCTGCCTCCTCATAGTTCGGATGATAGGTACGCTGATACGGCAGCGCGTAGACCTGATCCATCTCGCTCTGTGAGAGCGGCTTTGCCGGAGGATTCTGTACGACAAACATTTTATTGTCGTATGTCTCGAACAGACGCTTTGCCACGAACGGATCGGTGTTGCAGTACTGTGTATAGAAGCTTTTCGCATAGACCGCTTTATCTGCAAGCAATTCCTCATAATGCGGAAGCTCGATTGCATCGTAAATGTCCTCGCGTTTCCTCGTCTTGTAGACCGTTCCATTGATAAAAGTAATGTCTGACACGGCAAGTCCGCAATCTAAGGCGTCCGCAATCTCTACGATACTCTTCTCCCCCATTCCGTAAGAAATCAAATCCGCGCCGGAGTCCAGAAGGATCGAGCGCTTCAGCTTGTTCGACCAATAATCGTAATGCGCCAGTCTGCGGAGGCTCGCCTCAATTCCGCCAATAATGATTGGAGTATGCTTGTAGGTCTGCCTGATCAGATTGCAGTAGACAATCGTCGCGTAATCCGGGCGTTTTCCCATCATGCCGCCTGGCGTGAACGCATCCGTCGCCCGGCGCTTCTTCGACACGGAATAATGATTTACCATTGAATCCATATTTCCGGCGGACACGAGGAAACCAAGCCGCGGCTCGCCTAAAATATTGACAGACTCCTTATCTCTCCAATCAGGCTGCGATATGATGCCGACCTTGTAGCCGTGCGCCTCCAGAACTCTCGAGATAATGGCATGTCCAAACGAGGGATGATCCACGTAGGCGTCCCCGATCACATAGACAAAATCCAGTTGTTCTATTCCCTGCTTTTCCATATCCAATCTGCTGATTGGCAAAAATCCGTTGCTCATTGCTTACTCCTGAATCTTCTTTCATTTTATCTCATCAATATTTTATCGTCTCATCGGCATTTTGCTATCTCATCGGCATTTTAGCGCGGCAAGTTCCCCCGCGTTGAGCGGGCGGTACTCTCCCGGCGCAAGTTCCTCCGGCAATACAAGCGGTCCCATCGAAAGACGCTTTAAATAGACGACCTTCTTTCCGACCGCCTCAAACATCCGCTTGACCTGATGAAACTTTCCCTCGGTGATCGTCAGCTCGATTTCCGAGAGAATCCCCTCCGACAATATCACAAGCTTTGCTGGCTTTGTAAGCGCATCTTCCCCGATATCAACCCCTTTTTCAAAAAGGTTGACATCCTCCTTTGTCACCCTTCCGGCAACCTTTGCATAATATGTTTTTTCGACATGCTTCGCCGGGGACAAAAGTTCATGTGCAAGTGCCCCGTCGTTTGTAATCAGAAGCAGTCCCTCCGTGTCGATATCGAGTCTTCCAACCGGGAAGAGATCGCTCCTGACCGTGTCGGTCAGATAGTCCATGACGGTCCGGTGTACTGTATCCTCCGTCGCCGAGACGCAGCCCGCCGGCTTATGAAATAAATAGTATTCGAATGCCGCGTAGGAGAGCTTCTCCCCTCGCAGGCATACTTCATCCTTTTGCTCGTCGATCTTTTGTTCCGGTCTTACGGCAGGCTCGCCGTTTACCGTAATCTGCTTTGCCCGAATCAGTTTTTTTACTTCGCTTCTCGTTCCGACGCCGAGCTCCGTCAGATATTTGTCCAACCGAAGTGCCATACACGCCTCTCTCCTCACTCTGTCAGCTTCTCTTCCTGCCGCTCCCACAGATAGCGCGCCGCAGGATAGGAATTCACGGAAAACTCCTTCCCGTCCCGGTCGTTTAAGTAGATTCCGAAATGCAGGTGCACCGGGAAATTTCCCGTCGTTCCGGGGATGTCGCTGTAACCGGTATCTCCCATGTAGCCGAGAAACGTTCCAGCCGAAACCTCCTCACCGATTTCAAACTCTTTCGCATACTCTGCGAGATGCGCATAATAGAAATAAGCACCGGATTCGCTTCTGATTCCTATCCGGTAACCGCCGAGACGCAGCCAGCCGATCTGTTCGACCACGCCGTCCGTCGCACTGTAAACCGGATAAATTCCCCGTTCGTTGACGGACGCCATGATGTCGCAGCCCTCATGTCCTCTGTCGCCGCCGAAGGTACGGCTCTGCATCCAGCTATCCGCAAAACTCACCGTCGCTTCTTTATCCGACTGTACCGTTCCCACCGGAAAACGCGCAAGGTCATTCCAGACGGCATAGACGTATCCTTTGACACAGTCGAACTCCTCCGCTTTGTACTTTTTTACAAATGCGACGTCCTGTTTTAGCACGTCAACATCCGTCACCGTATCTCCGGTCGCAAAATACATTGTAAGCAGTTCCGAGAACTTCTCCATATCTGCGTCCGCCGCCTCATAAAAAGCGTCCAACACCTCTTCTTTCACCTGATGATCTCTGAAGTTTTGATATGCAGTCTCATAGGAAAAGCAGTTTATCTGCAGTGCCTTCTCCTCGATATATCCGGTCAGAAGAACGTTCCATAATATCGCGGCAAACAGTAACAGTAACAAACGGATACGTCTTAAATTCATAGCTTCCTTTTATTTCTCTGCTTTTATTTGCTTCTTTTCAAAAATTCGACCAATAGCTTCCACACCTTCTCCGTGGAGGAAATCGAAAGGCGTTCCTTCGGCGTGTGAATGTCATAATTATTTGGTCCGAAGGAAACGCAGTCCAGATCTTTGATCTTGCCGGATAGAATACCGCACTCCAGGCCCGCATGAATCGCCTCGAACACCGGCTTTTCATCGAACAGCTCCTCGTACACGGCGCTGATCGTATCTCTGATTTCGGAATCCGCCCTGTATTCCCATGCAGGATAATCTCCGCTCACGGAAATCTCCCCTCCCAAAAACTCCGCGATATGCTCCAGACGGTCTTTTAAATCCTCTTTTCTGGTCGATACGCTGCTTCTGACGGACGAGGTTGCATACAGACCATCCCCTTTTAATTCCAGAATACCGAGGTTTAAGGACGTCTCGACCAGTCCCGGCATAATCTGGCTCATATGCTGCACACCGTTTGGTACATTGCGCAGATAAAAGATCACGCGCGCCATTGCGCTGTAGGAAAGAATTTCTGCCTGCTTCTTCCCGCCAAATGCGCTCGCCAGGCAAATCCCGGCATCCGACGCCGCAAATTCCTTTTTAAGCTCTGTCTCCACGCTCTTGATATAGGAAACAAACTCTTCCTTCTTCTCTTCGGGAATCAGAAGTTCTGCCGTACACTCGCGCGGAATCGCATTGTCCTTCAAGCCTCCTGCAAGCGCCGTTACGCCGAGCTCCATGCGGTCGGAAATATATTTTAACACGCGCCCCATCACGATATTGGCGTTCGCGTGTTCCTTGTCGATCTCGCTTCCCGAATGACCGCCGACAAGCCCTGTAACCGTAAGCTTTGCCGTAAGTCCCTCCTGCGTGATGTGCTCCACCGGGATCACCGTCTCTACCGTCATGCCGCCCGCGCAGCTCGTCAGAAAATGTCCCTCCACATCAGAGTCAATGTTCAGAAGCTTATGCCCTTTTAACATGGAAAGGTCGATTGCTTCCGCTCCCAGCATACCGATCTCTTCGTCGACCGTAATCACGACTTCAAGACGCGGGTGCGCGATCTGTGGCGAATCCATAATGGCAAGCGCATAGGCAACGGCGATACCGTCATCTCCGCCAAGTGTCGTTCCCTCCGCCTTTATGAAATCACCGTCCACATAGAGCCGCAAGCCGTCTTTCTCAAAGTCAATGTCGCAGCCGTTCTCCTTCTCACACACCATGTCCATGTGTCCCTGAATTATGATGGCATCCGCACCCTCGTAGCCCGCCGTCGCTTCCTGTACGATCACGACGTTGTTCGCCTCATCCTGATAACAGACAAGCCCGTGCTCCTTTGCAAAACGCACGAGGTAATCGCTGATTCCCTTTGTATTCCTTGAACCGTGCGGGATCGCAGCGATCTCCTCAAAATAGTCAAATACCTTCTGTGACTGTAGCTGTAATTCTTTTAATTCCTCTAATTTACTCATAGAAGCCTCCTGCTAATAATATAGTTTAGTATGAAAAAGAAAATGATATTCTTATCTTTGTTGATTTTTACCGGTTACATATTGTTCTTCCCGAAGGATGCGGTAGATGCCGCGGCAAAAGGGCTGATGCTGTGGTATGAGAGGGTTCTTCCGACGCTGCTTCCCTTTGCGATTCTCTCCAATATTTTAATCTACTCCAACTATCTGCAGTACATCAACCGTCTGTTCGCACCGCTCCTTAAGAGGCTGTTCCCGGTCAGCGAAAACGGCGCTTTCGTACTTCTCACCGGATTTCTCTTCGGCTTTCCGATGGGAAGCAAGAACTGTGCGGAGTTGTTAAAATGCGGCAGGCTCGAAAAAAAAGAAGCGGATATCCTCTTTGTCGTCACCAACAACATCAGCCCGGTCTTTATCACAAGTTTCATCCTGTGCGGTCAACTGAAACTGCCGCAGCTTTCCGTCTTAAGTCTGCTGATCTTGTATGTTCCGCCGCTTGTCCTCCTGATCGTCTGCGGCGGAAGAGAACGCCGCCGCGCAGAACACCGCGCAGCCATGACAGAAAAAATACCGGCATCTGGATCTCAAATGAATTTTAAAATCATAGATGCCGGTATCATGAATGGCTTTGAAACATTAACCAGACTCGGTGGATATATTATGCTGTTTTCCATGATCGCCTCGATGATCGGAAAGCTTCCGCTCTCTCCCTTGGTCCGGCTGATTCTCACCGGAGCAGCCGAACTTACCAACGGAATCGGTATGCTCCCAGCCTCCGGTCTTAAGCCGTCCGTGCAGTATATCCTTGCGATGGCTTTTACCGCATTCGGCGGACTCTCCGGCATCGCACAGACAAGTTCCATGATCTGCGGCACCGGGCTTTCACTGAAAAAATACTGTATCACAAAACTGTTGCTTACCATGGTATCCGGTCTTCTCGCAGGCTGTGTCACACTCCTGTTTCCCGTCTGATATGCAGTGACAGCTCCCTGCCAAAACGGATGCCGCTGCGCTATCCCAGCATATCCGAAGTAATTTCGATCTTCGGAAGTTCCTCCGCCTTTGGCTCCGTCTTCTTCGGAGCAGGCTCCTCCGCGGTCGGATTCAACTCCGCACGGTTCGTCGTCACCACGTCAAGAAATCCCTGCAGAGAACTCATATAAGCGTCATGGCGAGCTTTTGCTGTGTCCATCGAATGTGAAATCGTGTTTTCAAGATTACGCAGGATATCGTCGGTGTATTGCATCGCGCCCATGCGGATATTATTCGCATCATTCGTCGCATTATCAAGAATCTCCTGCGCCTGCTTTGTCGCGATCATGACGACCTCATTCGCCTGCGCATACGCTTGCTGCATAATCTGATGCTCACTGACAAGCTCGTCCGTCTTGATTTGCGCCTGCGCGATAATCGCGTCCGCCTTTGCCTGCGCATCGGCTAAGATTGCTTCCTTGTTGCTGATGATCTTCTGGTAGCGTTTGATTTCCTCGGGGGTCTTGACGCGAAGTTCATTTAACAGTTCTTCCATCTCTTCCCGGTTCACGATGATCTTAGAGGAGGAAAATGTCTGAGGCTTACAATTGTCAATATATTCTTCAATTTCCTCTATAATCTGTTCTATTCTACTTGCCATTAGCTTCTCCTTATTTTGAGATATGATATTTCTCGTATATTCTGTCAATAAATCTTGCCGGAACGAACTTTGTCAGATCACCGCCATAGGATGCAAATTCCTTGACGATTGTTGAGCTTAAATAAGAATACTGCAGACTGGTCGTCAGAAAAATCGTCTCGACGTCAGGATTCTCCACATGATTCGTCTGCGCAATCTGCAGCTCATATTCAAAGTCGGTCACAGCCCGAAGTCCCCTCACGATAATCGTCGCTTGAATCTCCTTCATGTAATCGACCAGCAGACCGTCAAAAGACGATACCGTGACGTTCGGCATAGAATCCGTCATCTCTTTTATCATACTAACACGTTCGTCCAGAGAAAACAATGAATTTTTTGCACTGTTATTGAGCACGCCGACTACCAATTCGTCCACGATTCTCGAGGAACGCTCGATAATATCCATATGTCCAAGCGTCAGCGGGTCAAAGCTTCCCGGATAAATTGCTCGTTTCATAGAGTCCTCCTTGTTTTCCGAAGGAAAATGCGACTGCATATGCATGGAGCAATGCCCAGCAAGCTGTGCAGGATTTTCCTCCTATTGGGGCAACATGATTTGCCGAAACTGTTCATTCTCTTCGGATAAATGCGTGTTCGTTCGTCTTATAGGTTTTCAGCCGCACAAGCTTTAGTCCATACTCCGAAAGATACGAAAAATCCGTATCAAGCGCCGCTTCCACGATCATCAGCGTGTCCTCTTTCAACAGGGAAGACGCCGCAAGATAACGAAGCACTTCCTGCTCGATACCCTTCTTGTAGGGCGGATCCATAAAAATAATATCGAACTGGTACTTTCCCTCCATCGCGCGGAGCGCACTAAGCGCCTCCGTCGGATAGACCTTCGTCTCTTTTGTGAACTTCGTAAAACGGATATTCTCCTCGATACAGGCGGCAGGCTTCTTGCCGCTGTCCACAAAGACCGCATAGCGCGCGCCGCGGCTTACCGCCTCAAGTCCGATCTGCCCGCTTCCCGCAAACAGATCGAGGAAATAGCTGCCCGGTATCTCATCCTGTATAATGTTAAACAATGTCTCCTTGATCCGGTCGGTGGTCGGTCTGGTGTCTAACCCCTCTACCGTCTTAAGTGGTAGGCTCCGCGCCGTTCCCGCTATGATCCGCATAATGAATCCTCCTTGTTTTCCGGAGGAAAATGCGACTGCCATTGCATGGAGCAATGCCCGGCAAGCCGTGCAGGATTTTCCTCCTTAAGCATTGTAATCAGCAGGCGAAGCGCCGCCTCGGTAGCAGCCTCCCGCCGCTCTCTCCGGCTGTTCTTCTCGAAGACATAACGCTCTGTCACCGTCTTCCCTTTCAGATAACAGCCGATATACATAAGTCCCACCGGACAATCTTTCGTTCCGCCATCCGGTCCGGCGACGCCTGTCACGGAGAGCGCCGCGTCGCACCCGGCAGTCCTGGCAGCGGACTTTGCCATATCGCAGGCAGTCTCGCTGCTCACCACCCCGTATTTTTCAATCGTCTTTGGATTTACATGAATCATTTTTACCTTCGCTGCATCCGAGTATGTGACGTAGCCCTCGGTAAAAAATTCGGAAATCCCAGGCACGTTGACAAGCGTCGACGCGATCATCCCGCCTGTCGCAGATTCTGCGGTAGTCAGGGTATAACGGCGTTCCTTCAACAACTTATAAACAAGATATTCTAAGGATTCCTCCACCGGCTCTGTGCCAAAGCTTTTCTTTACTGACATATTCTGTTCCTTCCTGCTGTCTGTCATTTCGAACTATATCTGCTTTTTTGCAGACTTTTTCATCGGTTATCCCTGTTTTTGTCCGGCATTTTAAACCACAACTTCTATTTCTGCTCTTTTAGAACATCCTTATTCTTTGCAATATAATCGATCAGCGATACGATCGTTAATATCAATGCAACGTACGTCAGAACAACGCCCAGAATCTGAAACGCCGGATGCGGAATGTCAAGGATCAGCACAATGACCATAAGCATCTGGAAAGTCGTCTTAAACTTGCCCCAGTAGCTTGCGGCGATCACAACACCGTTGTCCGAAGCCACCAGGCGGAAACCGCTGATGATGAACTCCCGCGCAATGATCACAATAACGATCCACGACGCCAGACGGTCAAGCTCGATCAGACAGATCATCGCAGAGCACACTAAAAGCTTATCCGCCAGAGGATCCATAAATTTGCCGAAATTCGTCACAAGATTGTACTTTCTGGCAATCTTTCCGTCCAGCAGGTCCGTGAGGCTTGCCACGATAAAAATAGCTACCG
The DNA here is from genome assembly GCA_021771815.1 of Roseburia hominis. GTDB lineage: Bacteria > Bacillota > Clostridia > Lachnospirales > Lachnospiraceae > Roseburia > Roseburia hominis_A. The sequence goes on from JAETOE010000012.1 coordinate 26,685, forward strand.
CAATATAATTTCCGTAGTCCGGAAAATAAGGCGCAAGCAGGAAAAATACAAAAAACGGAATCAAAATCACACGCATAATCGTTAACTTATTTGGTAAATTCATATCAATTCTCCTATCAGATCATATTCATACGCCCCAGTCACGCGGGCGCGCACAATGTCACCGGTCATCAGTTCCTCATCTGTGTTGATAAAAATATAGCCGTCCACATCCGGCGCATCCCGGTAGGTGCGTCCGATATAGGCATTCTCGTCACTTACCCTGCCCTCGATAAAGACATAAAGCTCTCTGCCCGTCATCTCCTCATTCTTATCGGAAATGATCTCCTCCTGAAGTTCCATGACATCTGCCTGCCAGTCCTTCTTTACCTCCTCATCAAGCTGGTTGGGGAATTCCGCTGCAGGTGTTCCCTCCTCCGGCGAGTAAGTAAATGCACCCAAACGATCGAATTCCATGTCGTTGACAAACTGCATCAGCTCCTCATGCATCTCCTCCGTCTCTCCCGGGAATCCGCAGATCAGCGTCGTGCGCAGCGCAATATCGGGAATCCGCTCCCGCAGCTTTGTGATGATGGAAACGAGATCATCTTTGCTTGTGCGCCGTCCCATGCGCTTTAACATTGCATCGCTGGCGTGCTGGATCGGCAGATCCAGATAATGACAGACCTTTTTATTATTTGCGATCGTATCGATCAGTTCATCGTAGATTTCTTCCGGATAGCAATACATAATGCGTATCCAGAAAAGTCCTGGGATCTCACTTAATGCATCAAGAAGCTTGTGAAGCGATTTCTCTCCGTACAGGTCGATTCCGTAAAGCGTCGTCTCCTGTGCGACAAGGATCAGCTCCTTAACGCCCCCCGCGACAAGCTCCCTCGCCTGTTCGATAAGCTCTTCCATCGGAACACTCCGGTAATTACCGCGGATATAGGGAATAATACAGTAGGTACAGCGCTTGTTGCAGCCCTCCGCGATCTTAAGGTGTGCAAAATGTCCTCCTGTCGTTACGCTCCGCTTTGCTGTAATGTGCGGCAGTCCCTCGAGTGCCTTAAAATTCTCGTAGAACTCGCCGGACAACGCCTTTCTGATCGCATTCACGACATCCTCATAGGAATTCGTACCGAGTATCGCATCGACCTCCGGGATTTCCTTTCGGATCTCATCCTGATAGCGCTGCGCAAGACATCCGGTCACGATAAGCGCCTTTAATGCGGCATCCTTTTTGTGCTCTGCCATCTCAAGGATCGTGTTGATGCTCTCCTCCTTGGCATCGCCTATAAAACAACAGGTATTGATGATTATGATGTCCGCCTCGTACTCATCGTCCGTCAACACAATCGGTTCCCCGCCGATGCCGCCTGCATCCCGGATCATGCCCAACATGAACTCGGTATCTACGAGATTCTTGTCACAGCCCAGGGAAATAAATAATAACTTCATGCTTGTCTCCATCACTCTAAATGAACGCCAAAAAGGATGATAGACCTATCATCCTTTCCCGATTCATGAATATCAAACTTCCTATTCCTCATCCTCCGCCGCTTCCGGGATAATCTTGACCTTTCCCTCATACAGTTCCTCAACCGCAATCGACAATGGCTTTGGACAGGTAACCTTATCTGCCATCGGTTCGTCTCCTGCAATAATCTGACGCGCGCGCTTCGCGGTCGCGATCACAATCGAATAACGGCTGTTTACTACCGGCTCTTCCCCGATTTCAACTTCGTCGTTGACTACTTTCATTAACTCTACATAAGATGGATGTATCATAATAAATCTCCTTTCCTGCGCAGGCGGCTGTCAGTCCTGCCGGCGCGTGAAGCCTTTCAGCTCTTCTCTCATTTCTCTGATATTCCCTGCATTGCGCGATACGCGGTAGTGCTCGTTTCGGATGATCTCATGAACCTCCTCTACGCATTCTTCGAGTACGTCGTTCACGACCAGATAATCGTACTCCTCCAGTCCTTCTGCCTCCTCAAGTGCCCGCGCCAGACGGTTCTCGATGACTTCCATGGACTCTGTTCCGCGCCCGATAAGCCGCCTCTTTAATTCATCGGCACTAGGCGGCGTCACAAAAAGCAGCAGCGCATCCGGAAACTGTTCCCGCACCTTAAGCGCCCCCTGAATCTCAATCTCTAAAATAACATCCCTGCCGGCTTCAAGCTGTTTTCCAACATATGCTTTCGGCGTGCCGTAATAATTGCCGACATACTGTGCATATTCAATCAGTTCTCCGGCTGCGATCATCTTCTCAAACTCCTCGCGGCTCTTAAAAAAATACTCCACGCCATCCTTCTCGCCGGGTCTTGGCGCACGCGTTGTCGCCGATATGGAAAGCGCGTAATTCTGCTCGTATTTTGCGAGCAGTTCCTTCATGATCGTACCTTTTCCCGCACCGGAAAAACCGGATACCACTGTCAAAATTCCTTTATTCTTTCGCGTCATCACAAACCTCTGCGGCATTACCGTTAAATCTGCCGGCAAGCGTCTCCGGCTGTAATGCTGATAAAATGATTTTGTTATTCTCCGTAAATATGACACTCTTCGTCCGCCTGCCCTGCGTTGCGTCAATCAAAGTCTCCTGCTCCTTGCCCTTCTGGATCAGGCGCTTTGCCGGTGCGGAATCGGAAGAAATAATGCTGATGATCTTATCGGTGTTGACCATATTGCCAAATCCGATGTTGATTAACTTCGCCATAGCCATACCTATTCAATATTCTGAATCTGTTCACGAACCTTCTCGATATCGGTCTTAAGGCTGATCCCGACGTCCGATACCTTAAGATCCGTCGTCTTTGAGAGAATCGTATTCGCCTCACGGTTCATCTCCTGTGCAATAAAATCGAGCTTTCTGCCCATGCCGCCGCCTGCCAAGAGTGTATCCTTCATACTCTGGATATGACTTCTTAAGCGAACCGTCTCCTCGTCCACACAGATCTTATCCGCAAAGAGCGTGACCTCTGTGGCAATCCTTGACTCGTCAAGCTGACGCTCTCCTAAAAGTTCCTGTACCTTCTCGGTCAGTCTCGCGCGGTATTCGGCGAGAATAAGCGGAGAACGCTCCTCGATGAAGTCAACATAGGAAAGCATTCCGTCAAGCTTCTCTATAAGGTCGCCTCTTAGCCGCTCGCCCTCTGCGATCCGGCTCTCTGCAAGCTGCACTGCCGCAGCGCGGACCGTCTGTTCCAGACCCGCCCACAGCTCCTTCTCATCAATATTCTGCTCCTCCATCACGAGCACTTCCGGATAGCGGGAAAGCGTGCTCACACGCACGTCGTTCTCGATCCCGAACTTCTCTGACATCTGTTGTAAATATGCCAGATACTGCGCCGCGATATCTTCGTTATATTTTAACGCGTAATTCTCTTCTGTATAGTCCTCATAAGATATGAAGATGTCAACCTTTCCGCGCTCAATGTACTCCTTTAAGAGATTGCGGATCGCGCTCTCAAAGAAATTCAGCTTCTTGGGCATCCTGATATTGACGTCCAGATAGCGATGATTCACGGATTTGATCTCAACGGTGAATTTACGGCTGCCGTCCGCAATCTCTGCACGTCCGAAGCCGGTCATACTCTTAATCATGTGCCTCTCCCAACATAGTCTAACCTGCACCGTACATCTGTCCTGCCTTACTTTACATTCGCCGATGCCAATTCGATTCATTATATATCTATTTCCCGGGTAAGTCAAGACTTAGCCTTTGTTTTGCAGACCACAAACAGTCCAAGCAGCGTCGCAAGCGATATGAACTCCCCGATTCTCCAGACTGTGCGTTCCCTGTAATAGATTTCAAGCTCGCCGCGATACCCAGCCGGCAGCGTCACCGATGCCGCGCCGTAAGCGTCCCATACAACAGGAAATTCCGTTCCTTCCGCGGTATCGACCGCCCGATAGCTCTTATAGGCAAACAGCGGTACCGTCACACATCCCTCCATACCCGCGCGATTTTCACATGTCACCCAAAAATGATTTCCGTTTCTGCGGTACTCTGCAATCGTCACATGCTCGCTGCATGTGATCGCGCTCTCTGTCACATGCTCCTTTGACATTCCCTGTATCAGATATTCTCCGCCCGAGACGGCATTTACCGTGTTGATGCCCGATGTGTCTGTCACAATGGTCGCGTCGCTTTCCGTCAATCGTACATTGAAGAACCACAGGCCCTGGACTACAGCGAAAATACATAACCCCGCCACGACCCTTTTTGCTGTAGCGCTTCCAAACAGCAATTTCATATTATCGTTAAGATAGAGCCAAAGCAGTGTTCCCATAAGCACCGCCGCCGCAAGAAACCGCCATGCAAACTGATACGAAGCAAATACCTTCCCGATCACCGGAATTTCACCGATCGATCTCCATGGGAAGAACATCACAGACATAAAAAGTGCAAGCGCAAGCAGAAGAAACAGTCTGCACTGCTCTTCCCATCCCACAGCGTCCGCCTTTTCTTTTAATTTCTTTCGGTATACAAGATACTGCCATAGAAACACGATGGCGGCAAACGTGATAAGAACGCCCGGCCCAATCAGCATATCCGCCTGTATTCCGCCGGAGGCATCTGTAGAGCCAAGTCCAGTAGAACCGTATAACTGGAATAACTGCGGCAAAAACAGGCCATGCGCCTGCATATTTTCCGGCGTACCTCCCTTGATCCACAAATCTTCCCGAAGCATATAATCCGCAAACGGAATCAGAAAATTGAGATTCAAAAGGATCGTAACGCCCGCGGTCATTATGATGCCGCCAAGACGCCTTAAAAACTTTTTTCCGCAGAGCAGACAGTAAAGCGCCGAGAAAATCACTGTCATCTCAAAGCTTAAAACATGCGACTGTAAGATCAACGTATAGCCGGCAATCATATACAGACAACCGCGCCGCACTTCCTGCGTGTGCAGCATGAGATAAAGCCCGAGGAATACGAGCGGCAGAAACGCCATCGCCGTGTACTCACCAAGAGCGCATCTCGTATAAATATTCACAAGACGGTAGACGGACAAAGTATAAACAAGGCTTCCGAGAAGTCCTGCTTTCCATCCCTTTCCGATTTTCTTTGCACAGGCGTAGGATGCGGCGACGGTGACTGCGTTGATAAGCAACACATAAAGCTTATAAGCTGTCTGCAGTGTAAACCCGCCCAGGCGAAAAAGCGCCGGAATATATAACAGCAGATCACCGTACATCACCGATACCGGATACCCGTAACCGTTCAGCCAGCCCGGCTGTACCCTGACCGGAAACTGCCCCGATTTCAACCCTTTCGCCAATCCTTCGATGCGCATCATATGAAACGCAAAATCATGTCCTGTCACCATATAATTGACAAAAAGAGGCAGCGACGAAAGCAGCCACAGCATCACAAGCGCGAATAAGACATTCCTCTGCGCCGTGTCCATTCCGGCAAAAATCCCCCTATACCAAAGAACAAGCAGAACATCCAGAATCGCAAATACAACAAGCAGCGTAATACAGCGCGCCGTTTCCGCCTGATTCGTCCTTTGCACAGTCAGTTCCGAAATCGTAAGATCGTCCTCCGTACTGCTGTCAAGATAGAACCACCCGTCGTCTATGCCGACACGAACTTCGAAGGAGGCCTCGGTATGGTAAGGAAAAAGCAGCACCTTGCCGCCGTAGACCGTCCCCGCAGAGCTGTCAGTCATCGGTCTTAGCCATGCTTCCTCGGATGCAGTCTCATAGACAACATCCATCTGATAAGAACCTGCCGGAAGTGAAATGGGATTCTCCCATGTCGGAATTTCTTTCTTTCCTGCGCCAAAAGTCTCCATGTAACCGTTACCTGCAAAGATTTTCCAAACCGCGAACACCAGACAGATTACTTCGGTCAGAACAAGCATCAACACTGCCATTTTCTTTGATTTTTCCATGCTGCACTTCTCCTCGTTTCGATTTATTCTTTTGCGCTCACTCGTACTCCGACATCTTTACGACAACAATTCCGTCAATCATACAGATCGAGCCGTCATCCGGGTAGCACGGCATCTCCTTTACCTCTTTTTTCTGCATAAGCGCCTTTGTTTCCTCGTAACCGCAGAACTCCGGTGCAAAACCAAGATATTTTGTAATCAGGTGTGCCTTGGAGTAGGCGCTGACGTTCGAAGCATTTCGCCCGTCCTGCAAAACAATATCCTCAAGCAATCCTCCGAGATAGTTCGTCTCATCCTCCACCTCGCCATTTCCGATCAGAGCCACATGCATCTCGTCCGTATATCCATCCAGACTCTTAATCTGTGTCACGATTGTCTCATAGTAGGCAAGATCATGGTACTTGGTGTATTCCTGCGACATATAGCTGGCGTTCGCGTACCAGATGTAAATCGCGATAATTGCCGCCGATGCGAAAAAAATCACCCACTGCATGCTCTTTTTTACACGCTCGTACCCACTCATGCAAATTACAAAATGATCAACAAATATCAGAGGAAATACGAAAAAGAATACGACCGAATACAGCATGAGCGCATAAACCGCAGCCCCCGACGCCATAATATATATAAGAAATAATGCCGCCGGAAACAGCACGCCCGCGCAGACCATCAGAATTTTTCCGGGCGCACTCCGCTTCCCTCTCAAAAGAAAAATTACGATTCCGACCGCCAGTACGAGCCAGACCAATGTAAGACATTTCCGAAGCAGGCTTGTCGGCGTTAAATACTTTACATTTTCGGAAAACATCGCCCAAAATGACTGATAGCATATTCCTACCGATGCAAGAAGCTTTCCCGGCGAAAGCTGTCCCATCGAGGCAATGCCCTGATAATCCATCATTGTGACATTCCAGCAGACAAGGAGCATCCGGTTCAGCAGGAAATAGAGGATAAGACCTCCGATCAGCACCGCAAGATAACGCAGTGCCGCAAAAAAGTTCTCCCGAAAAGAAGGATTTCCTTCACCAAAGGCGCAGGAAAGAATAAATGCCATCAAAAACAGACAGGCAGTGTTGGCAAAATAGGCCTGATATGTCCCAATCGAACATGCGAGCAGAAGAACCGCAGCGATATGATACAAAAACTTCCCCGGGAAACGAACGACAAGATATGCCGCAAGCACGCTTAAGAAAATTCCTACCGAATAGAACGCCGCCGTGAACATGAAATAGAACATACACACGACCGCAGGAAATACCGTCATAAAAGCACCGATTAAGGCTGCAAGCGTCGGACTTTTAACCTGAAACATTCTGACAACAAGCGCTGCCGATGCTGCAAGCAGAAGAATCGATACGATACCATTCCACAGAGGAAACGAATAGCTTCCGCCAAGCCATCTTGAATTGCAGTCCGCCATAATCTTAAGGAACCATCTGCCAAGCTCCGCGCCGATGCCATATCCGCCCGGCGTATTTACAAGCTCGTCATAGTTATAAAGCTTGTTCGTAAACATATAGAAATGTGCAGCCATACCGCAGACAAGAGCGCTGATAAATGCATAAAGCGCAGCGCGCGGCAGGCTTTTATATTTGTCTATAATGTAATGATCCGGTGTTTTTAACTCCACCATTTGAATTCATCCTCCTTGTTTTCCGAAGGAAAATGCGACTGCCTTTGCAGGCGCAGAGGATTTTCCTCCTGTAATCCTCAAAAGTCTTATGTACAGTTATCTATTTTATCATATATTTCCTGCTTGTCAATTTTAATTATCATTTTGATAATGCAATATCCATTTGACTATTTTACTATACACCAAAGGAGATTTGTTATGATCGCAGATAAAATCAAGGAACTTCGCGAAGCAAACAATTTAACGCAGACCGAGTTATCGAAGAAGCTCGGCATCACGAGGAGCAGCGTCAATGCCTGGGAACTCGGTATATCCGTCCCCTCCACGACCTATCTGATCGAACTGGCGCAGCTATTTCACGTTTCTACTGATTATCTGCTGGGTCTTCCGACGAACAATACAATCGACGTTTCTCAATTATCGGAAAGAGAGATTATCCTGGTGTATGAACTCGTCGACTATTTTAAATCACAAAAATAAGAGGGTATCCCGGAATCTGTTACCAGATTCTGGAATACCCTCTTATCTTATCGATTTACCCTTAAAAGAACCTCTATAAAATCCTTAAAAATCCCTTAAGGAATCTAAAATTTCAGGATTCCGCCGCCTCATACGGCAAAACCTCCGCAAGATACCCTTTCCCGCGCAATGCCTCCTCGATCTCATCTAAGATCGCCTCCGTCTCCGCCGCGATCCGGTGAAAATGATATCCCGAAGTGATATTTAAAAGAGGCACGGACTTTCCTGTCCGCAGGTCGTTTAAGAACATCTGCACGTCACGCCGGTTCTTGATGTTAAGCGCCGCCTCCATCCTGCCATAGACGCGATGGTTCACCATAACGTTTTGCACACATCCGCCGAGGTCTACAATCGTAGTGAGTTCATCCTCGACCTGCTCGTTCGTGTGGTACACCTTCATTAACCGCGTCGCATGCTTCGGCTCATTCAAAAAATATCCTCTCGCCGTGGAAACAATAGGATATCCCTCCGTGCGCAAAAGTGCGATATCCTGCACCACGACCTGACGGCTGACCCCGGTCTGGCTGCCAAGCTGTGCGCCCGAAAGCGGCCGATCCGACTCACGCATCAGAAACAATATTCTTTTTCTTCTGTCCGCACCGGTCATTTCCTTTTCCATGACGTTTTCCTTTCCCGACTGCACAATTACTCCAACACCCGCAGATGCTTTAAACTGACGTCCAGAATCGGTGCGGAATGTGTCAGCGCGCCGCTGGACACATAATCTACGCCGAGCGCCGTAATCGTCTCAATATTCTCCTTTGTGATATTGCCGGAGCACTCTGTCTCGGCTCTCCCAGCGATGATGCGGATTGCCTCCGCCATCTCGTCCGGCGTCATATTATCGAGCATAATAATGTCCGCCCCCGCCTCGACGGCTTCCTTTACCATGTCAAGATTCTCCGTCTCGACCTCAATCTTGCGCACAAAAGGCGCGTATGCCTTTGCAGCGGCGACCGCTTCGGAAACGCCGCCCGCCGCGTCGATGTGATTGTCCTTAAGAAGCACGCCGTCCGAGAGATTATATCTATGATTATTTCCACCGCCGATACGAACCGCGTATTTCTCGAAGATACGCATTCCCGGCGTCGTCTTTCTGGTATCGAGAAGCTTTGTCTTTGTCCCCCGAAGAAGCTTTGCAACGGTGTTCGTGTAGGTCGCGATACCGCTTAAACGCTGCAGATAATTTAACGCCGTGCGCTCGCCGGATAGAAGTACGCGGATATCTCCGGTGACAACTGCTAAAAGCTGTCCCTTCTTTACTTCCTCTCCGTCCTTTACGTAGAACTCTACCTGTGTATTCGCATCAAGCAGTGTAAACACACGCTCAAAAATCTGTAAACCGGCAATAATACCGTCTTCCTTGCACAAAAGCTGCACGTCACCCTTTCTGTATTCCGGCATGACCGCATTCGTGGACACATCCTCGCTGCTGATGTCCTCCTCAAGCGCCATTTTAATGTATTTGTCAGCAACAAGCTGCATTGTAATTGGATTCATTGTGTTCTCTTCCTTTCTGTGTGAATTCGATCTGCGCCGCGGCGCGTTTTGCAAAAATCAGACTCTCCAGGAGGCTGTTGCTCGCGAGGCGGTTCTTCCCATGCACCCCGTTGCAACTCGTCTCTCCGACTGCATAGAGGTGTTCCATGGTCGTCTGCGAATTGCTGTCCACATGCACGCCGCCCATAAAATAGTGCTGTGCCGGAACGATCGGCACGGGTTCTTTACAAATGTCATACCCTTCTTCCAGACACCGTTCGTAAATATTTGGAAAATGTCCTTTTATGATTTCTTCCGGCACCTTCTCAAATGAGAGATACTCGAAATCGACGACTTCCTTCTCCATTTCCTCATGGATCGCCTTTGTCACCACGTCGCGCGGAAGCAGTTCGTCCACAAAGCGCTCTCCCTTGTGGTTTAAAAGGACTGCGCCTTCGCCTCTCGCGGACTCGGAAATCAGGAAGCTTCTGCCCGGCTTCTTACTGTAGAGACAGGTCGGATGAATCTGCACATAATCCATGTGCTCCAATTCGATTCCGTGCTCGCCCGCAATCCGGCAGGCATCTCCGGTCAGCAGCGGAAAATTCGTGGAATGCTCATAAAGCCCGCCGATTCCTCCGGTCGCAAGCACCGTATCCCCGGCATAAATATGAAGCGTCTCCCCGTCTGCCGTCTTCGCTGTCAGACCGTGGCAGCAGCCGTTCACCGTCAGAATATCCGTCATCGTCGTATATTCCATAATCGTCACGTTGGGGAGCTTTTTCACATGAGAAAGCAGTGTCGTCGTAATCTCCTTCCCAGTGATATCCTTGTGGAAACAAATGCGCGGTCTTGAGTGCGCTCCCTCCCGCGTGTAGGCGAGCGTTCCGTCAGGGTTCTTCTCGAAACGGACGCCCAGGGCAAGCAGATGGTCGATCACGCTTCTACTTCCGCGAATCATGATGTCCACGCTCTCCCTGCGGTTCTCGTAATGTCCTGCGCGCATCGTATCCTCAAAATAGGAATCGTAATCCTCCTCGTCGCGCAGCACACAGATGCCGCCCTGCGCCAGCATGGAATCGCAGCTTTCCAGATCCTCCTTCGAGAGCATCAGAATCCTCTTATCCGCCCCCAGGTGAAGCGCCGTGTAAAGCCCGGCGACTCCGCAGCCGGCAATGACGACATCATAATATAATTTTTTCATAGTTATCCCTCTTTTTCGCAGGTCCCGCAGCTTTTACGGATTCCTCTTGCGCTTTCATGCAGCCTGCTTTACCTAATTTATACATGAAACTTAACAGAGTATATCATATAACTTTACATCTGACAAGACAGTTATTCTGACAGCGGGGGATTTTTTGACAATCTGCATGGATTGTCTTGACAAACGCTTCCATGCAGATCTTACTTTTCGTCAGTCAGGATTTCACTTTATCTTCTTTCCGACAGCCTCCGCGATTTTGAGAATTTCCGTCTCTTTTTTTACACGGATTTCCCACTCAATCCCTTCCACAATATGTATCAGGTCGCGGATACTCTTTCCCTGGCAAATCAATTCCTTTAAGATAAGTTCGAGTGTAAGATAACTGATCTGCTCGGGAATCAGCCCGTCGGCAACGCCCGGATATAATTCTTTTGCGTTATCTACAATTGTCTTTACAATTGATTTGTTAAGTATCTTCGCATAATGCTCTCTGCAGACAGCCAAAAGCGCCTCCGTCATCTTAGGAAATGACGACATATCGGGCAGCATCCGCTCCTGATAAACCTCCTCACCGTACACGAGAATGCGCACCTCATCCTCTCTCAACGCTTCGTTGTCACGAATCCGCACAAGCGGCATCAGATAACCGCATTCCGCTGCCAGATTTTTCCTCGTCTCATTTATCAGGCTCCCTTTAAGACCTTCCACGACCACGGGAATGAACGCGGTTCCGATTTCGAGAAGCAGCGGGTCGGCTATCATGCGGTTCTTGATTTCCGCCTGCATGAAAGCGTCTCCGTTTTCCGTCACCTTCGCCTCTGTCTTAATTCCAAGCAATTCATTTGCACTGATGTGAAGGATCTGACAGATTCCTTCCACAAGCGCGATATCCGGCAGACTTAAGCCGCGCTCCCATTTGCTGACTGCCTGCGGCGTCACTCCGAGTCTTGACGCAAATTCCTCCTGCGTCATCTTCTGATTCTGACGGTTCTGACTGATTTTTTCTCCGATCTGATTTTCCATATTTTTCTCCTTTATGTACGGACATATACATATAATCCTTACTGTCCTGTCTGTTTTATTTTCTTAAGAAGCGCTTCTTTGAGTGTTATCATAGCATGTCCTCTCCCGAACGTAAAACAACGGGCGGTTTCTTTTTTACAAAACCGCCCGGTCTGATTTTACTGTATATTTTCTGTTGGAAACCAGATACTAATTTCAGGCATTTCATGCCGCAACAAAAGGAGGCATCACCATGATTAACAAAGATACCATTTCCCTTCTGCAAGAATGCAATTCGGGAACCCAGATGGCAGTCTATTCCATAAATGAAATTTTGGAGACTGCAAAGGATCAGAAATTCCGTGATATTCTGACCTCTTCCAAGCACCAGCACGAAAAGCTTGGAAACGAGCTTCACATTCTGCTCCAGAAATACGGCGATTCCACGAAAGACCCCGGCGTCATTGCCAAGGGCATGTCCTGGATGAAGACGAACGCCAAACTCGTATTAGACGACAGCGACCGCGTGTGCGCCAGTCTGATTACGGACGGCTGCAACATGGGAACCAAGACCATGCAGCGGCATTTAAACGAATATCTTGCCGCTGACAGGGAAGCGAAACAAAAAGCAGAAAGCCTGATTTCCATGGAAGAAAACCTCGCCTGTGAAATCAAGCAATTCCTGTAAAATCTAACCATTTTCGAAAAAAACAAAAATGGTCAGATTTCCGCCAGAAACCGCGGCACAAAATCAGCCCTGCCAGAAAAGCACAAGTATTGCTGCTTTCCTGCAGGGCCTTTTATTCTATAAGAAACAACGCGCTGTTATAAAGTGTGAAAATATTGTTCCTATAGAATACAATCGGAATATTGTTTCAGCTTAGATTCCATTTACTGCCTACCACAAATTCCTTGATTTCCTCGAGCACCGGCTCTGTCTCATCGTAAATCGAGAGCGTGAGCGGATCTTTAAGGTCCATCGTACAGATGCCTAAGATGGACTTGCCATCCACGGTATAGCTGCCTTTTGCCAGATCGAACGAACCTTTATAATGGCTCAATATATTGCAAAGCTTCTGCGCCTTCCCCGGCGAATCAATTAACACTTCTACCTGTGTCATAGAATATATTACCTCCTGCTTACAGAATATGCGGTACTTTGTACGCAATTTCCATAAACAAAGTATTCCACTTTTTAAAAGTGTTAATCAATTTTCTTCTCTGTCTCTCTTCTGACTTTCCTGCAATCTTTGCGTCACGCGGCCGACTACACCAACGTCTCGATTTCATCCAAAATCTTTCCGAACACATCGAGTGCATCCTGAATCGGTTTCGGCTCTTCCATATTGATGCCGACTTCCTTTAGCAGTTCGACCGGAGCCTTGGAGCAGCCGCCGGAGAGGAACTTCTTATAGCGCTCCACCGCAGGCGCGCCCTCCTCTAAAATGCCGTGCGCGATCGCTACCGCCGCCGAGAAGCTCGTCGCATACTGGTACACATAGAAATTGTAGTAAAAATGCGGTATTCTCGCCCACTCGTATGCGATTTCCGGATCGGAAACCATATCCTCCCCGAAATACTTCTGATTTAACTCATAATAAAGCTTGCAGAGATTGTCGGCGTTTAGGCTCTCGCCGTCCTCCGCCATCTTATTGCTCCGCATCTCGAACTCTGCGAACATCGTCTGACGGTATACCGTTCCCTTGAAGCTGTCAAGATAATGATTCAACAGATAAGCGCGCTCCTTCTGGTCCGTCGTATGCGCAAGCAGATACTCCATCAGCAAAATCTCGTTGCAGGTCGATGCGACCTCCGCCACAAAAATCTTGTACTGCGAATAGATATAGGGCTGATTCTCATTCGAGTAATAAGAATGCATCGCATGTCCCATCTCGTGCGCAAGCGTGAACATATTGTCAAGCGTGTCGTTGTGATTCAGCAGCACATAAGGATGTGTGCCGAACGCCCCTGCAGAATAAGCGCCGCTTCTCTTGCCCTCGTTCTCATAGACGTCGATCCAGCGGTTCTCAAAGCCTTCTTTGACCTTCGATACATAATCCTCGCCGAGCGGGGCAAGTGCCTTAAGCACCGTCTCTTTTGCCTCTTCGAACGGAATCTTCTTTGCCGCATCCGCGATCATCGGTGTGTAGACGTCGTACATATGAAGTTCGTCCACGCCGAGACATTTCTTTCTGAGCTTCACATAGCGGTGCATCTTATCCATGTTCGCATTCACGGTGTCGACCAGATTATGATAAACCTTCGCCGGCACATTATTGGCATCCACAGCAGCCTCGAGCGTCGAATCGTATTTCCGCGTTTTTGCGTAAAAAAACTGTTGCTTTACCTGTCCGTTATAAAGCCCCGCTATCGTATTCGCAAACTGTTTGTATACGCTGTAGAACTGTGTGAACGCATCCTTTCTGACACGGCGGTCTGCCGACTCCTCGAACGGTACGAAATTGCCGTGGGAAAGACGTACCTTCTCACCGTTCTCATCCTCGATTTCCGGGAAAATCAGATCGGCATTTCCAAGAATCGAGTACACCTGCTCCGCCGTCTGCGACATTTCGCCCGTCATTGCGACAAGCTTCTCCATCTCGGCAGAGAGCGTATGCGCCTTCTTTCTCTGAATCTCCTCAATCTGCCTGCGGTAAAGTTCAAGCTCCGGCTTCTCTTTATAGAAGCCCTCCATCGTCTCCGACTCCGCTGCGAGTATTTCCGGCACTACAAACGCCGTCTTGCTTTCACACTCCACCGCCGTGCTGTAGACCTTCTGCGCCATTGCCTGATGCTCCGTATTCTTCTGATCCTCGTCGAAGAGACGCTCCGCATAATTGTATGCAAGATCGATTTTCTGTCCGATCTGTGCGTTTAGCTCCAGCACCCTGTAAAGCTTCTCTGTTGATGAAGCTACCTCGCCTTCCATCGCAGAAAGTTCCGCCGCAAGTGCCTTCACCTCGCCAAGTTCGTGCTCCCACGCCTCTTTCGATGCATACATATCGCTTAAGTTCCAGGTATATTCCTCTTTCACTTCACTTCTTTTCGGTAATTCTTTTGCCATAACAAGCCTCCTTCTCCATAATTGTCTTCCTGCCGTCCGGCAGAACAAAAGTGCGCTTCGCACACTCTCGCGTTTCAAATTTAATTTACCCTCTTATTGCACAAATGTAAAGGATAAGTTTGCGCCCTCTCTCTTGTCAACAAAAATGTTGTGACCTTCCACGCTTCCTATGCTATAATGGGTATATTATTTTTAGACATTTATGAAGGAGTACCATTATGGCATTAGACGGATTTGTGATATCCAATTTAGTATATGAGTTGAACAACACCATTTTAAACGCAAAAATCAGCAAAATCGCACAGCCGGAAAACGACGAATTGCTCTTCACCCTAAAAGGGGCAAACGGACAGTTCCGCCTTGCGATGAGCGCAAGCGCTTCCCTGCCGTTTCTGTATCTGACGGAGACGAACAAGCCGAGTCCTCTGACTGCGCCGAATTTCTGCATGGTGCTGCGCAAGCACATTGCAAACGGACGCATCACGCGCATTTATCAGCCGCACATGGAGCGCATCATTCATTTTGAGATCGAACACCTCGACGAACTGGGCGATCTGCGCACCAAGACATTGATCGTGGAACTGATGGGGAAGCACAGCAATATCATCTTCTGCAATTCCGACGGCATGATTATCGACAGCATCAAGCACGTTTCCTCGATGATGAGCTCGCTGCGTGAGGTTCTTCCGGGGCGCGCCTACGTGCTGCCCGCGACGCAGGAGGACCGTCTGAATCCGCTTGAGGTCACTGAGGACGCCTTTATGGTGAGCGTCATGGCAAAGCCTGTGACTATCACTAAGGCAATCTATACCTCCTTTACCGGGATAAGCCCCGTCGTTGCAAGCGAAATCTGCCACCGCGCGTCCATTGACGGCGACGTTCCGACCGACGCTTTGAGCGCGGATGAAAAAAAGCATCTTTTTCATAATTTTATCTGGCTTACGGACGATGTGAAGAACCATAATTACAGCCCCAATATTGTAAACCACGGCAAAGAACCGGTTGACTTTTCCTGTTTCCGTCTCACGGAGTATGTCGGCGGGGCGGACGCGGCTGCTCATGCAGCAGGCGGCTTGGAATTTTCCTACTCCATGCAGGAGTACGACTCAATTTCCGCTGTCCTGGAGCACTACTACGCGTCCAAAAACGTCTACACCCGCATCCGCCAGAAGTCCGTAGATCTGCGCAAGATCGTAGGCACGGCGTTAGACCGCAATCGCAAGAAATACCAGCTTCAGGAAAAGCAGCTAAAGGACACCGAAAAACGGGATAAGTATAAGGTCTATGGGGAACTGATCCACACCTACGGCTACGGGCTTGCCGAGGGCGCAAAGGAACTGGAAGCGCTTAACTATTACACCAACGAAATGATTAAGATTCCGCTCGACCCGACCCTTGACGCCAAAGCGAACGCACAGAAATATTTCGACAAGTACAATAAGCTAAAGCGCACCTATGAAGCGCTGACCGATCTAACGGAGGAGACACGCGCCCAGATCGAGCACCTTGAGAGCATCTCGACCTCCTTAGATATCGCGCTCACAGAGGACGACCTCGTACAGATTCGCGAGGAACTGATGGAATACGGCTACATCAAGCGCAAACGCAGCGACAAAAAGGCAAAGGTAAAGAGCAAGCCGTTCCACTATCTCTCCTCGGACGGCTACCACATCTATGTCGGGAAGAACAATTACCAGAACGAAGAACTGACCTTCAAATTCGCCACCGGAAACGACTGGTGGTTTCACGCCAAGGGAATGCCGGGCTCTCACGTCATCGTGAAGTCAAACAACGAAGAGCTCCCCGACCGCGTATTTGAGGAAGCCGGAAAGCTTGCGGGCTACTATTCCAAGGGCAGGGAGAACGACAAGATAGAGATTGATTATCTCCAGAAGAAAAATGTCAAGAAGCCGAACGGCAGCGCGCCGGGCTTCGTCGTCTACTACACGAACTACTCGCTGACGATCCACCCGGATATCTCGGAATTGACGCTGTTGGAATCTTAGACGCCGTGCATAAAATGTGAAATCACACATGAAAGCATTTACAGATTTCCCCGAAACAAAATGCTGCATCCCGCCAAAACGGAATGCAGCATTTTACTGTTCATACTCTATATTTTTATATCCACTCCCTTTTCCCGTTTTTAACGGTTCAAAAAATCATTTGCTTCCTGCATCTTGCAAACCGCAATCCGCACATCATATGTTCCGCTCTCACGCTTCCGAAATTCAAACTTCCATCCATGCGCCATTACAATCTGTTTTGCGACCCGAAGCCCCATAACATGCACAG
The DNA here is from genome assembly GCA_021771815.1 of Roseburia hominis. GTDB lineage: Bacteria > Bacillota > Clostridia > Lachnospirales > Lachnospiraceae > Roseburia > Roseburia hominis_A. The sequence continues at coordinate 43,766 of JAETOE010000012.1, forward strand.
GGTTCTGCTCATAGATTTCTGCTTTCTCTTCTTTCTCACTCCACGCAGTATTTTTCCCGCAGTCCGCCGCATACTCTTCCTCCTCCCTAAGAACGCGTACCACGCGCTCCGGGATTCCCGGTCCGCTATCTGCAAACAAATATTCCACACCATCTTCCCATGCCAAAAGACGCACATTCACCGCGCACCCATCCGGGTTATGCCGTATACTGTTTCCGATCAGATTGCGAAATGCGCGAAGCAGCAGCCCGGTATCACCATAGTACTGTATCTGCTCCGTTTCCGCAGCAATTTCTACCGCTATCTCATAGGAATCCCCGATTCCCTGATTATAGTATTCCGCAACGCATTCCCGCAAAAGCACTGCCGGGAAAAACGGTCCCATCCGCAGTGGCTGTGTCTGATATTCCAGCTTCGAAGTCAGATTCAAGTCCGCAATGAGCTGTCCGATCACAAGAGCCGCTTCCTGAATCTGCTTCGCTTTTCTCCGTTCCTCCCCGCCAAGCAACGCATTTGCCGCAAGTTCATCCGCATAGCCGGTAATCAGCGTCAAGGGCGTCCTGATATCATGTGATACGCCTGCAATCCATTCCGTGCGCGCCATATCGCGCTTCGCAAGCCTTCGATCCTGTTCCTGCAAATGCTCTGACGCCTGGTTCAGTCTTACCGCCAGTTCCGCAGTAAGCCCCTTTTGAGGCACTCTCGCCGGCTGTTTTGCTGCAAGTGAATCAATTCCCTGTGCAATCGGACGAATCGACCGGTAAAAGCGGCAGGCAAAGAACAGCGCCAGAACAAAGAGAAGCAGCAGATTCAGAATCAAAAAACATTTTATAATCTCCGGCAGTTTCTGCATCAACGGGAAACTATAGATCACACTGATTCTTACTTCATCCTCCTTCCCCATCCCATAGACCATCAACTGGTCGCCCTTGCGCCAGGTACGGACAGGATAATCCGCTAAATACCACCGGGAAAAGGCGGACACATCGGCAATGCTGTAGCGGCGGTTCAGTTCTTCGGGCAGTTCATAGCTCCACGCGACATTTCCGTGCTCATCTAAGAGCATCGCCCATACAAAGGAACTTTCCTCCAGCTTTTGCTGCCCTTCGTCCGTCAGCTTCCATGCGCCGTCTTCATACCTGAGCGAGTTGTTGATCTCTTCCATCAGGAAACGACCAATGTTTCCCTCGTGCCCACTGTCAATGCCTGCCTGCTTTAACATGACTCCGACAAAGACAAACATATTGATATTAATGATAAGTACCGTAATCACAATCGCAGACCAGATATATCGCCTGCTGATTTTCCATAAGCTTTTCATGTTATGACTCCTTCGCCAGACGATAGCCAATGCCGCGTGCAGTCAGAATCCACTTCGGATGCGACGGATCTTCTTCGATTTTCTCCCGCAGATGCCTGATATGTACCATCAGAGAATTTTCATACCCGTAATAAGAATCATTCCAGACAGCCTGACAGATCGCGTCGAACGTCACGACATTTCCACGGTTCGCATACAGCTTTTTTAACAGCAGAAGTTCCTTTGCCGTGAGCATCGTCGTCTCCCCCTGATATTCTACCGTCGCATTTTCCAGCGAAATTCTTCGCCCGGACAGTTCTATAACATCGGCTTCCCTTAAAGCCTCCTGATTTTGAAAGTAAGACCGCTTTAAAATGGCGTTTACACGCAGTACAAGCTCCTGCGGCAGAAACGGTTTGGTGATGTAGTCATCCGCTCCAAGCCCCAATCCAAAAAGTCTGTCATTATCCTCGTCCCTCGCCGACAAAAACAAAATCGGCAGCATGGACGTCTCCCGCATCCGGCGGAACAGCGTAAAGCCGTCGCCGTCCGGCAACATAATATCTAAGATTACAAGTTCAGGCTTTTCACGCCGGAACGCGTCCATGCCCTCTCCACAGCTATACGCGGTAACGACCGTCTCATAGCCGCTTTTCCTTAAAATATCGGCTGTCATTTTCGCCAGTTCTCTGTTATCGTCCACCAGAAGTATTTTACAGTTGTAAATATTCATGCTTCCTCCGATTTCCATTGATTGCTCTTTTATATGTTATCATGATAACATTTTTCTTCCGCCTGTAAAATCTTTCCCTCAATTCTTAAGGTAAAAATAAGGTAACACTAAGTCCGTTTTAAGCCGTGGTTGTTAAGCTTTCTACTGTTCCGGCAGCCCGGAGCAAAGCAGAGCACACAAAACGAAAGAAAACAAGGAGGAAAACAAGGAGGATTTATGGAAACAGTAATCAAAACAACTTCCCTTACCAAACAATATCACGGCAAAAGCGTTGTGACCGATCTGGATCTTAACGTACCGTCCGGCAGCATCTACGGATTCTTAGGACCGAACGGCGCGGGAAAATCGACGACGATGAAAATGATCTTAGGACTCACCAAGCCGACTGCCGGAAGCATCTCTGTTCTCGGGAAACAGGTCAGTCAGAAAAATCGGATTGCTCTTTTAAAGAATACGGGCTCTCTGATCGAGTCGCCCGCTTACTACGGTCATCTGACCGGACGCGAAAACCTGGCGCTGATCGCCTCGTTAAAGCAGGTCGATTCCAGACAAATCGACGACCTTCTTCAGATTGTGCATCTTGATAAACAGCAGGAGAAAAAGGTCAGCCACTATTCTCTTGGCATGAAGCAGCGTCTCGGTCTTGCCGCCGCTCTGCTCGGTCATCCGAAGCTTCTGCTTCTTGACGAGCCGACAAACGGACTAGACCCGGCAGGCATTCAGGAAATGCGCGAACTGATCTGCTCCCTGCCTGTTCGCTACGGCATGACCGTTTTCGTCTCAAGCCATCTGCTTGCGGAGATCGACCAGATGGCAACGCATGTCGGCATCATTGACAACGGCTCGCTGATCTTCCAAAATGAATTGTCCGTGCTCCACGAACACAGCCGCGCCCGCATGAAACTGCTTGCGACAGACAACGCCGCTGCACTCGCTCTTCTAAAGCGGGCCGGACTTCCCATCTTCTCGGAGCGCGGCGAAGTCATTTACTTAAACAACCGTGAACCGGAAATCATTCTGCGCGCGGGACGTCTGCTGTATCAATCGGACATCGGCATTCTGCGCCTCGAAGAAGAAAATAAAAGTCTTGAGGATATTTTCCTTAGTCTTGTGGGAAGGAGCATCTAACATATGAATACAGCAACGAACACCACTCATCGGGCGCATTCTGCCGCCGTGGAATTTAAGAAGGGACGCCGCCTGCATCTTTCTCTTGTTCCGCTTGGATTTCTTTTTGTCGTTTTTCTCTGGGCGGTCTATGTCAGCAAGGATCCGAGCGACTATGAACGGGCGCAGGGCTATGCCTATCTGTTCTTTGAACTGCCGCTTTTAAACTGCATCGTTATGCCGATTATGATTTCGGTAATTGCAAGCCGCCTCTGCGATATGGAGATCAAGGGGCAGACCTTAAAGCTTTTGTGCACTCTACAGAAAAAAGGCAGCTTCTACGATTTGAAATTTCTGCATGAAGTCTTTTATCTTCTGATTTTTGTACTTGGAGAAGCGCTCATTTTTCCGTTCTGCGGCACGCTGTTCCGTTTTACGGAGACGTTCTCCCTTTCCCTGCTCGTCCGTCATGTGACGGCGACGTTCGCGGCGGGTGCTGCTGTGCTGATCTTACAGCACCTTCTGTCGCTGTGCCAAAAGAATCAGATTCTTCCGCTGATCGTTGGACTGGCAGGTTCCTTTCTCGGCCTGTTTTCCATGTTCTTCCCACATGCTGTCGCAAGGCTGATTCTGTGGGGATATTTCGGCGCGTTTCTGCCGTATTCGATGAATTATGATGATATTTCACGTCAAATGTCATTTACATTTGTCCCGCTTCCCGTCGGGCTATTTGTGGGATTTCTCCTGTTTAGCGTCCTGTTTTACCTCGTCTGCCGGTGTATTTTCTTAAGAAGGGAGGTCTGATTTATGCTTGGTTTATGTATAAAGGCGGAAAATACAAAGCTCCGCCGCTCGGTCGTCTGGCTTGCAGCACTGTTAATTCCGGTTATTCCGGCCATCATGGGTACCTTCAATTATTTGCAGAACGCGGAAATTCTCACAGGCGCATGGTACTCGCTGTGGAGCCAGTTCACGCTGTTCTACTCACTGCTGTTCTACGCACCGCTGATCGGCATTTACTGCTCCTATCTGTGGCGTCTGGAACATATGGATCACAACTGGAACATACTGATGACGATGCCCGTATCTTTGTCGCGCATATTCGCCGGAAAGCTTTTCATCATTCTGAAAGTGACGCTGTTCACCCAGCTATGGGTCTTCATCCTGTTTGTCATCGCCGGAAAATACGTCGGATTTCCAGGATTCCCGCCGCTCGAAATTTTTCTCTGGACGCTTCGTGGAACGCTTGCCGCCGCCGCGATCGGAGCGCTGCAGCTCCTCTTGTCCATGTGCATCCGAAACTTTGCGATTCCCATTGGCATTGCGCTTATGGGCGGCTGCGCCGGACTCGTCCTCTCAAACCTCGGTCTTGGACTCTGGTGGCCGTATTCGCTTCTTATGACAGGAATGAACTCTAACAGCTACGAAGACAAATTGTCAGGCGGCGTGCTTCCTTTCCTTGTGAGCACACTCCTGTTCTTCCTGCTGTTCTCCGGAATCAGCATCTGTCTGCTGAAGCATAAGGATGTAAAGGCTTAATAAAGATGTGAAAGCTTAATAAAGATGTGAAAGCTTAATAAAGATGTGAAAGCTTAACAAAGATGCGAAGTTTTAATAAAGAATGCCTGCCGCAGACATAAGCGGTTGTCTGCGGCAGGCACTTTAACAAATTATTTATTTTTCTGTTCATTCGCCCAGTCCTGCATATAATCCTCAATAATATAGAACGGCGCAGGTCCCGTCTCAAGCAGAAATTGGTGAAAATCCTTCAGCACAAACGCATCCCCCAGCCAATCCTTTGCCTCGGCGCGCAGACGTCTAAACTCCTGATAACCGATAAAATAACTCAGATAATTTGCGGGATCGCTGATTAGCGTCTCAAAAATTTCATCGGCGGTCTCCTCATCCGAAATGCCGTAATCATCCAGATAGGAAGCGACCTCTTCCCTGTCCCATCCCTTATAATGGATGCTCATATCAAGATACGCATAGAGCGCAAGGGAGGCTGCATTATTGAGCGACGCAAGCTTTGCGACATCCGCATCAAGTCCGCTGATTCCGTAGGAATACTGCTCCACATAAGTCGCCCACCCTTCTGAATAACCCGGATAGGACAAAACATTGCGCACAAGCGGCAGCCCGCAGGCTCCGGTGTAACAGTTCTGGTACAGATGTCCCGGATATCCCTCATGCGCAAGCGTCGTATAGACATCCATATTGGAATCTTCCCCGTCAAAATATTTCTCATTGATATAGATAACATTATTTTCGAGATCATCGATAGGCGTCGTAAGATAAAAGGCCGGACTTAGATGCTCCTGCAATGACGGATGCACGTATTTGATCGTATAATTCACCTCCGGCGGCGCGGGGAAATCCTTTGACACTTTTACAGTCAGATCTTCCATAACGGCATCCGGCTCGGTAATCGGGAACGTATAGTCCGCATACATATACCAAAGCTCCGGTTTTTCACTGATAAGCGTATACATTTCATCCAGACTGGCGTTAATAAAGTCGTCCGTGCGGGCAATCAGTTCGTCCACCGAATCATCACATCCGGTCGCCGTGCGCACCAGATACTCGTAATATTCCTTTCCGTCATCATAATAGCAGAGTCCAAGCTCGTTCGTCCCTGTTCCCCGAAGCGCCGTCAGTCCATCGATCAATGTCTCATAACCGTTTACTACATCCGTTGTAATGATCGTATGGTTACGCTCCTTATAATCGGCGCGTTCCTCGTCGGTAAGTCCCTCGAACGCATCGATTTTGTCGTCAAAGATCTCAATCATATAATTGTTCTCTGGGTCGGAAATAAATTCCTCGCACTGTTCAATGACCGCGTCCGCCGCATAATCCGGCATAAAAAGCCCTGCTTTTGATTTCTCCTGCTCATATACAACGATTTCTGCAAACAGTTCGTCCATCTGTTCCGTCAATGCAAGATAATCTTCAATATCCCCTCTGGTGCGAAAAGTATACTCTGCAAGAACGACCGGAAGTTCCGCCTGATATCCGGTCGTGGGTCCTAATATCTCATGATACAGCGTCAGATCCTTCACCGAAAGATCCGTCCTGATGGAATCGATCAGAATATCGCGCGTCAGATTCTGTGCCGTCGTAAGCTTCTCTTCATCAAAACGCTCAAGCTTCTTTAACGTCTCCTCCATCCCGTCGTAGCCTTCCTCGAAATTCTCTACAGAATAGTGTCCGAGCGTCACGTCATAATCCGCAATCCCGTAATTCTCTGGATAGGCGAGCGTGTAGTGAAGCGACACCGTGTCCGCCTCCGTCATTTCGTCCGTAAAAAGTTCGTCCATATAGGAATCGAACGCTTCTTCTGATGAACCTCCGATATTTGTGCCGGAACAACCGGTAAGCGTGATGCAGCCGGCAAGCAAAAAAGCCGCCAGACATTTGCTTTCATTTCTTCTGTACATAAAATACTGCTCCTCTCCATGTGTTTAGACCCAAAAACAGATACGCGTATCGTTCAATTTCACTGCTGTCTCCTTGATTTCCTCATATGTTACTTTGTGATTTTCCTGAAAGTATTAAAATCCGTGACAACCTCCTTCACACACCAGATCAGCGTGTCGAACGTTCCCACCTCATAGAGATTGATCAGTATCATGCCGACCGGAATCGCGACGATCATTCCGACGACATTGCTGATACGATAGCCTACGAACATAAAGAACAGCGCCGCAAACGGGTCCATTCCGACCGATTCCCCGATCAGCTTCGGCTGTACAAGCTGATGTACTACAAGCGCCGCAGCGTACAAAATCAACATTCCAAGCGCCGTCATATAATTACCGGAAAAGAACTTGATGACCGCCCACGGACAGAGCACCGTTCCCGTCCCGAACACCGGAAGCATATCCAGAAATGCAATGCCAAATCCAATCAGCCATGCATAATCGACGCCGAGAATCAAAAGCCCGATGAACACCACCACATAGATAACGCCCATTATCTTAAACTGCGCCTTGAAATAGCCTCCGACTACCCGCGCGAGCTGATCGGTGATTCTGCGTGTCTGCCGTCTTAAGGATTCCGGCACATGGCGCTCCAACAGCCCGGCAATCTTATCGTGGTCTGCAATGAAAAAGTACGTCGCTAAAAGCCCTACGATCACGCCCACGAGCATATCGGGAATCCGCTTGGCAATATCCCCGATCACAAAGACTGTCGACTCTTCGCCGCCTGTCATCCACTCTGAAAGATAGCCGCTTAACGTCTCACCGATCTCTTCCAGCTTAATGTCATGCACGAACGGAAGCTTTGTGAGCAGTGCTTCAAGCTGCTCTCCCGCCTGCATCAGTTCTCTTCCCGCGTTCCCCATCATGGTCGGCACATATGCGGCAAAACTCTCAAGCCCAGCCACAAGTGCAGCGATTACGCCATAAAAAATCAGCACGATAACGGCAATTACGATGACAATGATGAGCACCGAACCATATTTCCGCTTCATCTTAAGCTTTTTCTCAAGGAAGCGGACAATCGGGTTTGCAATCAGGGAGAGGACAAACCCAATGACAAACGGCATAAAGTATGCCAACAGCCTTGGCAGTACAAAAATCAACAGAAATAATATGATTCCCGCCGCCAGAAAATTGCATAATATTTTCAGATATTTCGTTGATTGCTTCATAAGTTGCGCCCTCACTTTGTCTGTCACGGTTCATGCCCCGCAAATTAGTATTTTATACTCCCTCACAATTCGCTACGCCTCGATCAGTCCTGCTCTGCGCATCTCCGTGTAAGCGAGCAGGAACGGGCCGACGCCCTTTGCATCGTCCTTTACGACCGGCTCTGACATATAATAGTCGTAGGTTCCCGGACGCATCTGCTTGCCGCCTAACCCTGCGACCAGACAGATACCGTCCAGATGCAGGCTGCCGTCCGCGTCCTCCGACAAATATTTCTCACAGATGCCGTGAAATGTCTTCGCTCCATACGCCTGATAGCTCTCCGGCAAAAAGCCGAGCCTTACGCCCTTAAGAAGCGCATACGCCATAATGGAGCTTCCGCTCGTCTCAAGATAGTTCTTCTCCATACCGCCGAAGTTCACGACCTGATACCACATACCGCTCTCATCCTGATACTTAAGCATGGAATCCATCAGTTCCGTAAAAATCCGCTTCATCCGCTCGTAGGGTTTGGTCCCGGACGCATCCATCTTGTCGAGCGTATCGAGAAGCGCCATCGAGAACCAGCCCAGCGCACGCAGCCAGAAATTCTGGCTTAAGCCCGTGACCTTATCGCACCAGAACATTTCTCTTGACGAATCGTAGGCATGGTAATAAAGCCCGGTCTTGGGGTCGCGCATATGCTCTTCCACGTTGAAAAACTGATTGAAAATATCGTCATAATTCTTCTTATCATGAAAACGCGTCTCGTATTCCATATAAAACGGCTGACACATGTAAAGTCCGTCCAGCCATACCTGATTCGGGTAGATATTCTTGTGCCAGAAATTGCCCTCCTTCGTCCGCGGCATCTGTCCGATCTGACTGTATACAAGATCAATCGCTTTGCGGTACTTTTCCTTTCCGGTCAGATCGTAAAGCTCGAACAGGGTCTTTCCTGCATTTACATTGTCAATGTTGAGCTCCTCCACCGAATAACCCTCGATCGAACCGTCCTCATGCACCTTCGCATCGATAAATGCGTCCGCAAATTTAAAATATTTCTCGTCCTTGGTGATGGCGTACATCTCAAGCACTGCCTTAATCATACAGCCGTCGATGTAATTCCATGTCGATTTTTGACCCTGCAAGATCTTCTCAATGTTCCAGATTGGGCGATCCGGCGTGCTCTTTGCCAAAAGCCCGTCAATATACTGCTCGATTTTGTCCATGATAATCCTCCTTGTTTTCCGAAGGAAAATGCGACTGCCATTGCATGGAGCAATGCCCAGCAAGCTGTGCAGGATTTTCCTCCTTGTTTTCCTCCTAAAAATCCCTTCTTAAATGAATCATATATAACCTTATCATAGCGAATCTGTCAAAAAATGTAAAGTTATTTCTTGTAAGCGCTTACAATTCTATATCCGCGCACAGAAAGAGATCCAAGAAACACACCGAACGTATTTAAAATCAGATCATCCAGTTCCGAAAATCCCGTTCCAAATGCGTACTGCAACGTCTCGATTGTCAGTGAAAACAGAAAACCGCACAAAACAGTTGCCACAAGCTTCCATTTCTTTTGTCCCTCCAGATACATACCAAACGGAACGAACCAGATAATATTTCCGGCGAACAGATAAATGAACATGAACCATCTTCCCTCTTTTATCATTGGAAGATATCCCTGAAATAGAGTCAGATTCAGACGTCCGTTTTCAAAGAAATGGCTGAATGTGAATCCCGTTCGGAACACAGTAATCCGAAAAACCACAGCAACATATATCCAAAAAAGTATGTTGATGATAAGCTTCCTTTTCTCTCTTATGTGCTCCGCTAATCTCATAAATGCTCTCTTTCCCTTTCCAATCTGCTTTTTTATTTTACTTTATTTTTCATGTTCTGACAATAACTGCATGTTTAATCCTCTTTGCAGTGCACATACTATCCTTGAACAAAACGTCAGCGAAAACGAAATGCAGTGAAATGCAGTACTTCACACGACGCATCTTCCATTCAACGACCACTTGTTCATAACAAACGAAAACAAGCATATAACGTACCATAAGGAGGAAACAAATCATGGCAAATCGTTCATCGAACAGAGCAGCAATCCCGGAAGCAAAGAGTGCATTAGACCGTTTCAAGTACGAGGTAGCAAGCGAGATCGGCGTACCGCTTAAGGACGGTTACAACGGTGACTTAACCTCCAAGCAGAACGGGTCCGTCGGCGGCTATATGGTGAAGAAAATGATTGAGGCACAGGAGCGCCAGATGGCAGGTAAGTAAACTTACCGTAAGTAAACTTACCGTAAGTAAAACTTACCACAAATAAACTTACCGCAAGTAAACTTACAGTAAGTAATTTTGTAAATGATCTGAAAAATCAGAAAAACGCAAAAGAAAAAGGGGGCCGCATACGATTATAAATCGTATGTGGTCCTTTCTTTTTTCGAAACGTTTCCCAACATATCCGACAGTTTCTCTGCTATAGGCTCATCTGATTCCGCTCTCTTTTCAAAAACTGCTCCAGATAATGCCTCAGATTCTCGTGCGCCTCTTCTTTAAGTCCAGGGTCATCCTCCAAAAGCTTATGCACCGCCTCGGATGCCTGCTGTAAGACTGCGGCGTCCTGATAAATGTCACCAAGTGCAAACTGAAGCTCTCCTGACTGACGGATGCCAAAGAAATCTCCCGGACCGCGCAGCTTTAGATCCTCGCTCGCAATCTTAAACCCGTCGTTAGACTGATTTAAGATATTGAGCCGCTTTTCCGCTGTCTTACTGCTCGAGCAATTCACCATAATACAGTAAGACTGCGCATCCCCGCGCCCGACGCGCCCGCGAAGCTGATGGAGCTGTGCAAGTCCGAACCGCTCCGCATTCTCGATCATCATGACCGTCGCATTCGGCACATTGACCCCGACCTCTACAACTGTGGTGGATACAAGCACCTGCACTTCATTTTTCATGAATGCTTCCATGACCTTGTTCTTCTGCTCCGGCTTCATCTGACCATGGAGAAGTCCGAGTTTGATTTCCTCAGGGAAAATTCCGCGCAGTTTCTTCACGTAGTCTGTGGCATTCTCGGTGTCCATACTTTCGACCGCTTCGACCAGCGGACAGATCACATACGCCTGATGCCCGTTTTTTATCTCGTTTTCGATAAACGAATACGCCTTGGCGCGGTATCCGGTATTCACAACGCAGTTCTTGATCGGCAGACGCTTCGCCGGAACTTCGTCCACCACGGAAATGTCCAGGTCGCCGTAAATGATAATCGCAAGCGTCCGCGGAATCGGCGTTGCACTCATGACGAGAATATGCGGATGAGCGCCCTTTTCCGCAAAATTCTCCCGCTGGCGCACACCGAAACGGTGCTGCTCGTCCGTGATGACAAGCGCCAGATTATCGTAGACCGCCCGCTCCTGAATCAATGCATGCGTGCCGACGATCATGGCATTCGGATAGAGCTGCAGCGCCTCATAAGCCATGCGCTTCTGTTTCGCCGTCATAGATCCTGTCAGGAGTACGACAGGAATCTTTAATCCGAACTGCTCACAAAGCTTCTGGAATGTCTCGTAGTGCTGTCTGGCAAGCACCTCGGTCGGCGCCATAATCGCAGACTGGTAATCATTGTGCGCTGCGTCCGCCATCGCGAGAAATGCAATGATCGTTTTACCGGAACCGACGTCTCCCTGAATCAGACGCTGCATCACATAAGCACTCCTCATATCGCGCTGTACATCCAAAAGCGCCGCCTTCTGCGCGTTCGTCAGCTCATACGGAAGCTTCGCGATCAACCCGGCCGTAAAACCGTCGTCCATAAACTCAAACTCGTTCGCGTCTTTGACTCGCTTCTCCTTCTGATACTGCATACTTAGGATAAACAGGAAAAATTCGTCAAATACCAGACGTTTTCGCGCCGTAATCAGCGTATCCATATCATTCGGGAAATGAATCTGCTTCATGGCGTAATTGTACTCGCAGAGCTGATACATATCACGGATTTCGGAGGGAAGATATTCCTGAAACAGATTCTCTTCCAGAAAAGCGGCGCGCACCGTCTTGGTGACAAGGTTATTGGAAACGCCGCCCGTCAGACCGTAAACGGGCATGAATACATTCTCCATGGCGGCGTACTGCTCCCCTGTGTAGATGACCGCCTGTTCCATCACCAGCCTGCCATTTTTCCGCGTCACCTTTCCGTAGAACACATATATATTCCCGGGCTTTAGCTGACTCTTGATGTAGGGCATCCGAAACCACACCAGTTCCAGCTGTGCCCCCGCCTCGCCGATCGTCGTGACGGTGACCGGCATACTGCGCGTCCTGCGCACCACAGGAACCTTCATGACCCTGCCGATAACGGCGGCAGTCTCGCCCTCCGTCACTTCCCCTGCCTGCTTCGCCACGGGGAACTGTACATAAGTGCGCGGGTAGTGAAGCAGGATATCTCCCACCGTCTCGATATTCAATTTCTGAAAAAGGGCTGCGGTCTTTTCCCCGATGCCCTTGATTTCCGTAATTGCCGAATTGCGGTTCATATCTGCTCCTCCTTCACAGCCTTTGGCTTTGCATGCGTTCGCCGAATCAAAAAAGATGGGAAGAATACTTATTGTGCAAGCACAAAATCTCCTTCCCACCTTTTTGATACTTCTCACTTTCGTTCCGGCACTTCTCACTCTACCGAAATCACATAGTAATAAATCGGCTGTCCGCCGTAGTGAACTTCCACCTCTACATCCGGATATTCCGCCAAAAGCTTCTCGCTGATCGCGTTCGCATCCTCTTCCTTCATCTCCTCACCGTAATAAATGGTGACGATTGCGGAATCCTCATCAATGAGCTGTCCGATCATATCAAGCACGGTAGTGTTAAGCTCCTGACCTACCGAGAGAATCCCCGCGTCGCCGATTCCCATGTAATCGTCCTGCTTGATCTCCTTGTCATCAATCACAGTGTCACGCACGGCATAGGTTACCTGACCTGTCTTGACAGCGCCGATCTCGGCATTCATGCGCTCCTCGTTGTCCTCCGGCGTGCTGTCCGGAATATAATTGATCAACGCCGTAACACCCTGCGGAATCGTCTTGGTCGGAATCACAATAACCTTCTTATCCTCCACCAGAGACGCTGCCTGGTTTGCCGCGAGAATAATGTTCTTATTGTTCGGGAGGATGAAAATCGTCTTCGCGTTGACCTTCTCGATCGCGTTTAACATATCCTCGGTACTCGGATTCATCGTCTGACCGCCCTCGATGATATAATCGACTCCCAGTCCGGTAAAAATCTCGTTGATGCCATCTCCGATGCTGACAGAGATAAAGCCCATCTCCTTCGGCGGCTCCTGCTCCTTCGGTTCTTCGGACGCCTCCGCCTGATTTGCGCCGGAGGGCGTCTGTGACTGCATTTTCTTCTCCTTCAAAGCGGAAATCTTCTCATCGCGTTCCAACTTCATGTTCTCGATAATAATTGTCGTAAGACTTCCGTACGTCAAACCTCTCTGCATTGCAAGACCCGGATCGTTGGTATGTACGTGTACCTTCACGATCTCATCATCCGCAACTACAACAATCGAATCGCCAATGCTCTCAAGATATTCTTTGAACCCGTTCTCCTGCTTTGTAGTGATCGGTCTATCCAACATAATCAAAAACTGCGTACAGTATGCGAACTTGATCTCCTGCGCCGCCTGCGCCTCAATATTATAGGAAGACTCTGACGCTTTCGTCTGCTCTTTCGTGGGTGCGAGAATCTCGTAGTCGATCTCCTTGCCGAGCAGGGAATCGAGCGCGCCCTTCATTACCTGCATCAGACCCTGTCCGCCGGAATCCACAACGCCCGCCTGCTTTAAGACCGGAAGCATATCCGGGGTCTTACCAAGGACATGATCGCCCTCTTTGATCACTTCCTCACAGAATGCAATCAGATCATTCGTCTCGTCACAGATCTCTGCGGCGCGGTTCGCCATCCCCTTAGCAACCGTAAGGATCGTGCCTTCCTTCGGCTTCATAACCGCCTTGTACGCAGTCTCCACCGCTTTCTGGAATGCGTCGGAAAGTACCTGCACATCCACTTCGTCATACTCTGCAATAATCTTGGTAAAGCCGCGGAATAACTGGGAAAGAATAACGCCCGAGTTACCTCTTGCCCCACGCAGAGAACCGGAAGAAATTGCCTTGGCAAGCGACTTCATATCCGGGTTCTTCATAGCAGCGACTTCCTTTGCCGCCGACATGATCGTCATAGACATATTCGTTCCCGTATCTCCGTCCGGAACCGGGAAGACATTCAACTCATTGATCCATTCTTTCTTCGCCTCTAAATTCTTAGCTCCTGCCAAAAACGCTTTCCCAAGAGCTTCGGCATTTATCGTAGTGATTTCCACCTCAAAATCCTCCTTAATCAATCACTCGTACGCCTTCGACGTAGATGTTAATTTTCTTGATTTCCATTCCGGTAAACTCTTCTACTTTGTACTTTACCGTCTCAATCAGGTTATCGGAAACCGTACTGATGCTGACACCGTAGGATACGATAACGTGAAAATCAATCGTTATTTTATTCTCTTCATCAACGACAACATTTATTCCATGCGTCAGATAATCTTTCTTCAGCAGCTTGACCAGACCGTCCTTCATATTGACCGCCGCCATGCCGACAATACCGAAGCACTCCACCGCAACAGAGCCTGCGTAGGTTGCGATGACTTCTGAATCTATTGTAACTTTGCCCCACTGGGTTTCCATTTGTCCATTCATAGAATAACGATGCTCCTTTCAAAGCCATATTAACGCTAGTTTATTGCTATTATAACCGCTTTTTATGAAAATTCATAGTCCTGTTTTACGTTTTTTATATTTTTTTTAAAATTTACTTGCATTATGTACTTTCTTCTGCTAGAATAATCATGTTGTGAGCCTGTTTGTTTGCAGGTTCTACCTATAGAATGCGGGACGAGTTCCGCATGCTGGGATTATGAATATGCAAGGAGGTGCAAAAGCATGGCAAAATGTGCAGTTTGTGGAAAGGGCGCTCATTTCGGTAATAATGTCAGCCACTCTCATAGAAGATCAAATAGAATGTGGAAATCAAACATCAAGCGTGTGAACTGTAAAGTGAACGGAACACCTAAGAAATTATATGTATGTGCTTCCTGTTTGAAATCCGGTAAAGTTGAAAGAGCTTAACAGACCGTGATAGCATCTGTAACAGACGATTACAGATGCTATTTTTTTATGCAACCAATAATTGTTTGTTCTTTATTTTACGGCGCAAAAAGAGGAGGCTTTTATGCCTCCTCTTTTTGCGCCGCCCTCTCCTGGAACTTCCGCAGCTCCTCATTGAACAGAACTGCGCTCCTCTTATCATTCACATATAAGACCGCGTACACCGCCACAAAAACCACGGCGATCGCAAACACGAGCACAATGACAAATCCGGTCGAAAACATCGTCCCCGCCGCATAATTGATTCCAACTACAAACAGTTCAATGAGAAGCAGATGGATACACCTGCGGACGATGACCTCCCGCATCGTAAGTTCCCTCTTAGAATATGTTACGACTCCAAACAGTACCGACACAAAACCGAACAGCGGCGGTGAGAAAAATGCGTCGTAGCCAAACCCCTGCTCCGGGAAGAAAATCATTCCGAGAATCCCTTCCAGAATACAGATGCATGCCGTACACACGAAAAATGACATCATAAATTCCGACCAAAATCCTTTTGCGGATTGTCTGTTTCCTGACCTCATACCCGTTTTTCCTCCTCTCCCATCACTGCCGCTTTCAGCTTCGGCACATATGCCCTCGAAATCATGACCGTCTCTTTGTTCTTCATATGTGCAAAAAAACGCCCGTTCAGCGCCGGGCTGATGCTCTCGAGCTGCATTAGATTGAGCAGCACGGATTTCGAGCACCGTATAAAATGATAAGCTCCGTACGCCTCCTCCGCCTCATAGAGGCGGAGTTTTACTTCATATACTCTGTCTGTCGTGTAGGCGAACACCTTCTCGTCGAGCGCTTCAAAATAAAGCACCGACGCAAGCGGAAACCGGAAGCTCCTTCCGTTCCAGACTCCCGCAAGCTCCCTGCCTTTCGTCCCCACATAAGCGCAGATATCCTTTATCTCCTGCGTGATCTCCACGCACTCCACAATGACCTGTTCCGCTTCTTTTTCCGCAATTTTCCGGATTCTGACTTTCATTGAAAACCTCTTTGCCATTTATTTTTCAGGCGCTTCCTTCAGATAAGTATCAAAGAAATCAAGCACCAGCGCATTCACTTCCTCGATGCATTCCTTTGCATCTACTTCTCCCACACCGAGCATCCCTGCAAGCAGTGGCGATACCAACGGCAGGTCCGTAAAATTCAGATGCCCCGCATTGTCGATCACCGCATAATGATAATCTGCGGCTCGTTCCCCGACATAGAAATTCACATAGCCGTCGCCGGGAAGCGCCCTCGCCTCCGCATCCACTGCAGCCGAATTGACGTCCAGAAGCGGAACCGGATAAGGCTCTTCATTAAATACTTCTGTTCCGTCCGCAAAACCGACATACTCGCCGAGCATCGTTCCCTCCAGATCAATGACCGCGTCAATATCCGACCGCTCCCTTGCGACCTGGACCGAAGACGCTCCGCCCATCGAGTGACCGAAAAGCCCGATGTGGTCTACATCGATCAATGCGAACGGCTCCGCGTTCTCTTCCCCTGCCGCGGACACTGTTCCTGCCGCGGACACACTTTCTCCCGCAGACACATTCCCTGCCGCATTTGCACGTGCAAGAATCTGATCCAGCACAAAATTTTCATCTGCCGTGCGCACTTCCATCCATTCCTGACTGTACCCGTAGCGCTCTCTTTCCGATTCGGGATCGTCCGCTTCGCCGTTTCCGGCATTCACCTGCTTTAAGAACTCCATGTTCACATAATCCGTATTTCCGTCCGTATCCGTCACATACATCGCATGATATGTATGCCCGATACTCGCCACCACATAACCGTGCGATGCAAGTTCCGTACAGGTCGAATGATTGCTGTCGATCACGCCGAACGCCCCGTGTGAAAATACCACGAGCGGACAGCTATGTTCCGGCTGCTCCACCGGATACCAGATTTTCACCGTGAGCTTCCGTTTTTCACCCGTATCGGTATAAGTCTCGGTTCTGCTTTCATCCACCCACGTATATTCCGCCGTTTCGACCGCATACTCCCCCGTGACCGCAGGACTTTCATACGCGGGGAACAACAGCCTCGGAAGCAATACGGCAAACAACGCCGCTGCAAGAAGAAAACCGCCTCCAATTACCTTCGCCCGCCATTTTCCGCATCCTTTCTTTGCCCGGACGCCCCATACGATCAGCGCCGCGCCCACACCGCCAGGCAATAACTTTATCACAAATCCCATCTTGTTTCCTCCGTTCTCTTGATGCTTTTACCTTAACACCAGACAACGTTTTTTCAAAACTTTACGGGATAAGATGCATTCTGCGCCGGTAAAATGCATTTGCGCGACAAAAAGTAAAATGACGCGACAAAAATGCCGCATCAGGAAAATGAAGCTCGCATGATCTGCAGTCATTCCCCCTATGCGGCATTCTGCGCGTTTTCTCTTAAATCGCTTCGCCGCCCGGCACTTCCGCCTGCGGCTCTATGTATTTTGCAAATATCTTTCGATAATATGCCCCGAAGAAATATCCCATCAGCCCGAATCCATAAATGAGCGACAGGAAATTTGAAAGCAGCACCGTCGTATTCACCCACACGAACAGTATCACGAGAATCGCCATCTGGATCGTATACTTCATGTTGCGAAGCGCCATAAAAAAGGAATAGCGTATCGTAGCTCTTACCGGATTCACGAACTTCGCCTGCACGCCGAACACATACAAAAGCGACAGGAAATACGGTACAAAAAGAATCCCGGCCGCCGACTGCATCAGCATTCCGAACGTACTTCCCGCCTGATTGCCGAACACAAAATCCACCGCCAGGAGCACGCCTGCGACAAGGTAAAGGAAAAACAGAGCGGTAGCCTGCTTAAAATTCTCCTTAAAGGACGAAAAGAAATTCTCATGCCAGTAGCCCTCGTTATCGTGAAGCTTCATGCTGCTGTAAATCAACGCCGTTGTGGAAGCTCCGATCGTAAAGATCGGCAGCGAGCAGATCAGCCACAACAGATTTAGAAGAAATATCTTTCCGATCTTGTCGATGGTCCGCCATACCACATTGTCCATATCAAAGAATTTATTCCACATTTCGCACCTCGCATTCATCCCATAGACCCTGAATATATGTACGCGCAGCCACCGCATTCTCCGGTACGGTATTCTCGAGCGTCGCATGGATGTACGGCTTTCTCTCCTTCATAAAGCGGATGATCTGCGTATAGTCCATCTCGCCCGTTCCGGCCGCTACCGATATCAGTTTATCATCCGAAACCTGAAAATCCTTGATATGCACCATCGCGATATCCTCGCCGAGCAGCTCGATCGCCTCTGCAATGATCGCCTCTCTGTCCATGTAATTACAGATATCAAGCAGATTGACCGGGTCGAAAATAATCTGGAGATTCGGCGATGCAATCTCATCGAGCACTCTTCTGGCGCGCTTCGGGCTGCAGACAATATGCTTGTAGACCGGCTCGATCGCGACGATCACTCCCATCTTCTGTGCATACTCCACGACCGGGCGCAGATTCCTGATAAAAATCGCAAGCGCCTCCTCGGAATGGCTTCTCTCCTCGAACTGATACGCCTCATTCGGCGCGCCTGTCTCTGTCCCGACAACGCCCGCGCCCAAAAGCGACGCAAAGCGGATGTGCGCCATATAGCGGTGTGTGATCCCTGCAAGGCTCTCCGGATTCGGATTCGCCAGATTCAGATAACAGCCAAGTACTGCCACGTCCAGCTTATTCTCCATAAAAATGCGTTTTAAATACATCGCATACCCCGGTGTGAGGGCCCCGTCATCCACCGGGTACTCCGAAACCACCTTAGAGAGCGCCAGATGTCCGCAGGAAAAGCCCTGCTCATGCGCGATCGCAAGCCGCTCTGCGAGCGGCGCCTTTTTTATATCGTGTAAACGTATTCCAAGCTGCATCGTTTGTTCTCCTTTCCGCTTCCTATTCTATTACTTTCGGATGATTTCGTCCACCCCGAAAAGCTCGAATTCTTCCCCCGCACAGCCCTCAATCGTCACATTATCAAGCACCATCTTTTTCACATTTCTTGCGAACAATCCCTTCCTGCTGCAGGCGTCCACACCGTTTGACATGATCGGCACATCACATTTTGCATCGTCCGCAAAGGAAACTCCAACATTGCGCATCGTAATCTGTTCGATTTTCGCCTCCGGGAGTCCGTCGAACCATGACGCCGCCACATGGCAGTCCTTCGCCGTGATATTTTCGAAATAAAAACGCTTCATAACGGGCGTTCCGTCATCCACCGGATATGTCTCTCTTGACTGCACGAACTCTGTTCTGCCGTCCGGGTCACAGAAATAAAAGGCATTTGCCGTAAAGGGCGTCATGACCTGTTCCATCTCAAGATTCCGGAAAATAATATTGTCGAGCACCGCATCCCTGCCGCGCCCTCTTCTCGTCTTGATGCGGAGCCCTCGGTCCGTGTGATAGAAACGGCACTTCTCGACGATCAGGTTATTCACGCCGCCTGCCATCTCACTTCCCACCGTGACAGCGCCGTGCCCGTTCTCCATCAGGCACTGATATACGTGTACATTCGAGGACGGCGTCTTATATTTCCGCCCCATGTAGATTTTGCCGGACTTCACTGCAATACAGTCGTCCCCAAGCGAGAAACGAATGCCGCAGATCGTGACATCCCTGCAGGATTCCGGATCAAGCCCGTCCGTGTTCGGCGACTGCGCCGGATTTTCGACGATCAGATTACAGAACAGAAGCTGATCGGAAAAATACGGGTGAATCACCCACGCCGGGCTGTCGTGGAAATAAAGCCCCTGCACCCGGATATTCCTGCAGCGGTTTAACGAGAGCATCCGCGGCCGGAACGCTCCTACCATCACTTTCTCGTTCTTCCACCAATTCTCGTGATTTGCCGCGCCATTAATGCTTCCCTCGCCGTAGAGCGTCACATCGGAGACGCCGATGCCGGAAATGATTCCGGCAAACATCGGAAGCGGGTTCCCCTCCCATGTGCCGAGATTGTATTCCTCCGTCTCGTCATAGCTTTCCACGAGCCCCGGAAGAATTGCAAAGTGCGATCGGTCGGTATCTGCCAGAAGTTCGGCGCCCTTCGCCAGTTCCAGATTGATGCCGCTCTTTAAGAAAAGACTCGTAATCTTGTACGTTCCCTTTGGAATCAGCACGCGGCTGTTCGCAGGACACGCCATGATCGCCGCCTGTATGAACGATGTATCATCCGAAATACCATCTCCTTTTGCACCAAATTTCCGTACATTTAACGTAACAAATTCATAATCTGTGCGAAATGCAAGATTTCCCTGCATTTTCCCCTGCATATCCTCCACACGGATCTCGTAATCGGTATCCGGTCTTAGTCCGTAAACCGAAGTAATCACTGTGTCTGTCGTCTTCTCTTCGCTCTCATTGACCAAAATGCGGTATGTTTCCTTCGTCTTATAGATACCGCCGTCGTCCAGCTCTATAGATGCGCTTCTCGCCGTCTTCATCACAAGCCGAATCTCCATCTTCTTTTCCTCCCGAATATGAATCGCCGCTTTGCGCTGCAATCCTTATAATACTACAAAAGGGTGGCAATCCTGCCACCCTCTTCTATTCTTAAATATCAGCCCTTAACACCGCCTGCGGAAATACCGTCCACGAACTTATCCTGTGCGCAGAAAAATACGATCAGTGAAGGGATAATGGAAATCAGAGATAACGCAAGCACTCTGTTCCATGAGAATCCCGAATCCGCATCCATGGACAGCTTAACGAAAAGCGCCAACGGATATTTTGCCGGTGTATTGACGTAGAGCAACGGTCCCATAAAGTCATTGGATGACCACATGAACTGGAACAATGCGATGGAAGTAATCGCCGGGGAAAGCATCGGAACAATGACCTTCACCAATGTCTGCATCGCGTTACATCCGTCAATCTTCGCCGCCTCATCCAGCTCCTTCGGTACATTGCGCAAGAACTGAATCAACTGGAACACAAAAAGCGTATCCGTTGCGAACAGTGTCGGCACAATAATCGGCAGGTACAGGGAAGAGTCTACCCATCCCAGCTTCGTGAATAAAATGAACTGCGGAACATTCAGCACTACCTGTGGCAGAAACAGCGTCGCCATCAAGACAGAAAACAGAACGCCTCTTCCCTTGAACTCAAAACGACCGAAACCGTAAGCGGTAACTGTTGCGGAAATCATCGTAAATACTACCTTCGGAATTACATAGGAGAAAGTGTTGATCATTGCCTTCCACACGTTGATCGCACCGCCGTAATTCTCCATGGCTGCCTTGTATCCTTCTATGGTCGGATTCTTTGGAATGAAACCGATGCTGGAGAAAATCTCTGCATTCGACTTAAACGTTGCACCGACCATCCAGATCAGCGGGTAAATCATGATCAGACCAACGAGGATCAGGACAAAGTATCTTAAGAATACATTGACATAGTGTTTTGTTTTACTTTCTGCTGCCATTTTCCTTAACCCTCCTCATCAGAATAGAATACCCAGTACTTCTGGCTTAAGAACGCGATCACGGTAAAGATCATCAGGATTACGAACATTACCCAGGCCATCGCACTCGCCATACCCATATCGTACTGCTTGAATGCGCTGTTGTAGATCAACAGTGAAATCAGTGTCGTAGAATTTCTCGGTCCGCCCTGTGTGATGATGTACGGTCCATTGAACTCCTGGAACGCCTGACATAACTGCGTTACCAGATTGTAGAAGATAACCGGTGTAATGATCGGCACGGTGATGGAGAAGAACTGACGCCACTTGCCTGCACCGTCGATTGCCGCCGCCTCGTAGAGATCAGCAGATACACCCTTTAACGCTGCGAGGAAAATAATCATCGCAGACCCGAACTGCCATACACGAAGCAGACAGATAACAAACAGCGCACAATTCGGATCGGACAGCCAGCTCGGACCTTCAATTCCGAAGATGCCCAGCAGTCCGTTCAAAAGTCCGTCATCACGGAATACCGCTTTCCAAAGTACGGCGATCGCTACAGAACCTCCGAGGATAGACGGAATGTAATATGCGGTACGGAAAAAGTTCACTCCCTTGATCTTAAAGTTCAATATGTACGCAATGAACAATGCGAATACCAGCTTCAGCGGCACCGTGATAAACGCATACTTAAACGTAACGCCCAATGCCTTTGTGATCTTCGGGCTTGTGAACACACTGGCATAATTATCCAGCGTTCCGATCACATTCATACCCTTGAACAGATTGTAGTCCGTGAAGCTGTAGAATAACGACGCTCCCATCGGATACAGCTTAAAGATCAGAAAACCGATCAACCACGGCAAAACGAAGAAAAAGCCAATGTTCTCTTTGCAAATGTCTTGGAATGATTTCTTTTTCTTTGGCACAGTGACATTTGCCGTATTACTTTTCTTAGCCAACCTTTTGTACCTCCTACTTATAAATTATTTAAAGTCAGACGCCAAGCGTATGCCATCATGGCAAGTCCCGCCAGCTCTGAATCTTTCAGATCGAATGATCCATTTATCAGACCATCTGTCATGGAAAGTCCAATTTCTGCATATTTTTCACTATTTAAAACGCCCATATTACAAGCCTTTAGAATAGAGCAGCCCATCATTGCACTTTCTTTTTGCTCAAAGTCCCACTTCCAGCCGGGACTAAGAATGTTCCTGATGGTCGCCTTAAAAACCTCTTCCAGAGATTTGTAATGTTCAAAAATCTCTCTGCTCATGCGATCCATGACCATGATTACCGTCATAAGATACCATGCCGTATCGGATGTCCATTCGCCATCCTCCGGTGCAAGCCTCAAAAGCTGTTTTACGATATCCGCATAATCCGCTTTGTTATGGTACTTCGTCTCATACTCCATATAAAATGGATATGCGTCGAACCTCCATGTCCACGGCATCGGGCTTTCGTCCATACCCTCCCCCCGGAAGATTCCTTCCTTCGTCCTCGGGCAGTTCCGAAGCTGTTCCATACATGCTTCCATCGTTTCTTTGCTGTGCGCCTCTCCCATCTGCTCATACAGGAAGGAACAGGCTCTCCCCACAGCCGGGGAATCCATGATTGTACTGCCGGCGCTCCATTTCGCGCCGACTGCTTTTTTCAAAAGCTCTGCTGCCTGTTCTTTTTGTGATCCGCTTTCAGAAATTCCATAGAGTATCCTTGATCCTTCCATGGCGAATCCTGAAATTTTCTTACAGGCATCCGTATTCTGAATGCATTCTGCCACATATAGATTAAAATTCATCATACACCTTTTAAAAATGGAGCTGCTGTTGTGTGAACAGCAGCTCCGAAATTCATGCAGCCAATTACTGGGAGATAACGCTTGTTACGCCATCCACTAATACCTGTGCTGCTTCCTCTACTGTGTAATCACCATAGCTTAAGCCAGCCATTACATCGTAGTATACGCCGTCGCTGCTCTTTAACTGAGAATCCTCAAACTTCGGATCTAAGCTGTTCTGAACCCATGCAAGAACCTTACCGTTCGCCTCTACGACCTGACCGTTCAATAAGCCCGCATCGTTTGCTGTCTTTAATGCGATCTGAGATACCGGAACACCTCTCTCAGAAGCAAGGATTGTAGCTGCTTCCTCGTTGTTCATTAAGAAGTTTACAAGTAAAGCCGCCTCCTTCGGATGCTCGCAGGAAGATGCGATTGCCCAGCACATAGATACCTTTGCATATCCTCCCTTGTAATCGCCAAGGTCTGTTAAATAATCGCCGACAACGATCTCACGTCCCTCTGCTGCTGCGGAGAATTTGCTTGCGGAAGAATCCCACTCGAAGATACCTGCATAGTGTCCGTCGATCCAGTTCTGGTTCTGATCCAGAGAAGAAGCGCCGTCACCAGCGATAGTTGCGATCGACGGGATTACGTGTGCATCCTCAAGATCCTGGATGAACTGAAGTCCCTCAGCAACCTGCTCTACCGTATAGTTGAGCTGTCCGTCTGTTACCCAGTCGGTTCCGTATACAGACTCAAGGTAATATACCATGAGAATCATTCTGTCGTACTCGCCCAATGCTAACGGATAATAATCGTCACCGTATGCCGCGAATGCCTCGCCGCAAGCCTTCAACTCTTCCAGAGTAGTCGGGAGCTCACATCCAACCTCATCGAATGTGGTCTTATCCCAGTAGAAAATTCTACCTGTCATGGAAACCGGAAGGGCCGCCTGAGAGCCGTCGCCTGCCGTACACATATCAAGGTATGCAGAATCGATCTGGCTCATATCGATCACGCTTGCATAGTCATTTAAATTAAGGAATGCAGATCCGTCAGAGTCGTACTGTGTGATCCAGTTCCAGTTGATCTGGTTTACATCCTGAGCGGTTCCTGCTGCGAATGCAGTTGCCATCTTCTCTTCCCAGCCATCCCATGCGCCAAAGGTAGACTCAACCGTGATGCCCGGGTAAGCCGCCTCGAATGCCTCGATTGCCTTCTGAGTAGCCTCATGTCTGGAGTCGCCGCCCCACCATGAAATAGTAAGGGTGCACTCTTCGTAAGAACCGTCATCCGCTGCGGCTGTGTCTGTGCCTGCCGCTTCTTCGGTGGACGGCGCTGCCTCTGCCGCCGGAGCGTCTGTTGCTGCGTCTGCTGCCGGAGCATCTGCGGTCTTGTCTCCTGTGGAATCACCACAGGCTGCCGTGCCAAGTGCCATAGTTGCTACTAAACCGGTAGCCATTACACGTTTCAGGAAATCCTTTTTCATAGTCTTCTTCTCCTTTTTCTTTCTTGGCAATGTGTCAGCTTTACGAATCCTGTTTGAATTCTGTTTCGTCACATTGCAATAATGTAAGTGCTTACATATTGTATTATAGCACAGCCCTCATAAAAATGCACTACTTTTTTTCATTTTTTTCATTTTTTTTGTAAAAAATGTTTTTCGGCTGTTTTTATACGTTTTTTGACTTTTTACGGCTGTTTTCCGATGTAAGCCAGGATACCGCCGTCCACATATACGACATGACCGTTGACAAAGTTGGATGCGTCAGAAGCAAGGAATACCGCCGGTCCCTGCAGATCCTCTGCCTCGCCCCATCTTGCTGCCGGAGTCTTTGCGATAATGAACTGGTCGAACGGATGTCTCGAACCGTCCGGCTGGATCTCGCGAAGCGGAGCCGTCTGCGGAGTCGCAATATAACCCGGTCCGATACCGTTACACTGGATGTTGTACTCGCCATACTCGGATGCAATATTTCTTGTAAGCATTTTCAAACCGCCTTTTGCAGCCGCATATGCAGATACCGTCTCACGTCCAAGTTCGCTCATCATAGAGCAGATGTTGATGATTTTTCCGTGCCCCTTCTTGATCATGCCCGGGATAACCGCCTTGGACACGATGAACGGTGCGTTAAGATCAACATCGATGACCTGGCGGAACTCCTCCGCCTTCATCTCGAGCATCGGGATACGCTTGATAATGCCCGCGTTGTTTACAAGGATATCGATCACGCCGACCTCCTCCTCGATCTTCTTTACCATTGCCTGCACCTGCTCTTCATTAGTCACATCGCACACATAGCCGTGCGCCTTGATGCCCTTCTCCTCGTAAGCGGCAAGTCCCTTGTCTACCAGCTCCTGCTTGATATCGTTGAATACAATAGTCGCTCCCGCGTCAGCATATGCGGATGCGATTGCAAATCCGATACCATAGGATGCCCCTGTCACAAGCGCTACTTTTCCTTCCAGTGAAAAATTGTTTAAAATACCCATCTTCTTCTCTCCTTTTCTATTTTCAATATGGTTTCTGCCTTTCTATCATACGGAAACCATATTGTATTTACCATTGACAAAATAAAGTAAATACTGTCATTTTTGTGAAACATCGTATCTGTTCTGAATCGTTATGAAACATCTTACAATGTTACGCCCTGCTTGAAGATCGCCATATCATGAAAGCCGGCTTTCTCACTGCAGACCTTCTCGCCGGATGCAACTTTCATCACGTAATCGAACAATTTCTGTCCCATTTCGTCCAACCCGGCATTCTCCACCAGAACGCCTGCGTTAAAATCGATCCAGTTTTTCTTTTTGCCTGCAAGCATACTGTTGCTGGAAATCTTAACCGTGGGTACCGGTGACGCGAACGGTGTGCCGCGCCCTGTCGTAAACAGCACGATATGTGCGCCGCTTGCCGCGAGCGCCGTCGCCGCGACGAGATCGTTGCCCGGTGCGGACAAAAGGTTCAGCCCCGGCGTCTCCACACGCTCGCCGTAAGAAAGAACACCGCGTACCGGCGCACTTCCCGATTTCTGGGTACATCCCAGAGATTTATCCTCTAAAGTAGAAATTCCACCCTTCTTATTGCCCGGAGACGGATTCTCATAGATCGTCTGATGATTATCCTTAAAATACTGTTTGAAATCGTTAATGAGCGTTACCGTCTGATCGAACAGTTCTCGATTCTCGCAACGGTTCATAAGCAGCGTCTCCGCTCCGAACATCTCCGGCACCTCCGTGAGAATCGTAGTTCCTCCTTTTCCGATCAGAATATCAGAGAACTTCCCCACGAGCGGGTTTGCCGTGATTCCCGAGAAGCCGTCGCTTCCGCCGCACTTCATGCCGATAATCAGCTTTGACGCGTCTATCGGCTCTCTTTTCGCTTCCGCCGCATAACCGATCAGTTCATCCAGGAGCTTCGCCCCCTCCTCCATCTCATCTTCACATTCCTGGCAGACAAGGAATTTCACGCGGTTCTCATCATAAGCGCCGATGTACTTCTTAAGTTCGCCGATGTTGCTGTTCTCACAACCAAGCCCCAAGACAAGCACTCCGCCCGCATTCGGATGATTCACCAGGTCCGCAAGAATGGTTCGCGTATGTTCCTGATCGTCTCCCATCTGGGAACAGCCGTACGGATGCGGAAATGCAACGACTTCCTCCACGCTTCCCCTCACTCTCTGGTCCGCCGCTTTCGCCATCGCAGTCGCAATGTTATTCACACAGCCGACCGTCGGAATGATCCAGATTTCATTTCGCACGCCGACCTTGCCGTCCGGACGCCTAAAGCCCATAAAAGTAGCTTTCTTCGTTTTTGCGACGTCCATATGCACCGGCTCATAGGTATATTCCAACAGATCGCCAAGCGCCGTCTTTATATTATGTACATGAATCCACTGCCCTGCCCGGATGTTCTCTTTAGCGTTTCCGATTCGGAAACCGTATTTTATAACTTCCTCTCCGGCGGCGACATCGCAGATCGCCATCTTATGCCCCGCCGGAATCGTCTCGCACGCCTCCACTGTTCCGTCTGCAACCGTAACAGCCTCTCCGGCCTTAATCTCACGCAGCGCTACGATCACGTTATCATTTTCATGGATTTTGATAAAATCTTTCATATATCATCTCCTGACTGCACCTGTCTATGCAAAAATCTTTTCCATCGCTCCACGCATTCCCAGAGCGCGGATATCTTCTGTATAGGAAGCGACTGCCTCCTCCACACCCGGAAGCGCGCTTAAGTCCTGTCCCCAGAAGGACTCGTTGGAAAGCACTGCATGTGTATACTCCTTCGCCTCCTTCGCGCTGTTTTCCGCAAAGAACTCGAGCACTGCAGCGTCGTCCATGATATTGTACTCTTCGCCGTCCCTGTGTCCGATAAGCGCTTTATCGCGGATCTCTGTTCCCGTGTAGAACGCCATCAGCGCCGCAAGCGAGAAGGTAAGATGCGCCGGAAGCTTTCCTTCCTTCTCAATATATCCAAGGAAGCTCGGCATACATCTCGCTCTCCACTTGGAAACGGAGTTTAAGGAGATAGACAACAATGCATGCTTTACATACGGGTTATTGAATCTCGTAATCACGGCCTCTGCAAAATCAAGCAGATCCTGCTTCGGCAGCGTAAGTGTCGGGATGACCTCATCGAAGATCGTCGCTTTCATAAAGTTTAAGATCAACTCATCGTTCATAGACTCCAATACAATGTCATTGCCGCAGAGATAAGATGCCAGTACAAAGGAGGTATGCGCTCCGTTTAAGATCCTTACCTTTCTCTGCTTGTACGGCTTCTGATTGTCGGTAAAGATGACCGGAAGCCCTGCATCCGGAAGCGGAAACTCTTTGCTGATGTCCTTTGCACTCTCAATCACCCAGAGCGCGAACGGCTCTCCGGTTACGATCAGATTATCCTGATACCCGAACTCCCTGCACAGTTCTTCCGCCTCGTCTCTCGGATATCCTGTTACGATACGATCTACCAAAGTGGAAGTAAATACGCACGCTTCGTTCAGCCACGCGGTAAATTCATCCTCCAACTCCCAGAGCTTTGCCAGCTTTAATACGCATTCTTTCAGATGGATACCGTTGTCGTCGATCAGTTCGACCGGCAGCATGACGAGTCCCTTGTCCGCTGCACCGTCAAAATGTTTATATCTCTCATATAAGAACTTTGTCAGCTTTCCAGGATAGCTCTTCGGCGGATTCATCTCCAGGCGGTCCGTATCATCATACACAATGCCCGCCTCCGTCGTATTTGATACGATATAGCGAAGTGTATCGAGTTTCGCATATGCCGCGTACTTCTCATACTCGCCGTAGGCGTCTACAGCATCCGTCACGCTGGTTACAATACGGTTGATTCTCTTCGGCTCACCGTCTACGATCCCGCGAAGCTGTACCGTATACTGGCACTCCTGCTCACAAAAACGATCAAGACTGCCGAACTCGATCGGCTTTACCAACACGATATCCCCGTCGAATTTTCCCTGCTCATTCGCAATGTCGATCATATAATCAACGAAGGCGCGAAGGAAATTCCCCTCGCCGAACTGTAACACTCTGACTGGTCTGTCGACCTTTCCTGTTTTTTCCTTACTTAATAGCTCCATGATATCCTCCCGGTATTCTGTTAGATTCTGCATTCTGTTGCTTTGTAAGCGTTTACACTTTGTATTCTTACACCTTTTATCAAATTAGTCAATATGTAATTTTGCACAATTTAGTGAAGTTATCCATTTTGTTTCTGTTTTCTGTTCTTATTTTGGCATTTTTGTTGTTTTTCGCATTTCAATAGTTGCTTTCTCTTTTTTCGTATTGTATAATAATATTGGCTATGATGAAACTGCTTTCATCATTTTGTATCATAGAACGAGATCATTTGTGCAACAATCATGTATAAAGCTGTTTTCATCTATAACCGAGCCATATAATTCATCACTTTAAGGAATAGGACTATGACAATCTATGACATTTCAAAAAAGGCCGGCGTGTCCATTGCCACCGTCTCCCGTGTATTGAACGGAAGCGACAAAGTCCGGCCGGCTACACGCAAGAAGGTAATGGACATCATCGAAAAATACGATTACACGCCAAACGCTTTCGCGAGGGGAATGG
This sequence comes from Roseburia hominis, assembly GCA_021771815.1. Lineage (GTDB taxonomy): Bacteria > Bacillota > Clostridia > Lachnospirales > Lachnospiraceae > Roseburia > Roseburia hominis_A. The sequence goes on from JAETOE010000012.1 coordinate 73,072, forward strand.
GGCTGCGCTCCCTGCAGACGATCGGTATTCTCTGCGCGGATTCCTCCGATCTTTTTCTCGCAAAAGCCGTTTTCTATCTCGAACAGGAGCTTCAGGCAAACGGCTATGAATCGCTGCTCTGCTGTACCGGATATAATCTGGATATCAAGAAGAGTTACCTTGATCTCATTCTCTCGAAGAAAGTGGACGGTATTATTCTGGTAGGCTCCAACTTCATCGGCACATCGGAGGACGAGAACCAGTACATCAAGGATATCTCCTCACAGGTGCCGATCATGCTGCTCAATGCAGCGTTCGATTATCCGAATGTATACAGCACGCTCTGCGACGACTATACTTCCATGTATGAGATCACCACTTCCATGATGGAGTCCGGTATCAAAGATATTCTCTACCTATATAATTCCAACTCCTACAGCGGTCTCAAGAAGCTGAGCGGTTTTAAGGCTGCGATGGAAAAGCAGAATATTCCCGATTATGAGAAGCGGATTTTATTCTACGATGGCGATCCCCAGCAGATGGACGACGTTGCCGCTTATATCGACCGCTTCGCCAAAAAGAAGCCGTCCTTTCACGGCGTGATCGCCTCCGAGGATCAGCTTGCGATCGGCGCCATGAAATATGCGCGAGGGAGGGGGCTGCGTGTGCCGGAAGATTTATCTGTAATCGGGTATAATAATTCCATGCTCACGACCTGCTGTACGCCGGAGCTTACCTCGGTAGACAACCGCCTTGAGACGCAGACGCACCAGCTTGTTGCGACGCTTTTGGGCGTTCTCGCCGGAGAGGAAATGCCGAAGAAATCCATTTTCTCAGGAAAGCTCGTCAAACGCGGAACCACATTATTTTAAATAATTTTATTATAATGAAATCATTTTTTATGGAGGGAAATCACATGAAACAATTTATGGACAAAAACTTCTTACTTCAGACGGAGACCGCACAGAAGTTATACTTCGACAATGCTGCGGACACGCCGATCCTCGACTATCACTGCCACATCAATCCGCAGGAAATTTATGAGGACCGCCAGTTTGAGAACATCACGCAGGTATGGCTTGGCGGGGACCATTACAAATGGCGTTTTATGCGTTCCTGCGGTGTGGACGAGCGATACATCACCGGAGACGCGTCCGACAAGGAGAAGTTTTTAAAATGGGGGGAGGTGCTCGGCAAGGCGATCGGAAACCCGCTCTTCCACTGGAGCCATCTGGAGCTGCAGAAGTATTTCGGCTATCACGGCGTACTGAATAAGAACACCGCCGAGGAAGTGTGGGAGCTTTGCAACAAGCGCCTCGCAGAGCCGGATATGTCTGTACGCAATATCATTAAGCAGTCCAATGTGACTTTGATCTGTACCACGGACGACCCGGTGGACTCGCTGGAGTGGCACAAGAAGATTGCCGATGACGGAACATTTGACGTACAGGTACTTCCTGCATGGCGTCCGGACAAGGCCATGAACATTGAGAAAGTAACTTATTCGGATTACATCGCACAGCTCTCCGAGGTTTCCGGCGTTAAGATCGCTTCCTTTGCGGATTTATGCAAAGCGCTTTCCGTCCGCATGGATTTCTTCGCTTCCATGGGCTGCTCCGTATCCGACCACGGGTTAGAGTATGTGATGTATGCTCCTGCTTCCGCGGAGGAGATCGAGGCTATTTTCGCAAAACGTCTCGGCGGCGCATCCATTACCCGCGAAGAAGAATTGAAATTCAAGACCGCATTTATGGTCTATGTCGGAAAAGAATACGCAAAGCGAAACTGGGTATTACAGCTTCACTATGGCTGCAAGCGCGACAACAACACACCGATGTTCGACCGCCTGGGACCGGATACCGGATATGATTGCATTAACAATTACGCTCCGTCCTCTGAGATAGCAGACTACTTAAATGCTTTGAATCAAGACGGCAATCTGCCGAAGACCATAATTTACAGCCTGAACCCGAACGATAATCAGGCAATCGGCACGATCTTAGGATGCTTCCAGGATTCCACCGCTGTCGCAAAGATCCAGCAGGGTTCCGCATGGTGGTTCAACGATCACAAGACCGGTATGCAGGATCAGATGATTTCTCTGGCGAACCTCGGCAATCTCTCCGGCTTTGTCGGAATGCTGACTGATTCAAGAAGTTTCTTATCCTACACGCGCCACGATTATTTCCGCAGAATCCTCTGCAACCTGATCGGCAACTGGGTGGAAAACGGCGAGTTTCCGGCGGACTATGAGATTTTAAGTGAAATCGTAAAGGGTATCTGCTACAACAACGCGGTCAACTATTTCGGTTTCGATTTAAAGACCTGTTAATTATGTTATCATTCTCCCGCGGCGGGCGATTGTCTGCGACACTCTCCCGCCGCGGGAAAAGCTATATAGAAAAGGAGAATTATTCGTTATGGAACTAAGAACAGCCGCATCTCCAAGAGATGTCAAGCACTACACTACAGAGCGCTTAAGAGAGGAATTTTTAATCGACGACCTTTTTGCGCCGGATGTTATCAAACTGGTATACAGCCACATCGACCGCATTATCACAGGCTCTGCCGTTCCGGTAGAGGAGACTCTCGTTCTCACTGCCGGAGACGAACTGCGCGCACAGTATTTCTGCGAGAGACGTGAGCTTGGCGTCATTAACATCGGCGGTGCGGGAAAGATCACGATTGACGGGAAAGTATACAGTGTCGGTCACAAGGAAGGCATGTATATCGGCATGGGCTCTAAGGACATCTCTTTTGCAAGCGACGACGCTTCCACTCCTGCAAAGTTCTACTTGAACAGCGCACCTGCACATATGACCTATCCGACCGTTTTAATCAAGCTGGAAGGAACACCGGAGGACGGCGTTGTCATTGTAAAGGACTGCAACAAGGTAGAGCTCGGCTCTTTGGAGAGCGCCAACCATAGAACCATCTGCAAATATATTCTTCCGGGACAGGTAGAAAGCTGCCAGCTTGAGATGGGTATGACGAAGCTCGAGCCGGGAAGTGTCTGGAACACGATGCCCTGTCACACACATGACAGACGTATGGAAGTATATCTCTATTTTGATATACCGGAGGATGCACTTGTCATGCACTACATGGGCGAGCCGACCGAAACTCGCCACATCGTGATGCGCAATGAGCAGGCAGTCATCTCACCGAGCTGGTCGATTCATTCCGGCTGCGGCACGCAGGCTTACACCTTCATCTGGGGTATGGTCGGTGAGAATCAGGATTTCGACGACATGGACGACGTTGCCATGACAGATTTATTATAATTTTATCAAGGAAAGGAAGTTATAAAAACCATGAAAATCGCATTGATTAACGAGAACAGCCAGGCGGCGAAGAACGAAATGATCTGCTCCACCTTAAAATCCGTTGTAGAGCCAATGGGACACACCGTATTCAACTACGGTATGTACTCCGCTGAGGATGAGCATCAGCTCACCTATGTACAGAACGGCATTCTTGCCGCAGTCTTATTAAATTCCGGCGCAGCCGATTTCGTCATCACGGGATGCGGCACGGGCGAAGGCGCCATGCTTGCCTGCAACTCCTTCCCACAGGTACTCTGCGGGCATATCGAATCCCCGCTTGACGCTTATCTCTTCTCCCAGGTAAACGACGGAAACTGCATCGCTCTTCCGTTCGCGGAGAATTTCGGCTGGGGCGGCGAACTGAACCTCACCTACATATTCGAGAAATTATTCTGTGCACCGGGCGGCGGCGGATATCCGAAGGAGCGCGTCGTTCCCGAACAGCGCAACAAGAAGATCTTGGACGAAGTAAAAAAGGTAACGCACCGCGATTTAGTCTCCATTTTAAAAGAGCTTGACCGTGAACTGGTCAAAGGCGCGTTAAGCGGCGAGCATTTCGCAGAGTATTTCTTTGCAAACTGCAAAGATGATGCGATTGCGGCATGTGTGAAGGAGATTCTTGCATAAGACCTTAAAAAGCATTGGTTTTCATAACCAATGCTTTTTATATTTTCATTATTTTCTTTTAGGTAAAAACCATAGTCCAATGCCCACAATAATAAAACATGCCATGAATATTTCCCATATATCCCTTTTTCCCGGTACATAAATGTATAACAACAAGCTTAATGCGAAGAAACTCCAAAAAATCCTTGCCAATCCCTGCCGTCTGCACCATGTTTTTCTTTCTTCTGCAGAAAGAAATGCCTCGCTTACATAATATGGGATTTTTCCTAAATATATTCGTATCCCTTCATAGCTATTTATGATAAAAAATGCTATTAGAATAATGCCTATCATATCAACCCTCAATCTGGTTTTCCAACAAGAGTATGTGTATATGTACCAAAATCATAATCTCTGCTTATCCAAATATCTCCTTCACTCAATCCCAATGTCGCCCTCGTTTTATACGTCACGAAACCAGTCAATCAAATTGAAATTGTGTCAATTCTCCACAAACCATATAACCAATCCTTCGATAGGTAGCATTTGAACATACATTGTCTTGTTCTGTATAAAGCATTGGAATTCTGCCTTCGTCCAAAATCTTCTGTGTCACTTCGGCGACCAGCATTCCGGCGTATCCTTTCCCACGTTGCAAAGAATCTGTATATACTGTATTGATTCTGGCAAATTTCTCTGCTCTATGAACTATCATCGCCATGGAAACCACCTGTCTGTTATCTTCCCACAAATACAAATCCGGAGAACCTGCTACATCATTTGCAAATCCTTCCGACTCACCTTCATACATAGGGCGTTTTTCTAAATCCCAAACCATTCCGACAATAAATTTTTCCAAAATTTCTTTGTGTTTGGCATTTGACAATATCATGTGTCCACTTGCTTTCTTCGCATTTGTAACTTTATCGCAACGATAAATTACCATCGGAATCATACTATTATAGCTAACCTTTTTCCGCTCCGATATTCTATTCAGGATTGGTCGAATTATCGCTTCATCTGCTATTACATTTAATTTAGGATTCAAGTCCAGACGCTCTTCAATAACCCCTTCAATATCTGTGAGCACATCCTCACTTGTATTTTCTTTTATCCAAATCCACATTGCCAGACGTTCATTTGTCTGTCCGATTATATAGAATTCCTCATCTGTTACCCAAAAAGCATCTTCACTGTCTGATATTAGATAAAATAAGTTAAATAGTATTTTTTCATTTTCGGACATTAATTTGTTTATTGTTGGTAATGCATTGTTCAATCTTTTCATATTATTTACGTTTCTCCTTCTGTGCAAGTTTCTAAGTTACCTCATATAAATTATACCGGCATTTTTCATGCCAATCACCTCCATTCTTGCACAGATGGAATCAGAAACTAAAATTTGCTTTCGGACTGCCAATCAGAAGGGATTTTCAATTATGACTACCTGCATCGGTTCTCACCTGCCCCGATTCTCTGTAACATTCATCATTATTTACTCTGCTTCTTCAATTTGTTTTTTGTTATTATAATATCTGTTTTGTCACTTTGCAAGATTATTCTATACAGGACAAATCTATACTAGAAACACAGAATCCCGTAAATTCAAGGGTTTTTCTTTGAAATGTAGGAATACTCACGAAATAGACTGCTTCCTTACACCCTCTGATACTTGATTCTGCCCTTAACTACACTTCCCGTTTCATCCTGTATATCCTGTCCAGATGAATCAGAAACTTCTTCCTCCACAATGAACTCGGCAGGACAACCGGATAGCATAGTTCCGATAATAATTGTACCATCCGCTCTATGCGCCTGGCAACCCTTTAGTAAGGTTTCTTCGGTAACGGTATCCCCAGTCAGGTCAATTAACGTTCTATCTCCGTAAACAATTTTGTTTACCGACATTCAATCACCCCGCAATCGTTACCGTAGTACCTCCCGCAGAATTAGAACTTTCTACATAGGGAATCGCACCCACCACAATCTGAGACAGATAGTTATACCCATCATCCGGCAGAATTGTCTGCTGGACGGTAGACGGAGAAACTGTTTTGGTCTGGGCATTTACATCCTCAGTTCCGGTCATGTTCCCCTCGACTCCAAGGACGGTAACTCCACTCCTGATATTTCCCGGAACAAGTTTCGCTTTCTCTGTCTCATCGATTTCTACAATTCCTGAACCGTCGTGATACCCAACAGGAACCACATACGAATCGTCTTTCCCTGATATGGTTCCCGCAACAGCACCGTGATTAGGCATGGTTCCGATTACCTTGCTGCCTCTGGCATAGCCCGTTTTTCCTTTCAGAATCTCAGCCGCCGTAACTGTCGCATCCGTAGAGTCCACGTCAAATGTACAGGTTCCGGCAATCGCTTCCCCGGATTTGTCATGGGCAGTCTCACCGGCGAGAAGTTTGTCCGGTGTCACGGAATCCCCTGTGAGATCCATCAGGGTCTTTCCACCGTAAACTACTTTGTTATAAGCCATTCTCAACATCCTTTCCGATATATGCAGTTATTCCGCCCGAATCATTACTGGTCTCATAAAACGGAACTTCTTTCACAACGACATCTTCTTTCGGTACCCGGTTGCTGGTAGGAAGTACCTGCTCCTCGAATGTCTTTGGAACAATTTTATACTCCCCACCGTAAATATCATACTCTTTGGTAACGGACACTTTCCCCGACAGCCCGCCAACACATGACAATACCCCAGACAAAGAAACATCTGCAGCTATGGAGCCGGATAAAGTTTCCAATGCGTTGATGTTCCCCATGTCAATCCACCTCTTCCGTCATTTTCATGCTCCCCTTGGTGATGAACGTGTCCACTTCCCCGGTAACTTTGGTAAGCTGAATGTCATAAACATACTTCCCAAAATCCAGAGCCTTGGTATCTCCTGGTTCGAGTATCAGCTTCATCGTGTCAATGGGTATGTCTTTTACCAAAAGAGGCTCGCCATCCTCGTATGACTTCTTCATCGCAAACCGTATGGAATCTCCTTCAACCGGGAGATATTGGCTCCCATCCGACTGTGTTATCGAAACGAGCGCCATAAAAGTATCGCCTCTTGTGAGGGTGATGGTAGTGCCCTGAACGCTATAACTCATCTCTATCCCTCTTTTCCAAAATATAATTTGCTGCCATACCAACGGCACAAGACGCAATCAGCGCAAAAGCAATAAACGCCAGCCCTCCGTACTCAAACAGAATGGCCAGCGCTATTATCAGAACCGATATGAAAACCAGATACAGCAGCAAAATCCACAGGCAGCCTTTCATCATTTTCCTTCCGCCTTGTTATACTGCGCCGCACTGATCCCCAGAATCACACCCAGGAATGTATCCACCGCAGTGATGGTGCCCACTACCTGTTCCCCACAGGGCAGCCCCCAGATTCCTGCCAGGGCAAAATATAATGTGCCGGCAGCCGGAAGGAGATACTGTGCGATCCATTTCAAAGTGTCATAGGTTTTGTTAGTCATCTTCATGATTTACTTCCTCCTTGTATTGTGATTTGTGTATAGGTAGTTTGTTTACCTCGTTCATGATACGCTTGGCGGAGCCGTTTCCGCCCATCTTTTCATACGGCTTGTAGAGATACTCGTAAAGATTCTCATATTCATCGGAAGTGATCCACCCCCGGTCGATATATGACATTCCCAGATACATAATCCGATCATGTCCCAGTCCTATAAGCATCTCTGTCTTTACGTCTTTTTTCTCTGCTCTTTTGGCGATATAAGCCCACAGCCCAGAAGACGCTAAAACTGAGCTAAAAACTGTCAGCAGTATTTGCATCCAGCCATCCATCTGCATAACCTCCTTCAGTTTTTTCTTGTGACTTATCCGTTATAATCATCTTTTTATCGACAATCGTAATAGTCTTGCCGAACAGCTCTTCGTACAAGCTGATCAGATTTTGCCGTTGCTGCCTCGACAATAATTTATAAAAGCCGCCCATCCAGCCACGGAACATATTCTCCACATGCTCATACAGGATTTCCCCGTTCTGGACTTTGACAGCCAGTTTTTTCAGTTTCCTCCTCATCGTGGTAACACGAGTTGGATTGATCCGCTTAATGATTTTGCCGTCTTTCGTAAGGCTGTAGCGAATCTGCAAATATTTGTAGGTGCTCGAAATCTTCACAATCCGGGTCTTTTTCATGTTAATATGAATGCCAAGCTCTTTTGCAATCGCACAAATGTTTTCCAGCAAATCCTGCAATTCTTCCTTGCTCGGGTTCATGATGTACCAGTCATCCATATACCGCCCGTAAAACTTCTGCTGCCTGACGTACTTCACATAATTGTCGATACGGTACGGGTAATAGATGCCGATAATCTGAGACAGCTGATCACCAATATTGACAGACTTATACATCCATTTCTCGCCCGTCAGCTGGTTCTTTGGAATCTCCCGATAGTCAAGCTTATTAAACGTATCTTCCATGCAGGACGCATATTCCTCATCCGACATATAAGAAACATCAATCTTGAATCCATCAAATATAAGAGTGAGCAGCCAGTCAATGAATTCGTCATCGTCGAACAGCTTCAGCAGCTCCCTCTTTGCTATCTCATGTATGATATTGTCATAAAACTTGGAAAAATCCCCGAAAAGTATCCATCCCTCATTACCATGTAGCTTGTAGTAACGGCGGAGATGAACCTCGAAACGATCCCTTTGATGCGAGATGCCTCTGTCCTTGATGGAAGCACCGTTGTCATAAATGATATGTTTACGGACTTCTGGAAGAAGAACTTCGTCGCATAAGACGTGCCGTACAATCCGGTCACGGATACGAATGCTCGTAATAGGCCTGACCCGGCCTCTTTCGGACAGCGAGAACTCCTCAGCCGGTCCATTTTGAAGTGTACGGTTGAGAAGGTCATCCTGTATGGCAATAAGATACCGCAGGAAGTTTATCATGAACTTCTGGGTAGTCTCCTTCCATTTGCTGCCCTTAATCGAGGCCTTGTAAGCCTTATACAAGTTGTTAGCGTCACAGACTATCTCCTCATACGTCATAAGATTATTCACCGTTATAGCAATACTTACCGTAGTAAATTGCGTCCGGCTTTGCTATTTATCCTTGATGGAAAGGACAACATCTCCTTCTCTGTTGGTTAGGCAGAGAATCCGGACGAACCCCAAGAGAGCCCGACGCGTTGGCGTAGTTCGTATTGCCATTGTTGTTCACATTAGCGAAATTCGTCCCAGAAACGACGCAAAATTAGATGTTACCCTGCTGCACGTATGACTTGATTTTGTTGTCCCGCTGACGCCACTTCTTTATCAAACCGATTTCTCGGTCGATAGCTTTTACATACCTGCCATAAACATTCAGGTCCACCTCAAAGGTCTCCACAACACGCTGCAGTTCTTTGATGATCTGTTCGCAGTTCACGATAGCAGAAGACTGGTAGTCCCTCCGCGTTTCATATTCCCTCATGGTAGTCGGATAGATGCTGTTTGCCGCTCTGACATTATTGGTCATAAGCGTTGCCAGATGATCTATTTCCTTCTTATGGGTCAACATCAGATAACGGTATTTCTCGAAATCCTCCGTATCATCCTTTCCATAAGCATAACGGAGCTGGACGAAATGCTCCAGGTCTTTCACCCCAAAGTTTCTCTGCATGAACTCCCGCAGCATGTTGTGTAATTCCGTTGAGTACGTAATGGGCTCGAACTTTGACTCTGTCCGGTCACTTACCAGAACGCTCATCAATAATCCTTACCGGTGATCTCCCGGAATTCCTCCTCAGTGATCCAGCCCATCTTTACGGCGTTACGGACGCGGACTTCATTCCACACCTTCATGTCGTGATAACGTTTTACTTTCTGGTAATTCTTGCTATGTTCCATGGTGAGTCTCCTTTCCTAGATTTCAATCCCGGCCATCATTGCGACGTACTCGATATCGGACTGTATTTTGATTTTTTCCAATTCCGCCGCAGAGAGATCCCGCAGGACAAACCAGTAATCCTCTCCAACGGGAGTGATCTGAACCAGCTCCATGTTCTCATGAATTTCTTCATTCTCTCCATCGCTGATGATTATGGGCGAACAGTTCCCTTCAAAAATCAGCGCATCGATGGAATCTCTGGAAATAAAGTTGTTCCCATTGATTCTAAGATTTTTGATCTCCGTTCCATCCGCAAGGGTAATTACATAGATTTTTTCATCCATTCCTATTGTTCCTTTCTTTTTTACCATCTTTTTCAGTTACCTGGATACGGTTTTCACAAGGGGCACAAGGCCCCCGGATTACCTAACCAACCACACCGAAGACCGGACGAACCCCAAGAGAGCCCGACGCGTCGGCGGAGATCGTACCGCCAAGGAGGTTCACACGAGCGAAACCCGTCCCAGAAACGACGTCTCTCAGCCACTGATTCTGCCTGTGGGGATTTATGAATCTCGGATAAATCCGCATCAAAGCCAACTGTGTCTTATTGATTGTATAACGATACGGAACAGTTGTACCGTTTCCGGCCGGGGTATGCACATAAGCCCCATACATCATGATCTCGTTGGGTAATTCCACCTTAGAATCGTACCAGGCTCCCGCAGAAGGGTATCCGTTGCTTACGGCATTCACCAGAAGTTCTCTGTGGTTCAGAATATTTGCAGCACCAAAGGCCGCATTCACCAGGGTTTTTGCATTCTCCAGATTTGTTGTATACATCTTAGAGCCGACATAGCCTCCGGTGGTAATATTCGTCTCGTTCATCTGGGCGTTGTATAATACGGCATCCGGCATGATCACCAGATGAGGTGTCGTGCAGGAAGTATCACCGCAGTTCAGCCAGTAATTGATGTCAACAATTCTCCATATGTTATCACCGACAGTCCAGTAATCACCGACAAAGAATCCCTTGAATGTTCCGGCCTTGATCTCGGCTTTCTGCGCCGCAGTCAGAGCAGGCCCCAGGTTTTTTCCCCTGAAAATATTTCTCCGCATTTCAACGGTTGCAAATTCATCAAGAACCGCAAATAACACGTCGTTGGACGCAATCGCCTTATTTCCGGTCGCCGTCCCGACAAGAATCTTATCGTTAGCTGATAATGCATTGATCTGAGGCAGTTCGGAAAGATTGACTCCGGACATAAACTGCTCCGAATCAAGCAGGCCGATCAGTGCCTTTGCCAGATCCCCAGCCAGGATTCCCTTTGTGCCGCTTTCCCCGTCAAGCAGAAAAACATTGTCGGTTGAAAGTTTCTGCACTTTCTCATAATCTACGATTTTCATATCGCTCCTCCTCGTTAAAATCATTTGGTTACAAATATAACTCTGGCATCAATCGGATTTCCGCTGCTGTCCAGAATAAGTTCACTTGAATGGGTGCGGCCGGTCACTGCGTCAATATCGCTGTCAAGAACGTCTTTATTTGAAGAATCCTGTACAGCGCCATATGTTCTGTATCCGCTGTCATAAAGCTGGTGGTATACCGCATACTCCGTTGAAAGGACTTCGGAGAATACTTCCAAAACCTTCGTTCTATTTTGAAGCTCCAGAATCTCCTTCGCCATATTAGCGGCAACGTCACTTGAAAGCATTGCCTGCAGGTTCTGAAACCAGCTTACAAAATCTGTCTGGCTCTGATCCCTCCAATCCGCCATTTCAGCAGTATATCCGTTGGTATACCCATAAAACCACTGTTCCCATTGCTGCTTCCAGAAAACATTCGTGCGCTCCATATCTATCGTTTGGGACTGAAACCAATCCGTCCATTGTTTTTCCCATGCAAGATATGCCTCCTGGATCTCCGTTGTCTGCGCCAAAAACCAAGTTGCCCACTGTTCTTTCCAGAAAATATTGGTATGTTCCATGTCGGCCACTTGTCTGGCGTAATATTCCTCCCACTGATCGCCCCACTGCGCAATGAGGTCGTCAATGCTGATGGTGTCAATAATTCCAGTGACAAATGGTGTCGCCGAAGTACCCACCATATTCGTGATATTGGACTGCCGGATTTCTGTAACGCCGGACCCAACATATATGTACGCCAGCGGATACTGGTGAACTGCACTCGTATTGACCATTAGAGGTCTTGCAGGATTAGTAGCCGGCGTTCCTTTTATCACTTTGATTGTATTTTCGCGGACGCTTTCCTCCGCATTTACTTCCAAAATAATGGCGTCAATTCTGTTAAGGATTATCTCCGATAACGGAACCTCAATCGGGAGCAAGGAGTCGTTCAGAGTCCATGTATGATTGAACCAGGCCCGTCCCACCCCAACTGTAACCATCATTCCGGAATTTGACTTTACGACCATGTGATCGCCGATTGACATATAAATGCCATCGCTGATAATTCCATCAAAAATACTTGATATCTGTATCGAATTGTATCGGCGGTCATGGTTCTTCGCATTGTAAAATCCATACGTTACACTCATCTGCAGAACCTCCTATTCCACTACGCTGAAAGTCGGGTATGTTTCATAACCTGTCGTGTCCTGTGCCCTGACGATTTCAATCACCCGAACTTTTGATTCTATTCCATACTCGTTTACAATCTGAACGATATCCCCTTTATAAAAATCCTTTCCATAAACAAACGTCTGCGTAGACTCCACCTGCCCCTCGAACGACTTGGTAAGCTGATACTCAGAAAGTTTTTCTTTTCCTCTTTGGTCCAACTGGGCATTGTATTCTCCATCTGACAATTTTCCGTCCTGTGTTTCAGACTGTATATCTCTGGCGTCCGTATAAATCTCTCTCCGGTTTAAGTCTTTCCCAGTTCCAACAATCCGTGTGCACCTTGTTGAACCTGCATCTTCCCCTGCTACCAAAGTCACATTTTTCAACGTTTTCTTTGACTCCAGATAATTGCTGTTAATGATATTTTCAAACTTAGGAGAAAATACAACATAAGGATTGACTGATTGATCATAAGAACGGTCCGCTCCGGAATAAAGACTAAATACAAACTGATTCTGCTCATTGAGTATGATCTGAAATCCAAGATTATAGGCTTTGCAAATGGTTTCTATGGTTTCGTACAGATTGTCCCCGGTATACTGAGCCCGTATCGTCAGACCCGTTATATATGGATCTTTTGATTCCTGGAATACAAACCCTGCAATCTTCCGATCTGCAATAACCGGAGAAATAACATTTTCGGTAATCAGCTTTTTAATCCCATTTTGAAGATTTCCGTTAAGCACTGTTTGCTGCCAGACAATGCGCCGGTCCAGAATAGATTCCAGGGAACGTCCAGATATTGTCAAATGTCCTCCGGTCTCCACTTCCGTCCCGATCTGAACTTCCTCCACAATCATCACCTGATCTGAATCCTTCAGCCAGGCATAATAGTCCTGCTTCACTGTTTTCATAAGTTCAGCATTTGCTGGTGTATAAATCTCAAAGTCTCCAAAACCATGATACCTCTCAGTCCAGATCAGAGACTCGAAAGCATCGATTAGACAGACCTGCTGAAACTTTTCGTCCATAATCAATACTTCCATAATCTATACTCCTTCATATATGATTCTGTTTTCAATCTTAAACTGCAGGTTTTCTGAACCGTATTCCGCCACATAGGCAAAAATATTATCGCCTTTTGACAGCTGGAACCAGTCCGAACCTTTGTCCAGGCAGTTGAGGATATTGGTATAACGGCCTGTTCTAAGCAGCCGGATTGATTTCTCTCCCCGGACGGTTGTGATGATGATGTCATCACCGGATATGATTCCTGAACCAGTAAGAGCTTCCAGCTTATCCGTATCGATCCGCATTACTTCCCTGGTCCCGGTATTGTAAATTGTAATGTTCCTTGCTTCTCCAATAGCGTGGATTGTGATAGTTACTCCGATCTCCGCATCCCCGTCATAATAGACTGAACGCTCCGTCTGATTTTCTATAGAGCCGAATTCAATCAAGTCCTCATCAAGGGAATTATTATCAAACTCAAACTCAAAAAGGGGTTCCACGCCATAGAAAATAGTTACGTTATTTCCATTTTCCCCGGCCGAATAAAAATACGGGTCCGGGCATACGATAGAGATCTGACTGGACTCCTGCTCGCTGAAAATATTTGGCTCGTTGGATTCAACATACCCCTTTGTCCTGACAATCCGATTATCCGTCTCTACAAGGAAATCGAGGAACTTCTTAATCGGAAAATACTTGTAGGTTGTCTGTCTTGCGTCTTCAATCCTTGGAGCTTCGGTAAAATATAACTGCATAACGATATTTCGCTCTTCAAGCCTTGCCGAGTTATACAGCGAGCCGTCATTTGTCGCCAGATTCGTAGTATTGACATCGGCCTTAGCGGGACCAAGACCTTCTATGCTTTTGATGAGCAAACCATGTTCGGGGTCATCATCGGCAAGGTTAATCTTGATCCATTCGCCAAGGTAATTTGTTACTGTTACTGATTTGATCATGTGCTACTCACCGCTCCCTTCATCGCCGCAAACTGGTTCTTAGTCTGCCGGTAGATATCTTTCCGGGACAGAGCTTTCGGCGAGTAGTTATTCTGCACGAAACTGTATGTATTCGATGCAGGCTGTTGATAGTTTCCTGAAGCATTATCAGCGGCAACAGAACTAATTTTATTGTCCCTTGCGGCCGACAGAGCTTTATTATAGGAAGCCGACATATTCAACCCCTTTGTGAACAGGGAATTGATTTCGCTGACTCCATTTTGAACATTTGTCATATCCAGAACCGGCCTGATAGTCGGCTCCGTGTCCATCTCTCTGTTTACGATATCCGAAATATTGTCACACGTCGAATTATAGTTCCCACCTACGGCAGTATTACCGCAGATTGAATTCGGCATCTCCTTCATATTGTCTATCTTAACGTGCTGTGTTTTACGGCACGTTTTTATC
>JAETOE010000065.1 GCA_021771815.1 Roseburia hominis
CGGGTATAATGTCTGGCGACATTATGCCATAGACGCACAGCGTCCATGGCATTCGCCTTGGGCGACCGATGCCACTCCGCTTCGCTCCGGGCGGGTATAATGTCTGGCGACATTATACCACACCCCCGTGCTGCACCGGAACTGCCTGGATGATTTCTTCCGACATTTTCCTGCACACCTTTTTGTAATACTGCTCGGCGCGTCTTGCAATCTCGTCTTCCGTGTACTGCATGGCTGTTCGGACGGCATTTTCACGCATCTGTTGCCAAAGTGCTTCGTTTACAGCAAGTTCCGCGACCCTGCCCGCCCAATCTGCGGCGTCTCCGTCTGTCAGGAATCCGTTTTCGCCGTCCGCGACAATATCCCGCACGCCCGACGCGTCAAGCGCGACAACAGGATTTCCCACCGCCATCGCCTCAAGGAGCACGATACCCTGCGTCTCCGATTTCGAGGTAAAGAGAAATGCATCGCATGCCGCCTGATAATTTTTCATTTCATGGTTCTCTACATTTCCCACGAAAATGACATGCTCAGACAATCCAAGTTCCTCCGCCATCCGCACCAGACTTTCTTTCGCTGGCCCGTCGCCGATGAACAGATGGCGAAACGTCTTTCCCCGCTTCTTAAGAAGCCTCCCCAGATGCGCAAGCCCCTGCATCTGGAACACTAGATTCTTCTCTGCGGCAAGCCTTGACACCGTACAGAACAGATAGTCCGCATCCCCGATATAGCGCTTCCGGATTTCCGCCGCCCGCTTTTCATCCGGCAGAAATGCCTCCGCCGGAATTCCCGTGGGCAGTACCTCCACTGGTCTTATCACCTCTTTTCCATATAAATAGGAACGGATTCCGGGCGTCGGCGCGACGAGAAGATCGCAGTCATTGCAGAAACGGCGCAAATACCGATCCAGAAATCCGGTACACTCCTCAAAGTTCTTTAACCCGCGTATGTAATGCAGGTATTCCATATACCGCGTATGATAGGTAAACACGACCGGAATTCCCAGCTTTCTGCGGATGTGCAGCGCCACATTCCCTACAAGTGCCGGATGGTGCACATGAATAACGTCAATTTCAAGTTCCCGCACCTTCTTTAAAAAAATTCCGGTCAAAATATCCGGCACAGGCGCGCCCGCCACCTGAAACGGAAAGGACGGATACCGTATCACATACTCTTCCTCCATTTCATTCTTGTAGCTCGGCGCGAATATCCACACCTTATGCCCTCTTGCGCGCAGCGCCTCCGCAAGATGCTCGATAGAAATCGGGACGCCGCCGATATACGGTTTGTAATTATTGGTAAACATTGCGATTCTCATTTCTGCCTTCTCTCCCCTCTTTGGTTCTCTTATTTTTCTGCCTTATTATGCGAAAATGGAAAAAACGGCGTCGCCAAGCACATACCCCGCACCGACAAATACCAGATTCCACACCGCTACTCCGAGCGTCGAGCTGATGACATAGCTCTTAAAATCCATCTTTATGACGCCTGCCGGAATGGAAATCAGTGTGCGCACCATCGGCATCAGCTTGCTGACAAATATGCCGACACCGCCTTTTTGCCTGAGATATGCCATCTTCTCTTCAATCATCGGTCGATGCTTCGGGAACCTGTGATAATATTTCTGAAGAAACCATTCTCCGCCGCCCCTGCCGAGCCCGTATAGAATAATGCTCCCCGTCAGCCCCGCGGCAACAGTGATCACCATCGTAAGAAAGAAACTCAGCCCGCCGCGTGAAGCCCATATTCCTGCAAGCGGCATGATGATCCCTGCCGGAAATCCCGGCAGATTCAAATACTCCAACAGTACGATCACATAGATTGCAACCGGTCCGTATGTGACAAAGTACTGCATGATCGTCTCCATATCCATCTTGATCCCTCCTCTTCTGTTATATCTATCCTACCGGACACATCGAAAAATCCCCTGCAGAAATTTCCAAAGAATTTCTAAAGAAACCGTTAGTTTCTAATGAACTTACAGAATGATTTGTCGAAATGGGAATGCGTATTTCGAATTATTGTCTTGACAACCTGGATTTCATATAGTATAGTAGTACAGGTGTTGAGGAATTCACACAGATGCTGCTGTGGCTCAGTCGGTAGAGCGTCGCATTGGTAGTGCGGAGGTCACGGGTCCGATTCCCGTCAGCAGCTTACATGAAAAGTCGCCGGAAATCATGATTTTGTTAGAAAAATCAATGGTTTCCGGCGATTATTTTTTTCATAAATTTGTCATGAAAAAACATGATTTTGGGATTTTAAACATGTTTTTTGTCATGAATTTTGTCATGAAATCCGACACAAATTTCTCCATGCCGGCATCCTTCTTACAGCGATTCCAGACCCGCTTTCCAACTCTTAGTCCCAACAATCCCATCCGCAACAAGTCCGTGGCTTGCCTGTCAGTTCTTCGTTGCGCTCTCCGTGCCACCGACGAAAATCCCGACGATGCAGGCATCCAAAAGCGTAAGCGGCATTGCAAAGCTCAATGTAGCAGACGTCATAATCTAACAACCGGTCAATAATCACACCGACCATTACTTATACACTGACGCGTTTATATTTAGATAAATATATTTAGTAATTCCTGCCATTTCATGGTACAAATAAAAGAAACGGCGGTAGTATCCAATGGCAAAGCCTAAAAAATTATAGTTTTTTACTTGTATACGCCTGGAGTAATCTATAGCTTCCTCGCCTCTCTTTTTCCAATACATTTTCACTTACTAATTTTTTAAGCACCCGCTGTAACTGTCTTCTACTATGATTTAGCCGAAAAGCTGCTTCTTCAATGTTTGTAATCCTGCCATCCTCACACTCATAACGCATATACTGAAGCAGTTGTTCCTCCAATGTAGCATGGTTAGCAGTCTCAATAAACGAACCTAGCAACTTTTGTGTCATATTTCTACAAAGAAAACGTAAGAATGCATTATCTTCTAACAGAACTTTTCTGTACTTCTCCAAAGAAAGTTCCAAACTATACACGGACTCTTTTACTTCCTGAATATTTCCCGTTTCGATACCGCTAAAAAATTCAATATCACCCATTATGGAAAAATTATCTGCATGTTTAATTAGATATATCTTTCCCTCCTCATTCACGGAATAAATATCCCATTTACCATCTACAATAAACTTCAAATATCTGGATGGTGATCGCAGACTACTCATGGATTCTCCTGCTTCATAACAAAACAAGTGAAATTCCAGATTTGGCGTATCAAAAATCTTTTCTATCTGATATTTCTTTAAGTATCTTTCCTTCAAACTCTCATCAAAAATTTCTTTCATCGTACCGCCTTATGACACATGTCATATTTTTTTATAAAAATAAGTATAATATAATTTAATAAAAAAAGAAACGAGGAGATTCTATGTCTAATACAAATTCTAGAACAGCTTTATTTGAAAGTGTACCAGTGCATAAGGCTTTTTTTCGCTAGCACTACCTTCTGTATTTGGAAAAATTGTTATGCTTTTATATAATCTAGCAGACACTTGGTTCATCGCTAGTACCGGTAATACAGACATCGTCGCCGGTGTTGCTTTGATTTCACCAGTCTTTATGATTCTAATTGCTTTGGGAGATATTTTTGGAGTTGGCGGAAGCTCTCTTATCTCCCGTCTTATGGGAAGCAATCAGAAAAAAAGCACTAAACAAATTAGTGCATTTTGCCTTTATGGAGCCTTACTTTTGGGAAATATTTTTGCAATTTTCTTATTACTAATAAAAAATCCTTTCCTTACGCTACTCGGAACAAATAATGCTACATATTCACATGCGTCTAATTATTATACATACATTGTCCTCGGTGCTCCGATAATTTTAGCATGTAATACGCCTATGAACTTACTTCGAGCTGAAGGAATGGCAAAGGCTTCCATGATTGGTTCCATTACTGGTTCTGTAGTGAACATCATTTTAGACCCGATTTTTATCTTTGTATTAAATAAAGGAGCCGCTGGTGCAGCAATCGCTACCGTTATAGGTAATACATGTTCGCTTTTAGTTTATTTTATCTTTTATCGAAAAGCGGAATGGATTACTATATCACCTAAATGTGTACACTTTAACTGGACAGACATTAAGTTGGTATCTGCTATTGGTATTCCCGCTGCACTCAACAACTTGATGAATAGTTTCGCTATGACTATAACCAATCGTTTTCTTTCTCCTTATGGAAATGACATTATTGCCGCATGGAGTATTGCTGGTAAATGTACTATGATTTGCACCATGCTTTTAGTCTCCTTTTCCTTCTCCTCTCTTCCACTTATCGGATACAACTATGGAAAAGAAAACTTTACAAGATTAAAAAATATACTGAAATTTGTTTATACGTTTGAGTTTTGCTCAGCATTGCTCTGTGCTATCATTCTAGCAATTTTTGCACCTAACTTAATTTCCGTATTTATGGAAGATACTTCTATCATATCTGCTGGAACACAGATTTTACGTTATCAAGTTTTAGGTATAGGATTCAGTGCAATTATTTTAATAAGCACCTGTGTATTCCAGGCAACAGGAGATGGCAGAGCAACTTTAATTGCCACATTAAGCCGCCAAGGACTTATTTTTATTCCTATTCTTATAACTATGTCTCATCTATGGGGATATACTGGAATATTATGTGCACAGCCTTTAACAGATTTTCTAACTGCAACGCTTGTTGTAATACTTTTATTAAAAAGTTTAAAAGGTAAACTCATCTAGCGCGCTGACACATTCGCTAGTGTGGTCATTTATCAGTACCCTGTTTTAGATATTTGACCTGTCTGCCTGACAAGGGCATATTACAAAGCAGGACGGTTTTGCAGCACTCCGAAAAGATACTGCCCTAAGCAAACATATTGTATCTTCTTATCTACTGTCCATTCAGATAATCCCAAGGCAGTGTACCGTCCTGCCCGCTCAACCGCAATGCCCTCCGCAGTGTTTACAATCACCTCCGCACTGCAAAGATTTTCCATTTTTCTTATCGCGGATCATGCTCCGCACGATCAGACACACAATCCCGACCAAAACCGCACCGACTACAAACGTTCCCATGTCCTTTCTCCTTTTCCAGTTCCATGCTCACTACACTTTTTATTTTGCGCCCGCTACGCTTTTCATATTTACATTTAATGTGTCGCTCTCCTTATACGGACGGAATAACAGATAAATAAAACCGACCACGCACAGGAAAGCTGCCACGGTTCCGATGCCGAATACGCCTGTTGTAATAAGCGTACCGATCTGGTAAATACACATGGAGACAATGTAAGCAAGACCACACTGATATCCGATTGCGAACCAGAACCACTTCGCGTTATTCATCTCACGTTTGATTGCACCCATTGCTGCAAAGCACGGCGCACACAACAGGTTAAACGCCAGGTAACCATACGCTGCGACCGGGGTCAGAACCGTAGCGAGACTGGCCCAGATTTCCGTTCCATCCTCCGCCACTTCAGCAAAACCGAAAAGCATACCGAAAGTTGCAACGACGTTTTCCTTTGCGATCAGACCTCCGAAATTCATTAAAAACCAGAGTACAACCGTAGATAACGTAATGATTGTTCCCGCCTTCTTGATAAAGGACCAGCCGCGCTCCCACATACTGCGAAGCACATTGGAAACAGTCGGCCAATGATATGCCGGGAGCTCCATAACGAACGGCGCCGGCTCACCGGAGAATATTTTTGTCTTCTTTAAAATAATACCGGAGCATACGATTGCTGCGATACCCAAAATATAAGCGCTCCATGCGACCCATCCCGCATTGCCGAAAAATGCGCCTGTAATCAATGCAATGATCGGCAGCTTCGCTCCACATGGAATAAAGGTCGTCGTCATAATCGTCATCTTGCGGTCACGGTCATTCTCAATGGTACGGGAAGCCATAACGCCCGGTACGCCGCACCCCATTCCAATCATCATGGGTATAAAGGATTTACCGGAAAGCCCGAATTTACGGAAAATACGGTCCATGATAAACGCGACACGCGCCATATAACCGCAGGACTCTAAAAATGCAAGGAACATAAATAACACAAGCATCTGCGGTACGAAACCAAGCACTGCGCCGACGCCGGAAATCACACCGTCAACGATCAGTCCTGTCAGCCAGTCCGCGCAGCCGATATTCTCAAATAAGGTCTGTGCTCCCGGAATGATCCACTCGCCGAACAGCGTATCGTTCGTCCAGTCTGTCAGAATTCCTCCGACTGTTGTGACAGACACATAGTAAACAAGCCACATAACCGCTGCAAAAATCGGAATCGCCGCGATACGGTTCGTCACAACACGGTCAATCTTATCAGAAATCGAAAGCTTCTCACCGTTCTTCGCCTTCGTCACGCAATCACCAATGATAGAAGATATGTATACATAACGCTCATTCGTGATGATGCTCTCCGTATCGTCGTCAAACATATCTTCCAGCTTCTTTACCTCAGCCGATACATCCGGCGCGCTCTTCATCCGGTCTTTCATCTTATCGTCCTGCTCAAGAAGCTTGATCGCGAAGAAACGTTTCTGTTCCTCGGGAACGCCTGTAAGCTTCGCCGCAACCTCGCGAATGACACTCTCGACCCCTTCGGAAAATTCATGGACAGGTGCTGCGCTGCCCTTCCTCTGTGCCAATGCGACTGCCTTCTCTGCTGCCTTCTGGATGCCGGTTCCCTTCAAGGCGGAAATCTCTACGACCTCACATCCGAGCTTCTGACTCAGCTTATCTGCATGAATCTTCTCGCCGCTCTTCTCTAAGAGATCCGCCATGTTGACTGCCATGATCACCGGAATTCCGAGCTCCATGATCTGTGTGGACAGATATAGGTTGCGCTCGATATTCGTTCCGTCTACGATATTGATAATCGCATCCGGACGCTCCGTAATGAGATAATTTCTCGCCACGACCTCCTCCAAAGTATACGGAGACAGCGAATAAATTCCCGGCAGATCCATGATAGTGACATCCTTATGTCCCTTCAGCCTGCCTTCCTTCTTCTCTACCGTAACACCGGGCCAATTTCCAACGAACTGGTTGGAACCCGTAAGCGCATTAAATAATGTCGTCTTACCGCAGTTGGGATTACCTGCCAATGCAATTTTAACTTCCATTTTCTGTTCCTCTTTTCCTCTGATAAATTCGCCTTGGTTAGTCTAAACTAACCTACATTCAAAAAAAATTACTCCACTTCAATCATTTCCGCATCGGATTTGCGCAAGGATAATTCGTAGCCTCTGACTGTCACCTCGACCGGATCGCCGAGCGGTGCAACCTTTCTCACATAGACGTCAACGCCCTTGGTAATTCCCATGTCCATAATGCGCCTCTTCACCGGACCTTCCCCGGTCAGCTTCTTAACTCTTGCGCTCTGCCCGCAGGCAACTTCTTTTAATGTCTTCATAATCTGCTCCTTCTCTGCATAGGTTCATCCTGACAGCTGCCAGCCTATACCATAATCTTGTTTGCCATATCCCTTCCGATGGCAACTCTGGAATCTTTGACGTTCACGATCATGTTCCCGCCAATGGAAGAAACGACGGTCACCGTACCGCCGGTCACAAATCCGAGGTTCTCAAGAAACTTTTTTGTCTCCTCTTTTCCCCCGACCTTCCTGATTACATTGGGTTCCCCTTCTTTTACCATAGATAACGGCATGATCTCATCCTCTTTCTTCCCCGTGCTTTACTGTTGATAATAAGTTTCATTTCCTTACATGAGTTAGTATATTCTAACAATAGTTAGTTGTCAATAACTCTTTTGATATTTTTTTGCGAAAAAATACAGGGCTTTGCCTCATTTCCTGCCAATTTGGCAGAAAGCGCAAAGCCCTGTATCTTACCGTCAGTATTTCTCTGAAAAAGTGAAATTTATTTCTCCTCTGCACGTGCCATAGCAATCTTGAAATCCTTCTGATCTGTAAAAATCTCGTTCTTATACGGATTCTTCTTCTGCTCGATGGAACGCTTGATAATTGCCGTCAGGCAGATTACATTCACTGCGAGTGCAAGCAGTGCAACAACGCCCTGTGCCGTCGGGTTTGCATAGGTCGGCTGCGCTGCTGTAGACAACTCAAGACCATTTGTCCACTCCGGTCCGTAAAGAGTCGGAAGTACCGCAAACTTTGCTCCCACCTGGAACAGCGGAAATACCTGCGCGAACATACACCAGATAGCCAGTGTATTCGCACGGTTCTGAATCCATCCGCCCTTATTCCAGAACATATTGGCAAAAGTCGGTGCGAGCAGCAATGCTACGCCGCAGTACCATGAATGCGTCGGAAGATTGCTGTATGTATACTCGAAGTTCCACACATCGTATGCAATAATAAAGCACCAGGTCATATCCGGCCACAACATATCGTCCTTCTTCTTGGAGGTGTAGATTCCCCACCAGCCTGTCATACAGAAAATGTTCAGAATACCTGCAATACCGTTTACCCAGTTCCACCATCCTCCGTAGAGCCATACGCCCTCATTGGACAGCCAGTATCTGGAGCCTGTCTCCGCAAGCGCCTGCGCACCTTTGATTGCCGACTCGAAATCAGAACCGACCGCAATCAAAATGTTGATTGCAACGATGACGAACGGGAACGGCTTGAACCAATCCTTCGCGCCGACACCCCATTTGTACTTGATCATCATGAAACCGATACAGCCCGCTACTGCCGCATACAGCTTCGCGTAATGGAACCAGCCGTTCATATATACATGCGTCTGGTTGTTCAGCGCCCATTCCGCTCCGTTTGCCGCGCCGATTGCAATTGCGACAAAATACACGGTAAGCGCTGCCGGAAGAACTAAGAAAAAGAACGCTCCTCCTGCCTTTGTGCGGCGGGCAATCTCATTGCAGATTACCAGTCCCGCAAATACCAGCACCCATCCAAGCAGCTGATACATGGCATTATCGCCGTAAATTTGGAATAACATAACTTTCTCCTCCTTATCTTATTCATTAGAAATATGATACTCCCATTGAACTGGTCACTAGGTATGTGGTATGACCAGTTCTACTATTAAATATTAATACTTTTTTTAGAAAATTACAAGTATTTTTACATTTATATTATTTGACGTTCTTTCCATTTTGTAAAATATTTCACGCCTTACGGCAACACGGTATTTCCTATTGCAGAAAAAAGGCTGCCTGGTTATACCAGACAGCCCCCCCTGTATGAATCAGACCTGTTCATCCACCTGTATTCCCTTAAGATCTGCTTCCAGAACCTTCATATTGCTCTTAATATCGCTAAGATTCTGGTTCACATCCTTCTGTACCTTATCGCCTGATGTGATATCCACCATCTCATCGAGCCGGATATCCGCCGTTTCGTTCCGACGCTTGATCTGCTTCGCTTCCTCGACCGCTTCGTCCGTCCCCTCGAGCATGGCGCGTTCGATAGCGCGCTCCAGCTTGATCTCTTCCAGTTCTTCCTCGCGCTGCTCCTTCTCCTCCATGTTCTCCTCGGCCTTCTTCTGTGCCTCCTCCATCTGCTCGTCGACATGATCCTTGGCGTCCTGCATCAACATTCCGACAATTTCCTTATTCGCCGCGTCCATGATCTCATCCGCCGCATTCTGCGCATCGACCATCGGATGCTCCTTGAGACGAGCCAGCTTGATCCGATTGATATTCGCGGTGTCATCCATCATCTGATGCTCTGCATCCTCAAGCTGTCTCTTCAGATTGCCGGCGCGGTCGTTGATGTCCAGTGCATTGGACTGATACTCTGTGAGTGGCTTCTTATGAATCCGGACAAGGCGCTCCCGCTCTTCGTCGGTAAGCCCTTCATGAAGTATTCCGTTCTGATAATCCTGCTCCTTTTTGAGCAGTTCCAGATCCTGCTGCTCCTCGGAATCTTCTGCCACCTGGAACTGTTCCCGCAGATTCTCCATCTCCTGATCCGTATCGGAAAGCGACGTCCGAAGTTCCCCACGAAGCTTCTCAAGTTCTGCATAGTGGTCACGCCGCTGCTGAATTGAATCATCGATATATTTATCGCCGTCCCAGGCGTTCTTCACGACATTCCACGCCTGCTTTCTCGCCTCTTCCCTTCGCTGTGCAACCGGATCGGCAAACATTGAATTCCCGCCGTAAATGCTCTTTCTTTCTGCCGCCTGCGCTTCCGCCCTCCCTGCGGCATCTGCGTTTCCGGTTCTCTCTGCCAGCGTTCCAAAGCCCGCCGCATTAATCGTCAATGCCATAACTCATACCTCCCTGTACTGCCGCCCGGTCAAACCAGAACCGACGGCTGAGTCAATCTCAATCCTATCCTATATTAATATATCGGCATGCTGCGCCATACATTTAACCCTCCCTGGTTCTGAAGCAAAGACATGTCTTATTTTTCCGCATCCTCCTGTGTGAGCGCAATCAACTCCTGCGATCTCCCTGCAATCGCCAGCAAATTCTGCATATTTTCTTTCTCCGCCTCAAGCGTCTCATTCGCGTGCGCGGACACCTCCTCTGAGACCGCGGAGATTGTCTGGATGGAATCAGCGATTTGCTTATTGGCATCCTTTAGCTGTTCCACGCTGTCTGTCAACTGCGCTACATTATCGCGGATCGCATAGGTATGCTCCTCAATTTTCCCAAAGCTTTCCGCCGTATTTCCGGTGGATTCCTTCTCCTCATTGATGCCCCCTATCATATTGCGGATGACCGTCACGACCTCTGTGATCGAGCCCGAGACATTGCCGATCAGATCCGTGATATGTGCCGTCGCATCCTTTGTCTGCGTGGCGAGCGCGGATATCTCTGTCGCAACGACCGCAAAACCTCTTCCCGCCTCCCCTGCACGCGCCGCTTCAATACTCGCGTTAAGCGCCAGAAGGCTTGTCTGCGACGTGATTCCGCTGATAAGCTCCACAATCGTGTTCATCTCCGCGATGTACTGATTCAGCGTTTCAAGCTTTTCCGCCGCATCCACACTGTCCTGCACGGAAGTCTCGACCTCTCTGACAAGCGTATCTACATCCTGCTTTCCGGCATCAAGCACCGATAACGTATTCTTCATTCGTTCCGCAATTTCCAATACCGCATCGTTGACCTGCTCCACACGCCCGCTGATCTGCTCAGTCTGCTCCATCTGCCTCTGTACTGCCTCCGCAGTCTCTGTCGCTCCCGACGTGACCTCGCTCATCGCATCTCTGGTCGAGCCGGAAGCCTCCTGCAGACGCTGCACCTTCTCATGGATCTCGTTAATCCCCTCCCGCATGATCCGCGCATTGCGTGAGACATCTCCAAGCACATTTTCTGTCCGACTCTGCGCCTCCTCGATATTCGCAAGCTTCTGCTTACTGTTCGCCTCAGACGTCTTCGCCGCCAGAAAGGAATATACTCCGACCAGCACGACGACCATAAGCTGCAGAAGTCCCGATCCCATATCCCGGAAGCCGAAACCGCCTGTCAGCATCCCACCGATGACCACAATGAGATTTTCAAGAATAATTCCGATATCAATCTTCAATGCATATGCCGTATCATTGTAAACAGAAATTACAAGTACCATCGGTATGACATAGAGGAACGTCATACAGTTTGTCGTCGTAAACAAAATAAACGTGTACATCACCGCAAAACCAAATGCGACCAGATGCTTTATCATCACATGTTCATGATCCCTGTTCCAGAAGTAGAACTCCGCGATCACCGGCGCCATCGCGAGCACCGCCACAGTCAGAGCATAAAGAATCGTGCGGTTTCCGATCAGAAGTTCCCCGATAAAAGTAATCGTAATAATCAATGCCTCAAACAAATGACAGTACATCGCCATCTTATTGTTCCGTTCCATATCCGATACCGTTCTTATGTTCATCCTGCATCCTCCTGCGTATCTTTCTATATTCGTAAAATTCACCTACTAATAAAGTAACATTTTTTTCCTCAAACCGCAATATCCACGAGCTATTTGGGCATCACGAAAGCATTTTCTCACGCAGGCGCAGCAATGTCCGCTTTTCCGTACGGCTGACCTGCACCTGGCTCATACCGAGAATCCCGGCGACCTCGCTCTGTGTCTTTCCATCAAAATAGCGCAGTTCTATAAGCCTCCGCTCCTGCTCGCCAAGCATGTCCAAAAGCTGGCTTACGACCATCTGGTTTAGCACCGCCTCTTTTTCCGGTTCCTCTCTGCCGCCCCCGTCTCCTCCGTCGATCTGGTCAATCAGCAGCAGCTCGTCCCCGTCCCTCTCATAGACCGGCTGATAAATGGATTCCACCTCCCTGTTCGCCTCAAGCGCAAGCACGATTTCTTCAGGTCTTAACTCGACTGCCGCTGCAATTTCCTCCATACACGGCTCTCTTCCGAGTTCCCGTACCAGATTTTCTCTTGCTCTGCTGATCTTATACCCGTTCTCCTTTAACGTCCTGCTGACCTTCACCATACCGTCATCCCGCAGGAAACGCCGAATTTCCCCGGTTATCATCGGTACTGCGTAGGTAGAAAACGCGAGCTGCAGGGAAACGTCAAATTTGTCGATCGCCTTCATAAGTCCGATGCAGCCAATCTGAAAAATTTCCTCCCTGTCATGCCCCCGATTGTCGAACCTTCTGGCAACCGCATGCACCAATCCCAGATTTTCAGATACCAGACAATCTCTTGCCCGCTTATCCCCTCCGTGTGCCTGTTCCATCAATTCCACCAAACGCTCCATATGTACTAACCTTCCTGTGCGCCGATTCTTTTCCGCATCCACACACAAGTACCCTTGTCCACCTCAGAAGTCACCCGCACCTCGTCCATAAACGCCTCAATAAATGCAAATCCCATGCCCGAGCGCTCCAGTTCCGGCTTTGTCGTATAAAACGGTTCCATCGCCTTCGCCACGTCCGGGATTCCCTTTCCGGTATCCGTTACCGCAATTTCTACCTGATTTCTGTTAATCCTGCACAAAAGCTCCACCTTTTCACACGGATCGTCGTACCCGTGAATGATCGCGTTCGTCACCGCCTCGGAGACTGCCGTCTTCACATCCGCCACCTCGTCTAATGTAGGGTTCAACTCCGTAATAAACGCCGCTACCGCCACCCTTGCGAATCCTTCATTGACGGAACGCGCGTCAAAGCTTAGTTTCATTTCATTTTTACTCTGCATCATAGATTCTCCATTTCCTTTCTGACTATTCTTTGTCCGGCATATCCGTCTGTATCAGCGCATGAAGCCCCGACACCCGGAATATTTTCTGAACCCTGCCATTCAAATGCTGTGCGTAGACTTCTCCCCCGTAATAGCCCATCTTTTTGCTCCGCCCGATGAGCACGCCGATTCCCGAGCTGTCCATAAATTCCGTCTCACCGAAATCAAAAATCAGCGTTTTGACATGGTATGCGTCGATCATCATATCCGCTTCCAACTTGAGCCTCCCTGCCTCATGGTGGTCTAATTCCTTCGGAACCTTGATTCTAAGGCAGTTCCCTTCCCGCTCACAATATCTTTCCATGCTTTCATTCCCTCCTGTGATCCTATACTGCTGTAACAAAAAACAAAATAAAACGCAAAAGACGCCGCAAGAAATGACCGGCATTTCTTCGACGTCTTTCGTATTTTATGTTGTATGCTATTCTTCGATATCCAGATATCTCTGTGCATTCGCTGCACGCTCCGTACCCGGATATAATTCCACAACCTTCTGATAGTAGACCTTGGCGTTTTTCAGGTCATCGTTTCTGCGGTAGGACTGCGCAAGATAGTAGAGTGCGTTTCCGTTCTCGTATGTCTCGTCAAGCTCGATCACCTTCTCGTAGTCCTCAATCGCCTGACCAAACTCCTGCGCATTGTAGGCTTCCGTCGCCTGCTGGTACATCGCACTGATATAATCCGCATTGACCTGCGCGTTGATCGTATCGTAAATGCCTGCCGCCGCATCGCTTAAGTACTCCTCGTTAACGTTGCCGAGCGCGGTTCCTGCCGCCTCAATATCCTCTTCCACATATGCGGTATATGCCTGCAGAAGCTGTTCGTAAGTATTGATCTGGCTGGCGCTGTTCTCCTCCTCGTTCTTAGCATCGGAAATCTGCGCCGTCAGATCCTCAATCTGCGTCTCCAGGGCGCTGATATTCTGATTCTTCGACGCGATCGTATTATTTGCCTCAAGCACCTCCGCCTTCGCCTGATCCTGAACGTCGCGCCTTACAGCCGGCACGACCAAAAACCATGTGACTGCTACGCCGATTGCAATTCCAAGCAGCATATTTACGATCGTAGTCACTGCTGAATTGTCTTTTAAATAACGCGGCTGAATGATCGTCTCATTTCCGCTCTGATAGGAAATCAGTTCGTCATTCTTCTGCTTCTTGCCCGGATTCGCCACCCGAAGCCCGGCATTTGCCTCCTTTAAGTAACGGAGCGTCGTGGTGTTGTCCGCATCGATCTTTCCGGCATTCCGCAGGGACTTCTTCGCCAGATCGTACTTCTGCTCCTGTATATAGAGAAGCGCCAGGAGCTGATGTCCCTGCACAAGCTTCGGGTTCAACGAAAGGACCTTTTTAAGCTGAATAATCGCAAGATCCCTGCTGTCCTGCTTGCAGTAAAGCAGCGCCTGATTGTATTTCTTGATCGTCTGGTTGATCGTCTCAAGTCTCGACTGATTGTTCTGAATCTCATCCAGATATCGGCTGGCAATATTCTCCTTCGGCCGGTAATTCTTGCTGATGACCCACTCGGTCAGCGCCGCCACGACTTCTCCCATCTCAAAATAAATAAGACCCAGCAGATTTCTCGCATCTATATTCATCTTATTGAAGCGAAGACTCTCCTTTAAGCTCCAGATGGCGCCCGAGAGATTCCGAACGCCCGCCTTTTCCAACGCATCATTGTAGTACGCATTAGAAGCCATCATGATCTTCTTATATATTCTCACATTGGTTCCGCAATTCGGGCATACGTTGTCCTTGCCCAGCTTTGCTCCACAATTATAACATTCCATCTATAACCTCATTTCATGATTCCTGATTCATAAGTTCCTACATGCCGCGCTTCATATCCCGCAACATTTCCTGCAGCACATCGGTCATATCCGTCAGTTCATGATTATATATCGCCTGTTCCGCCTCCTCGACTTCCAGACTCGGCTTAAAATTCTTCAGTTCTTCTTCAAAATTTATCATAAATGATCCCACCTTCACTCAAACAGTCTTCTATATACATAAAAATCACCACTATATTATTCACTTTTCCATTATAATATAGTGGTGATACGGATTCAATCAAATTTTATTAATTTTGCCTTGTTTTACTTTCACTTTCGTGCGACAAAATGTGATAATTTATGCAAATTACTATATTTATTTATTATTTTAGTATCAAAACAGTATCACGGTTTTGGTTCGTAGCCCTTATATTGTAAACGCTCCATACACCTTACTTAATGATTCTACTGTTCATTTACTCCCTCTAACTCCATAAC
>JAETOE010000013.1 GCA_021771815.1 Roseburia hominis
ACAGATAAAAACGTGCCGTAAAACACAGCACGTTAAGATAGACAATATGAAGGAGATGCCGAATTCAATCTGCGGTAATACTGCCGTAGGTGGGAACTATAATTCGACGTGTGACAGTTTAATGAGCAGGGCTTAAGGACGATTGCATTAAGCGGCGCTGACTCAGAGGAAACGAGAGCAGAAGCAATAGAACGTCTGGTGATGGATGTACAGTCTGAGGAAGATGAGTATTTGGATTACATTATAACCGTTGATATTTTTTCGGAAGGTACAGATATTGTGGAAGTAAATCAGGTTATTATGCTTCGGCCAACACAGTCTCCGATTGTTTTTATTCAGCAGTTAGGACGTGGGCTTAGAAAAGCATCGGAGAAGGAATATGTTGTTATTCTTGATTTTATTGGTAACTACAAGAATAACTTTATGATTCCGATTGCCCTATCAGGAGACCGTAGTTATAACAAGGATAATATCAGAAGGTATCTGATGGAAGGTGGTCGGGTGATTCCGGGTGCAAGTACCATTCACTTTGATGAGATTAGTAGAAAGCGCATTTTCGCAGCTGTGGATAATGCAAATTTCAGTGATATTAAGCTTATAAAAGAAAATTACACCAATCTTAAAAACAAGCTCGGTAGAATTCCGAGATTAAAAGATTTTGATGATTATGGCGAGATGGATGTTCTGCGAATTTTTGATAATAACAGCTTGGGAAGCTATTATAAATTCCTTGTAAAGTATGAAAAGGAATATGAAATAAGATTGGCACCAGAAGAAGAAAAAGTTATTGAATTTGTGTCTAAGAAGTTGGCTAGTGGTAAAAGAATTCAGGAACTACAACTTTTGAATAGAATGCTAACATACGCAAATAGAGTATTCTTATTTGCGGGATTGCAGGAAGAACTCAGAGCGGACTATGGAATTCAGATGAACGAAGACCAAAAGGAAAACATTATTAATATCATGACAAATGAATTCCCAGCAGGTGCAAGTAAGAATACATATGCAGAATGTATTTTTATTGAAGAAGATGATGGAGTTGGGACAGATTACCATGTTTCAAAATCGTTTGAAAAGATGTTAGCTAATAGGGAATTCTATGAGATTTTGAGAGAACTTATTGAGTTTGGCATCAGTCGTTATGAGCGAGATTTTTCTGACACTTATAAGGGAACAGATTTTGTATTGTATCAGAAATATACATACGAAGATGAGTGTCGATTACTTAACTGGGAAACAAATGAAGTGCCGTTAAATATTGGTGGATATAAGTATGACAAGAAGACAAAGACGTTCCCAGTGTTTATTAATTATGATAAGTCTGAAGACATTAGTGATACGACCAAATACGAAGACCACTTTACAAGCAGCAATAGTTTGATTGCAATGTCTAAGTCCGGAAGAAGTATTTCATCGGAGGACGTGCAGAACTTTTTGCATGCTTCTGAACGTGGAATTCAGGTACATTTGTTTGTACGTAAAAATAAAGATGATAAGATTTCAAAAGAATTTTATTATTTGGGACAAATGCAAGCAAGTGGTAAGGTAAAAGAATTTATTATGCCGAATACGGACAAAACTGCTGTTGAGATTGAGTGGTTTTTGGACGTTCCGGTACGTGAAGATTTATACGAATATATTGTAAATGAGTAGAGGCGTGATATGAAAACAGTACGAGTAGTGGCAGCGGTTATAAAAGCAACAAATGAAGAAGGTGAACCAATGATCTTTGCAACGCAAAGAGGATATGGAGATTTTAAAGGTGGTTGGGAATTCCCTGGTGGGAAGATCGAAGAAGGTGAAACACCGCAGGAGGCTCTTGCTCGCGAGATAAAGGAGGAACTTGAAACGGAAATTGTAGTTGGAGAACTGATTGATACAATAGAATATGATTATCCAACATTCCATCTTTCCATGGATTGCTTTTGGGCAGAGATTGTTTCGGGTGATTTAGTCCTTAAGGAGCATGAAGCAGCTAAGTGGTTGATGAAGAATGAACTGGATTCTGTGGAGTGGCTGCCTGCGGACATTATGCTGCTTGATAAGGTGCAATCAGAATTATAAAATGTATTGCAAATATAAAAAAGAACTTGACCGCTGAGTGGTAATGATTGCGTGTTTCCGGCGACCTGCCCTCTAAGCGCTTTTGTTCAATCGGAAGTTGTCATAGCGAAAATATATCATAGATGGGTTTAATTAAAAGGTCAGTTTTTCGTGACGAAGGAGAGCTCTTAAAAGCTCTCCTTTATTTTTATTTCCAAATCCATATGTACCAGTGGTTGTTCCGGTAATTTGTTTGTCAGCAGATAATCCACGAGCAGTGAAAGGGAACGCGCTCCCTGTTCCTCGGGATGCTGGCAGATGGTTGCGGTGACGATTCCGGATTTCAACATCTCAAGCGTAGAAGGAACTGCATCGAACGTAATAACAACAGGTAGTTTTGACAGGGAACTGTTCTGGATGGCGCGGCATCCGCCGAAAACGCCCGCTGCGGTAAAGTAGAGCGCATTGATTTTAGGATGCTCCGATAACATGGCGGAGACAACGTCATAGCTTTGGTAGTCGTCATCATTGTTTTCGCGGATATCCATAATCTGGACAGGAAGCTTGTTCGCCTTGACATAATCAGAAAAACCGTGGATACGCTCCTCATGGCAGAGAATGTTGTGTGAACCGGTGACAATGCCAAGCCGGATGATACCGGAGGCTACCAATTGAAGCAGGTTCGCGGCAACCCTGCCGCATTTATGGTAATCGCTTCCGACATAAGCGATGCGCCTGGAATTCGGAATATCCGTATTGACAGTAACACAGGGAATGCCCGCTTCCCATAATTCATCGATCTTAAGCGCGACCTCAGCGGCATTATACGGGGAGAGAATCAGGCCGTGAATCCCTTCCTCGCGAAGCATATCTATCCGCTTAAGCTGTGTATGTAAATCAAAGGGGATGCGGTGCAAAAGAACGGTACATCCGTAGATGGAAAGTTCCTCTAACTTTGCATTCAGACCGTCTACGACCTCATCAAAGAAAGGATTTTCTTCCCCGAAGAGAAGCACGCCGATGACATACTTTTTTTTCTGGGCGGCAAGAGCCATACCGGCCTTATTTGGCTGGTAGTTTAAAAGACCTGCAATCTCTAAGACTTTTTTTTCCGTATCTGCATTTACAAACCCGCGGTGATTTAGAACACGGTCTACAGTGCCGCGTGACACGCCCGCAAGCTCGGCGATTTCTTTTATTGTAGCCATGAAAAAAATTCCTGCTTTCTTAAAATGTTCTGTATGCTTTTCATTAAAACATACCCATATGAAAATGTCAAACTATGTGCTCGGTAAAATATCACAAAAAGATGAAAGAAAAAATGTAAAAAACGTATATTGCAAAAAAAAACATTTCAGTATATGATAAACAAAACGTGCACGAGCACGGAAAGGAGAAGAGACAGATGCTCTATATTGGAATTGACTTGGGAACTTCTGCAGTGAAGCTTCTTTTAATGGGGGAGAACGGTGCGGTAAAGAACATTGTATCCAGAGAATATCCGCTTTATTTCCCGCATCCGGGGTGGTCGGAGCAGAATCCAAAAGATTGGTATAACGAAACGATGCAGGGACTTATCGAACTGTTAGAGGGCTTTGATAAGAGCGAGGTGGCAGGTATCAGCTTTGGCGGACAGATGCATGGGCTTGTCATCTTAGACGAGAAGGATGAGGTGATCCGCCCGGCGATTTTATGGAATGATGGACGTACAATAGAGGAATGCGATTATTTGAACCATGAGATTGGGAAGGATAAGCTTTCTGCCTGTACTGCAAATATTTCATTTACCGGATTTACAGCGCCGAAACTTCTCTGGGTAGAGAAGAACGAGCCGGAGAATTTTGCTAAGATACATAAAATCATGCTTCCGAAGGACTATATTGCGTATCGTTTGACGGGTGTGCACTGTACGGACGTGTCGGATGCATCAGGTATGCTGCTTTTGGATGTGAAGAACCGCTGCTGGTCGAAGGAAATGTGCGAAATCTGCCACATTTCAGAGGAGATGCTGCCAAAGCTTTACGAGAGCTATGAGTGTGTCGGATGTGTGCTGCCCGAGATTGCGTCAGAGCTTGGAATATCAGAAACAGTGAAGGTTGCTGCCGGAGCGGGGGATAATGCCGCGGCCGCAGTGGCGACAGGAACGGTCGGCGACGGAAACTGCAATATCTCACTTGGCACAAGCGGAACGATATTCATTTCATCGAAGACATTTGGCGTCGACGAAAATAATGCACTGCATGCATTCTGTGATGCGAACGGCGCTTACCATCTGATGGGATGTATGCTTTCTGCGGCATCCTGCAATAAGTGGTGGATGGATGAGATTATCGGCACAAAGGATTACGCGAAGGAACAGGAGCAGATTGTAAAGCTTGGCGAAAATCATGTGTACTATCTGCCATATTTGATGGGAGAGCGCTCCCCTTACAACAATCCGAATGCCAGAGCGACATTTATCGGCATGACGATGGATACGACGCGCGCGGATATGACGCAGGCGGTACTGGAAGGAGTTGCGTTTGCGCTCAGAGATTCGTTTGAGGTCGCAAAATCACTTGGCATGAGAATAGAACGCACGAAAATCTGCGGCGGCGGGGCAAAGAGCCCATTGTGGAAGCGCATTATTGCGAATGTACTGAATGTAAAGGTGGACGTACTGGAGACGGAGGAGGGTCCGTCATTAGGCGGTGCGATGCTGGCGGCAGTTGCATGCGGAGAATATGCATGTGTGGAAGAAGCGGCAGCAAAGATTGTAAAGGTTGTGGATACGGTAGAACCGGAACCCGGGCTTGCCGCAAAATATGAGGCGCGCTATCAGCAGTTTAAGAATATTTATCCTGCATGCAGAGAACTGTTTGATAAGATTGTCTGACAGATATGAAATTAGAAATTAGAAAAAGAAAGGGAGAGAGGTAATGAAGATTTATGACGTGACGGATGAGCGTTTCCGCAAATACGGGAAAATCGTTAAAAATATTGATTTTTCTACATTGGCGGAGGCAATGAAGGCGACTCCGGTACCGGAGGACGTCGTATATGAGCCGCAGATCGAGGAGTTTATGAAGCTTCCGGTGGCAGAGGAGATTCGTCGTGTATTCTATGGGGAGCTTCCCATACAGATCGGCTATTGCAACGGTCACAACACCAGGCTGAACGCGGTGGAGTATCACAGAAGCTCCGAAATCAATGTGGCGGCGACTGATGCGGTGCTGCTGCTGGGCTTAGAGGCAGATGTGGAGGAAGATTTTTCTTATGACACTGCAAAGATGGAGGCGTTTTTGGTTCCGGCAGGAACCGCAGTGGAATTATATGCGACGACACTCCATTATGCACCGTGCCATGTAAAAGAAGGCGGCTTTCAGGTGGCTGTTATTCTACCGGCAGGAACAAATTATCCGTTGGAGGAGACACATGCGAACGGTGAAGATGCACTGATCACCGCAAAAAATAAGTGGCTCATCGGACATGCCGAGGGCGGTCTGCCGGAGGGATGCTTTTTAGGCTTAAAGGGTAAGAATCTCGATATTACTGAGGCATAACTTGCTGTTAAGACAGCCGGTGTATGGGGCAGTAACCAAAATCCGCAGAAATTCCTGCAAATCGGGTTATGAGATGCAGAAAAAAATAAGATACAAAATATAAATGAAGAATCAGGAGGAAGTATCATGAACAATATTCCAGAAGTAAAAGTAGGCATCGTAGCAGTCAGCCGGGATTGTTTCCCGGAGTCACTCTCCGTGAACCGCAGAAAGGCATTGATAGAGGCGTATGCAAAGAAATACAGTGCAGCAGACATCTATGAATGTCCGGTCTGTATAGTGGAGAGCGAGATACATATGGTGCAGGCATTGGAGGATATCAAGGCGGCAGGATGTAACGCGCTCTGTGTATATTTAGGCAATTTCGGACCGGAAATCTCAGAGACATTGCTGGCAAAGCACTTTGACGGACCGAAGATGTTTGTGGCAGCGGCGGAGGAGACGCAGAATAATCTCATTCAGGGACGCGGCGACGCGTACTGCGGTATGTTAAACGCAAGCTACAACTTAAGACTGCGCAATGTGCACGCGTATATTCCGGAGTATCCGGTTGGCGACGCGGAGGATTGCGCCGACATGATTCACGAGTTTTTACCAATCGCAAGGACAATTGTCGGACTTTCTGAGCTTAAGATAATTTCCTTTGGACCAAGACCGCTTAATTTTTTGGCGTGCAACGCACCGATCAAGCAGCTCTATAATTTAGGCGTAGAGATCGAGGAGAACTCCGAACTTGACCTTTTTGAAGCGTTCAACAAACATGCCAAAGATGCGAGAATCCCAGAGGTTGTAGCGGATATGGAGGCAGAGCTTGGCGCAGGCAACAAAAAGCCGGAAATTTTAGAGAAATTGGCGCAGTATGAGCTTACTTTATTAGACTGGGTAGAGGAGCACAGAGGTTACCGCAAATACGTTGCCATTGCAGGAAAATGCTGGCCGGCGTTTCAGACCCAGTTTGGATTTGTTCCATGTTATGTAAATAGCCGTCTGACCGGAAGAGGAATTCCGGTTTCCTGTGAGGTAGACATTTACGGAACCTTAAGCGAGTTCATCGGAACCTGCGTGAGTGAAGATGCGGTGACGCTGCTTGACATCAACAACTCTGTGCCGAAGGATATGTACAAGGAGTCCATTGAGGGGAAATTTGACTATAAGCATACCGATACCTTTATGGGCTTCCACTGTGGAAATACCTGTTCTAAGAAGCTTTCAAGCTGTGAGATGAAGTATCAGATGATTATGGCAAGAAGCCTTCCGATTGAGGTGACAAACGGAACCTTAGAGGGAGATATCGCACCGGGGGATATCACATTCTTCCGCCTGCAGTCCACCGCAGACAGCCAGATCCGCGCATATGTGGCAGAGGGCGAGGTACTTCCGGTAGCGACACGTTCCTTCGGAGCCATCGGTGTATTCGCAATCAAAGAGATGGGCAGATTTTACCGCCATGTATTGATCGAGAAAAATTATCCGCATCACGGCGCAGTGGCATTCGGACATTACGGCAAGGCGCTCTTTGAGGTGTTTAAGTATCTTGGCGTGCCGATGGAGGATATCAACTACAATCAGCCGGCGTCACTGCCGTATAAGACGGAAAACCCGTTTGCATAAAGAGATACTTTTGCTATCAAAGTATTTGGTGTATCACATTTCCGTAAAACAAATTACAAAAGCATTTTAAGCAAAATCCGAGAATTATAGAACCCGCTTCGGAAAGGATGTTCCTTGTCTCCTTTGCCGGCAAAGCGGGTTCATAAAATTTCGGATTTTGCGGGATGGGTTTTCTATATTTTCTCCCCGCATCTTCTTTATTTTTTCCCATTTTTTTTCTTATCGTTAGAAATACAATATAGGTAAAATGCCGGAGTGTGAAAAACGGCATAAAGTCTGGGGGAATTTCGAATGGTTCACGAAACAATTTATTTATATGAAGGACGTGCCGACGTGACATTGACAACGTATGTGCTGTCAGATTCCGGTGAGATGCTGGCAGGAAAAGGCCGTCCTGCGGTACTGATCTGTCCGGGCGGGGCATATCTGGCATGCTCTGACCGGGAGGCGGAACCGATAGCAATGGCGTTTGCCGTAATGGGGTACCATGCGTTTGTTCTGAGATATTCTGTGTATGGAGGGGAAGCCTTTGATAATAAATTTGCCGGAATGACGCCAAGAGAGGAGTGCAGATATCCGGCGCCAATGCGCGAAATCGGACTGGCGATGCTTTCTATTAAAGAGCACGCAAAGCAATGGCTGGTAGACGCAGATAGAATCGCAATCTGCGGATTTTCTGCGGGGGCACACAACTGCGCGATGTATGCGACACATTGGCATATGCCTGTGATAACGGACTATTTTGGAAGAGATAAAGACCTGTTTCGTCCGGCCGCATGCATTCTGGCATACTGTATCAGCGACTATCTGTATATGAGAGAGCATGCCGACAGGCATAGCGGTGCAAAGGATTTGTTTGACGCTGCGAATTTGTCTTATCTGGGAAGGAAAGAAGTATCAGAAGAACAGCTTGCGGAGGTGAGTCCGGTCCGTTTTGTGACGGAAGAGATGCCGCCGACTTTTTTGTGGACAACCGCGGAGGATGAGGTGGTTCCGGTGCAGCACAGCATTCGCATGGCACATGCATTGGCAGATAGCGGCGTACCCTTCGAACTTCATATTTTTGAAGAGGGAAGACACGGCTTAAGTCTGGCGACGCAGGCCTCGTCCGGCTGCAAGACGCAAATAAATAAGGATGCCGCAAAATGGATTGGATTGGCGGATGCCTGGCTTCACAAAAGGTTCGCCATAGAATTTGAAAATTAAACACATAAAGGGAAGAGGAAAAAATTATGGGAGAAATTCGATTGTCTGCACTGATTAGTGATGGAATGGTGTTACAGCGGGAAAGTGAAAATATTATCTGGGGATACGCCAAGGCGGGAAGAGACGTCCGCCTTTTTCTGGATGCGTATCAGACAGAGGCAAGGGCAGAGGAGGACGGATACTTCAAGCTTTGTCTGCCACCGATGCAGGCCGGCGGGCCGCGGGAGATCCGGATTGACGACGGAGAGAATACGATTACAATACAGGATGTGCTGTTTGGCGATGTTTTTTTGTTGGGCGGGCAGTCGAATATGGAGCTTCCGATTGCACGTGTGATGGAGCGCTTTGGCGAGGAACTTCTAAATACGCAGGAGGAAGATATTCGTATGTTCGAGGTGCCCAAAGAATATGCATTTGGGAAAATAAGAACAGAAGTTGAAACAGGGCGGTGGATAAAGGCAGCAAAAGATGAATTACAACTCTTTAGCGCGGCGGGATATTTTGCGGCAAAAGAACTCAAAGAACAGGAGCATGTGCCGATCGGATTACTGCAGACTGCGGTCGGCGGAACGCCGGTAAAAGCATGGTGCAGCGAAGAAACGGTGCGAAAACTGGGCTATGATGTAGAAGAATTAGCGGAGTGCAAACGGGAAGGTTATACGAAGCAGGTGGAGCAGGCAGAGGCAGAGCGTGCCAGGCTGTGGTGGGAGGAAGCTCTGGCAGGGTGCGATGGGAGAAGCGGAACGATAGAACTACCGGGATTCTTCTCCCAAACAGCCCTGAAAGGATTTAGCGGAGCAGTGACACTGCGCAAAAAAATCACACTGCCGGGAAATACCGATTGGATGGAAACGGACGCGACGCTCTATCTTGGGGCGCTCATTGACGCAGATTTTACATACGTAAACAATAGGAAGGTCGGAGGGACCGAATACCGCTATCCGCCGAGAATTTATGGAATTCCGAAGGGCACGCTGCACGAGGGCGGGAATGAAATAGAGGTAAAGACGCTGGTGTTTAACGGTGAGGGCTGTTTTATGCCGGGAAAAGAATATGAAATCTGTTACAGCGATAACGGAAGAAAAAGAATTCCTCTTGCGGGAACATGGGAGTATGAAATCATAAAAGAGATGCCCGAATTACCGGAAACTACCTTTTTCCAATATAAGGCGGCGGGGCTCTATCAGGGAATGCTGTATCCGATTCGCAACTGGAGGATCAAAGGCTGCTTTTTCTATCAGGGGGAATCGAATACCGGAAGACCGGAGACTTACGAGGAGGAATTTACAGCGATGATTGCAGATTGGCGTACGCTCTGGGGCGATCCTAAGCTGCCATTTCTCTTTGTACAGCTTGCAGGCTTTGCAGATGGAAAGGAATATACGCAAGGAACAGACTGGGCAAGACTGCGGGAAGCGCAGCGCCGCACTGCAGAGCATGTGGAGCGCACGGCAATGGTGCAGGCCTACGATTTGGGAGAATACAACGACTTGCATCCGACGGATAAAAAATCGGTTGGAAAGCGGATCGCACTGACGGCGGAAAATCTGATTTACGGAAAAAATGTTGTTTGTCAGGGGGCAGGCGTAAAGGAAGTCAACCGGAGGAAGGAAACGGTGCAGGTGACGTTCGGGCCGGACGAGACGGTGCTCCATGTAGTAGAGAAAGAGGGCAAAAAGCAGGTCTGCGGCTTTTCATGGATAAAAGAGGACGCAAGCCGGGTGGCAGCGGAAGCAAAGCTTACCGGAAGGTCTGCGGCAGAGTTAAAGATACCGAAGGAAACGCAGTACATCGGGATTTCCTATGCATGGAATGACTGTCCGCTGGATGCGAATCTGTATAATGAGGCGGGTCTTCCGGTCGTGCCGTTTGAAATAATATTTTAGATACAGACAGTCGGGCAATGAATGGAGAAGTGAGAAATGTGGTTATTTGAAGAAGGAAGTGTATCTCCGTTTCTGGTCGAACCGGAGGCATACGAAGGTGTGAAGCGAATTGCAGATAAAGTGGCAGAAGATGTGCAAGCAGTCTGCGGCAAACGTCCCAACGTGCATATGGGCGCAGCAGGATGGACAAAAGCGCTGGTGCTGATGGCGACCGTCGGACAAAGCAGACTGTTGGATGCCCTGGCCGTGCGGGGAATTATTGACGTATCTAAGGTGCAGGGAAAACGTGAGGTATATGGGATTCGTCTTCTGGAAAGCGCAAATGACGGTGAGCGGGGGAAGTGGCAGGAGATTCCGGAGCTTGCACAGACAGAGGAATTACTTATCATATACGGAAGCGACAAGAGGGGAACTATCTACGGAATGTTTCATTTATCAGAAATGATAGGCGTCAGTCCGTTATGCTTCTGGGGAGATGCCGCACCGGTAAAAAGAAAAAGCATGCGGCTGGATGCGTCGGCTGAGATGATCTCCAAAGAGCCATCCGTAAAGTACCGCGGATTTTTTATTAACGACGAATGGCCATGCTTCGGTAACTGGACATTTCATCATTATGGCGGGTTTACGGCAGAGATGTACGACAAGGTCTTTGAATTATTGCTCCGCCTGAAAGGAAATTATCTGTGGCCTGCAATGTGGACGTCTTCTTTTGCACTGGACGGACCGGGAATGGAAAATGCCAGGCTGGCGGATGTTTATGGCGTTATTATGGGCAACTCCCATCATGAACCCGCATTGCGTGCAGGGGAGGAATGGGATATCTATCGCGGCGGCGACAGTATTTATGGAAATGAGTGGAATTATGTCACGAATAAAGAGGGGCTTTTGCGATACTGGGAAGACGGATTAAAGCGAAGCGGAAAATTCGAGAGCATTATTACGGTGGGAATGCGCGGAGAGCGCGACAGCGAGATGCAAGGTACGCAGTCTCTGGAAGAAAATATTGAGATTTTAAAAGATATTATTACAAATCAAAAAAGGCTGGTTGAAAAGCAGGTGCACACAGGCGGAGAAAATCCGCCGCTTTTGCTTGCAATTTATAAGGAAGTGGAACAATATTTTTATGGCAAAGACGGTGTCCCCGGACTGCGTGAATGGGAAGGAATAGAGGATATTATCTGGATGTTCTGCGAAGATAATTTCGGACATATGCGTTATCTTCCGGAAAAAGAATGGAAGGCACATCAGGGGGGATATGGCATGTACTTTCATCTGGATTACCATGGAGCGCCGATTTCCTACGAGTGGATTAACAGCACGCCGCTCTCCGCGATATGGGAACAGATGACGCTCGCATACGAGTATGGGATTCGGGATGTATGGATGGTGAATGTGGGAGACCTAAAAGGAAATGAGTATCCATTGTCCTATTTTATGGCGCTTGCTTATGATTTTGAGCGCTGGGGAAGCGCTGCGGTCAATACGACGCGGGAATTTACGGAACAGTGGATGCGTACCCAATTTGGCAGGGAACTTTCCGTGGAGCAGTGCGGACGTTTGACGAATGTGCTTATGGAAGCGGTGGCATTGATTGGCAGGCATCGGCCGGAGGCGCTTGATGGCAAGACTTACCATCCGTTCCATGAGCAGGAGGCGGATCGCATGCTGACGGAGGCGGAGCGTCTGTGGGAGGAACTTGGGAACTTGGCGGACCAGTTGCCGGAGAACTGTATGAGCGGGTATTTCAGCATGATATATGATCCGCTTAAAATGGGATTGAATCTGATTAAGATGCAAATTTATGCAGGGAAAAATGCACATTATGCGCGCCAGGGCAAAAAAATTGCAAACGAGTATGCAAATCTGGTGGATGGATGCATCCGGGAAGACAAGAGGCTCATAAAACAGGCGACAGAGCGCAGAAACGGAAAATGGTACGGTATGTACAGCGGAGCGCATGTCGGCTTTGTCAAATGGAATGAAGATGGATGCAGATATCCTCTCCGCACTTACATCGAGCCA
Source organism: Roseburia hominis (assembly GCA_021771815.1). Classification (GTDB taxonomy): domain Bacteria; phylum Bacillota; class Clostridia; order Lachnospirales; family Lachnospiraceae; genus Roseburia; species Roseburia hominis_A. The sequence goes on from JAETOE010000013.1 coordinate 12,311, forward strand.
TTTGAACGTCCGAGACTTGTTGTGTCACGTGCGGATGACGAATCTGTTCTGGTTAAAAATTACGGAAGCCGTGAAGCGCTGGAAATCTATGATTTTATGGATGAAGGTGTAGAAGAGGTTGAGATCGAGCTTGCAAACGGAGGAAGCGGAAGCTTAAAATGTGAAATCATGGCGGAAGCGTGCGAATGGCTTGCATGGGAACTGCCTGAGCATGAGATTGTCTGTCAGGAAACGCTTCGGCTCTGCTGTATCCGGGCATTGCTGCCGGAAGAGGAGGCGGTATGCAATGTCAGAATCAGCGACGGAGATACGGAAGTGGAGATCCATGTGCATGGCAGGAAAAATAATACGGCAGGGATACCTGAGCGAACATTTCTTCCCAGAAATGGCAGGATTGTGATGTTGGCAGAGCATTATGCAAGAGCAGATAGATACGCGGGCGGCGAAGAGCCGGGAATCATTACATTAAGTGATTTTGGCCTGTGCAAAAGCGGCATAAAATGTAAGCCATTTACTTATGAGCTGGAGCATTCCGACTATCAGAGATTGCTGTCCGGTGACAATGCCGGCGTACATCTGCCCTGCGCTTCCTACTTCGTGTATGCCAAGGAAACGGGAATCTATATCATAGAGGTGTGGACTGCGCCGTCAAATCCTGTGAACGCAAAGCGGAATCTGCAGTTTGCAGTCAGAAACGCCGCAGATGATGATAATTGGAGCGTTGTGGATGTACTTCCGAAGGACTATAAGGGAGGAGAACCTGGCTGTAGAGCATGGTGTGCCGGAGTCATTTCACAGATTCACAAGACAATATGCAGAATAAAACTGCGGCAGGGGATAAACGAAATACAGATTGGTCTGCTGGATGGTGTGCTGCTGCTTGAAAAGCTTATGGTTTATCCTGACGGGGAACAGATTCCGGAATCTGCAACGGGACCGAAGGAAAGCTGGTGCAGCGGTAATATAGAAGAGATGGAAAATACGGCGCTCCTATGATAAGATGAAGAAAACGAAAAAAGGAGAACGGCATGCAAAGCTTATGGCAGAAATTTGAACATTTGCTCGATGATTATAAACTAAAGAAAAAACTGTTGATTATATACATATGCTGTGTGCTGATCCCTTTGGTCGTGACAGACAGCGTCGTGCTCTATATAGTGGTTCATTCCGAGCAGATAGAGAATCAGCACGTTATGGAGAATGATGCAAGCGCAGTACAGTACAGTTTATCTAACATTATAGAGCGTGCAGCCGGCACGGCGAAAAACATCTACATGAATGAGTATGTGGAAAAGTTTCTTAACACAGAATATGAATCGGAACTGGATTATGTTGTTGCATATCATACGTTTATGAAAAATTCACTGTTTGACGGCAGTATCGGGCTGGATAACATGCAGATCACAATCTATGCGGACAATGATACGGTTGTAAACGGCGGTGTATTTTGTAAGCTTTCTTCCATACGGGAAACGGAGTGGTACGAGTATCTGCAGCAATCAGGTCAGGATTCCGTGCTGTATTTTTACTATGATGATTCAAAAAGCCCGGCAGTTGATGCAAAACGTAAGCTTTGCTTTATACGCAAAATGGATTTTTTTGGTGCTGACAGCTGTGAAAAGGTAGTCCGGGTTGAGATCGATTACAGCAATCTTGTGCGGGTATTAAATAATATGAATTATGAGTCACGTGTGTACATATGCAAGGACGGTAAGATTTTGCTGTCAAACGATGGCTACAGCAATGTCGGGCAGGATTTTGCGGTATTTGAAAAACATGATGAGGTAGGTTATGAAAGGGAAATCAGCTACTATGGAGCGGTATGTCAGCTTTATATTTTAAGCGGAAAGAAAGGTGTTATAGAGTCAATAAGAGATAATATGCCGCTGATTTTGCTGCTGGTATTAAGCAATACCGTGCTGCCTTGGATAATGATGAGCCAGATTAACCGTTCCATTATCATGCGCATGCAGGAATTAAGCCGTGCTTTTGAGAGTGTAGACAAGGATAGACTGATGGAGCTTAAAAGAGTGAGAGGGAAGGATGAAATCGGCAGCCTGATGCAGAATTATAATCGTATGGTGCGAAGGACAAACGAACTGATACAGACGGTGTATAAGGAGAGGCTGCGGGAACAGGAGATGGATATTGCCAGGCAGAATGCGGAACTGCTGGCGCTGCACAGTCAGATTAACCCGCATTTTCTGTTTAATGCGCTGGAAAGCATCCGAATGCACAGTATATTAAAGCAGGAGTATGAGACTGCCGATATGGTGGAGAAATTAGCCATTATGGAGCGGCAGAATGTAGACTGGGGCAATGATATTGTGGAAATCAAGCGTGAGATAGAATTTGTAGAAGCCTATCTTGGCTTACAGAAGTACCGGTTCGGGGAGAGGCTTTCTTATGAATTAGACATTGACGCTGCGTGCATGGAACTTTATATACCAAAGCTTACGATTGTGACGTTCGTTGAGAACGCCTGCGTGCACGGAATAGAGAGTAAAACTGCACCGGGATGGATTTTTGTGCGTGTTTTCAAGGAGGAACAGATGCTTTGTATTGAAATCGAAGACACCGGAGACGGACTTGACGAGGAACAGCTTGCGGCGCTTCGCCAACGGATGCAGGAAGCGAGCATTGAGAAATTAAAAGAAAAGGGGCGTGTGGGCATGTTGAACGCCTACCTGCGTCTTACGATGATGACAGAAAATAAGGCGCAATTTGTAATTGAAAGCGAAAAGGGTGCAGGCACAATGGTACAGATTCACATTCCGCTTGAAAAGCTTTCCGGAAATGTTGTGTAAAAGAAAGAGGTGTAAAGATGCTTCAGGTTTTATTGGTGGACGACGAGCCGTTTATTGTGCAGGGATTATCCGTGCTTATTGATTGGGAGAAAGAAGGGTATGAGATTGCGGCGACAGCGGCGGATGGAAGCGAAGCGCTGGAGTATTTAAAGGAGCATACGGTAGACCTTATTATTGCAGATATCAAGATGCCGGTGCTGACCGGAATAGAATTGCTGCAAAAAATTCGGAGGGAAGAGATTTCTGACGCTTACTTTGTGATATTGAGCGGCTACAGTGATTTTGGCTATGCGCAGCAGGCGATTCGTTATACATGCATGGACTATGTGCTAAAGCCGGTAGAAAAAGAAGAATTGCTCGGTATTCTGCGCAAGGTGGCAAAAATGTCGGAGAGCAGCATGCAAGATGCCCGGAACAAACAGAAGTTTGAGCAGGCGTATCTGGCAAGAAATGTGATGTCGCTCCTTTTCGGAAAGTCCGACGGGGTGAATTTGGATTACGTAAAGAATCATATGCAGTTGTCGGAAGGAGTACGCTATATTGATATTGAATTCTGTGAGACTATGGAGCTGGAGGAACAGGAGGAGGGAGAACTGCGGAAACTGCAGCGCCGCTTATATCAGGCATGTCAGGATTTCTTAAAGGAAGATGAAGGACACTGCATTTTTGATGTGTCACAGGACGAAAAGAGTTATGATATCGGCTTTATCTATTGTGATTATATGGCGGCAAAGCAGGAATGCACCGAGGAAGAGTATCTGTGGGGATTTCATAAAAATTTGGAGACGGTGCTGCAGCATCCGGTGCGTATGCTGGTAGGGAAAAAGGTCGCGGATATCTCCGCGGTTGCGAAATCTTATAGCGCGTCCTGTGTCTTAAAATCGTTGGAGGCATTCCGCGAGAAAAAAGCGGTTTATTTTTATGAGGAGGAGGTGCAGATTAATCAGGGCGGTATCGTGCTCTGCAAACAGAGCCTTGATGCCTTGCTTGCGGCGATTGAACAGAACGGAAAAACAGAAATTCGCAAATGTGTGGATCAGCTCTACGAGGAGATGCGGCGGATGGGAGTTATCGGTGACACGATGAACCTCAACATCAATTATCTTCTTTTTCAATTAATACACCTGGCGACAGAGCAGGATGATTGCGTAAATCAGGAGGAAATACTGCACTATATCAGTGAGAGCTCCTTTGAGGAAGGAATCCTGCGCGGAAGCCGGGCGCATCTTGCGAGATTTGCGATTGAATATGGGGACTATCTGACCCAGCTTCGGAAAAATGTGTCGCGTGGTGTGTTGGCGGAGATAGAGCGCGAAGTGCGTGAAAATTATGCGGAGAATTTAACCCTGCGTGAGTTGAGCCAGAAATATTATGTGAACAGCGCGTACCTGGGACAGCTGTTCCGCAAAAAGTACGGGATCTCCTTTAAAGAATACCTTAATAACTATCGTATGGAGCAGGCGGCGCAAAAGCTGCTTCGGACGGATGATAAGATATACCAGATTGCACAGGAGGTTGGTTATAAAGACCTGGATTATTTTATTAACCGATTTATCGCAGCAAAAGGCTGCACACCTGCAAAATTCCGCAAGCAGGGCGGAAAATAAATGATGTACAGGGCAAAGTATAGTTTGGAATCTATACTTTGCCCTGTTTTTTTATATGCTTTCTCCGGTTGTTAATGTGCGCGTGCACGGTAAAATAGAATTATCAAATCAAGCAGGAATTGACTTGATGAATAAAAAAAGGGAGGAAGTATTTGTGAAGGCAAAAAGAGTAATGTCAGCATTGCTGGTGTCAGCAATGACAGCGTCCATGTTTACGGGATGCGGTGATGGAACAACGGGGGCAGATTCCGCAAGCGTAGGGGATACGCAGAGCAGTGAAAATGAGGAGGGGGTAAAGGAATTTACAGCATTCTTTGCAGTTCCCGGTACAGAAATCAATGATGATAATGAGATTCAGGAGAAAATCGCAGAGATTACCGGGGTGAAGGTGAAGGAGACATGGCTGACCGGTCAGAAAGCACAGGAAGCGGTTGGTACATTAATCGCCGGCGGCGAGTATCCGGACTTTATCGATGGCGGTGATGGAATGGCGCAGCTCTATGATGCAGGTGCATTGATTCCACTGGATGATTATATTGATAAATATCCCAATATTAAGGAATTCCTGACAGAGCAGGAATGGGATAAATTACGTCAGGATGATGGACATATTTATTGGATCCAGCAGTTCGGCAATATCTACGGCGACGAAAAAGCGACCACACACAATGACGAGGCATTCTGGATTCAGACGCGTGTCCTTGAGTGGGCAGGCTATCCCGAAGTACATACCATGGATCAGTATTTTGATTTGATTGAAGCGTACAATGAAGCAAATCCGACGATGGAAGACGGGACAGAAAATATTCCATATACGATTCTTTGTGATGACTGGCGTTATTTCTGTCTGGAAAACGCACCGGAGTTTCTGGATGGATACCCGAACGATGGATCTGTCATTGTAGATCCAAAAGAGCTTAAGGTTATTGACTACAATACGACTCCGACAGCAAAACGTTATTTCCAGAAATTGAATGAGGAGTACCAGAAAGGAATTGTAGATTCGGAATCCTTTACACAGACCTATGACGAGTATATTGCAAAGCTTTCTACCGGGCGCGTTCTGGGTATGATAGACCAATGGTGGGATTTTGCATATACCGCAGGCGATTCTTTAAAGCAGCAGGGCTTAGATAAACAGGGCTGCGCTTATGTTCCGCTTCCGATCACAATTGAAGAGGGAATGCAGAATCAGTGGCACAACTCCGGCGGAGTTCTTAATGTTGCAAGCGGCCTTGGAATTTCCGTAGATTGCGACGATGTCGAGGGTGCATTACAGTTTGTGGATGATCTGCTCGGACAGGAAGTGCACGATCTGCGTTTCTGGGGAGTAGAAGGCGAAGATTATTTAACAGATGAGAACGGCGAATATTATCGTACAGATGAAATGAGAACGAATGCGTCCGACACAGCATATAAGGCATCTCACCTTTGTACATACTCTTATTTCCCGCAGTATTCAGGAACAAGCCGTGACGGAGTAAACGCAATGAAACCCGAGTATCAGGCAAAAGAATTCTACGACAGCTTATGTACAAATGTACAGGAATGCTTTAAAGCATACGGTGCAGAGACTTATGTAGATATGCTTGGAACAAGCGAGGCGCCGGGGCCGTGGTATCCGATGTATTCCCACTCTAATAACATGACGACCGAAACAGAAGGCGGTCTTGCATGGACAAAAATGGGTGAAGTAAAACATGAATACTTACCACAGGTGGTTATGGCTGCAGACTTTGAAAGTGCATGGGCAGATTACATGGAGATATATGATTCATGCAATCCACAGGCGTTTATCGACGAAATGCAGGCGGAATTAGACCGCAGAATGGAAGAAGCGGCAAAATATGAGTAACCAATAAATATACTTGGAACAGGCAGATGCATATACCGCGGATGGTGGCAGTATCATCTGCCTGTTTTTGGGAAAATGGAAGGATGGAGGTAGCTATGGCTTCTTTAGCAGGTAAGAAAAAGAACAAAATAAAAGAGCCGGAAATAAAAATAACATGGAAGGAAATAAAGCGTCAGAAGGTACTTCTGTTTTGGGCGGCATTGATTGTTGTCTATGGAATTATTTTCTATTATTTGCCTTTGGGCGGCTGGCTGATGGCGTTTGAGAATTATAAACCGAAAGCCGGTTTGCTTCATTCTGAGTTTGTAGGACTTGCAAAATTCAGGCAGTTGTTTTCTGACGCGGCTTTTTTAAAGGTAATCCGCAATACGCTGGCAATGGGAGTCATTAATCTGGTAGTTACCTTTGTAATGGCAATTGTTTTTGCAATTTTATTGAACGAGGTGAAGTCGAAGGGCGGCAAAAAGACCGTACAGACAATATCGTATCTGCCGCACTTTTTATCATGGATCATTGTTACCGGAATTTTGCATGATGCATTGTCTACTACCGGTATTATCAATGAGTTGTTATTAAAATTTGGAATATTAGATCAGCCGTTGAACTTTTTCGCACATCCGGAATTTTTCTGGCCGATTGTAGCCTTTGCGAATGTCTGGAAGGAAACAGGCTGGAATGCGATTATTTATTTGTCCGCAATTACGGCGATTGATCCGTCTCTCTATGAGGCTGCAAATATTGACGGAGCAGGCAGATGGGCAAGAATTAAATACGTGACATTGCCGGGAATTAAGCCGACAATTATGATTTTGCTTTTGATGAATGTCGGAAATGTTTTAAATGCAGGATTTGAGATTCAATATTTGTTAGGAAACGGATTGGTACAAAGCGTTTCCCAGACAATTGATATCTATGTGCTGAAATGGGGAATCAGTCAGAATGACTTTTCCATTGGTACCGCGGCCGGAATTTTCAAGAGTCTGGTCAGCATCATATTAATTGTTATTGCAAATCAGATTGCAAAGCGCAATGGGGATGAACGGCTGTTTTAGCGGAAGTGGGATATCAGTTTGGAGGTTGGCATGAAGAAATATAGAGAAAGAAAAAGAAAGACGTCAATTTGGGATAGAGTGTTTGTGGTTTGTAATACCATATTTATGATCGCGTTTGTAATTATTACCCTTTATCCGGTTTTGAATACACTTGCAATATCGTTCAATGATGGAACGGACGCATTGCGTGGAGGAATTTATTTAATTCCCAGAAAATTTACATTAAAAAACTATGTAACGGTACTGCAAAAGAATAATTTGATTACCGGGGCGTACATTACAGTGGCAAGAACGGTGATCGGAACCTTTCTTTCGCTTGTTGTAAATGCGATTCTGGCATTTATCGTGAGCAGAAAACGCTTTTTGTTTAAAAAGCAATTGTCTCTTTTCTGGGTAATCACGATGTATGTAAACGGAGGAATGATTCCGACCTTCCTGCTATATAAGGGATTGGGACTTACGAACAGCTTCTGGGTATACGTCATTCCGGGAATGGTCAGTGCATTTAATATGTTGGTAATCCGCACTTATATGAATGGCATTCCTGACAGTCTGGAAGAGTCGGCGCAATTAGATGGCGCCGGTTATACGACTATTTTTGCAAAAATCATATCGCCATTATGTAAACCTGTTTATGCGACGGTAGCGTTGTTCGTGGCGGTGGGACAATGGAATTCATGGTTTGATGCAATGCTTTACAATCGTATGAGTGATAATCTCACAACGCTGCAGTATGAGTTGATGAAGCTGTTGTCCTCTGTTACAAATCAGGGAACGTCCGCTGAGGTAATGAAAAATGCAGCGGGTGCGGTAACGCCTGCTTCCGTACGTGCGGCAGCAACCATTCTTACGATGCTGCCGATCGTCTGCCTGTACCCGTTTTTACAGAGATATTTTGTAACAGGTCTTACCATCGGCGGTGTAAAGGAATGAAAAGGTATAGGTAATGTGGAAAATTCGAGAGGTAATATATGGGAGAGGGCGCATTTAAGACGGGAATATATCGCAATGCTTTTGCGGATGCAGGATATTCCGCCGTGGAAATTCAAAAGAGAAAAGATGAAATTTTTCAGACTCTGTTTTATGGCAGCGAGAAAGAAAGACTCTATCATCCGGTGGGCGATGATATGGGATATATGGAGGATACCGGAAACCATGATGCGCGCACGGAGGGAATGTCTTATGGCATGATGATGTGCGTACAGATGGACAAAAAGGAAGAGTTCGACCGCTTATGGAAATGGGCGAGAACTTACATGTATTTGACAGAGGGCGAAAACGAGGGATATTTTGCATGGTCCTGTCAGCTAGACGGAACAAAAAACTCCTATGGCGCGGCGCCGGACGGGGAAGAATTTTTTGCGATGGCACTATTTTTTGCGGCGCATCGATGGGGAAACGGAAGCGGGATTTTCGATTATGAGAAAGAGGCGAAGGAGCTGCTTCATACGTGCATTCACAAAGGAGAGAACAATACTCCCGGACGCGCCATGTGGGATGCGGATAATAAGCTTATCCGGTTTATCACGGATGTGGATTTCTCAGACCCGTCCTATCATCTGCCGCACTTTTACGAATTGTTCGGCAGATGGGCGTATGAGGAGGACCGGCCGTTCTTTCTGGAGGCGGCAAAGGCAAGCAGGGAGTATTTAAAAACCGCCTGCCATCCGGTGACCGGACTGTGTGCAGAGTATGCCTATTACGATGGAAGTCCCTATACGGAAGGAAGAGAAATATGGGGAGGAAGGCATGACTGGTATTACAGCGACGCGTACCGCACGATTGGAAATATTGCGCTGGACTACGCGTGGTTTGCCGCGGATGGCTGGGCTGTTTTGGAAGCGGACCGATTGCAGCGTTTTTTTTGCGAGACCTTGAAGGAGACGGAGCGGGAAGGAATTTATACGGTGGATGGAAGGGTTCTTGAAGGAAAAGCACTGCATCCGGTAGCGATCATTGCCGTAAATGCGCAGGCGAGCCTGATAACAGAGAGCGCGAACGCTAAAGCGTGCCTGAAAAAATTCTGGGAGACACCTCTTCGGAGCGGAGACAGACGGTATTATGATAATTGCCTGTATTTCTTTGCATTTTTAGCGTTAAGCGGAAGCTATCGAATATATTAAGGAATGGAAAAGAGAGGAAAATAACATGTATTATGTAAAAAATCCTATTCTTCCGGGTTTTTGTCCGGACCCGTCGATTTGCAGAGTCGGTGGGGACTATTATCTGGCTGTATCGAGTTTTTCATATTTCCCGGGCGTGCCGTTATTCCACAGCAAGGATCTTGCACATTGGGAGCAGATAGGGAATGTCTTAGAGCGCGCATCGCAGCTTCCGCTCGCCGGAAGCGGGCATTCGCAGGGAATTTATGCGCCCACGATACGCTATTATGACGGCACATTTTATATGATTACGACCAATGTTTCTGCAGGCGGAAACTTTATCGTTACCGCAGCAAATCCCGCTGGACCGTGGTCGGATCCGTATTGGCTGGGGGAGGAAGCGCAGGGAATTGATCCGAGCTTATTTTTTGACGATGACGGAACCTGTTATTATATTGGCACCAGACCAAATCAAAAGGGTGTGCGTTACAACGGGGATTGGGAAATTTGGGTTCAACAGTTAGACTTATCTGTAATGCGTCTGGTTGGTGACAGTAAAAAAGTGTGGAAAGGGGCAGGACATCATGTCATCTGGCCGGAGGGCCCCCATCTTTATAAGAAAGACGGTTATTACTATCTGATGCATGCAGAGGGCGGAACTGCCGATAATCATGCGGTTGCAATTGCGCGGAGCAAAGAATTGTGGGGACCATATGAGGGATGCCCGAACAATCCGATTTTTACGCACCGCCATCTGGGCGCGGAATATCCGATTACCGCAGTCGGACACGGAGATTTGGTCGCAGATGAGAATGACAACTGGTATATGGTGATGTTAGGAAGCAGACGCTGCGGGGGGCATGTGAATACCGGCAGAGATACCTATCTGGCAAAAGTGACATGGGAGAACGGCTGGCCTGTTGTAAATAAAGGGATCGGAAGGCTCGAAGAGCTGGTGGAACTGCCGGGCGAGGCGGTGTATCTTATGCCGGAGGAAAAATCGTGGCACTTTTACAGAGACGAACTGCCGAAGTGCTTTCTGACGCTGCGCGGCAGAGAACAGATATACAGCCTTATGCCGTCAGAGGGCAGACTGCGTTTATATACGGCAGCAGATTCTCTGAAGGATTGTGGTACTCCTGCATATGTGGCGGTACGGCAGCAGGAATATGAGTATCGCGTGGCGGCACTTATGGAGTTTACACAGGGAGCAGACCATGAAGAGGCTGGTATTGCAGTGCTTTGCGATGAAAAAAATCATATGCGTCTGGTAAAGCGTTATAGGAACGGAGAGCCGGAAGTTTTACTGATGCTTTATGAAAAAGGGAAAGAGCGTGCCTTGGCAAGCCAGAAAGTGGCAGAGGGCAGGCTGGAACTGAATATGGTGTGCCACGGACAAAAGAGTGACTGGTATGTTGTACAGGAGAACGGCGCCACAATATGTCTTGCGGCAGGAGTTGACATGCGGATGTTAAGCACAGAGTGTACCGGCGGTTTTACCGGTTGCACATTGGGAATGTATGCTTCGGCAAATGGTAAGACAGAACAGCATTATGCAGATTTTTTCTGGTTCTGCTGTGAGGAGATACGGTAGAGGGACGGTATCTGCCGGGAAGGATATCTGACAGGAAATCAGTTGCCGGGAAAATAAGAACCCCTTATAATGGAAAATGAAAAGGGGGGAAGTGTCATGTATAAACGGATAAAAAATGCACTGGGCTTATTGTTGGTTTCCGGTATGCTGATAATCGTAATTTTTCAGGAAAACGGATATATTAAAGCGCAGGAGACGAAAGAGTTTACAGCTTTTTTTGCCGTGCCGGGAAACACAAAGGACGACTACAATGAGGTACAGGAGCTGATTGCGGATATCACGGGCGCAAAATGTCAGGAGATATGGCTTGTGGGGCAGACACAGGAGGAAGCGATTGCATCTTATATTGCAAGTGGAGAATACCCGGATTTTATTTCGGGGTGCGCGACATTGTATGATGCAGGTGCATTAATTCCGATTGATGAGTATTGGGATAACTATCCGAATATCCGCAGCTATATGTCAGATGGTGAGTGGGACAGACTGCGGCAGGCAGATGGACATATTTATTGGATTCCTCAGTTTGGTATTGTCAAAGGAGAAGCGACAGAGGTCGTACATGAAGGGGAGGCATTCTGGATACAGACGCGCGTTTTAAAGTGGGCAGGCTACCCGAAGATAAGTACAGTCGAGGAGTATTTTGCATTGATTGAAGCATACATGGAGGCAAATCCCTGCATGGAGAGCGGAGAGGAAAATATTCCGTTTACGATTCTTTGCGATGATTGGCGATATTTTTGTTTGGAAAATCCACCGCAGTTTTTAGACGGCTACCCGAATGACGGAAGCTGTGAGGTGGAGCCGGAGACATTGACAGTGATTGACTACAATGTGACGCCTACAGCCAAGCGTTATTTTTCAATTTTGAATGAAGCGTATCACGCAGGGATGATTGATCCGGAATCCTTTACGCAGACCTACAGCGAGTATTTAGAAAAGCTTGCGTCCGGCCGAGTGCTTGGAATGGTGGATCAGTGGTGGCAGTTCTCCTATGATGTGAACGATTCGTTAGCGCGCATGTCGACGCAGGGGTGCAGTTATGTACCGCTGCCGGTTACGATAGAGACCGGAATAAAGAATCAGTGGCATGTGAAGCGTGGTAACGATACTGATATTGCAACAGGACTTGCAATTACAACAGGCTGTGAAGATATCGCAGGGGCATTGCAGTTCGTAAATGATTTATTGGACGATGAGGTGTTGAAGCTGAGGTTTTGGGGCGTAGAAGGCGTTGATTATGAGGTGGATGAGAACGGCGTTTTTTATCGGACAGAGGAACAGCGCCTTAATTCGCAAAAGAACGATTATATGGCGTCACATTTTTGCTTCTATCCTTATTTTCCAAGGCTGGAGGGGATCTTAGAGGATGGTAAGAATGCCTTTTCGCCGGAATACCAGCCGGAGGAATTTTTAACTGATCTGCCGGACGATATCGAAGAGTGCTTTGCGGCATATGGATGTCAGAATTATGTGGATATGCTGGGTACGAACGAGCCGCCCGGAGCATGGTATCCGATGTATTCACATTCCGATACATTGACATCGGAGCAGGAGGCAGGACGTGTATGGCGTGCCATGACAGAGGTAAAGCAGGAATATCTGCCGATGGTGATAATGACAGATAACTTTGAAGAAATGTGGGAACAGTATATGCAAAGCTATGAGGCGTGTCATCCGGAAATCTTTTTTGAGGAAATGCAAAGAGAGGTAGATCGCAGAGTAGCTATTGCGGATGAGGTATCCCCTTATGAGGAATGATAAGGAGCTTGAATAGATGAATAGACAGGAAGCAAGAAAAAGAGCAGAAGCATTGGTAGGTCAGATGACACTTGAGGAGCGGGCAAGCCAGCTTAGATATGATGCGCCGCCAATCCGCAGACTCGGCATACCGGCATATAACTGGTGGAATGAGGCTTTGCATGGTGTGGCGCGTGCAGGACAGGCAACAGTATTTCCACAGGCAATCGGCATGGCAGCAACATTTGATGCGGATTTGCTGGAACAGATCGGAAATGCAGTGGCAACGGAGGGCAGGGCAAAGTATAATGCGTATGCGGCGTGTGACGACAGAGATATTTATAAAGGGCTGACCTTCTGGGCGCCAAATGTGAATATTTTCAGAGATCCGCGCTGGGGCAGAGGACACGAGACATATGGAGAGGATCCTTATCTGACAAGCCGCCTTGGGGTGATGTATGTGAAGGGGCTGCAGGGCACGGGTGAGACGATGAAGGCGGCTGCCTGCGCGAAACATTTTGCAGTGCATTCAGGACCGGAGGCGCTTCGCCATGAATTTGATGCAAAGGCAAGCAAAAAGGACATGAATGAGACATATCTGCCGGCATTTGAGGCATTGGTAAAAGAGGCGGATGTAGAGGCGGTTATGGGGGCTTACAACCGTACGAACGGTGAGCCGTGCTGCGGCAGTAAGACGTTGATTGCGGATATACTGCGCGGCGAATGGGGCTTTCAGGGACATTTTGTGTCGGATTGCTGGGCATTACGGGATTTTCATGAGAATCATATGGTCACACGCACGGCGGAGGAATCGGCTGCGATGGCAATTAATGCGGGATGTGATTTAAATTGTGGTGTGACCTATTTACATATTTTAAAGGCATATGAGGAGGGACTTGTAACTGAGGAGACGATTACCGAGGCGGCAGTACGTCTCTATACAACGAGATATCTGTTAGGCTTGCTGGACGGCTGCGAATACGATACGATTCCTTATGACAAGGTGGAGTGCAGGGAGCATCTGGCATTGGCAAAAAAAGCAGCCGAGGAGAGCTTCGTTTTACTCAAAAACGATGGCATTTTACCACTTCATAAGGATAAGCAAAAGACGATTGGAATCATAGGCCCGAATGCGAACAGCAGGGCGGCATTGATTGGTAACTATCATGGAACTGCATCTGATTATGTGACAATTCAGGAGGGAATCCTGCGCTATGTCGGGGAAGATGTGCGCGTACTGACCTCCATTGGGTGTGAATTGTTCCGCGACCGCACGGAGTCGATTGCCATGCAGCGTGACCGTCTGATGGAGGCGCGGATTGTGGCAGAGCAGAGTGATGTTGTTTTATTATGCCTGGGATTGGATGAGACTCTGGAGGGAGAGGAAGGAGACGCCGGAAACAGCTATGCCTCCGGAGATAAGGAAAGCCTGCTCCTGCCGGAAGTGCAGCGTCTTTTGATGGAGACCGTCGCTGCGACAGGAAAGCCGGTCGTGCTCTGCATGATGGCCGGAAGTGATATAGACCTTTCTTATGCAAGAGAGCATTTTAATGCGATTCTTCAGATGTGGTATCCGGGATCACAGGGTGGCAATGCGGCTGCGCGAATTCTTTTTGGAGAAGTGTCTCCGTCCGGGAAGCTTCCGGTGACGTTCTATGAGACCCTGGAGGAACTGCCGGAGTTTACGGATTATTCTATGGAAGGAAGAACTTACCGCTATATGAAGAATGCCGCACAGTATCCGTTTGGCTTTGGACTGACCTATGGAAAGGGGCGTGTAGTGGATGCCAGGTTGGAGAAACGCGATTCTGGTCGTTCAGTGAAAATGACCGGCACTGTGTCAGCGGCTGAGTCTGAGTATGTGATGTGCGCAACGGTGAAGAATGAGAGTGATGTGGATATCGAGGAAGTTCTTCAGATATATGTAAAGAAAATGGATTCCGCCTATGATACATTGCATCCGTCTCTCTGTGCGTTTACACGTGTTGCGCTCACGGCGGGGGAAGAAAAAAAAGTTGGCGTTGTGCTGCCGGAGTCTGCATTTACAGTTGTGGATGAGGACGGAAGGCGTTTTAAGGACGGAAGACGTTTTAAATTTTATGCAGGCTTCTCTCAACCGGATGCAAAGAGTGTGGAACTGACGGGAAGCGCACCGGTGGAAGCAGAGATAGAAATATAAATGAAATGCATTGGGCTATGAAGAAATAGTTGGCGGCACTCAGACTTATGGTCTGAGTGCCTTTTTGACTGGTGAAAACTGGGAAAATATGATAAAATATGATAAAATTATAAGAGGGTATGTCGACTTATAAATTGTATATGATAATGAGAAAATATATATGCCGAAGACATAAATAATGACAGAATCAGCAATCTGTGATAATATTTTTTAGGATAGGGGGGTATTTTTATGAATCAGCAACATATTGGAGATAATTTATTTGAAGATATCTTGAGTTTGTTAGATCATCCTGAAGATAACGAGTTAGATATTGTCAGCCAGATTGCCCAAAAGCAGCAAAATCAAGCATATTCTGTAAAGATGGAAACTGCTATGAAAATGATCAGCTTTATGGATGAAATGCCGGGTGGATTTTTAATATATCATGCGGAGCACGATGAAAAAATAATTTATGCAAATAAAGCGTTGCTTCGAATCTTTCAGTGCAGTTCTATTCAGGAATTTCAGAAATTAACCGGTAATTCTTTTCGGGGAATCGTACATCCGGAAGATCTTGACAGAGTGGAGACAAGCATATGGGAACAGATTGCTGCAAGTAAATATGATTTTGATTATGTCGAATATCGTATTATTCGTAAGGATGGAACCATCGGCTGGATCGAAGACTATGGTCATTTTGTCAAAACAGACGCTGTAGGAGGAATATTTTATGTGTTTATCGGCGATGCGACTCAAAAGCATCATCGACAGCAAATGGAAAGGAATGCCCTCATAGATGCCCAGAAGCGGGAATCTGAAAGATTAAAAGATATAATTAAAAACTATGATAAAGAGAAAAAGCTGATTCATCAGGAAAATTTGCGGCGTCTTGAGGTCATTGAGGGGCTTGGCGTGAATTATGATACAATCTTATACACGAATCTGGACACAGAAAAAGTCCTTCCTTATCGCCTTAGCGATAGAATTGCGCAACAGTTTGATTATGAAAATAAACCTTGTGAATTCCTGCAGTTTGTGCGTGGTTATGTAAATACATGGGTGCATCCTGACGATCGTCAGCGTGTTTTAGACGTCGTTTCCCCAGATTATATTCGTGAAAAGCTGGCGGATAAAAAAACATACTATGTGAACTATAGGATTTCTGTAGAAAACACAGTTCAATTTTTACAGCTTCGGATTATAGAGGTCGGAGATGGAGATCATATTTCTCAGGTCGTCATGGGATGTCGGCGGATTGATGAAGAAATTCTTCGGGAAATGGAGCAGAAGCAGCTACTTGAGGATGCGCTGAATCGGGCCAATGCCGCAATTGTTGCCAAAAATACTTTTTTGTCCAACATGTCTCACGATATGCGCACGCCGTTGAATGCTATTTTCGGGTTTGCATCCATTGCGAAAGCCAATATTGATGATCAGCAGCTTACCAGAAGTTATCTTGATCGGATTGAAGAGTCCGGTCACCAGCTTTTGGAATTGATTGAAAAGGTTTTGGAAATTGCATGGATGGAATCCGAGGATGTACATTTTGCAGAAACAAAATGTAATATAGTTGATATTATCAAGGAAGTATACGATTCGTTACGTCCGGCAACAATTGACAAAAATATTTCTTTTTCACTGGAATGTACAGAATTAAAACATCCATATGTCTATAGTGATCCTGATAAACTGCGTCAGCTTATCAGGTATCTTACAAATAATGCAATCAGATACAATAAAAACGACGGAAAAATTAGCCTTACCATTAAAGAATCGGATGAAATATCAGAGGACTTTTCCATCTATCAAATTGTAATTCAGGATAGCGGTATTGGAATTAGCCAGGATTTTCTTGAACATATTTTTGACCCTTTTGAACGTGAAAATAATACGACCCAGAGTCAGGTGTTTGGAGTTGGTCTTGGTCTTACGATTGCTAAAAATATCGCTAACAGAATGGGCGGGGATATTGAAGTTAGCAGTACTTTGGGTAAGGGGAGTACGTTTACCGTTACTCTTCGTCTGCGCATACAGACCGATTCAGGTATAGACGAGAAGCAATCAGATAATTTATATGCCAATTTGCCAGGGAAAAGAATTTTGCTTGTGGAGGATAACGAAATTAATCTGGAAATTGAGAAAGAAATTCTTCAGGGAATTGGTTTTGTGCTTGAAACTGCAATAAACGGAAGTATTGCCGTTGACAAGCTCAAGCATGCTAAGCCAGGATACTTTTCATTGGTATTAATGGATATCCAAATGCCCGTTATGAACGGATACGAGGCGTCAAAAGCAATTAGAAAATTGGAAGACCCTGCTATGTCTAAAATCCCTATTATTGCATTGTCAGCGAATGCTTTTGAAAGTGATAAGCAGATGTCTTTAGAAAGCGGGATGAATGAGCATTTAACGAAGCCTATTGATGTCCCACTGCTGCTGAATACGATATCACAATTTTTAACAAGCGCATGATGCGCCTTCTGAATGTGAATCGGGCAGACATTGTCTGCCCGATTTGACGATAGGTACTCTTATCAACTCTATTGTGTTGTAATATTTTTTCCTTATTTATAAAAGAGAGTGTACATATGGATATTAGATTACTGCGATACTTTTTGACCGTGGCAAAAGAACAGAATTTTACGAAAGCCGCAGGACAATTGAATATTACACAGCCGACACTTTCAAGGCAGCTTGCTGCGTTGGAGGAGGAACTTGGAACGGCTCTTTTTATAAGGGGAAGTCGCAGCATTACGCTTACGGAGGCGGGAATATTATTAAAACGAAGGGCGTTAGAAATCATTGATCTGGAAGAAAAAATGCTGGATGAGCTGAAGGTGAAAGATGAACTGATAGAAGGTACTATTACAATTGGCTGTGGAGAGTTTGCTGCTGTTGAAACATTAGCAGAAATTTGTAAGGCATATAAGCAAAAATACCCAATGGTGCAGATCGCGTTGCATACGGCAACGGCGGATGCGGTATATGAAATGATGAATCAGGGTTTGGTGGACATTGGATTATTTTTGGAACCGATCAATACAGAAGGAATGGATTATATCAGAATCATGGAAAGCGACCATTGGGTTGTTGGCATGAAGCCGGATGATGCATTGGCGGACAAAGAATATATTACAAAAGAGGATCTTCTGGATAAACCACTCATTCTTCCTCGGAGACTGAATGTACAGAGCGAGTTCGCAAACTGGTTTGGTAAGGATTTTAATAAGCTTCATGTCTCTTTTACCAGTAATCTTGGAACGAATGCCGGGGTTATGGCAATGAATAGATTTATAGAAGAAATCAATGCTTTTGAGGCATAGAAAGTGATTTAATATGGGTATTAGACATAATTAGGTAATGAGGAATATAATCAATGTGTAAGGTGTGAATGATACATACTTTACACATTTTTTATTCATGACAATAGAAAGTTCGCAATGTGTGCTTTCGATCGTGAGAATGAGATAAGGAGGAATACTTATGGGTAAGAAATTAGTGGCATATTTTAGCGCCAGTGGAACAACAAGAAAAATAGCAGAGATGATTGCGCAGGCAGCAGAGGCGGATTTGTACGAAATTACGCCGAAACAACCATATTCAAAGGCAGATTTAAACTGGATGGATAAAAAGTCCAGAAGCAGTGTTGAGATGAGTGATAAAAAATTCAGACCCCAAATAACGGATACGGATGCACAAATTGACGTATATGATGAGGTAATCTTAGGGTTTCCGATCTGGTGGTATGTAGCGCCTACAATTATAAATTCGTTTTTGGAAAGCTATGACTTTTCAGGTAAAAAGATTGTGTTGTTTGCAACTTCTGGCGGGAGCGGATTTGGAAATACCGTAAGTGAGCTTAAGCCTTCTGCACCTGATGCTGTGATAGTAGAAGGTAAAGTGTTTAATAAGGCTGCCAAGCAGGAAATTGCAGAGTGGGTGAAACGTATTTTGTAAGCAGGAATTTAAATTAGTTTAGTGAGGAAGGTGGATGAAATGAAAAGGATTGTACAAACAGCAGGAAAAAATGCTCTCAAAGAGTTTGCGCCGGAATTTGCGCATTTTAATGATGATGTTCTTTTTGGTGAGAACTGGAATAATCAGGATATTGATCTGAAGACCAGAAGTATCATAACAGTGGTTGCACTAATGGCTTCCGGGATAACGGATACGTCTTTGGTATATCATTTACAGAATGCAAAGGAGCACGGTGTGACGCAAAAGGAAATTGCGGCAATTATTACACATGCGGCATTCTATGCGGGCTGGCCAAAAGGCTGGGCAGTATTTAATCTGGCAAAGGAAGTATGGCAGCCAAAGGAGGGAGATTTGCCATATGAGGATGAAGGCATGAGAGCACATGCGAAATCTATGGTATTCCCGATAGGTCAGCCAAATGATGCATTTGCAAAATATTTTGTGGGACGAAGCTATCTTGCGCCGATATCAACAGATCAGGTTGGCATTTTCAACGTAACTTTTGAACCCGGGTGCAGAAATAACTGGCATATCCATCATGCCAAAAGCGGTGGCGGACAGATTTTAGTGTGCGTGGCCGGACGTGGGTTTTATCAGGAGGAAGGCAAGGAAGCAGTAGAAATGAAACCGGGTGACTGTATAAATATTCCTGCTGAAGTGAAGCACTGGCATGGAGCGGCTCCGGATGAGTGGTTTTCTCATCTGGCAATCGAGGTGCCTGGAGCGGATTGTTCCAATGAATGGTGTGAGGCAGTATCAGAAAAAGAGTACGCCGGGTTAATTGATAAAAAACCGGAGCAGGGTGTTGTTTTGCCGGATGAAAAGAAATAACAGGAAATTTGTATTCACGTTCCTGTATATGGTGGAAAGATGTAGAGGTGACATAATGAAGAAATATTTGTCGATTATTTTGGGAATTATCCTCACTGCATGTTTGGTTGCATGCGGTAGTTCTGACAAGGAGTCAGTAGACGATAAGAAAGAAGACGTAATTGGCAATCAGGAAGTATCTGATACTGAGGAACAAGGGACATCAACAGAAAATCAACCGATAGAGATCGATGCGAATTCCGGGCAGGAAATTGAAGAAAGGGTTGCTGTTGTGTATTTTTCGGGAACGGGAAATACAAGAGAAGCTGCAAATTTATTGGCAAAGGAAACTAACGCTGATATTTTTGAAATTATTCCAGAGGATATATATACTGAGGATGATTTAAACTATAACGATGATAATTGCAGGGCAAATCAGGAAATGAATGATGATTCGGCAAGACCCGCTATTAGCAATGATCTAAGCGCCGTATCGGAATATGATGTTATTTATCTGGGATATCCAATTTGGTGGGGAACAGCGCCCCGAATCATACAGACATTCATAGAAAGCTATGATATCAGCGGAGCAACGGTCTATATGTTTTGTACTTCTGGAGGCAGCGGTATTGAAAATAGTATATCGGATTTGCAGCAACTTTATACGAATGTAAATATTGTTGATGGAAAAAGATTGAATGATGCAACTGAGCCGGATATAAGAGGATGGATAGAAAGTTTCAATTAAGAAATGTGCGATAAAGTAAAATACTAAAATATCCTTAACAAAAAATAGTTATGGGTTCGGGTCCATAGCTATTTTTTGATATAATTAATTAGGCCGCTGACTAGGATAAGTAGTATAATTATGTTGTTGAAAGACAGAAAAATCCGGGAAACCGATAAGGAGCAGCAACTATGTTGAACAGAGAAGACATGCTGGAACTCACCCGCAGGATGACGGTAAAGCGCTCGTCCATCACGAGAATTGCGGGTGCATATATGGACAGGGACGGGGAGATCGACGGAAGCTTCAACACGAACTTCCTGAATCTGTCCGCGTCGGAACGGGAGAAGAATCTGGCGATTGCAAAGACGATTCCTTTCGCAGAGACCAATGTGCAGCTTAAGGAATATTCTTTTGGGAATACGAAAGAGGCGCAGGGTATGCGGCAGCTTCTGACAGGGATGAAGGAATGCGGTTTAAAAAACGATGCGCTCATGTACACCTTTTATGAACTGGTGGCGGAACGGTACGAACCAGGCAGGGAATATGCGATATATGTGTTCCACGACCGCTATGACATCCCTGTAAAGGCTGCGGATAAGGCGCGCGTGGGAGAATCGGAGGAGGTCTACGAGTATCTGATCTGCGCAATCTGTCCGCTTGTGGGCGAGTATGAGCCGGGGAAACCGGAATGTGGCTTTCTCTTTCCGTCGTTTTCGGACAGGAGCAGTGATGACGCGCATTTGGCGGTATACCGGGAATGAGGACAGGGTATGCGCACGGTGAACCAGGCAGATTCACTATTTTAAAGATTGGAAACGATAAAATGAAATTTGAAAAAAGCAACTTAAAAGGCGGATGGATCTGCAAAAAAATTTCCCTTTGACCATGTAGTAACTCTATGGATTTGCAGTAACTCTATGGATTATAGTAGACAAAATGCTGGTAAATTGGTACTATATGGATAGAGCATCTGAAAATTTATGCATGGCTGTGTACAGAGATGAAGGGGTTTTATGGTAAACGTTCTTGTAATTATAGAATTATTTACGATTATTATGGAGTTTTCCTGTCTGGCGCTTCTGTTGAGCGGGGATGCATCCAGAGAACAAAAGCTGATGAGTTATTTTATAGGCGGAGCGTTGATACAGAATGCGGGTTACGTTCTGGAATTGATGGCGCCTACAGTGGAGGCGGCGCTTGTTGCTGCCAAGATGCAGTATCTCGGCTCGACGTTTGTTCCGATTTGTTACTGCTGGTTCATGTACGGGTACTGTTATGAAAAGGCGCCCGGGAAGCTGTTAAGACCGCTGACTTATATCGATACCGCGTTGTTGCTGGTTATTTATACAAATGAATGGCATCATCTGTATTACCGCGAAGCAGCATGGCGTTATACGCAGACCGGACACGGTTATCTGGATATTACATATGGACCGTTCTATTATGTTTTCATGCTGTGCGGCTGCGCGATACCGTACTTGCTGTCTATTTATGTGTTGTGCCGCGCGACTATCCGTAGTTCTGCGCATGCTGCGAGCCGAAAGTACAAGGCCATAATTGCGCTGTCGCTGCTTCCGGTCGTAGCGCTGATATGTTATGCCACTAAAGTGATAGGCGTCTTTGATTTTACGCCTGCGGTTATGGGAATCGTTCTGTCGGTGGTCGCCATATTGATCTGGAGCAGACGGAATTATGATTTCGGCGGTCTAGCTTCAAAGGTTGTCCTGCATGATATGATGGACGGCGTGATCGTATTTGACGATCAGAGACGGATCGTCAGCTACAATCCGGCTGCGGAGGCGGTATTTCCTGAACTGCCCGGCTGTACGACGGGGGATGACATTGAGAGCCTTAGGGATTTTGATGAAATTTTGCTGAACAATGACGGAAAAGGTGAATTTGAAAGGAATAACCGTATCTATGAGTGTCATGTAAAGCAGATTATTGATAAGAACGAAGAGGTTCAGGGCTATGTCATTTTGATTTTGGATATGACCGAAATGAGGAGTTATGCGGAAGAGATACAGCTTGCAAGAGAGCAGGCGGAGAAGGCAAACAAAGCAAAGAGCGAATTTCTTGCCAATATGTCTCATGAGATCCGCACGCCGATGAATGCGATCACCGGTCTTAGTGATATTATCATGGAGGAGAGTTGGGGACGCGCCGTGTATACTTATGCGTGCGATATCAAGGAAGCGGCGCAGAGTCTGCTTACCATTATAAACGACATTCTTGACCTGTCCAAGATCGAGGCGGGAAGGATGGAACTGGTGACGGAAGATTACTACGTGAAGAGCGTTGTGAGCGAAGTCGTGAACATGATGGGAGTCGAGGCGTCCAGACGGGGAATTTTGATGAAGTATTCCTACGATATGGCGATTCCGTGCCAGTATCACGGTGATAAGGGCAGGATCAAACAGATATTGATCAACCTTTTGAACAATGCGCTAAAGTTCACAAAAGAAGGGTATGTGATGATTTCCGTGAGAGGCATGCCTGCGGATACACCGGATACAGAATGGCTGGTTTTTGATATCGAGGACACCGGCTGCGGCATTAAGGAAGAGAATCTCGAAAAGATTTTTGCGGATTTCGTTCAGGTGGATTCCGCGAAGAACCGCAGCGCCGAGGGAACCGGACTCGGACTTTCCATCACAAAGCATCTGACAGAGATGATGGGCGGAAAGATAGAAGTAAAGAGTGTGTTCGAACAGGGCACGACCTTTACCGTGACGATTCCGCAGCCGATTGTGGACAGACGGACGCTGAACGAGATGCCTACTGTTTTGCACAGGGAACAGGAGAAGGTCAGAATGTTTGTTGCGGAGGGCTATAAAGTACTGGTTGTCGATGATAACCGGATCAACCGCAGTGTTGTCATCAACCTTCTGAAAAATTATGGTTTTAAGGTCAAAGAGGCGGCAAGCGGAAGAGAAGCCATCGAACTTGTGCGAGAGGAAGTATTCCATATCATTTTTATGGATCATATGATGCCGGAGATGGATGGTATCGAGGCGGTTCAAATCATCCGCACCGAGTGCGGTGAGAACGGTAGAACACCGATCATCATTGCGCTTACGGCAAATGCGATGGACGGCGTGAGGGAGAAGTTCCTACAGAATGGATTTCAGGATTTTGTCGCAAAGCCGATCGATAGGAAGTGTCTGCATCAGACGCTTGAAAGGTGGATTCCCAAAGAATGCAGGAAGGAGCAGACGGCGCAGGATGGCGGCAGAAACCATTTGCGCAGGAATAACCAGCTTTCTGAATATAGTATCGAGGGAATTGATCTGCACGAGGTCAGGGAGCATTATTCCGGCAGCGATGCAGATTATAGAGAACTTCTGAGCCTGTATATGGTGGATGGCAGGCGTAAGCAGAAGTTATTGCAGGAACTTTTGGAGAAGGAGAATTACAAGGATTACGAGATCGAGGTGCATGGGCTCAAGAGCGCGTCGGCGAATATCGGGGCGATGGAACTGTCGGCGGCTGCCAAGGCACATGAGATGGCGGCGTCAAGAGGCGATACCGCATATATTCGGGAACATTTCGAAGGACTGCTTTCCGCTTATGAGAGCCAGCTAAGGCATATTCAGGAGTTTCTTGAACAGACGGTGGATGCGGACGCAGGAGCAGAGGAACAGGAGGTCTGTGAGATCGACAGGAAAGACCTGATAGAAGTAATCAGCCAGGCGCTGGATAAGCTCTCGCATTTTCGCTCAAAGGAATGCGCCGAGCGGCTGGAGGGGCTGCAGAAGTACCGAATGGAGGAAGATGTCAGGCAAAAGCTGGGGGAGATACAGGAACATCTCAAGTTATATGAGGATGATAAAGCAGAGCAATTATTGCAGGAACTGTTGAATTGGCTGAAAGAGGAGGAATAATACAAAATGAGTAACAAACCCCGTATATTGGCGGTAGATGATAATGCAATCAGTCTTAAGGCGATCGATCAGGCGCTTCAGAGCGGGTATGAAGTGATTCCCGTAAATTCGGGAGATCGCGCCATACGTTATCTTATGTCTGAGAAACCGGATCTGGTCTTGCTGGATGTACAGATGGCGGACAAGGATGGGATCGAGACATTAAGGGAACTTCGCACGATGAAGAATGGCGAAGATCTTCCGGTCATTATGCTTACATCCCAAAACGACAAAGACACCGTACTTCAAAGCTCTAAGCTTGGAATTGATGATTATGTGTTGAAGCCGTTCGACTCTAATAAATTGCTGGCGCGTGTGGACCAGACACTGAAGAATGCGGGGAAATAGGAGGATGGACAAGTAAGTAATCAATGAGGAGAAGTCCGAAGGAATGATTGCCGCCTTGCAGTGTGGTAAGGCGGCGCATTAATTGACAAAAAAAGCAGGATAAAGGAATCTGGTGTCGCAAGGGCAGCAGGACTTTGAAAACTGGAAATATCGTAAAAACATCCCGAAAATCGGGATGTTTTTTTGTTGAGGCTGTCCAGTTCTATTTTAGCACGCCAACGCATAGCTATGAACTATTTGATACGGAAAGCGGCGCTGTAGTTGTTTTTTATGGAGAAATTTTAAGAAAATTTTTGTGGCATTTTATGAATAGAGAATTTGACTTTTGGCCATAATCTAGTATGATGGAACAACGAATGCGAAAGCATTTCTGTTCTGTAATGCGTCATGGCGGACGACGTCATGCGCTTTATATAGATCGTATCATTCTTGAGGAAAGGAGCAAAATGAAGCAAAAAATATTGGACGTGACAGTGCTGTGCATTTTCTGCATTTGTCTCAGTGTTACGGCCAACATTGAGGAAAAGAGTGCCGGACCAGCCTGCGCCAAAGTGCAGGAGGGAAGCGACAAGTCACTGGCAGACCAAAATGCGCTGCCGGTTGCGGGCGTAAGCCGTGCTTTATCCGCTTATTCATTTACGACAGAATCGGATGAGAAAACAGGAATTTCGAAAAAACAGATAACATTGGTAGCAACAGCCGAAAATAAGGACGGTGACGAAGCAGTCACAAGACAAGATAGAGAGGAAGAGAAAGAAACCGTAAGCGAGACGATTCCGGCGGGGTTGGCAGCGCCTGCCACAAAGACCACTGCGGACGAGACGATTCCGGCAGGGATGGCAGAGCCCGCGGTAAAGAACACCGCAGACGAGACGGTTCCGCCAGAGCTGGCGGAGCCTGCGGTAAAGATCGTCGGGGACGAGGCGGCGGAAGCGCTCGGCCGAAGGACGTGCAATCGTTGGGATATCACGCTTTCACAGGAGGAGATCGACCTTCTGGCAAAAATCGTCTGGCTTGAATCCCGCGGGGAACCCGTCGAGGGACAGGAAGCCGTGGTGGAGGTCGTTTTTAACCGGATGACCTCCGGTAAATACCCGACCACCGTATATGAGGTGCTTAGTCAGGGAAATCCCGTACAGTTCTGTTCGTGGAAGGACAAGGATCGTGCAGAACCTACGGAAAAAGAATATCAATCCATCCAGAATGTACTGGATGGAAAAACAAGCATATTAAGAAATGATACACTATACTTTTCCACGGAGCCGCTCACGTCGCGCATTGACAGGCAGATCGGCGGACATAGCTTCTGTTACTAGAAGTGTTGGCTGGAATGGCGAAGAGGGAAAGAAAGCAGACAGACATCAGTCCATTGACCGATGTCTGTCTGCTTTTTTGCCGTTTCTGTATTCATACGGCGTACAGCCCACAATTTTCTTGAACTGGCGGTTAAAGTTGGACAGGTTGGTATAGCCGCAGTCCAAAGAGATGTCGGATATCATCTTGTCTGTTTCCGAGAGCGCTTCGCAGGCGGCGTTGATCCGAAGCTGTGTCAGGTGTTCGATCGCGCTCACACCGACGGCGTTCTTAAAGCTGCTCATAAAATAACTCTTGCTCAGATGCAGGAGTCCGGCAAGCTGATCGATGGAAAGATCTTCGTGGAAATTCGCGGACATATATTCCAGGACCGGGCGGATTCGTTCGCTGCAGCTTTGTTCGGCATCCTGACGACAGATGATGGCGTCGCTTGTTTCCAGAAGCCAGAATAGCCGCAGCAGTTCACTTTTGAGCAAAAGATCCTGTCTCGACCGGTTCGTCTTCGCGCAGCGGAAAATCAGATCCGCCGATTTCATGAATTCGGGATAGGTGTCTGCCCCGGGGCGGATCGGTATCTGAATCCTGATGCTGCCGTTTATGAGGGGGTAGATACATTCGGCAGTGCATCTGTCGTTGCTGCCCATGCCAAGCATTGCGGGGTGAAATACAAGCGCGTCATAGATGAGTTCGTCCGCTCCGTCCGGGTATGCCGCGTGGAGCATATTCGGGGGCAGAATCACCAAATCCCCTTCCCTTGCGGTGAATTTGTCGTCGCCGCAAATAAATTCGCCGCTTCCGCGCAGAATGCAGTCGATTTCAAATTCGTTGTGCCAGTGCATCGGTACGTTTGCGAAATATTCCGGGAGACGGCATTCATAATAGCTGTACGGTACGAGCGTCGTGCTGTGCTGTTTCTTTTCCCTTGCTGCCGGATGGTGCATGGTGGCTTATCCCTCCCCTAAAGTAGGATAGTATTATTTATCAGTAACATTTCAGTAGTTATTTCCATGGTATAAATGCTATAATGTCTTATAACGTCGATAGACATTATAAGCGCCAAAGCGCGCATGGATCGCTCACGGCGAATGTCATGTGCAAAGCGGCGCCAAGTGCGCATCGGTCGCCCACGGCGAATGCCAAGTGCGGGGCATATGGTATTATATCATCATAGGGCATTTACTTCAAGCAGTCACAAGGAGGGTAAGAGAAATCATGAGATTTGAGAACGATCACGGGGCATTGGTTTTTTATCATCAGGGGGAAACGGTACGAATCGAAGCGTGGGGGAAGGATGCATTGCGTGTGCGTTCCACCATGTTTTCCCAATTTACGGGAAATGACTGGGCGCTGACCGAGGAAGTGGCAGACAGCCAGGCAACCGTTACAATCGAGGAGGAGCCGCACTGGGTCGGAGACGGCACGACGGACACAAGAGAGATTGCTGCGATCACGAACGGGCGTATCAGGGCAGTCGTAAATTTTGTCGGCATTATTTCTTATTATAAAGATGATAAATTGGTACTGCGCGAATATTTCCGCTCGTACGACGGAACGCTCTCAAAGGAGAGCAGATGTCTTAAGGTAGTCAACCGCGAGTGGAAGGGTATCATCGGGGGCAGCGACTATTCGTTGAATCTGAAATTTGAGAGCAGCAGGGACGAGAAGATTTTCGGAATGGGACAGTACCAGCAGGCGGATATGGACTTAAAGGGCTGCGTGCTTGAGCTTGCACAGCGCAATTCCCAGATTTCCGTGCCGTTTGCCGTATCGTCTCTCGGTTATGGATTTCTGTGGAATAATCCGGCGGTGGGACGCGTCACCTTCGGCAAAAACTATTCCGAGTGGATTGCAAGATCGACGAAGGAGATGGACTACTGGATCACCGCGGCGGATACGCCCAAGGAGATTCTTGCCAATTACACGGCGGTGACGGGACACGCGGAAATGTTTCCGGAAGATTTGATGGGTTTGTGGCAGTGTAAGCTGCGCTACAGGACGCAGGATGAGGTATTGACGGTCGCGAGACAGTATCAGAAGGAAGGTATCAAGATCGACCAGATCGTCATTGATTTTTTTCATTGGACGGTGCAGGGCGATTGGAAGTTTGATGAGAAATACTGGCCCGACCCGAAGGCGATGGTAGATGAACTTCATGCGATGGGAATCAAGGTCATCGTGTCCGTGTGGCCGTCGGTTGACCGCAAGAGTGAGAATTTCTGGCCGATGATGGAAAAGGGGCTGCTCATTAAGACGGAGCGCGGCGCCGCCCAGACGTACGATTATCAGGGAGACTGCGTGGAGATTGACCCGTTCAACCCTAAGACGCGGCAGTATGTATGGGAAGTGTGCAAGAAAAATTATTACGATTTCGGCATAGATGCGTTCTGGCTTGACAACTCCGAGCCGGATTACGGCGTCTATGATTTTGAAAATTACCGTTACTGCGACGGTCCGGCGCTCCAGATCAGCAATATTTATCCGCAGATGTACAGCCGCGTATTTTATGATGAGATGAGCAGACTTGGGAATGGTCCGGTCGTGAATCTGCTCCGCTGTGCGTGGGCAGGCTCCCAGAAGTACGGCAATGTGGTCTGGTCGGGCGACGTGCCGAGTACCTTTGAGGCTTTTGCAGATCAGTTGCAGTGCGGTCTTAACATGGGACTTGCGGGTATTCCATGGTGGACGACTGATGTAGGAGGATTTATGACGGATGACGTAGGCGATCCTGATTTCCGTCAGCTTTTGATCCGGTGGTATCAGTTCGCAGTCTACTCCGCAGTGCTTCGTATGCATGGCGACCGCGGCCCGTACAATATTCCGGCGTTGGATGAGCGGGACTGGGGCGGCGGATATCTGCACACAGGTCAGCCGAACGAGCTTTGGAGCTACGGTGAGGACAATTATGCGATCATGAAGAAGTACTACGATATCCGTATTTCCATGCATGATTACATAAAGAAATTATATGAGGAAGCGCACGTGAACGGCTCTCCGCTGATTCGCGCCATGTTCTATGAGTTCCCTCGGGACGGCAGGTGCTGGGAGCTTCAGGATCAGTATATGTTCGGCGACAAATATCTGGTCGCACCGATTCTGCATCTGAATCAGTTCGAGCGCGAGGTATATTTGCCCGAGGGCAGATGGAAGCTTACTTCCACCGGGGAGACCTACGACGGAAGCTGCACCGTCACAGTGGCTGCACCGATTGAGTATATGCCGGTATTTGAGAGAATGTAGGGCTATGAGGGCGGAATTACTGGAAACGCTGCGGGAAATCACCCCGGAGGAACAGCGTATTATAGACGGAAAGAATGAAATCGAGCGGGAGCTATACGTCAGCAGCGAAGAGAATACCTTTGACGCGAAAAAGCTTCTGGAAAAAGGAAAGCTGATTACGGTCCGCCCACACACGCGGTTCGTGCATTTTCCGGCGCACACGCACAATTACGTGGAAGTAATCTATATGTGCGCGGGCAGTACGAGGCATATCGTAAACGGCAATGAAGTCCTGCTGCAGCAGGGCGAATTGCTGTTTTTGAACCAGCATGCCGTGCAGGAGATTTATCCGGCGGGGAAGGAGGATATCGCTGTCAATTTCATTATCCTGCCGGAATTTTTTGACGACGCGCTGCGCATGATGGAGGCGGAGGAAAATATGCTGCGCAGGTTCGTGATCGACTGCCTGCGCGGAAACAGCCAGTCGGCGGCGTATCTGCATTTCAAGGTGGCTGACGTTCTCCCGGTGCAGAATCTGGTGGAAAATCTGATCTGGACGATCCGAAATAAGCAGCCGAATAAGCGGAGCATCAATCAGGTCACGATGGGGCTTTTATTTCTGCAGCTTGTGAACCATATTGACCGTGTGGAGACAGACGGCGGCGACGAGAGCGGACGGCTGATCATGACGGTTCTTAGCTATATTGAGGAGCATTACCGTGACGGCGAACTGTCGGAGCTTGCGGGGGAGCTGCACTACGATCTTTACTGGCTGTCGCGCGAGATCAAGCGGCGCACCGGAGCAACCTACACCGAGCTTGTGCAGGAGAAACGGCTCTCGCAGGCGGCGTATCTGCTCACAAATACGGCGATGTCCGTGATGGATATCGGGCTTGCGGTGGGATATGAGAATATGAGTTATTTTCACCGAATTTTCCAGAAGAAGTACGGTACGACACCGCGGAAGTACCGGGTGAGGGAGACGGGGGAGTAAGAATATGTTGCAAATCAGGACACTTTTTTACACAAAAAGTGTCCTTTTTTATTGCCTCATTTTCCGCTATCCTATAGACATACAAAGAGAGAACAACATCCTGCGAAAATATCGCAGGAGCCGGAAACAGGAAAGGAATGGGGATATGCAGACATATTATCTTGCGGTGGACATCGGGGCGTCCAGCGGCAGGCACATCTTAGGACATCTTTCTGACGGGAAAATGGTGCTTGAGGAGATACATCGTTTCCCGAACGGTATGACGGAGCGCGACGGCGCGCTGTGCTGGGATGTGGACGCGCTTTTTGCGGAGATTATCGCCGGAATGAAGAAATGCAAAGAGGCGGGGAAGATTCCGGCGGCGATGGGAATTGATACATGGGCGGTCGATTTCGTGCTGCTGGATGGGGAGGATAGGCGCATTGGAAATGCGGTCGGCTATCGTGACAAGCGTACGAGCGGAATCGACACGGAACTATATAAGACCGTCAGCGAGACGGAGCTTTACGGCAGGACCGGAATCCAGAAGCAGATTTTCAATACGATCTATCAGCTGGCGGCGGTGCAGAAACAGCATCCGGAATATCTGGCGAGAGCGAAGAGCCTTCTGATGATTCCCGAGTATTTCAATTTCCTTTTGACAGGGAAGAAGGCGGCAGAGTACACGAACGCGACGACGACGCAGCTCGTCGATCCGGATACAAAGGACTGGGATGTTACGCTGATGAAGCGGCTGGGCTACCCGGTGCATATTTTTCAGAAAATCCATAAGCCGGGCACGGCGCTCGGAAATCTGACGGAAGAAATCAAAAAGGAGGTCGGTTTCGACTGCAAGGTTATGCTTCCGGCGACGCACGATACGGGGTCCGCGGTGCTGGCGGTGCCGACCGACAAAGAGGATGCGATCTATATCAGTTCCGGCACATGGTCTTTGATGGGGACGGAGCGCAGGACTGCGGATTGCAGCGAGGCGAGCCGCGTACACAATTTTACCAGTGAGGGCGGCTACGATTACCGTTTCCGCTATCTGAAAAATATCATGGGGCTGTGGATGATCCAGTCGGTGAGAAAGGAGCTTGCGCCGGGGCAGGGCTTTGGAGAAATCTGTGAGTCGGCGGCGCAGGCGAAAATCGCATCGCTGGTAGACTGCAACGACGACCGTTTTCTTGCGCCGGACAATATGACGAAGGAAGTGCAGAAAGCGTGTGAGGAGACAGGGCAGCAGGTGCCGCAGGGAATCGCGGAGGTCGCAGCGGTCATTTACAATAGCCTTGCGGAATGCTATGCTAAGACGATTGTAGAAATCGAGGAGATGACAGGCGCAAAGTACGACAGCATTCATATAGTCGGCGGCGGAGCGAATGCCGCGTACTTAAATGAACTGACGGCGAAGGCAACCGGGCGGACGGTGTACGCCGGACCGACGGAGGCGACCGCCATCGGGAATCTGGCGGCGCAGATGCTCGCGGACGATGTGTTTAAAGATCTGTGGGCGGCACGGAAATGTATTTTTGATTCGTTTGAGATCAAGATTTGGAGGTAAATATGACACAGAAAGAGAGATACGAAGCGGCAAAGGAAATGTATGCAAAGCTTGGCGTCGATACGGACGCGGCGATTGCAAAGTTAAAGGAAATTCCGGTTTCCTTGCACTGCTGGCAGGGGGATGACGTGATCGGTTTCGACCATGACGGACCGCTCACCGGAGGCATCCAGACGACCGGAAATTATCCGGGCAAGGCGAAGACGCCGGAGGAATTGATGCAGGATATCGACGAGGTGCTCGCGCTTACGCCGGGAAAGAAAAAGCTGAACCTTCACGCATGCTACGCGATTTTTGAGGACGGTGAATTTGTTGACCGCGATAAGATCGAGCCGAAGCATTTTGCGAAATGGGTGGAATTTGCAAAGGCGCGGAACATGGGGATCGATTTCAATCCGACGTTCTTCTCGCATGACAAGGTGAAGGACGGACTTACCTTATCCAGTCCCGACGAGGAGACGAGGCGCTTCTGGATCGAGCACGGCAAGGCGTGCATCCGTATTTCCGAATATTTTGCAAAAGAGACGGGTGTTCCCTGCGTCATGAATATCTGGACGGGGGACGGTGCGAAGGATATTCCGGCGGATCGTCTTGGACCGAGGGAGCGCTATAAGAGCGCGATCGAGGAGATTATCGCAGAGCCGCACGATTCGAAGCTTGTAAAGCCGTGTGTGGAATCGAAGGTGTTCGGTATCGGCGTGGAGTCCTACACCGTGGGAAGCGCAGAGTTCGCGCTTTCCTTTGCGGCGACGCATGAGGGCTGCCTGCCGTTAATGGATAACGGTCATTATCATCCGACCGAGGTGGTTTCCGATAAGATTCCGGCGCTGCTCGCCTTTTTCCCGGAAATCGCGCTTCATATTACGCGTCCGGTGCGTTGGGATTCCGACCATGTCGTGCTCTTTGACGACGAGACGAGGGAGATGGCAAAAGAAATCGTAAGATGCGGCGCGATTGACCGCGTCAATATGGCGCTTGATTATTTTGATGCGAGCATCAACCGTATTTCTGCGTGGACGGTCGGCTTTAGAAGCTGGCAGAAGGCGCTTCTGTCCGCTCTTTGCTCGCCGGATGAGGATTTAAGGAAGCTGCAGGATGCGGCGGATTGGACAGAGCTTATGGTGCGTCAGGAGCAGATGAAGATGATGCCGTTCGGCGACGTGTGGGAGGAGTACTGTGTGCAGTGCGGCACTTCGGCAGACGCATGGTTCGACGAGGTAATGCGCTACGAGACGGAGGTACTTGCAAAGCGCGCGTAACTTGAAAAAATGCAGGACATACATAAGCGGTCTGCGGATGTATTCAAATGTGCGTCGGCTGCGCAGACCGCAAAAGTGTGAAAAGTGCTGTGAAGAAATAAACGGAGGAAACAGAAATGAAAATTTTGGATGCAGAATTTGTACAGGGATTTATACGTATGGCGAACGACGGATGGGAGCAGGGCTGGCATGAGAGAAATGGGGGAAATTTATCCTACCGCATCAAGCCGGAGGAAGTGGAATCCGTAAAGGAGAACTTCAAGCCGAAGGAGTGGCAGCCGATCGGCACGAGCGTCCCGAAGCTTGCGAACGAATATTTTCTTGTGACCGGGAGCGGTAAATATTTCCGCAACGTCATCATCAAGCCGGAGGATTCCATCTGCATCATCGAGGTGGACGGGAAAGGAGAGAATTACAGGATCGTATGGGGGCTGGTAAATGGCGGAAGACCGACTTCAGAGCTTCCGTCCCACCTGATGAATCACGAGGTAAAAATGGTTGCGTCGAACGGAGCGCACCGCGTGATCTATCATGCGCACACCACGAATGTGATCGCGCTGACCTTTGTCCTGCCGCTCGAGGATAAGGTGTTTACAAGAGAACTCTGGGAGATGGCGACGGAGTGTCCGGTGGTATTTCCGGACGGCATCGGCGTTGTGCCGTGGATGGTGCCGGGTGGCAGGGAGATCGCCGTCGCAACCAGCGAACTGATGAAGAAGTATGATGTTGCGATCTGGGCGCACCACGGAATGTTTGCGTCCGGCGAGGACTTCGATCTGACCTTCGGACTGATGCACACGGTAGAGAAATCCGCAGAGATTCTTGTAAAGATGCTGTCTATGCAGCCGGATAAGCGACAGACCATCACCCCGCAGAACTTCCGCGATCTGGCAGGAGATTTTAAGGTGGCGCTGCCGGAAGAGTTTTTATATGAGAAGTAATTAAAAAAATATTATACAAGGAGGATAATATAATGGCAAACAGATTTGTGTTGAACGAGACATCCTATCATGGAGCAGGTGCAATCGCGGCGATTGCAGACGAGGCAAAGGGCAGGGGCTACGGCAAGGCGTTCGTTTGCTCCGATCCCGATCTGGTAAAGTTCGGCGTGACAAAGAAGGTGCTCGATGTGCTTGACGGCGCAGGGTTATCTTATGAGCTTTATTCCAATATCAAGCCGAATCCGACGATCGAGAATGTGCAGACAGGCGTGGAGGCGTACAAGAAGTCCGGTGCAGACTACATTATCGCGATCGGCGGCGGTTCTTCCATGGATACGGCAAAGGCGGTCGGCATTATCATCAACAATCCGGATTTTGCGGATGTCAGAAGTTTAGAGGGCGTTGCTCCGACGAAGAATAAGAGCGTTCCGATTTTTGCAGTGCCGACGACCGCCGGAACCGCAGCGGAGGTTACGATCAATTATGTGATCACAGACGCCGAGAAGAATCGTAAGATGGTATGTGTAGACCCGAAGGATATTCCGGTGATCGCTTTCGTTGACCCGGATATGATGTCCTCCATGCCGAAGGGACTTACCGCAGCGACCGGCATGGATGCGCTGACACACGCGATTGAGGGTTACATCACCGCAGGCGCATGGGAGTTGTCCGACATGTTCCACTTAAAGGCAATCGAGATCATTTCAAGAAGCCTGCGCGGCGCAGTTGCAAATACGCCGGAGGGCAGAGAGGATATGGCGCTCGGTCAGTATGTTGCGGGAATGGGATTTTCCAATGTAGGACTTGGTATCGTGCACTCCATGGCACACCCGCTTGGAGCGCTTTACGATACGCCGCACGGTGTTGCCAATGCGATCATTCTTCCGACGGTCATGGAGTACAATGCTCCGGCGACTGGCGAGAAGTACCGCGAGATCGCAAGAGCCATGGGCGTTTCGGGAGTGGATGGAATGAGCCAGGAAGAGTACAGAAAGGCTGCAATCGACGCGGTAAAGAAGCTCTCCGTGGACGTCGGCATCCCGGCAGACTTAAAGGAAATTGTGAAGAAAGAGGATATTCCGTTCCTCGCACAGTCCGCATACGACGATGCCTGCAGGCCGGGAAATCCGCGCGAGACGAGCGTAGAGGATATTACGAAGCTGTATGAATCGCTGATTTAAGCATACTGGAAATATCTACTTGTAGATTCCTCCGAATACCTTTGTTAAAATGCATTTGTGACATAGATGAAACAATTTTGTAACAAATAAGTAACAAAATGCCATCATCTGGAAAAACAAAGGATTTGGAGGATTACTACATAATGAAGAAGAGAATGACGATACTGACACTGCTTCTTGCGGGGAGCATCACATTTGGCGCGATGGGAATGTCGTCCGTACAGGCGGCGCAGACAGGCGCGCAGCCGGCAGTACAGGGAACGGCACAGCCGGGCGGACAGGTGACGGCAGGTGTGACAGAGGCGCTTGCGGAAATGCTCGTGGAAAATGAGGTTCTTTCGATCGCAGGGCGTGTGGCAGAGGAGGCGGACACTCTTATGGACGCGGCGAAGGAGCGGAAGCTTGCGGCAGAGGAAGCCGCAGAGGTGGAGGCGCATGAGGTTCCGGTCGTGGAATCGGAATTTGCTGACATTGCAATCGCACAGGTAAATAATTATGTCAATGTGCGTTCGGAGCCGAATACGGAGAGTGAGATTCTCGGAAAGCTTTATGATGATTGCGCCGCGACGGTGCTTGAGGCGACGGAGGACGGCTGGTATAAGGTCGAATCAGGAAATGTGACGGGCTATGTCAAGGCGGAATATGTCGTGGTCGGAGATGAAGAACTTGCGCGAACGGTCGGTACGCGCCTTGCGACGGTGAACACGACGACCCTGTTCGTGCGCACGGAGCCGACGACGGAGGCGAAGGTACTTACGATGCTGCCGGACGGTGACGACGTGGTTGTAACGGACGAATCCACAGAGGGATGGGCGAAGGTGTCCACAGAGGACGGTGACGGTTATGTGTCGCTGGAGTATGTGGGCTTATCTACGGAGTATAATTACGCGGAGTCCAGAGAGGAAGAAGAGGCAAGACTGGCGCGCGAGGCGGCGGAGCGTGAGGCGGCAGCCAGAGCAGCGGAAGAGGCAAGACGCGCAAGAGAGGCGGAAGAAGCGGCGAAGCGTGCAAGAGAAGCGGAGCAGGCGGCAAAAAGCGCGCAGCAGAGCGCAGCGGGAGGCGGGAGCAGTTCTTCCGGCAGCACGGGAGGCGGGAGCAGTTCTTCCGCGAACGCGGGGAGCAGCGGTTCTTCTGGAAATGCGGGAAGCGGCAGTCCGTCGTCTGTGTCAAACGGACAGGCAGTCGTCAACTACGCGATGCAGTTTCTGGGAAATCCATACGTTTACGGGGGCAACAGCTTAACGAACGGAACGGATTGCTCCGGTTTTGTGAAGGGTGTCTATGCGGCGTTCGGAATCAACCTGCCGCGTACCTCCGCAGAGCAGCGTCATGCGGGCTACGGCGTGAGTCTTTCCGATATCCAGCCGGGGGACCTCGTCTGCTACAGCGGGCATATCGGTATCTACACGGGAAATAATACGATTATCCACGCCAGCAATGAGAGGACGGGAATCACCCTGACTTCTCCGGTGACCTACCGGCAGGTACTTGCTGTGCGGAGAATTTTCTAAAATTTATATATAATGAAAAACGAACCGTGCAAAGATAAAAGGCACGGTTCGTTTTTTGTGACATCGCAGACAGTGCAGGATGCCTGCGGTGTCAAACCGGTATAGCCGGGAGGCGTTTTTAGTTATCGCTCTCATCATCCGCAGACATCGAGTACACCTGACGCTTTCTTGCCATCTCATCGTTCTCAAGGTATTCATCATAGGTAGAAACCTTGTCGATGAAGGTGCCGTCCGGTAGAAATTCGATGATACGGTTCGCCGTTGTCTGTACGACCTGGTGGTCACGGGAGGCGAAGAGCACCACGCCCGGGAACTTGATAAGACCGTTGTTCAGCGCCGTGATGGACTCCATGTCGAGGTGGTCGGTCGGCTCGTCAAGGATGAGCACATTGCTTCCCATAATCATCATGCGGGAGAGCAGGACACGCACCTTCTCGCCGCCGGAGAGGACACGCATCTTCTTTGTACCGTCTTCCCCGGCGAAGAGCATACGCCCTAAGAAACCGCGCACGTAAGTCGCATCCTTGATTTCGGAGAACTGGGTCAGCCAGTCTACGATCAGAAGGTCGGTGTCAAAAATTTCGGTGTTGTCCTTCGGGAAATAGGACTGGCTCGTTGTCACGCCCCACTTGAAAGTGCCGGAATCCGGCTCCAGTTCACCGGAGAGAATCTTAAAGAGGGTCGTTTTGGCGAGTTCATTGCCGCCGACGAAGGCAATCTTGTCATCGTGCCCGACGATGAAGGACACATTATCTAAAATCTTAACTCCGTCGATGGTCTTCGTCAGACCTTCCACGGTGAGCACCTCATTGCCGATCTCGCGGTTTGGACGGAAATCGATGTACGGATATTTCCGGCTGGACGGACGAATCTCGTCGAGCTGGATTTTCTCTAAGGCACGCTTTCTTGAGGTCGCCTGCTTGGATTTGGAAGCGTTTGCGGAGAAGCGGGAGATGAACTCCTGCAATTCCTTGATCTTCTCCTCCTTCTTCTTGTTGGCTTCTTTCATCTGTTTTACAAGAAGCTGGCTCGACTCATACCAGAAATCGTAGTTTCCGGCGTAGAGCTGAATCTTGCCGTAGTCGATGTCCGCGATGTTGGTGCAGACCTTATTTAAGAAATAGCGGTCGTGGGAGACTACGATGACGGTATTCTCGAAATTGATGAGAAACTCCTCGAGCCAGCTGATCGCGTCTAAGTCAAGATGGTTGGTCGGCTCGTCTAAAAGCAGGATGTCCGGGTTGCCGAACAGCGCCTGTGCGAGCAGGACTTTGACCTTAAGCGCGCTTGGCATGTCAGCCATCAGCGTGTAGTGATCCTCGGTCGGGATGCCCAGACCGTTTAGCATGGTCGCGGCGTCGGACTCGGCATTCCAGCCGTCCATGTCTGCGAACTCCGCCTCAAGCTCGCTCGCGCGGATGCCGTCCTCGTCCGTGAAGTCCTCCTTCATGTAGATCGCATCCTTCTCCTTCATGATATCGTAGAGGCGCTTATTTCCCATGATGACCGTATCAAGCACCGTGTACTCATCATATTTGAAGTGATCCTGCTGTAAGAAGGAAAGACGCTGTCCCGGCGTGATGATGACCTCGCCGTTCGTCGGCTCGAGCTGACCGGACAAAATCTTTAGGAACGTAGATTTTCCCGCGCCGTTGGCTCCAATCAGACCATAGCAGCAGCCTTCTGTGAATTTGATATTAACGTCCTCAAAGAGGGCTTTTTTACCGATTCGTAAAGTGACATTACTTGTACTGATCATTGTAACACCTCAATTTAATTAGATTTTCTGATAAACATACAGATTTTATTATACATAAAAATACCGGATTTTCAAGGAAAAATGATTTGTGCGACATTTTAGTTGGCATTTGTTAAAAATTTGTTATAATGTAGAACAGAGAGGTCTGGTAGAACAGAGGAGATTACAGGTATGGGATACGGGGAAATGGAGCAGAGTATGGAAGGCGCAGATTTGGGAAAAAAGAACGATTTGATTTATGAATTGCCGGTCGGGGCGGCAGTCGCGCGCGGCGGGCATGAGCTTTATCTTGAGATTGTGAACCGGGAATTCTTAAAAGCAACGGGATATTTCGCAGATGGCATTGCGGAGAGGAAACGTCCGTTCGTTGATTACATATACGAGGCGGATGTAGGAATATTTGAGGATGCGATTGAGAAATGCCGCGAGAACAGGGAGATACAGTCGTTGGAACTTCGGGTGCGCACGAAGGACGGCGGCGTGTGCTGGGAGATGCTGCAGTGCAGGCTGTACTGCTACCGGGATGCGGTTCCTTACTACATATTGATAAGCTGGGATATACATACGAGGAAGGGGCTCGAGGAGGAACTTCGTCTGATGGATGAGCAGTACCGTATGCTGGAGGAGGTTACGGACGAATTTCCCTTTGACTTTGACGTGGTGAAGAAACGTTTCCGTGTGCCGCAGAAGTACCGTGTGAACGGGAAAGTCGATTCGGACCGGAAATATATGAGCTTTGAGGAAATGCTCGCCGATGTTTATGAAGAGGATCGCGAGGAATGTGCCCAGGCAATTCTTCTTGCATCAAAGGAGAAGCGGACGGGCACGATTG
Source organism: Roseburia hominis (assembly GCA_021771815.1). GTDB lineage: Bacteria > Bacillota > Clostridia > Lachnospirales > Lachnospiraceae > Roseburia > Roseburia hominis_A. The sequence goes on from JAETOE010000013.1 coordinate 51,565, forward strand.
ATTACCGGATGAATTTAGCGCCAGAGGGAGAGAAAACGGACTATTCCTGGTACCGGACAGTCTACCGGAGCATTGTAGGCGATGACGGACAGATTATCCGTATTATCGGCCGCAGTTATGATGTGAGCAAGGACAGGAAGATTCAGGAGCAGCTTCTGGAGGAAATGCGGCTTGACCCGATGACGCGTGTTTTAAATAAGGTGGCGGCGGGTGAAGAAGTGGACCGTATTCTTACGCAGGAGCCGCAGGGGACGCACGTATTACTTCTGATCGATATCGATGATTTTAAGCAGATCAACGACACCTTCGGACATACGGTCGGTGACACCGTGATTTCGGACGTCGCAGATGTGATACGCCAGCAATTCGGGGAGAACGATCTTGTGGCGCGCATGGGAGGCGACGAGTTTCTGGCGTTTATGAGGAATACGACGCGCGCGGAGGCGGAGCGCAAAGCGGAGCAGTTGTGCGGGGAGTCGGCAAAGCGTCTCATCGGCGATGACGCGATCGTGAACGTGACGCTCAGTATCGGTCTTGCCGTGTCGGGTGAGGACGGAGACGATTATGAGACGCTGTTTACCATGGCGGACCGCGCGATGTACGATACGAAGCGGGACGGAAAGAACGGGTTTGCATTTGCAAGGAAGGATTCCTACGCGGACGGTGACGGCAGAAGACGTCAGAAAAACGCGGAGGTGGAGCAGAATGCAGGCAGGGAGGTCGACAAGGAATTTCTCAATTTTGCGTTCAGTCTGCTGTCTCACGCGAGGGATATCAACGGTTCTCTAAATGTTCTGATCGAACAGATCGGTAAGAAATACGGGCTGGATTTCGTTGCCGTGTTCGAGGGCAGGGAAGAGGGCACGGAAATGGTGCTCATGAATTCGTGGAATCGTTCCGGCAGAATCTACGAGCATCATTTGTTCCAGCAGGGCGTATGTATCCCGGAAGAGGTGCAGATGGGGCAGTTCGTCTCTGTCAGTGAAGATGTGCTTGCAGGAGACGGCAGGCAGTTCGGTGAACTGTGGAGAGGAAGCGATGAGGGAACAAGACATCTTGGCGGGGTCAAGTTTGAATTTTCCGGAAACCGGATGGGATGGATGTGCGTCGGAGTGCGCCGTGAAGGAGAGGGATTTCACTCGGACGAGGCAAGCACATTCTGTGAGCTTGGCAGAGTCGTGGGCGTTTTCGTGTCCCTGCGGAGCAAGTTGAGCGACGATCAGCGCGAGATACAGCATCTGCAGAATCAGGATATGCTGACAGGGCTTTACAATCTTGAAGCGTTCAGAGAGCGCACGAAACGGCGCATGAAAAGAGGCGAACTTGCGGAGAACAAAGAGGATGGCGCGCGCAGGGTCTATGCGCTGGTGCATCTTGACGTCAATAATTTTTCTTATGTCAATGAGAATTTTGGGCAGCAGGTCGGCGACAGTATCTTAAGAGAGCTTGCAAAGCTTATCGACAGCCAGGAGCATGTTGTGGAGGCGTGCCGTATGTACTCGGATTATTTCGTGGAACTGGTGTGCGGCAGCAGCGAAAAGGAAATCTATAATAAGGTGCTTGAGGAGAATGCGGCGTTCGAGGAGCAGCAGAAGATCCGGTATCCGGCGAGCATGATGCGTCTGTCGGCAGGCATTTGTTTTGTGCGGGATCATAAGGAGTCGTTCGACACGATCATAGAGGGTGCGAATCTTGCCAGAAAGCAGGCGAAGGAACAGAAGATCGGCGCTGTCGTATACCGTGAGTCAATGCGCAGGAACCGTGATAATGAGATTCATATTACCGGAAGATTCTACGGCGCGCTGCAGAAGGGAGAGCTTGAACTGTTCCTGCAGCCGAAGTTCCTGTTGGAGGAACGCAGGATTTACGGCGCGGAGGCACTGGCGAGGTGGAGGCTGGAATCGGGGGAGGTGATTTCTCCGGGGGATTTTATCCCTCCGCTTGAAAACGTGGGCTATGTCGTCGATCTGGATTTCTACATATTAGAACAGCTCCTGCGCGTAATGCGGCGCTGGAAGGAATCGGGAAGAAAGCTGTTCACGATTTCCACGAATTTTTCGCGCAGGAATTTCGAAAACGGCGGCGAGGAGTTCATAAAGCGGCTCGAGGAGACGATGCAGAGGTATCAGATCGAGCGCAGATACATAGAAATAGAGGTGACGGAGAGCGTGGTCGTCGAGAACCTTGACTGCTTAAAGGAATGCCTTGGCAAGTTGGAGAAGCTTGGCTACCGGATCGCTATCGACGATTTCGGTACGGGGTATTCATCCTTAAGCGTCCTGCTTGAGATCCCTGCAAATGCCGTGAAGATAGACAAGAGCTTCACGGACCGGATCAACCTCGTGGAACAGCGGGAGTTCGTCTCGCGGATGGGACAGTTTATTTTGACGGCAAAGGACGAGGTCATTTTCGAGGGAATCGAGGAGGAAGCACAGCGGCAGTTCCTCATCGGATGCGGTTTCCGCTACGGGCAGGGGTATTATTTTGACAGACCGTTGTCGTTGGAGGAATTTGAGAGGAAGTACATTTGAAAAATTTTTAAAATTGCACCTGTTTTCGTACAGTCAGAAACCTTTACAATCGACAAATTAAATGCTAAAATTAGTATTAAGTCGGTAATATGACACTCTATTTTAAGATTTAAGGAGGAATAATAATGTCCAGAGCAAAACAGTCAATGGACGGTAATACAGCGGCAGCTCATGTAGCTTATGCGTTTACAGATGTTGCAGCTATTTACCCAATTACACCATCCAGCCCGATGGCAGATACCGTAGATCAGTGGTCTGCAGCAGGACAGGAGAATATTTTTGGCAATCAGGTCAAGGTTGTTGAGATGGAGTCTGAGGCAGGTGCAGCAGGCGCCGTTCACGGTTCCCTTGCAGCAGGTGCGCTTACTACGACTTTTACAGCATCTCAGGGTCTGTTACTTATGATCCCTAATATGTACAAAATCGCGGGCGAGCAGCTTCCGTGTGTATTTGATGTATCCGCACGTACTGTAGCTACCCAGTCTTTAAATATTTTCGGTGATCACAGTGACGTATATGCCTGCCGTCAGACCGGTTTCGCTATGTTATGTGAGACGAACCCGCAGGAAGTTATGGACTTAAGCCCGGTTGCTCATCTTGCAACGATCGAGGGTAAGGTTCCGTTCATCAACTTCTTCGACGGATTCCGTACTTCCCATGAGATCCAGAAGATCGAGAAGTGGGATTACGCAGATCTTAAGGAAATGTGCAACATGGATGCAGTCGCTGCTTTCCGTGCGCATGCGCTGAACCCGGAGCATCCGGCTATGCGCGGTTCCCACGAGAACGGAGACGTTTTCTTCCAGCATCGTGAGGCTTGCAACACAGCTTATAATGAGCTGCCGGCAATCGTTGAGAAGTACATGAAGAAAGTCAACGAGAAGTTAGGCACGAATTACGATTTATTCAACTACTACGGAGCACCGGACGCAGAGCGCGTGATCGTAGCTATGGGTTCCATCAACGACGTAGCGGAGGAAGTGATCGATTACTTAACAGCTAAGGGCGAGAAAGTTGGACTTGTTAAGGTTCGTCTGTACCGTCCGTGGGTATCTGAAGCATTCTTAAAGGTTCTTCCGAAGACAGTTAAGAAGGTTGCTGTTCTTGACAGAACAAAGGAGCCGGGCGCACTTGGCGATCCGTTATATCTGGATGTTGCCACCACGCTTCGTGAGGCAGGTCTTGATACAATTGTATTGACAGGCGGACGTTACGGATTAGGTTCCAAGGATACACCTCCTTCAAGTGTATTCGCTGTATATAAAGAGCTGGAGAACGACGCTCCGAAGGCACGCTTTACGATCGGTATCGTAGATGATGTGACGAACTTAAGCTTACCGGAGGTTAAGCCGGCGCCGATCACATCTGCACCGGGTACGGTAGAGTGTAAGTTCTGGGGTCTTGGCGGAGACGGTACCGTAGGTGCGAACAAGAACTCCACGAAGATCATCGGTGACCACACCGACAAGTACATCCAGGCATACTTCCAGTATGACTCCAAGAAGACCGGCGGTGTAACCATTTCCCACTTAAGATTTGGTGATAAGCCGATCAGAAGCCCGTACTACATTAATCAGGCTGACTTTGTTGCATGTCACAACCCATCCTATGTGACCAAGGGATTTAAGATGGTTCAGGATGTAAAGCCGGGCGGAGTATTCATGATCAACTGCCAGTGGTCTGATGAAGAGTTAGAGCATCACTTGAATGCAGAGGCTAAGAAATATATTGCTGACAACAACATTCAGTTATATACGATCAACGCGATCGACAAGGCAATCGAGATCGGTATGGGTAAGCGTACCAACACGATCTTGCAGTCCGCATTCTTCAAGCTTGCGAACGTTATGCCGATCGAGCAGGCGGTAGACTTCATGAAGCAGGCTGCTAAGAAGTCCTACGGCAAGAAGGGTGACGCTGTTGTAGAGATGAACTACAAGGCAATCGACGCCGGTGTAGATGCCGTGCATAAGGTAGAGATTCCGGCTTCCTGGTCGAATCCTGCAGCAGATCCGGCTCCTGCAGAATTAAAGGGTCTTCCGAAGACTGTGAAGATGGTCAAGGATTTAATGGAGCCGATTTCCTTAATGGATGGCGATTCTCTTCCGGTATCCGCATTCATGGGCAATCCGGACGGACAGTTCGAGCACGGCGCAGCAGCATACGAGAAGCGCGGTACAGCCGTTACCGTTCCGACATGGGATGCAGAGAAGTGCATTCAGTGTAACCAGTGTGCATTTGTATGTTCTCATGCAACCATCCGCCCGTTTATGTTAAGCGAGGACGAGGTGAAGGCAGCTCCGGAGCAGATCAAGCTTGCGGACATGAAGCCGAAGGCTGGCGAGTACAAGTACACTATGAGCGTATCTCCGTTAGACTGTATGGGATGCGGCGAGTGTATTACCGTATGTCCGGTAGGCGCAATCGAGATGGTTCCGCAGGAGTCCCAGGCAGCAGAGCAGCCGGTATTCGATTACTTAGTAGCAAACGTTGGCAAGAAACCGGGTATGCCGGCAGACAACACGGTAAAGGGTTCTCAGTTCAACCAGCCGTTGCTTGAGTTCTCCGGTTCCTGTGCAGGATGTGCCGAGACATCTTACGCTCGTCTGATTACACAGTTATTCGGTGAGCATATGTACATCAGTAATGCAACTGGATGTTCTTCCATCTGGGGTGGTCCGGCTGCTACATCACCATACACGGTAAATAAGGATTCCAAGAAGGGACCGGCGTGGGCGAACTCCTTATTCGAGGATAACGCTGAGCATGGTCTTGGTATGGAAATCGGTCAGAGAGTTCTGCGTGAGCAGGCGGTCGCTTCGGCAGAGAAGTGTGCAACATCTGACAAGGCAAGCGCAGAGTTAAAGGCAGCGTTTGACAAGTTTGTAGAGACGAAGAACGATACAAAGGCAAATACACCTGCAACGGAAGCTCTTGTAGCAGAGTTGGAGAAGGCTGCAGCAGCCGGATGCCCGGATGCAAAGGCAGCATTAGAGAAGAAGGATTACCTTGCGAAGAAGTCCGTATGGATCTTCGGTGGTGACGGATGGGCATACGATATCGGATTCGGCGGTCTGGATCATGTACTTGCTTCCGGCGAGAACGTAAACGTTATGGTATTCGATACCGAGATGTACTCCAATACCGGCGGTCAGGCTTCTAAGGCTTCCAATATCGGTGAGGTCTGCCAGTTCGCAGCAGCAGGTAAGGAAGTTGGCAAGAAGAGCCTTGCAGAGATCGCTATGAGCTATGGCTATGTATATGTAGCACAGATCGCTCTCGGCGCTAACATGGCTCAGGCTGTTAAGGTATTAGCTGAGGCTGAAGCTTACAACGGTCCGTCCCTGATTATCGGATATGCTCCGTGTGAGCTGCACGGTGTTAAGGGTGGTATGAATCATTGCCAGGATGAGATGAAGAAAGCGGTAGCGGCAGGTTACTGGAACCTCTTCTCCTTCAATCCGCAGCTTAAGGCAGAGGGTAAGAATCCGTTCACATTGACCTCTAAGCCGGGCGACGGTTCTTATCAGGATTTCCTGAACAACGAGACACGTTACAGCCGTCTGACCAGAGCATTCCCGGAGAGAGCTGAGAAGTTGTTCAAGGCTTCCGAGGAGGCGGCTAAGGCACGTTATGAGCACTTAGAGAGATTGGTAGAGTTGTACAAATAATATCATGTAAATAAGTGGGCCGGGCACGGAGTGCCAGGATGAAATAAAAAGAGTCGGATTCCGTGCTTGCACGGGAGTCTGGCTCTTTTTATTTTAGACGTGGATAGGAAGTATCCGGCGAGTGGTGCGCGTGCAAGGTTCAGTTTATGGAAGAGTTAGAGAAGTATAGGCAGCCGCATATATTATAGAGGAATCCAAATGTCACGGAATGGGAAAAAGATGCAGATAAAGTTAGAGAAAGAGGACGAACGCAGATTTCGCGAGATTCTAACGGAGGTGTGCAGAAATTCAAGGCTGCTTTCTTCGGAGCATTTTATTCAACACGGAACGACAAGCGTCTTTCGACACAGTGTTGCCGTCGCATATGTAAGCTTCTATATTGCGAGAAAGTATCATATCAGAGTAAGGGAGAAGGCGCTGATTCGCGGTGCCCTGCTGCACGATTATTTTCTGTATGACTGGCATGAGAAAGACGCATCCCACAAATGGCATGGATTTTTCCATGCCAGGAAGGCGCTTCGGAATGCGATGGAGGACTTTGAACTGAGCGAGATCGAACAGGACACAATCGCGCGCCATATGTTTCCGCTGAATCCGATCCCGCCGCGCCATAGGGAAGCGTGGATTGTGTGCCTTGCGGATAAAATATGCTCCGGCGGAGAGACAGCGGATGGATTTTTGAATTGGCTGGATGGGATTATGAGTATGATTTTGAGCTAATAGCTTTTTGCTGTACGGATATGACGTGATTCTTATTGAGCAGCTTAATTTAATGGAAGGGCAGGATATGGCGCTTCTTATTGATACCGGCTTTGGCGCCGGGAATCTCAGAGGGTTTGTGGAAAAATTAACGAATAAACCTATTATTGTGGCAAATACGCATTTTCATCCCGATCATGCGGCGGGAAACGGAGAATTTGAACGGGCATATATGAGCGAGGGCGCCAGGTGGGATGCGCCGTCCGTATATAATTCCGGGGCGGTTCCGTTTGATATTACAAAGCTTCCACACGCGGATTATGAGAAAATATATGTGGGAGAAGGGGATAGAATCGAATTGGGCGGCCGCACGATAGAGGTTCTCGACGTATTGCCGGCGCACTGTAACAGCAGTCTTTTCTTTTTTGACAGAGCACACAGAATGTTCTTCTGCGGGGACGAGCTGGAGGCCGCACAGGTGAATCTGTTTGATAATTCAAAGAATCCGGGGGCGCCGTATGACGGAGAAGAACGCCTGCAGAATTTCAAAAAGAATTGTGAGCGAATACAGAGCTTAAGCCCGGAATTTGATTTCCTTTTGCCAAATCATAACGGAGCTCCGATCGCGAAAAGTTATATAGAGGATTATATCGGACTTGTAGATGCAATTTTTGCAGGAAAGGCGGTCGTGGAGGAGAAGCTGAATCATCCGTACATAGAGATGGATGAGCAGGCTGCAAAATTGTGCAGAGTCCGCTGGAAATGGGCAAGTATTTTTATTTACAGGGATGTGATACGAAGCTTGTACGGAAAAGCGCGATAGGAGCCTGTGCTATGAAAAAAGAAGAAAATGGAAAGCTTACAATATAAGTAAAAAGAGTGACAGGGCGTGCGTACTGTTTGTGCAGTACACACGCCCTGTTTGTGCGTTCTAACCTTCGGCTAAATTCCCGGTATACAACTGATAATACTTTCCACGCTTTTCAATCAACTGGTCGTGGCTGCCGCGCTCAATGACGCGTCCCTGCTCCAGGACAATGATACAGTCGCTGTTGCGGACCGTCGAGAGACGGTGGGCGATCACGAAAGTGGTGCGTCCCGCCATCAGTTTATCCATGCCGTCCTGTACGATCTTCTCGGTCCGGGTATCAATGGAGCTGGTCGCTTCATCGAGAATCAGTACAGGCGGATCGGCAATCGCGGCGCGCGCGATAGCAAGAAGCTGCCGCTGTCCCTGGCTTAGGTTCGCACCGTCCCCGGTCAGCATTGTCTGATAGCCGTCAGGGAGCTGCTGGATGAAGGTATCGGCGTTCGCGAGCTTTGCCGCTGCGATAACTTCCTCGTCTGTAGCGTCCAGCTTGCCGTAACGGATATTGTCCATAACGGTCGCGGTGAAAAGGTGGGTATCCTGCAGCACGATGCCGAGCGAGTGGCGCAGATCAGCTTTTCGAATTTTGTTGATGTTGATGCCGTCGTAGCGTATCTTGCCGTCCTGAATATCGTAGAAACGGTTAATAAGGTTCGTGATGGTCGTTTTTCCGGCGCCCGTGCTTCCGACGAATGCGATCTTCTGCCCCGGTGTGGCGTAGAGATCGACATTGTGCAGAACGATTTTCTCCGGCACATAACCGAAGTCCACATCATCGAACACGACGTCCCCCTTCAGTTCGATATAATCAACACTTCCGTCAGCCTGATGCGTGTGTTTCCATGCCCACATACCGGTGCGCTCCGCAGTCTCCGTGAGCCTGCCGTTTTCCCATTTCGCGCGGACCAAGGTGACATAGCCCGCATCGGTTTCAGGCTCCTCGTCTAAGAGCGCGAAGATTCGCTCCGATCCTGCAAGCGCCATGACGATATTATTGAGCTGCATGGAGAGCTGGTTGATCGGCTGACCGAAGCTCTTGTTGTAAGTCAGGAAGCTTGCAAGCTTTCCGAGAGTAAAGCCGCCGTAGCCGCCGAGGGCAAGGATGCCGCCGACGATGGAGCAGAGCACATAACTGATATTTCCGATCTGCGCGTTGACCGGCATCAGGATATTTCCGAACTTGTTGGCGTTGTTGGCACTGTCAAAAAGCTGATCGTTGATGCGGTTGAAATCCGCGATGCTTTCCTCCTCATGCGTAAAGACCTTCACGACCTTCTGACCGTTCATCATTTCCTCGATAAAGCCGTTGACTGCGGCGATATCCTTTTGCTGCGCAATGAAGTAGCGGGCGCTTAAGGCGCCGATTTTCTTCGTTGCAAACAGCGTAAGACCAACCATCAGCAGCGTGACGACGGTCAGCGGAATATTAAGGAGCAGCATACTGACAAAAACGCTGACAATCGTGATGATACTGTTCAAAAACTGCGGAATACTCTGGCTGATCATCTGACGGAGCGTATCAATGTCGTTGGTATAGGTTGACATAATGTCGCCGTGCGAATGTGTGTCAAAATAGCGGATCGGCAGTGATTCCATGTGGGTGAACATATCGTTGCGCAGATTTCTCAAAGTTCCCTGCGTGACATTTACCATGATCCGGCTATAAATATAGGAAGCGAGCGCGCCAAGCAGGTAAAAGCAGGCAACGCGAAGTATCGCGTGCGCCAGACCGGAAAAGTCGGGGTTCGCCTGCGACATCAGCGGCACGATATACCCGTCGATCAGTGTCTGCATGAACCAGGTTCCCTGTACATTGGCAAGTACGGTAATAAAAATACAGATCACAACGATAATACAGTGAACCGCATAGTTTTTCATAACATAGGAGAGAAGCCGGAAGAATAGCTTCCCGGGGTTCTTGACGCCTGGCTTCGGGCCTCTCGGACCGTGCCCGCCGGGACCATGGACCGGTTTTACGTTCTTTTCATTCTGTGGCATCAGGCAGCACCTCCTTCGTCAAAATCTCCGCCGCCTCCCGTCTGGGATTCGTATACCTCGCGGTAAATTGCGTTTGTCGCAAGCAGTTCCTCGTGTGTTCCGAAGCCGTCGAGCGTACCGTTGTTTAAGACAATGATGCGGTCGGCGTCCTGCACGGAGGAAATGCGCTGTGCGATAATGAGCTTCGTCGTGCCGGGAATCTCCGTGAGGAATGCCTGACGGATCTTCGCATCGGTCGCGGTATCGACGGCGCTCGTGCTGTCGTCTAAGATCAGGATCTTCGGCTTCTTAAGCAGCGCGCGGGCAATACACAGACGCTGCTTCTGCCCGCCGGAAACATTGGTTCCGCCCTGCTCGATATATGTATTGTAGCCGTCCGGGAAACGCTCGATGAATTCATCCGCGCACGCGAGCGCACAGGCATGGCGGCATTCCTCGTCCGTGGCATTTTTATCGCCCCAGCGGAGATTTTCATAGATCGTGCCGGAAAACAGAACGTTGTTCTGCAGTACGACGGACACCTCGTTGCGCAGCGTGTCGAGATCGTAGGAGCGGACGTCCTTGCCGCCGACGCAGACCGCGCCGTCGGACACATCGTAGAGACGGCTGATTAAGTTGACGAGGGAAGACTTCGAACTTCCGGTTCCGCCGATAATGCCGATCGTCTCGCCGGATTTGATAGACAGGCTGATATCGTCTAAGACCGGCTTCGCGGAAGTCGGATTGTAGCGGAAGGTCACATGGTCGAAGGTGATGCTGCCGTCCGGGACGTCGTAGTCCGGCGCGTCGGGGTTGGTGATATCGCTCTGTTCGCTTAAGACCTCGCAGATACGCTTGGCGCTTGCGGCGCTCATTGTCAGCATGACGAAGACCATGGAGAGCATCATCAGGCTCATCATGATATTCATACAGTAGGTGAGCAGGCTCATCAGAGCTCCGGTCGTGAGCGTGCTCCCAACGATCATCTTCGCGCCGAGCCAGCTTATACATAAAATACAGCTGTAGACGGTAATCTGCATCACCGGGTTGTTAAATGCAAGAATACCTTCCGCCTTTACGAACATATTGTAAATATTCTGGCTTGCCCTTTTAAACTTGCGATTCTCGTGATCCTCACGAACATACGCCTTGACAACGCGGATCGCGGAAACATTTTCCTGCACGGAAGCGTTCAAATCGTCGTATTTCGGAAAAACTTCCATAAAGTAATGATGCGCGCGCACCGTGATAAAGGCGAGAATGACGCCGAGCACGATGACTGCGACAAGATAGATGCAGGCGAGTCTTGCGCTGATAAAAAATGCCATGCACATTGCGCAGATGAGGCTGATCGGCGCGCGGACACACATGCGCAGAAGCATCTGGTATGCATTCTGGAGGTTCGTTACGTCGGTCGTCAGTCTGGTGACAAGTCCTGCGGTGCTGAATTTGTCGATGTTGGAAAAGGAAAACGTCTGTATATTTTCGTACATTGCACGGCGCAGGTTGCGTGCAAATCCGGCAGACGCCCTGGCTCCGTATTTTCCTCCCATCACGCCGCAGAAAAGAGAAAAGCAGGCTGCGACAACCATCCATGCGCCCATCACATAGATATGGCGGATGTTGCCGGCATCTACGCCGTCGTCGATGATGGACGCCATCATAAGAGGGATAATGGTTTCCATAAATACTTCTAAAATCATGAAAACAGGAGTAAGAAGCGAAGCTTTTTTGAATTCTTTGATCTGTGATCCCAAAGTTTTTAGCATAAACATCACATCCTTTTAAAATAATATTGATTTTTAATTGTTAGTGTGCTAACAATAATGTTATACGATTAAAAAAAATATGTCAACGATAACTTTAAACAGGTTTTTGAGATAACTTTGTGCATTTTTACAGTGGTGGGAAAAGGAGTGGATGAATATGAACAGAATTGGACGGGATGACACGGTCGGGTATAAAATACGGCTGATTCATAACCGGATTCACTGGCATATGGAGACGAGAAGGAAGCAGAACAGCGATGATCTTACCAGGATGCAGCGCTGGACGCTGGGCTTCTTAAAGGATCACATCGGGCAGGATGTGTATCAGCGCGATATTGAGGAAGCGTTCTCCGTTTCACGGGCGACAACGTCGAATATGCTCTCCGTCATGGAACGGAAAGGGCTGATCGAGCGTGTGTCCGTGGAACACGATGCACGTTTGAAAAAGCTGGTGCTCACAAGACGGGCGGAGGAGATGATGGAGCGCGTCGATGAGGATATACGGAATATGGAAGCGCGTCTGACGGAGGGGATGACAGAAGAGGAGGTCGCGGTATTGAAGCGGTATCTCGATCAGATGCTGCACAATCTTGGGGAGGAACCGGATGGACACACAAGATGTTGTGGTGGGAAGGACAAGTAAAAAACAGACAAAGAAATAGGGAAAAATTTGGTGATAATGGACAGGCATGGCGTATTTGCTGGGGTTGATGCGTCATATCTGTCCTTTTTTGTATAAAAATAACCACATAATCTTGTGAAATGCATTGACAAAAACACAAGATATGGTATGCTATAGAAGCAAGTAATGAGAGACATCCATTGCGAACAGAGATGAGAAGGGATTATTAATTATGAAGATTATTAAGAGAAGCGGCAGTGAGGATGTGTTTGATCTCGAGAAGATCGAGGCGGCAATCCGCAAGGCGAATGACAGTGTTATTGATTATGAAAAGCTGAGTGATGAGAAGATTCAGACGATTCTTGCGAATGTGGAGAAGGCATGCGAGAATATGAAGCGCTCTCCGAGTGTGGAGGAGATTCAGGATATGGTTGAGAATCAGATCATGAGCCAGCGCGCCTTCAACGTCGCACGTAATTATATTACCTATCGCTATAAGAGAGAACTGGTGCGCAAGTCCAATTCCACGGACGAGCAGATCTTAAGCCTTTTAGAGTGCAACAACGAGGAGGTAAAGCAGGAGAATTCCAACAAGAACCCGACGGTCAACAGCGTACAGCGCGATTATATGGCGGGCGAGGTCAGCAAGGATATCACCAGAAGATTTCTGCTTCCGCCGGATATTGTAGAGGCGCATGAGAAGGGAATGATCCACTTTCATGACGCGGATTATTTTGCGCAGCATATGCACAACTGCTGTCTGGTCAATTTAGAGGATATGCTCCAGAACGGAACGGTCATCAGCGAGACGATGATCGATACGCCAAAGAGTTTTTCTACCGCCTGCAATATCGCGACGCAGGCGATTGCGCAGATCGCAAGTTCACAGTACGGCGGACAGAGCATTTCCCTATCGCATCTTGCACCGTTCGTGCAGGTGAGCCGGGAGAAGTTCCGCAAGCAGGTTCGCATGGAACTTGAGAGCGCGGGCATTGCGGCGGATGAGGAGAAGGTCAATCAGATGGCGGAAATGCGCGTGAAGGAAGAGATTAACCGGGGCGTGCAGATGATCCAGTATCAGGTCATCACACTGATGACGACGAACGGACAGGCTCCGTTCATCACGGTATTTATGTATCTTGACGAGGTGCCGGAAGGACAGCTCCGCGACGATCTGGCGGCAGTGATCGAGGAAATGCTTCACCAGAGAATCTTAGGCGTTAAGAATGAGCAGGGGGTTTATATCACGCCTGCGTTCCCGAAGCTTATTTATGTGCTTGAGGAGGACAATATCAGAGAAGGCTCGAAATACTGGTATCTGACAAGGCTTGCGGCGGAGTGCACCGCAAAGCGCATGGTGCCGGACTATATTTCCGAGAAGATCATGAAGAAATTAAAGAGTAACGACTGCTATACCTGTATGGGATGCCGTTCCTTCCTCACGGTGGACAGGACGGAGAGCAATCTGGCGAACGCGCTCAACTACAAGGAGGGCGGACACAAATATTACGGACGCTTCAATCAGGGTGTTGTGACGCTGAATCTGGTCGATGCGGCATGTTCCTCGGGCGGTGATGAGAAGAAGTTCTGGGAGATTATGGACGAGCGTCTTGAGATGTGCTACCGCGCGCTGATGATCCGCCATAACCGTCTGAAAGGCACGCCGTCCGACGTGGCGCCGATTCTCTGGCAGAATGGTGCGCTTGCACGTTTGAAGAAAGGTGAGACGATCGACAAGCTTTTGTATCACGGCTACTCGACAATTTCGCTCGGTTATGCGGGGCTTTGCGAGTGCACGAAATACATGAAGGGCGTTTCGCACACGGAGCCGGCAGGCACGGAGTTCGCACTTGCAGTTATGCGGTATCTGAATGACGCCTGCGCAAGATGGAAGGCCGAGACGGATATTGATTTCAGCCTTTACGGTACGCCGCTTGAGTCCACGACCTACAAGTTCGCGAAATGCTTACAGAAGCGTTTCGGCGTGATCGCGGGAGTTACGGATAAGAATTATATTACGAACAGCTACCATGTGCATGTGACGGAGGAAATCAACGCATTTGACAAGCTGAAGTTTGAATCGCAGTTTCAGGAGTTGTCGCCGGGCGGTGCGATCAGTTATGTGGAAGTGCCGAATATGCAGAACAATCTGGATGCCGTACTCTCCGTGATGCAGTATATTTATGAGAATATCATGTATGCGGAGTTGAATACGAAGAGCGATTATTGTATGGAATGCGGTTATTCGGGAGAGATTAAGATTGTTGCGGACAAGGATGGAAAGCTCGTATGGGAGTGCCCGAACTGTGGAAACCGCGATCAGAATAAGATGAGCGTTGCAAGAAGGACCTGCGGTTATATCGGAACACAGTTCTGGAATCAGGGAAGAACGCAGGAAATCAAAGAACGCGTATTACATCTGTAAAATATAAGGAACCTTCCGCTGTGGAGGTTCCTTTTTTAGAGAGGAAGGATCAATGAATTATTCGGGAATCAAATACTGCGATATTGCAAACGGCGTGGGTGTGCGGACAGTGTTGTTCGTCTCCGGCTGCCGGAATCACTGCAAGGATTGTTTTCAGCCGGAAACATGGGCGTTCGAACATGGGAATCCGTTTACGAAAGAGGTGGAGGAAGAGCTGCTCGCCTCGCTTGCGCCGGACTATGTGAAAGGGATCACTCTGCTCGGAGGCGACCCGTTCGAACCGGAGAATCAGAAGGCGCTGCTTCCGTTCATGAGGCGCGTGTGGGCGGAGTACCCGACGAAAGACGTCTGGGCTTACACGGGCTATGTGCTGGACAAAGATCTGATCCCAGGGGGAAAATGTTATACGGAGGATACAAAGGAGCTATTGGAGGGAATCGACGTGCTGGTGGACGGACCGTTCGTTACAGAGCTTTATGATATCACCTTAAAATTCAAAGGCTCCAGGAACCAGCGTGTGATTGATTGTAAACATTATTGCAGCAGCGGAGAAATACGGGAAATCATGTAGTAAAAAGGCGGAGGATAGTTATGGCAAGTCAACATATTGCGATTCCGGCGATCTTAAAAGTAGGAAAGGGAACGCTGGAGAAAATCGGAACTTATTTAAGTGAAAAAGGACTGAAAAACGTAGTTCTCTATTTTGGGGACGGATTGATCGATCTGTTCGGACTTACGGTGATGCGGGGGATGGAGAGCGCGGGCGTCGAGATTCTCGAATATCGGGAAATCAACACCACGAAAATAGATGAACTTGTGGAAATTGCGTTCGCGATCGACAATCGGGCGCAGGCAGTTATCGGACTTGGCGGCGGGAAAGTGATCGACGCGGCAAAATACGCGGCGTTTCTGCGCAAACTGCCGTTTATCAGTGTGCCGACCTCCGCGTCGAGCGACGGCTTTTCCAGCGCGAGCGCATCCCTTCTCGTGGAGGGAAAACGCACGTCGGTTCCCGCACGCCTTGCCTACGGGATCATTGTGGATACGGACGTAATCAAGAGCGCGCCGGAAAAATTCATTTATTCCGGCATCGGGGATATGGTGTCGAAGATCACGTCGCTCTACGACTGGGCGTATGAGGATTCCCTTGGCTGTACGGTACAAAATGATTTCTCCGTGATGATCGCCAAGAAAGCGGTGAACAGCTTTGTGCGCACGCCGTTTGCGTCGATTAAGGACGATCTGTTTTTAAAGGAACTGATTGATTCCCTTGCAATGAGCGGGATCGCAAATGAGATCGCAGGGAGCAGCGCGCCGACCAGCGGAAGCGAGCATCTGATTTCCCATGCGCTGGATAAGCTGTCGGAGCATCCCGAGCTTCACGGTGTTCAGGTCGGCGTTGCGACGTACCTGATGAGCCGCGTGCAGGATCACCGGTGGAAACGGGTAAATACCGTATTTACGGAAACCGGGTTCTGGGATTATGTTAAGACTTTGAATCTGAAACGCGAAGAGTATCTCGCGGCGATCGATATGGCGCCGTCTATCAAACCGTACCGCCACACCTATCTGCACGAGGGGAAATACCGCGAACTGGCAAAACGCATTCTGACGGAAGATGAAATCTTAAGAGATGTTGTACGCTGACGGGATACCGTGTGTGAATTTTACATTTTTAAGGAAATGTGCTACACTATATTTGGATATGCATAAGGCAGATAAACGTATATTTACAGAGGGACGCTTACATGGGAAGGCGTTCCTTTGTGGGCGTTGTGTACAAGGGAGAATTAGATATGAAGATTACACGGAAGACATTGTTGGCGTTATTTTTCTATGTGCTTGGCGTTGTCGGCTGGTGTTATGTGGGAGGATGGATGATTCTCACAAGACCGGTGAAAGGGTTGATCATGGCGCATCTTTCGGGCAGTTTTTCAATTGGAAAGGTGTTTGTCGCGCTGATACAGACATTTATCTATTTGTCGCTGGCGGGCGGTGTATGGTGCGTCGGGTATATGCTGAGTGACCATTTTAGGGATGAGGAATAGAGAATAATTGGAAGAGCATCATTTGGATGAGGGATAGACACGTGATTTTTGGAGTTCCGTCATATTATAAAGAGTTTCACTGCATCGCGGACCGATGTCAGGATAGCTGCTGTATTGGCTGGGAGATTGATATTGATGACGATACCTTTGCGTACTACAAGAGCGTTAAGGGCACATTCGGCAGGCGGCTTTCGGAACACATGACAGGCGGGGAAGAGCACAGCTTTCATTTGACGGGAAATGGCTGGTGCCCGTTCTTAAATGACAGAAAGCTGTGCGACATTTGCATCGAACTTGGGGAGGAAGCACTAAGCGAGGTCTGTACGGAATATCCGCGTTTTACGATGGAATATGAAAATGTGCGGGAGAAGATCCTTAGCCTCTCGTGTGAGGAAGTCTGCCGCATCCTGTTTTCGTCGGAGGAGAAGACGACATGGGAGGAACGCGAATTGCGGGACTTCTGCGGGGAAGCGGATGACGGCGAACCGGACGAGGGCATGGTCGATGCGTCGTGGCTTCGGTCGGTGCGTGCGCGCGCGGTAGAAATTCTGCAGGAGCGTTCGAAGCCTGTTTTTGTCCGGGCAACGGAATACCTGCAATACTGTGAGAAGATGCAACAGGATTTACTACAGATGACGTGTGGATCGGGCGACAGAGCAGAGTCGGGTGCCAGAACAAAGACAGGTGCAGAGAGGAAGACAGGCACTGAGGCTGCGGCGGTCTATGAACAAAAATGGCAACGGGACTGCGTGTGTCAGACGGCAGATGAGGCGTACGACGCGTTTCTTCTTCGGATGGAGAGATTTAAAGAGCTTGAAGTCTTAGATGCGGCGTGGGAGACCAAGAAGGAGCAGCTTTTACATACGTTTACGCGGGAGAATTATCTGGACGCAGTGAATGAGTTCTGTCAAAGCCGCGGCCCGTTTGAATATGAATACGAACATCTGCTTGTCTATTTTACCTACCGCTATTTTATGCGGGCGTATTATGACGGCCGGATTCTTGCCAGGGCGCAGTTCGCGGCGGCGAGCGTACTTATGATCCGGGATATGGATGTGCTGCGCTATCTGCGGAACGGTCGTCGTTTTTCGTTAGACGACAGGATCGCGACGGTGAAGCTTTATTCCAGAGAGGTCGAGCACTCGGAGGAAAATATCGGGCTTTTGGCGGAGGATTTCGATTTTGAGGAAGTCTTTTCGGCGGAGAACCTGTGCCGGGCGTTGTGTGGTCTGCAGGAGCAGAAGAGAGAGCCGGATAAAAAGCCATAGACATGAAGGAGCGGGAAAGTGAGCCGGAAGTAAGCAAGAAACATAGGATCGGAAGAACATATAATAAAAATCAGGAAAACAAGGTGGAAAACAAGGAGAATTGGCAGTGAAAGTTATCTTAGCAAACGGAAGCCCGAAGGAGAAGGGGTGCACGTACACGGCGCTTTGCGAGGTGGCAGGCGCGCTTGAGAAGAACGGGATCGAGACGGAGATCTTTTGGGTGGGTGCAAAACCGATTGCGGGCTGTATCGGCTGCGGCGCCTGCTCAAAGAGCGGGAAATGTTTTGTGGATGACTGCGTGAATGTATTTGTGGAGAAGGCAAAGACGGCGGACGGATTTGTGTTCGGTTCTCCGGTGCACTACGCGGCGGCATCCGGCGCGCTTACTTCTTTTCTGGACCGCGCGTTTTATGGAAAGGGAGCGGTATTTGCGGGAAAGCCGGGGGCTGCGGTCGTAAGCTGCAGACGCGGCGGCGCTTCGGCTGCATTTGACCAGTTGAACAAGTATTTTACGATCAATAATATGCCTGTAGTATCATCACAGTACTGGAATCAGGTGCACGGCAATACGCCGGAGGAAGTGAAAAAGGATGCGGAAGGGATGCAGACCATGCGCACGCTCGGAAACAACATGGCGTGGCTGTTAAAATGTATTGAGGCGGGAGCCGCGGCGGGGATTACATTTCCGGAGCGTGAGCCGGCGGTCAGGACGAATTTCATACGTTAGGAGCAGCAGGACCGTCTGATTGATTACAAAATTAATAAAGACTTAAAACACAGCGCCGCAAAACTAATGTAAGATAATAGATAATAGGAACTGTTTGTAGCGATTGAGCGGATAGGGGAACAAAAGAAGTTATGCGGTACGAGGAAGAGGAGAGGTTACAGGAAGAGGAACGGCGTAGATATGAGGAGCGGAGACGTCAGAGGAGACGGCATTTGAGACGTCAGAGGAGAATATGGATTGCGCTTGCCGTCAGCCTTCCGGTTCTGGCGGCGGTTCTGGTGTTTGGCATCGTGCACTGGGTCAGAGGGCGGTTGGAAAAAGAGCCGGTCATGGCATATGATGTGAAATATATAGCGGAAGCGCCCGACTTTCAGGTAGAACTTTTGGATTACAACGAATATTCCAGACCGGGGACGGCGCTTCCCATCGTGAATGGAATTGTAGTTCATTATACCGCGAATCCCGGAACGACGGCGGAGCAGAACCGCAATTATTTTAACGGACTTAAGGATTCGGGGGAGACGTATGCGAGCAGTCATTTCGTGATCGGGATGCAGGGGGAAATCGTGCAGTGTATTCCCTGCAACGAGATCGCGTATGCCTCGAATGAAAGAAATGAGGATACGATTTCCATTGAGTGCTGTATTCCCGACGACACGGGGAAATTTACGGAAGAAACATATCAGTCGCTTGTGGAGCTTACCACATGGCTGATGGGACGGTACGATCTGGGAACGGACGACGTGATCCGCCACTATGATGTGACGGGAAAAGCGTGTCCGAAATATTATGTGGAGCACGAGTCGGAATGGCTCACATTTAAGGAAGATCTGCTTTCGTACATCGATACGTATGGTATTGCCAAAAATGAGGAAATACAGTAGAATACCAGTATAAATAGTATGAGATGTTGCCGATGAGAGGAAAGCGAAATGGCGTTTGCAATCAAGGAAAAAGAGGATAGCTTGCAGAATCCGGATATGGGGTTGTTAGATGCATCCCTGATGCAGAATTTACAGGATCGGTTTTGTGATGCCAACAATGTTTACCTTGTATGCTTAAGTAAAAAGCGGGGGGTTATCACCAAAGCATATGGTTCTAAGGAAGAGCTTGCCTATATTCACGGACTTGTGGATATGGACAAGCATATTTTGCTTATGAATAAATTGTCCGACAATGGAATCGAAAGTGTGCTCGAGGAAGATTGCGGCGTTGATTTTGTGAAAATGTGCGGCGTTTCCATCAAGATTGGCGGGCAGACTATCGCTACATGGATCGTGATCGGAGTGATGGAGCAGGAGGACGCCGGGATTCCGGAGTACGTCATGTGTACGACGCCGGAGCGTTATTACAAATCACTGGAATTTTTGGAGTCGTTGTCACGGCAGATGTTTGCGGTCAAGATGGAAGAGCTTCTGGCGCAGGAAGCATTTCTTAAGAGCAGGGAATCCGAGACGCAGATGGAAGCGGAGCTTCACCGGAATGAGGTCATGACTTCCATCGTAAAAATGCTGGAATCCGAGGACGCATTTGACAAGATCGTAGATGAGATTCTGACGGAGGCATGCGGTTATCTGGAAGTCTCCACAGGCGTGCTTCTGCGGAAAAGCAAGTCCGGGCAGTCCGTGGAGATGATCTGTGAGCATGTCCGTAAGGGAACAGAATCCGTGCTTGTCAGATGGGCGGATATGCCGCTTAGGGAGATTCCGTTTTTCAACGGAAAGCCGTATATGATATCGTCGAATACGATGCTTCCGGAGGAGTACCAGCGCTTTTTTGAGCGGGAGAAGCTGCGTGCCGGTATTTTCCTGCCGATCGAGGTGAACGGAAATGCGGAAATGTATCTGTGCTTCGGGGAGAAGCGGAAGGAACGTAATTGGGATCAGGCAGATGTGAAGTTTGTCAACGACGTGAAACGTATTATTCAGAGTATTCTCTTAAAGCGGATCGCGAAGAATTCACTTGCAAGCTCCTACGCGTCCCTGAAGGCTATTTTAGAAAATATGGGCTGCGGCATCTATGTGAAGGATCCGATCAGCGGGCAGATTCTTTACGCGAATCAGCGGCTTCACGAGTTTTTGCCCGAGGGGGCCGGCACAGAGGTGCTTGAGCAGTATCTTAAGGGGGCCAAAGAAGGCGGCACGGACAGTTGTTTCCGTGAGATTTATCTTGAGGGGGAACACCGCTGGTTCGATTATCATAGGACGGACATCAGTTGGGTGGACGGAAGAAGCGTTTATTTATATACGCTTTATGAGGTGACGGATAAGAAGCTGTACCAGCAGAAGATCGAGCGTCAGGCGAACAATGATTTCCTGACGGGGCTTTACAACAGGATGCGTTGCGAGCAGGATCTGCAGCGCTGCATCGAGCAGACGAAGGAGATCGGCGGCGAAGGCGCGCTTCTTTATATTGACCTGGATGATTTCAAGCATATCAATGACGGTCTGGGGCATCAGTACGGCGATATTCTTCTCAAGAATATATCGGACAGCTTAAAGCGGATTCCGGGTGTGGAGAACAATTGTTACCGCATGGGCGGGGATGAATTTATTATTATTCTGGCGCATCAGCGCGTCATGCTGTTACAGCAGATTTTAGAGGAGGTGCGGGCTCTTTTTCTGCGTCCGTGGATGCTCAAAGGAACGGATTACTACTGCACGATGAGTATGGGCGTTGTGCGGTTCCCGACGGACGGCGACACCGTGGAGGAACTGATCAAGAAGGCGGATATCGCGCTGTACGCGGCGAAATGCTCCGGCAAGAACCGCGTGGAGTTCTACGACGATAATGTGGAGTCGACATCCTTTAAGCGGCTCGATATGGAGAAAAATATGCGCAACGCGACCCGCAATGCGTTTACGGAGTTCGAGGTGGTCTACCAGCCGATCGTGGATGTGACGAAGGAGGACAGTCCCTGTGCCGGAGCGGAGGCGCTTATTCGCTGGAATTCCGGGGAGCTTGGTTTGATTTCGCCGACAGATTTCATTCCGCTGGCGGAGTATCTCGGACTGATCAACCCGATTGGGGATTATGTGTTAAGGGAAGCGTGTAAGCGCTGCAAATATTGGAATGATATGGGGCACCCGGAGTATAAGGTCAATGTCAACTTGTCGGTCGTACAGCTATTGCAGAATGATATTGTGGACAAGGTGCGCGCTGCAATCAAAGAGACGGGGATCATGCCGTGCAATCTCACGCTTGAGGTGACGGAGAGTCTGGCAATTAACGACATGGATCGTATGAAAACGATACTGGCGGATATCAGGACGCTTGGCGTGCGTGTGGCGCTCGATGATTTCGGAACAGGATACTCCTCGCTGAACCATATCCGCGAGATGCCGATTGACGTCATCAAGATTGACCGCTGCTTTATCATCGACATCGGAAAGGACGAGTTTTCTGCAGCATTTGTGAAAATGGTGGCGGAGCTTGCCGGAGCGATCGGTGTGAAAGTGTGCGTGGAGGGCGTTGAGACGGCGGAGCAGCTTGCAGCGCTTAAGCAGACGCGGATTCAGATGATTCAGGGCTTTTATTTTGGCAAACCGATGCACAAAGAGGAGTTCGAGCAGAAGTATCTGTAGTTGTACTTGTACTTGGAACTGCTTTTGAATTCGGAGATGTGTATAGAATAAAGAGGTGTTTTGAGAAACTCCAAC
Organism: Roseburia hominis; assembly: GCA_021771815.1. Taxonomy (GTDB): domain Bacteria; phylum Bacillota; class Clostridia; order Lachnospirales; family Lachnospiraceae; genus Roseburia; species Roseburia hominis_A. The sequence continues at coordinate 73,829 of JAETOE010000013.1, forward strand.
AATTACTTGCATATATCGAATTATGGATTGTTCGGAAAGGAGTGTTTGTTTAAGGTGGAAAAACGCGTGAACAGAAAGTATTGGAAGCCGGCAATTGTGCTGTGCCTGATGTGTTGCTTTTGCGGCTGTGGGAAAACGGAAGCGCCGGACGGACAGGAAGCAAAAGCGTCAGGCAAACAGGAAACGGAAGCGCCGGGTGAGCAGGGAACAGAAGCACTGAGCGGGCAGGAAGAAACATCGGAACAGCAGGAAACGGAGAGCGAATTGTCCGACTCCCCTCTGATTATGGTGCAGACAATAGAAGTACACCGGGAATCTATGGCATATCATATCGGTGCGCTGATTCAGACGGATTCGGAAATAGATGCGACCGATTATGCTCCGAATAATATGCAGGTTCTTGAAACGCAGATGACGCAGACGGAAGGCGGCGTGCGGATAGACTGGTATGGATTTTGTACCGGAGATGATGCGGATATCGCCAAACCGTCGATTTCGTATGAGTTTGAAGAATATACAAACGTAGAAAATGAGGCGTCGGTTGAGGAAATCGAGGGCAGGGAGCTTAGGACGGACGTGAACGGGCATCCTGTGACTGCGTGGATCACACCGTTTTCCGTAAGTATAGAACCCAGGGAGGAGTGGCGCGCCGAGGGAACGTTTTATGACGTGACCGTGACGGACGAGAGCGGGGCGGAGTACTTTCTAGTGCGTCTGCCTGTGATGGATGACAGAAAGCCTTCTCAAAAGAAGCAGTACCCGCTGCCGGATATGAATGCCGGAAATTTGCCATATTTGGGAGAAGATTCGGGGTTCATGGTGGAGAGAGAATATTGTGGCGTTCAGCTGGCGTTTAGCGGGTTGCTCAGCGAGGAGACATTGCGCAGTCTGGAAGAGATTCACTTTGAAGAAATCCCCTATCAATGAGCGGTGAAAAAAATTCCTTAAATAATTTAAAAATACCCATTGACATTTTTTAAAGTGTTTGTTATTATAATCAAGTCGTCACGAAAGATGACTGATATGCGGAAGTGTCGGAACTGGCAGACGAGCAAGACTAAGGATCTTGTGAGCATTGCGCTCGTGTGGGTTCAAGTCCCATCTTCCGCATTTTGATTCACTTTTTGTGAGGATTCTGCAGGAGTGGCGGAATTGGCAGACGCGCAGGCTTCAGGTGCCTGTGGTAGCAATATCGTGTGGGTTCAAGTCCCATCTCCTGCATGCGAATAGGAAGTCTGATAAGGCTTCCTATTTTTTGTCGTTTTTAACAAAAATAAAGGAAATCGGCGATTGACATCGAATTATATATATGGAGTCATTGCAGGCGCATGGCGAAAAGAGGAGAATGTACATGTCGATACGAGAAGAAATAGAGGAGATGGAGCGTGAGACATTAAGTCCCTACGCGACGCTCAGTGTCAATTCTAAGGGAAGGGACGTATACGAGGAGCCGTGCGATATACGCCCGGTTTTTCAGAGGGATCGCGACCGTATTCTGCACAGCAAGGCATTTAGGCGGCTTAAGAATAAGACGCAGGTGTTTCTGACCCCGAAGGGGGATCATTACCGCACAAGGCTGTCGCATACTCTGGAAGTGTCGCAGAATGCGCGGACGATCGCGAAGGCGCTGCGGCTGAATGAAGATCTGGTGGAGGCGATTGCGCTCGGGCATGACATCGGGCACACGCCCTTTGGACATGCAGGAGAATTTGTCTTAAACGGTCTGTGCGCGGACGGTTTCCGACACAATGAGCAGAGCGTCCGCATCGTGGAGAAGCTTGAGAAGGACGGCAGAGGCTTAAATCTTACCTGGGAAGTGCGCGACGGCATTTTAAACCATCAGTCGAGACTGATGCCGGCGACGCTGGAGGGAAGGATCGTTCGTCTGTCCGATAAGATCGCCTACATAAATCACGACATTGACGATGCGATCCGCGCATTGGTGCTCACAGAGGACGATATTCCCATGGAGTTGAAAAAGACGCTCGGCTTTTCGACGAAGCAGCGGCTCAATACGCTGATTCATAACATTATCATGAACAGCCGCGGGAAGAATGATATCGTTATGTCCGCCGAGGTGGAGGAGGCAATGATCGACCTTCGGAAGTTCATGTTCGAGAATGTTTACAAGAACCCGGTTGCAAAGAGCGAGGAAGTCAAGGCGAAGGCGATGGTCGAGCAGCTATTTTACTATTATATGGAGCATATAGACCAGCTTCCGTCGAAGTATCTTCGGATGATGGATGAGGGCGAGGGAAAGGAGCGCGTTATCTGCGATTATATCGCGGGCATGACCGATCAGTACGCCATCACGAAGTTCAGTGAATACTTCCTGCCGCAAGCTTGGCAAGTAGACGGCTATTGAGAGAGTGGATTGCTTGCGGCATGCGCAGGCCCGCAGCATAAAGCTGCGGGCAGGTAGACGGCTATTAATAATTAGAGAAAGGAGTACGGAATGCCATTATATTCAGAGGATATTATCGAAGAAGTACGTTCGCGAAATGACATTGTCGATGTGATTTCACAGTATGTGCGTCTGACCAGAAAGGGCAGTACTTATTTTGGGCTTTGTCCGTTCCACAATGAGAAGACCGGGTCGTTTTCCGTATCTCCGAACAAACAGATGTATTACTGCTTCGGGTGTCACGCCGGAGGGAATGTGTTCACCTTTCTGATGCAGTATGAGAACTTTACCTTTGGGGAGGCGCTGGAAGCGCTCGCCGAGCGCGCCGGAGTGGCGCTGCCTAAACAGGAGTACTCGGCCACGCAGCGGATGGAAGCGGATAAGCGGGCGAGGCTTCTTGAAATCAATAAAGAGGCGGCAAAGTATTTCTTTATGCTGCTGCGCAGTGAGCGCGGGAAGCGTGCTATGGAGTATTTTAAGAAGCGTGAGCTTTCCGATGAGACGATCAAGAAGTTCGGGCTCGGGTATTCCGACCAGTACAGCGACGATCTTTACCGGTATCTGCGGAATAAGGGATATGAGGACGAGATTTTAAAGGAGTCCGGGCTTGTGACGATCGATGAGCGGCGGGGCGGACATGATAAGTTCTGGAACCGGGCGATGTTTCCGATCATGGATGTACATAATAAGGTCATCGGCTTCGGCGGACGTGTCATGGGGGACGGCGAACCGAAATACTTAAATTCTCCCGAGACGAAGATTTTCGATAAGAGCCGCAATCTTTACGGACTGAATTTTGCGAGGACGACGAAGAAGCCGCAGCTTCTTTTGTGCGAGGGCTATATGGATGTCATCGCCCTGCACCAGGCGGGATTTGACAATGCGGTTGCCTCGCTCGGAACGGCGCTCACGAGCGGTCACGCGAACTTGCTCAAGCGTTATACGAAGGATGTGTATCTGACTTACGACAGCGACGGCGCGGGTATCAAGGCGGCGCTTCGGGCGATTCCGATTTTGAAAGAGGTTGGAATCACTACGAAAGTAATTAATATGAAGCCATACAAGGATCCGGACGAATTTATCAAGGCGCTCGGCGCAGAGGCTTATCAGGAGCGCATCGATCAGGCGGAGAACAGTTTTCTGTTCGAGGTACGCATCTTAGAGCAGGAATATGATATGCATGACCCGGAAAGCAAAACATCATTTTATAATGAGGTTGCGAAGAAGCTCTGCGGATTTTCGGAGAAGCTTGCACGCGATAACTATATCGAGGCGGTCGCGGCGAAATACATGATCGCGGCGGAGGATCTGCGGCGGCTCGTCAACCAATATGGTCTGAAAGAGGGGCTTGCGGGCGCGGCTTCGGCAAACAGTGATAGGCAGCAGAGCGGTATACGTGGGAACGAGAAGAATAAGGGCAGGAAGAAAGAGGACGGAATGAAGCAGTCCCAGAAGCTTTTGCTCACATGGCTCATCGAGAATACCGGGCTGTTTCAAAAAATAAAGAAATATATTACTCCGGCGGATTTTACGGAGGAGATTTACCACAGGGTGGCGGAACTGCTCTTCGCGCAGTATGAGGAGAGCGGAACAGTCAATCCGGCAAAGATTGTCAGTATGTTTGAGAATGAGGAGGAACAAAGCGAGATCGCGGGGCTTTTTAACGCCACGATTCCTGCCGCTATGACAAAAGAGGACAGGGATAAGGCGCTCAAGGAGACGATTGTCCGAATCAAGGAGAACAGTATCAACCACCGTTCAAAAGAGCTTGGACCGACCGACATGGAAGGGCTGATGAAGCTGGTGCAGGATAAAAAGGCGCTGGAGGAGCTGGAACGGATGCATATCTCGATGTAAGCTCAGAAAATGCAAGGGGACGGCAATCTGTGGTTTAAAATCCACATTTAAGGACAAAATAGTAACGAACTATGAGAGGATGAAGCGAAAATGGCAAAAAAGAAAGAAAACACCGAGAATAAGGAAATTTTGGAAGAAAGCAAGAAGGCTGCCGGAAAGGATGCGGCAGAGGAGACGGGTGACGAGAGCGCGCAGGAGAAGTTCCATGAGAAGCTAAAGGAGCTGCTTTCCCTTGCAAAGAAGAAAAAGAATATGCTCGAATATCAGGAAATCAGTGATTTCTTTGCAGATATGCAGCTCGATGCGGAGCAGTTCGAAAAGATTCTGGATTTTCTTGAGGCAAATAATATCGACGTGCTGCGTATCACGGACGATGACGTGGACGATGATATGCTGCTTGAGGTCGAGGAGGAAGAGGAGATCGAGGTGGAGAAGGTCGACCTTTCCGTCCCTGACGGCGTTTCCATCGAAGATCCGGTGCGTATGTACCTGAAAGAGATCGGTAAAGTTCCGCTGCTCTCGGCGGAGGAGGAGATCGAGCTTGCAAAGCGCATGGAGCTTGGCGACCAGGAGGCAAAGAAGCGTCTCGCGGAGGCGAATCTGCGCCTTGTCGTCAGTATTGCGAAGCGTTATGTGGGACGCGGCATGCTGTTTCTGGATCTGATTCAGGAGGGAAATCTCGGACTGATCAAAGCGGTGGAGAAGTTCGATTACCGCAAGGGCTACAAATTTTCCACCTATGCGACATGGTGGATCCGTCAGGCAATCACAAGAGCGATTGCGGATCAGGCGAGAACGATCCGTATTCCGGTGCATATGGTCGAGACGATCAACAAACTGATCCGCGTGAGCAGACAGCTCCTTCAGGAGTTAGGTCGCGAACCGACCCCGGAGGAGATTGCGGCGGAGATGAATATGCCGGTGGAGCGTGTGCGTGAAATCTTAAAGATTTCCCAGGAGCCGGTTTCTTTGGAGACCCCGATCGGCGAGGAGGAGGACAGCCATCTCGGAGATTTCATTCAGGATGACAATGTGCCTGTTCCGGCAGATGCGGCGGCATTTACCCTGTTGAAGGAGCAGCTCGAGGAAGTGCTCGGCACACTTACGGAACGTGAGCAGAAAGTGCTGACCCTGCGCTTCGGACTTGAGGACGGGCGCGCGAGGACACTCGAGGAAGTCGGCAAGGAGTTCAATGTTACACGTGAGCGTATCCGTCAGATCGAGGCGAAAGCGCTGCGTAAGCTCCGCCATCCGAGCAGAAGCCGCAAGTTAAAAGATTATCTGGAGTAAGCATGATTCATATATCAAAGCGTTTAGAGACGGCGGCAGGACTCGTAGGGGCCGGAAAGCGGCTGGCGGATGTGGGAACGGATCACGGATATGTGCCGATTTACCTGAGGGAGCAGGGACGTATTCCGTGTGCTGTCGCGATGGATATCAACCGCGGTCCGCTTGCGCGGGCAAGGGAACATATCCGGCATTATGGGATGGAGTCCTACATACAGACGCGTCTTTCCGACGGCGTCGCGGCACTGGAAATGGGAGAGGCGGATTCCATTCTGATCGCAGGCATGGGCGGCGGGCTTATCATCCATATTTTAGAGTCCGGCAGCGAACTGTGTAAGAGCGTGTCGGAACTTGTGCTGCAGCCGCAGTCGGAGCTGATGCGCGTCCGGCAGTTTCTGGACGAGAACGGCTACGTTGTCGAGACGGAGGAGATGGTAAAGGAGGACGGCAAGTACTACCCGATGATGCGGGTACACTATGAACCGTCGGGAAACGGGGAGATATTATCCGAAAATGGAAAGCTGCCTGCCACAGACGGAGAAACGGTTCAGGAAGAGAGGGAACTTTACTACCGGTACGGCAGATTTCTTTTGGAGCGAAGGAACCCCGTTCTCTATGATTATCTGCTCTGGGAGCGCAACATTCAGGAGGGAATCCGAAAGCAGCTTCGGGGGCAGGAGACGGCCGGGCAGATTGCGGCACGCCTCGGGGAAGTGGAGCATACACTGGAACAGAACAAAAAAGCGCTTGCGTATTTCGATGCGGAGGCGTTCGAGCAGGACTGAATTTCATTGGGATAGATTCGGAAGAAGAATACAGACCATCGTGCAGAACAGGTACGGCGCTGTAGAGCATGGAGAATATGGTCGGAATTGGAGGGATTTTATGGGAGATAAGATGGTAACGCTTTCTGTGGACGGAGAAGAGAGACAGTATCCGTATGGAACAAGTTTTCTTGCAGTTGCACAGGAATATCAGGAGCGGTATGCGGATGATATTGTGCTCGTCGTGCATAATAACAGATTAAGAGAACTTAATAAGTGCATCGAGTGCGACGGCGAACTGTCGTTTATCACGACGGCGGATAAGACCGGAAAGAAGACATACCGCAGAAGTGTGACGCTTCTGATGCAGAAAGCCATCCACAATTTGTGGGGCGAAGAGCAGATCAGAGTGCGGGTGCTCTATTCGATCGGACAGGGGTATTACTGCGAATTAAAGAAGATGCAGGGCAAAGAGGAAACGGTTGTTTCCGTGGATGAAGCCAAGGTTTCCGCCATAAAGAAAGAGATGTACCGTATGGTGATGGCGGATATTGAGATCGAGAAGCGCAGTATCAATACGGATGAGGCGGTTGAGCTTTTCGGTGAGCTTGGCATGGTCGATAAGGAGAAGTTGTTCCGTTACCGCAGAAGTTCCCGTGTCAACATCTATGTGCTCGATCACTATAAGGATTATTTCTACGGATTTATGGTGCCCTCAACAGGCTATCTGCGTTACTATGATGTGACGGCATATGAGGATGGCTTCGTGCTGCTGTTCCCGAATGAGAACACGAAGGAGGTCGCTGCTTTCGAGCCGTCCGGCAAGCTGTTCCGCACCTTAAAAGCATCGAGGGATTGGGGAAGAATGCAGGAGATCGGCACGATCGGAGCGCTCAACGACGCGATCGCCGCAGGGCGTATGCAGGAGATCATTCTCACGCAGGAAGCGCTTTTTGAGGAGCGCATCGGCGGACTTGCAGAGTCGATCGTGCAGGCGGAGGGGAAGAAGTTCATTATGATTGCGGGACCGTCTTCCTCCGGCAAAACGACATTTTCGCACCGGCTGTCCATCCAGCTCGCAGCGAAGGGCTTAAAGCCGCATCCGTTCCCGTTGGACGATTATTATATAGACCGTGACAAATGTCCGCGGGACGAGAACGGGGAATTGGATCTGGAATGCCTGGATGCTTTGGATGTGGAGCTTTTTAATCACGATATGAACGAGCTTCTCGCAGGGAAGAAAGTCAATCTTCCGATTTTTAATTTTAAGACCGGACGGCGCGAGTACAAGGATAAGTTCATGCAGCTTGGCGAGAATGACGTGCTGGTCATTGAGGGAATCCACGGGCTGAACGACAGGCTGTCCTATTCGCTTCCGGTGGAGAGCAAGTTCAAGATTTATATCAGTGCGCTTACACAGCTCAATATCGACGAACATAATTGTCTGCCGACGACGGACGGCAGAATGATCCGCCGTATTGTGCGGGATGCGAGAACGAGGGGGACTTCGGCGAAAGAGACGATCGCTATGTGGGATTCCGTGCACCGCGGGGAAGAGAAGTACATTTTCCCGTTCCAGGAGGGGGCGGATGTGATGTTCAACTCCGCGCTCATCTATGAGCTTGCCGTCTTAAAGCTGTATGCGGAGCCGCTTCTGTTCGCAATCGACAAGGATTGCCCGGAATATCTTGAGGCGAAGCGTCTGCTTAAGTTCTTAGACTATTTCCTGCCGATGCCGAGCGAGGGAATCGGTCAGAATTCGATTATCCGTGAATTTATCGGGGGATCGTGCTTCAATGTGTAGAACATGCGGCGGTGGTGCTGACAGGAAATTTGTGACAGCGATTCCGGTCAGGAATAATATATAAGCGTCATAACGGCACGGGTTCTCCCGCACACGGAAGTCTGTGGGGAGCCTGTGCCGTTATGGTTATTGTCCGGTCATTTGCGGGGCAACTTATTCTCCCACCGCCTTATTTGTCAGCATGGTCTTAATCAGCTTTGGCATAGAAACTTTTCCCATTTTCGGGGAAGGGATGTCAAAAAGCATTACATTTTTGTTTTCTTTTCTCGCCGGTTCCCATTTCGGCAGTCCGGCTCCGTTGGGATTTCCTGTTTTCACAAAATTTGAATAGTAAGAAACCATATAGTCCGACAGGGTATAATCCTCTGCGGCCGGCGACCTCCGCGGTCTGGGTGCTGGCGCTTGCGGATGTGCCGATGAAGGAGATCTGGCAGCGGTGCGGGTTCCCGGATTACACGGCATTTTTCGGGCGTTTAAAAAGGAGTATGGGGTATCTCCCAGGCAGTACCGGGAAGAACTGCTTCGGAAATAGAGAGAAGGAGGCAGGATAAAAAATTTGGGGCAGAGTGATTTTTGACGGAAATTTGGAACGGCTGTTAAAAAGTTTCGATTGATTTAACTGGGGGGCAAAGGTATAATAACGTTGAATTCATATACCTTTTGAAAATGGCGTTTGTATTTTCTGTCATATAAAAAGGAGGTTTATGGTTAATGGATACGGAAATAAAAAATGCAGTCAATGCAGCAGATCAGGATGCTCAATATGATGCGAAAGCAAAGCGCCTGTTAGGAAATAAAATCATTTTGGCGCATATTCTGGAGAAGACTGTTGATGAGTTCCGGGGAATGGATCCGCAAGAGGCAGTAACCTATATTGAGGGAGGACCGTTTATCAGCGTGGTTTCGGTAGAGCCGGGGCTGACCAATGACGAAAAGGAAGAAGCAGGGCAGAGGATAGTCGGTTTCAACACGGAAAATGCAGAGATTAACGAGGGGTTGATAAGGTTTGACATTGTGTTTTATGTGCGCATGCCATCCGCAGGTGGCAGAAAAGACGGACTTTCTCAGATTATTGTAAATGTGGAAGCCCAAAAAGATGCACCAAAGGAATATAATGTACTGAACAGGGCAATCTTTTATGTGAGCCGTCTGGTTTCTTCACAGAAGGAAAGAGATTTTGTAAATACTAACTATGATGACATAAAGCGGGTATTCAGCATATGGATTTGTATGAATATGAGTCAGAACAGCATGAATTTGGATTGTCAAAGGAACTTCCAGAGCATGATGAGAAGTATGAGTTGCATCGCCTGTTAGGCGCATTGTTGTCAAAAGAACTTACTTCGGATGAGAAGCTGAACATTATTGAAACAGAGTATGACATTCCGATAGAGGATAGTATGAGAAAGGATGTGAGCGTTATGTGTAATTTGAGTCAGGGAATTAGAGAAGATGCTAATGCTGAATTTATCATGAGTATGTATAAAAAGGGCTATACACTGGAACAGATCGCAGATGTAGCGGAGAAAA
>JAETOE010000014.1 GCA_021771815.1 Roseburia hominis
TTGGAAGTTTGGTCACGGACATTATATCAAAAATGGGAGGTCAATGCTTTTTTATTTGCAAACTCCCGAAAATAAAGGTTTTAGAAAGAAAAAAGGGTAGTAAATTTGACACTACCATTATAAATATGGAGGAAATGATATGTTAGCAACAAAAAATTACAGGTTCTGGTTCTGTACCGGATCACAGGACCTCTATGGAGACGAGTGTCTGGCACATGTGGCGGAGCACGCAAAAATTATCGTCGGAAAGTTAAATGAGTCCGGACTTCTTCCGTATGAGGTAGTCTGGAAGCCGACGCTGATTACCAACGAACTGATCCGTAAGACCTTTAACGAGGCAAATGTAGACGAAGAGTGCGCGGGCGTGATTGTGTGGTGTCATACATTTTCTCCTGCAAAATCATGGATTCTCGGATTAAAGGAGCTGCGCAAGCCGCTTCTGCATTTTCACACGCAGTTCAATGAGGAGATTCCGTACGATACGATCGATATGGATTTTATGAACGAGAATCAGGCGGCGCACGGCGACAGGGAGTGGGGACACATCGTGACTCGCATGGGAATGGAGCGAAAGATCGTAGTCGGACACTGGTCTGATGCGAACGTACAGAGCCGTATCGCATCGTGGATGCGCACCGCAGTCGGTGTGATTGAGAGCAGCCGTATCCGCGTGATGCGTGTTGCCGACAATATGAGAAACGTAGCGGTGACCGAGGGGGATAAGGTAGAGGCACAGTTGAAGTTCGGTTGGGAAGTAGATACCTATCCGGTCAACGAGATCGCGGAGGCGGTCGCAGCCGTGTCTTGGTCCGATACGAACGCACTCGTAGACGAGTACTATCAGAAATACGATATTCTCTTAGAGGGACGAGACCCGGAGGAGTTCAAGCGCCATGTTGCAGTGCAGGCGCAGATCGAGATCGGCTTCGAGCGTTTCCTGAAGGAGAAGAATTATCACGCGATCGTTACGCATTTCGGCGATCTGGGCGCATTAAAGCAGCTTCCGGGGCTTGCGATCCAGAGACTTGAGGAGAAGGGCTATGGCTTTGGCGCGGAGGGAGACTGGAAGGTCGCGGCAATGGTGCGCCTGATGAAAATCATGACTGCGGGCGTAAAGGACGCAAAGGGTACTTCCATGCTGGAGGATTACACGTATAATCTCGTAAAGGGCAAGGAAGGAATTTTGCAGGCGCATATGCTTGAGGTCTGTCCGTCGATTGCGGACGGTCCGATCAGTATCAAGTGCCAGCCGCTGTCCATGGGTGACAGAGAGGACCCGGCGAGACTGGTATTCACCTCCAAAGAGGGCAAGGGTATCGCGGTGTCCTTAATCGATCTTGGCAATCGTTTCCGTCTGATTATCAACGATGTGGATTGTAAGAAGGTAGAAAAACCGATGCCGAAGCTTCCGGTCGCAACGAATTTCTGGACGCCGCAGCCGGATCTTTACACAGGCGCAGAGGCATGGATTCTTGCGGGCGGCGCACACCACACGGCATTTACCTACGATCTTGTTGCAGAGCAGATGGGCGACTGGGCAAATGCAATGGGAATTGAAGCGGTTTACATTGACAAGGATACGAACATTCGCGATTTCAAGAAGGATCTGATGCTCGGAAATTTGTTCTATCGATAGGAAAAATATGCATATGCAGCACTTCTTAAAGAAATTGCGTGCACATGCACATTATAAAAACTGCGAAACAAGAAAAGATGTATTGATTTATTGATTTAAAAGAGATATTATATAGAAAAAAGGAAATGTGCACGAGCACATATGAAAGGAGAAGGTATGAAATTTTTTATCGACACAGCAAACGTAGAGGATATCCGCAAGGCAAACGATATGGGAGTAATCTGCGGCGTTACCACAAACCCGTCCCTGATCGCAAAAGAGGGGAGGGATTTCAACGAGGTCATCAAAGAGATTACCACAATTGTAGATGGTCCGATCAGCGGTGAAGTAAAGGCGACCACCGTAGACGCGGAGGGGATGATCAAAGAAGGGCGCGAGATTGCCGCAATTCATCCGAACATGGTCGTTAAGATTCCAATGACTGTAGAAGGTTTAAAGGCAGTAAAGGTATTGTCCGCAGAGGGGATTAAGACCAACGTGACCCTGATTTTTTCCGCAAACCAGGCATTGCTTGCCGCACGCGCGGGAGCGACCTACGTGTCTCCGTTCCTCGGCAGACTCGACGACATCAGCATGGCAGGCATCGATCTGATTCAGGATATCGTACAGATTTTCGATAACTACGGTCTTGAGACGGAGATTATAGCGGCGTCCGTCCGCAACCCGATCCATGTGACCGACTGCGCACTTGCGGGCGCACATATCGCGACCGTTCCGTACAAGGTAATTGAGCAGATGACAAAGCATCCGCTGACCGATGCCGGGATAGAGAAGTTCCAGGCGGACTACAGAGCGGTGTTCGGAGAATAGAGAGAGAATGAAATATTTGGACACCGCTCTGCGGTGTTCGGCGATTATTTTCAGGAGGAAGTCATGGATAAATTGGCATTAGAGAAGATGGCAGTCGAGGTCCGCAAAGGTATCGTCTCTTCCGTGCACAGTGCGAAGGCAGGGCATCCGGGCGGATCGCTCTCAGCGGCGGACATCTTTACTTATCTGTATTTTGAAGAAATGAATATCGACCCGAAGAATCCGAAGAAGGAGGACAGGGACCGCTTCGTGCTTTCGAAGGGGCATACGGCGCCGGGGCTTTATGCGGCGCTCGCCAACCGCGGATATTTCCCGGTGGAGGATCTTCTGACTTTGCGCCACACCGGATCGTATTTGCAGGGACATCCCGATATGAAGCATATCCCGGGCGTGGATATGTCTTCGGGTTCTTTAGGGCAGGGGCTTTCCGCGGCGTGCGGAATGGCGCTTGCAGGCAAGATGAAGGACGCGTCCTACCGCGTGTACGCGCTCTGCGGCGACGGTGAGATTGAGGAGGGGCAGATCTGGGAGGCGGCGATGTTCGCAGGCTTCCGCAAGCTTGACAATCTGTGCGTCATCATAGACAACAACAATCTGCAGATCGACGGGGCAATCGACGAGGTATGCTCCCCGTACCCGATCGACAAGAAGTTCGAGAGCTTCAATTTTCATGTTATCAATATTGACGGAAACGATTTTGATGAGATCAAAAAGGCGTTTGATGAGGCAAAGGCGACGAAGGGCATGCCGACGGCAATCATTGCGCATACCGTAAAGGGCAAAGGCGTTTCCTATATGGAGAACAGTGTCGGCTGGCACGGCAAAGCGCCGAACGACGAGGAATACGAGACTGCGATGGAGGATCTCAGAAAGGCAGGTGAAGCGCTGTGTCAGAAGTAAAGAGTATAGCGACCAGAGAGAGCTATGGCAACGCCCTGGTGGAACTTGGCAAAGAATTTGAAAATCTTGTGGTGCTTGACGCGGATCTTGCGGCGGCGACCAAGACGGGCGTGTTTAAGAAGGCGTTCCCCGAGCGTCATATCGACTGCGGTATCGCGGAGGCGAACATGACGGGCGTGGCAGCCGGAATGTCCACCTGTGGTTTTGTGCCGTTCGTGAGTACCTTTGCCATGTTCGCGGCGGGGCGTTCCTACGAGCAGGTGAGAAATTCTATCGGTTACCCGCATCTGAATGTAAAGATCGGTGCGACTCACGCGGGAATCTCCGTCGGTGAGGACGGCGCGAGCCATCAGTGCAACGAGGATATCGCGCTGATGCGTGCGATCCCGGGCATGGTCGTCATCAATCCCTCGGACGATGTGGAGGCAAGAGCGGCAGTGCGCGCAGCCTATGAGTATGACGGTCCGGTCTACCTGCGTTTCGGAAGGCTTGCGGTTCCGGTTATCAATGACCGCCCGGACTATAAGTTTGAAATCGGAAAGGGTGTGACGCTTCGCGAGGGCGGCGACTGTACGATCGTCGCGACGGGTTTATGCGTTTTTGCAGCGCTCACGGCGGCGGAGACACTTTCTGAGAAGGGAATTGATGCACAGGTCATCAATATCCATACGATCAAGCCGCTCGACGAGGAGCTTGTAATCGCGGCAGCGAAGAAGACGGGAAGAGTCTTTACCGTCGAGGAGCATTCCATTATCGGAGGACTCGGCGCGGCGGTCGCAGAGACGCTCGGTGAGAAATGCCCGACGAAGCTCACCAGAATCGGCGTCAACGACGTGTTCGGCGAGTCCGGCCCCGCAAAAGAGCTGCTGCATAAATATGGACTGGATGCGGAAGGAATCGCGAATCGTATACTTTCGGAGATGAGATAGAGACATAAAATGATTCGCGACGCGAACCGGATTATTTCGGAGATGAAGTAAAAGCCGGAAGCGATTCATGGCGTGAATCGTATTTCGGATGAGTTACATGGAAGCTGGAGGGGATACGAATGCTAGAGGAATTAAAGAAGCAGGTTTATGAGGCAAATATGGAACTTCCGCGCAGAGGGCTTATCACCTATACATGGGGAAATGTCAGCGGAATAGACCGTGCGAGCGGATATTTTGTCATCAAGCCAAGCGGTGTGGACTATGACGCGTTAAGACCGGAGGATATGGTCGTGATGGACTTAAACGGCAACAGGATCGAGGGCAGATACAAGCCGTCCTCCGATACGGCGACACATCTGGAACTTTACAAGAAGTATGAGGAAATCGGGGGCATCGTGCACACGCATTCCCCGGAGGCGGTCGCATGGGCGCAGGCGGGGAGGGATATTCCGCTTTACGGAACGACCCACGCAGATTACTTTTTCGGACCGATTCCGTGTGCGAGAAATCTGACGCCGGAGGAGATCACGGAGGCGTACGAGAAGAACACGGGGCTAGTGATTATTGAGACGTTTGAGGAGCGCGGCATCAGACCGATGTACACCCCGGCGGTGCTCTGTGCGAACCACGGGCCGTTCACCTGGGGGAAGGACGCGGCGGAGGCGGTGCACAACGCGGTCGTGCTTGAGGAAGTGGCAAAGATGGCGAAAAATACCGAACTGATCAATCCGCAGGTACTCCCCGCACCGGATTCCATCAAGGAGAAGCATTTTTACCGCAAGCATGGGGCGAATGCATATTACGGGCAGAATTAGAGAAGGGAGCAGAGGGATGGAGAAGAAAGGTTTTGGCGTAACAAAGGAAGGGGTAGAGGTTACGGAATACATCATGCAGAATGCGAACGGCATGAGCCTTTCCGTGATCGACCTAGGGGCAACCATCACATCCATTAAGAAAACGGGCAGCGACGGCAAGCTTTATGATGTTGTGCTCGGCTACGACAATCCGGTCGATTATCAGAACAACACCTTTTATTTCGGCGCGGTCATCGGCAGAAATGCGAACCGCATCGACCATGCGCGGATCACCCTGGACGGAAAGACCTATGCGCTTGAGGTGAACGATAACGAAAACAATCTGCACAGCGGTGCAAAGGGTTTCCATGCATTGATCTGGGAGGTGGAGAAGGAAGAGGCGCAGAGCATTGCTTTCCGCTGTTTAAGCCGCGACAGGGAGCAGGATTTCCCGGGAAACATGACGGCGAAGGTGACTTATACGCTGACGGATGCGGACGAGGTCGTCATTGCGTACGAGGCGGTGTCCGATCAGACGACGGTCGCAAACTTTACGAACCACAGTTACTTCAATCTGGACGGTCATACTTCCGGGAATGTGGAGGAGCATGAACTTGTGATTATGGCGTCCCGTTACACGCCTGTCATTGACAGCAAGGCGATTCCTACCGGAGAGATCGTGTCGGTGGCGGGTACGCCGATGGATTTTCGTGAGATGAAGAAGATCGGTACGGAAATCGGCGCGGACTATGCACAGCTTAAGTATGCGGGCGGTTACGACCACAACTACGTTCTCGATGGGGCGGACGGAACCATGCAGCTTGCGGCGCGCGCACGTGCGGCACATTCCGGCATCTGTATGGAGGTGTATACGGACTGCGTCGGCATCCAGTTCTATGCGGGCAATTTTGTGAAAGAGCATATGGGCAAGGAGGGGGCTTCCTACGGTTTCCGCCACGGTTTCTGTCTGGAGACGCAGTATTTCCCGAATGCCATCAACGAGAAGAACTTCAAGACGCCGGTATTAAGACCGGGCGAGACATATCAGACGACGACAAAGTATTGCTTTAAGTGTGTGGAATAAGAGATAGCCATACGGCAGTAGGGAAATACTGCTGTATGGCATTTTTGGATTTATGGAAAGAGAAAATTTTTTTGGGGGGGGAAGCAGTGATGAGTAGAATGTCGCGAGGGGCAAATATCCTGCTCATTGGGGCGTTTCAATATTGATGCCCCGCTGCCTGTGGCGGGGTCTTTGACTGTAGAGGACGAGGTTGTGATTCGGGAAGCGATTCATCGGATGATTCCGTGGGATGGGTATGGATTTACGTTCTGTGGAGAAGCATCGGATGGAGAGATAGCACTGCCGTCCATCCGAAGTAAGAAACCGGATTTACGGTGATGGTCGCTCTTGAGGACAGAGGCACTTTAATAAGCCACGTCTGGGGCTTTGATCCACCGGAACCGGACTTTGGGAGACGTATTCTTTTGTTTATTTAATGAAAGGTTTAATCCCCCAGCTATGCTGGGGAGAATAGAGTAAGTGGAAACGACGAGGATATAAGGAAAAAGCCTCCTATGCTAAAATGAGAAAGGTGTCGCAAGCCAATCTTAAGAATAGGAGGCGGTCCAAATGGACAATAAAAGTTTATCACATACGAAATGGAAATGCCAATACCATATAGTGTTTATTCCGAAATATAGGAAAAAGCAGTTATATGGCAAAATAAAAGAGGATGTGCGGGAGATAATCACAACGTTGTGTAAGTATAAAAATGTAGAGATTATAGCCGGGGCAGTATGCGAGGATCACGTACATCTAAGTGTAGCAACTCCACCCCAAATTAGTATATCAAATTTTATGGGATATCTAAAGGGGAAAAGTACGTTGATGATATACGACAGACATCCCGAGATACAGAGTAAGTGGAACAAGTCGTTCTGGGCAAGGGGATATTACGTGGAAACACTTGGTAATATAACGGAAGAGGCTGTCAAGAAGTATATTAGCGAACAAGCAGAAGATTCAAGAAAAGAAGATATGGGAAGTTCCGCTTTATAAGCGGACCAGTAATAGTGTTTGCGACACCGCCCTTTGAGGCGACCAGTAACATAGCCCTTTGGAGGGCTATTAGCAAACCACCAGTTGAACTTGTGGTTGCTGACTTAGTTAGTTTAAGGCGCAGTTGACGGTATGCAGAACGTTTTGATAGATGTTCGAGGATGCAAATAACATATTTGAAGATTTACGGAAATATGATATACTAATATTGGCAATTAAAATGATTAAAACGATAGGTGTAACCACGGAGGAGTAAAATGGCTGTATCCTATGATAAATTATGGAAATTATTAATTGACAAAAAAATGAATAAAACACAGATGAGACTAGCAACAGGAATAAGTTCTAGTACGCTTGCAAAGTTATCAAAAGAGGAACCTGTTACGTTAGAAGTTTTAGAAAAAATATGTAACGAGTTACAGTGTAATATTGGCGATATCGTTGATTTTATTAAGCAATGATATATTGCAATCAGAATAATGCCATGGAAGGGATAAAAATATATGGAACATAAAAGAATGTTGAGTGAGTATTCTGCTATTATAAAATCAGAAGAATACATGACAGAACTGGCTGCTATGGCTAAAAGAATAAAAAAAGAAGCAATTTCAACGCCAAATGAAGCAACAATAGAGGGTCGATTTGATAATGAATTATTTGCTTTTTTTAAAGGGTACTTTGAACCTTTAGGATTTGAATATAAGCCGGTTAAGGATAAAGCAATAGCAAAACATGTAGCTAGAAGACCAGATACTGCAATTTCATCTTTGATAATTGAGTTCAAGCAACCATCTACTTTATCGGATGATTCATATAAAGACAAAGCAATAGAACAGATTTCTGATTACTTAATGAAAATTAGTAAGGAAACAGATAGTGGGATGCTGGAGGGTTTTGTAACAGATGGAGTACATGGATGTTTTGTTACATATATTGATGGAAATGTAGTAAGAGAGAGTTTCTTGCCATTAGATGCAAATTCACTAGATCGAATCATTCAAAATATTCTTTCCTTAAACTTACGAGCTTTCAATGCAGAAAATTTAGTTGAAAGTTTTTGCAATCCTCCTCAAAATGATGGTGTGGCATTTGAGTTGGTGGAAGAACTTTATAACATTATAACGTCAAATATTCATCCAAAGACGAAAATGTTGTTTATTGAATGGAAAGAGCTTTTTAATTTAGCACATGATGATATTTCAAAGCAGCAAGTAATTATAGATAGGAAAAAGTCATTGGAGGCATTGCTTAAAAGGAGT
Organism: Roseburia hominis; assembly: GCA_021771815.1. GTDB lineage: Bacteria > Bacillota > Clostridia > Lachnospirales > Lachnospiraceae > Roseburia > Roseburia hominis_A. The sequence continues at coordinate 8,391 of JAETOE010000014.1, forward strand.
TTGGAAGATAAGGATGACGAATATTTAGCGCTCTTTGCATTGCAAACTGCTTATGCAATAGTAATTAAAATTATAGCATATAAGCTCATCAGTCAAATTCGTTTTGATAGGTCATTAATTAGCTTTGAAAAATCCTTATATATGGATTCGGATACGCTTAGGAAGCAATTTGTACGATTAGAAAATGGTGCAATCTTTAGAGAATATCACATGACTAATTTGCTCGAGGGTGATTTTTTCTCATGGTATTGTAATGAAGAACAGTGGACAAATTCTTTGAGTAAAATTGTTAAAAGTATTTTTGAAATTTTATGTCGGTATTCGGAAAAAGCGGTATTAAATAATAGTAGAAAATCTCAAGACTTTTTTAAGCTATTATACGAAGCTATGGTACCTGCCGCAGTAAGACATTCTTTGGGAGAGTATTATACTAGAAAATGGCTTGCTCAAAATGTTGTGGATGAAGCAATAAAATTATCACATGTAGAAAATTGGAAAGGGTTAGATCCTTGTTGTGGAAGTGGAACCTTTCTAAATGTGATGATCGATAGAATACTGTACGAAGAACGAGAAAAGAGTGATGATGAGAAACTTGCGGATGTTTTGCAAAGGGTAAAAGGTATAGACTTAAACCCAATAGCAGTACTTACTGCCAGAGTCAATTATTTTATTAATATATCGCATTTATTCAAAGATAATAGAGCAATTGATATTCCAGTATATTTAGGTGACTCATCTTATGTACCGAAGACTATAGATTATGATAATGTCAAGTGCCTTGATTATGTTATTTCAACTACGAAGGATCCGATAGAGATAACACTTCCCAAAAGTATAGTGAACGATACATCAAAATTTGCACAGGAAATGATAGCAGTTGAGACACAGGTTAAAAATCAGAATGAAGATGCAGTTATAAATATATTCAAGGAGCTGGTATCGGCAGACGATTTAACTCCTAAGGTATATATGAAAATTGTTCAGCTTGCAAGAAATTTGATTGGATTAGAAAAAAAGAATTGGAATGGCATTTGGGCTAGAATTTTATCAAATTATCTAGCAACGGCTAATTTAGGTAAATTCGATATTGTTGTGGGAAATCCGCCCTGGGTAGATTGGAAGAGCCTTCCATCAGGCTATAGGGATAGAATTAAGTCATTATGTATTTCAAAACATCTGTTTTCAGGAGATTGTTTAACGGGTGGAATAAATTTAAATATATGTGCATTAATCGCAAACGTAGCCGCTGACAATTGGCTTTCTTCAAATGGTATTCTGGGCTTTTTAATGCCTGAACCATTGGTGTTTCAGCAGTCTTATGAAGGATTTAGAAATTTCTACTTAGAAGATGGAAGTAGAATGTATTTTTGTAAGTTTACGAATTGGACAAAAAGCGGAAATCCTTTTAAGCCAGTAACTCAAAAGTTTCTATCATTTTTCTTATCAAAGGAAGTTGTGGATTATTCAAAGGGAGTGGAAGAAGATTGGTATATAAAAAAGAAAGGAAAAGCAATTGATGGATTAGAAGAACTTAATATAGATGAATATTTTGAACATGAAACGAAAATACTTGCTTGTTGTCATGAAAATAAAAATTTTTTCTCTACAGTTGATAATAAGGAGATGTTACATGAGTTTAGTTTAGTTGGGGGAGTATCTGACTATATTGGCAGAGAGGGGATTGAATTCTATCCACAAGAGCTTATGGTATTTAAGTTGTCTGATTTACAAGGAACAGACACATGTACATGTTTAAGAAATATGCAAAATAAAAAATCAAAGTATAGAGTGCCAGAGTTTGATGTTTTGTTAGAAACAGATTTTTTACATCCAATGATTAAAGGAAAAAATGTCACTCCTTTTCATGTTGAGTGGGATGAATTTATTGTGCCATTTCCATATGAAAAAGAAAATCCAAGGATTCCGATGACAATTAAAAAATTGTCAGAGAAAGCCCCTAAGTTGGCAAATTATTATATTGAGAATAAAAAATTGATTTTGGATCAAACTGGATACAATGAAAGAATAATTGGAAGAGAAAATGCAGAATTTTATGCTTTAGCTAGAGTTGGAGAATATAGTTACGCTGAGAATTATGTTGTGTTCAGAGATAATACAAAATGGGCGGCTGCAGTCATTTCAAATGTTGATACTACTTGGGGTGGAATGAAAAGACCTCTTTTTCAAAACCATGCTGTATCGATTTGTGAGGATATATATGGGAATTATATAACTTTAGATGAAGCATATTACATATGTGGAATTATGAATTCGAGTATTGCCTATAAGTATATGATGCAATCATCAGATTCAAGATCATTTCCAATTAGACCACGAATTGTTATTCCTAAATATGAGGCAGACAATAGTGTTCATAGTAAAATTGTTGAATTGTCTAAGGAGGCACATCAGGTGTATGCAGACCAAATTAGAGTTGAAGATATTATTGATCAGATTGATCTGCTTTATAAGATTTTGCTTGAGAAGTAGAAAATATGATGTTACAGAATGATAAAAGACAAGAATAATCTTGACTAAAGAAATATCAAGTTAAAGAAAAGGAAGTGATTCATAATGATTGATATATACACGGAAAAGAAGGATTCAAAAGATTGGATTATCAAAAATGACTTATTCTTCAACTTAAATACAAGTAATGAAGAAATGACAGATAAAGAAATTGCATTGATTAAGCAAGTTGATAATGCAAAATTAACTCCAGACAAGCATATAGAAACAAAGTATGGATTGGGAACAATTCGTAATCTATCATCTGGATGTAAGACATTACTTAATATTGTAAAGCATCCAGAGAAGGTGGTATGTGTAGAAGAATGTGGTCCAAACGTACTAAAGACCATATTTGCTATGGATGATATAAAGATTTATATGTCACGCCCAACTTTGACGGAGATTCCAGATAATACTCAAATTAGATTTAACGGTTTGGAAGTTGTAACAGGAAGTGTTGGCTATAATGCGTGGTGGAGCAAAGAATATGAAAGGAGAGAGGAGAATGATTTATAATAGAATAACATTCCAAGCAGTTCCGTTTTCATATGACTTGGTATTTGAAGATCGCATTACGCTTGTAGGAGGAGACAGCGGTACTGGAAAGACCGTACTTTATGATATGTTAGAAGATTTGAGGCAAACAGAAGAATTTAATGCTATCAAGCTTTTTAACTATAAATCAGAAGATGTAATAGAACAATTGAAACGTTGTAGAAATAATTTTGTTGTGATTGATAACGCAGATATTCTTATGGATGATGAGGTAAGAAAATTCATTAATTTTGAATTTTCTAATCAGTATATGTTATTCCTCAGAAACTGTGATGGATTGAATGTATCAGATAAGAGTTTTAAGGTAATGAAGTTTGAAGATAACAAGATTACATTAGATGAGGATCTGTAATATGAAGTATTTATGGACAGAAGATACAGGTGCCGGGCTCCACTTCTGGAAGTTAGTCAATCAGCTTTACTTTGATGATGCACTTGTAGTTGAAACAAAAGAAAGCAACCAAGGTATTTTAGATGCTCTGGCTGCATTCGATGCTAAGGAAAAAGATGAATATTATATAGCATTTGATTATGTGCCTGATAATCAAGATATACGAAATAAGTACCGTGTTTTGAAATCAATAGCGGAGAAGTCAGAGGGAAAGATTATAATTCTTGATATGATTTGTTTTGAACATCTGATTCTGACATTTGACAAGTTGGTTGAATGGACAGGCACTGGTAAGGTAGATAAAATTAAGATTCGTGAAGAGGTTTTATCAGCAATTGAGAATCATAGAATCAATCTGTCAAAGATTGATGATGAGAAAACATTACAGTACATATCAGGTTTTAAGAGATACTCTACAGAACGGGTGATAAAATCATTAGTAGGTGAACTTACAGAAAATGAAAAGTGGTCTGTTAAGGGTTTGCTTATGGGTGAGTGCTGGTATAAAGACTGTTGCGTATCTGAACATCCGGATAGTCGTAGGTGTAGAAAGCCTTGGGTTGAAGATGGTAATGAGAAGATGCGGATGTTGATACAGTCGGAGGAAGTACAAAGGGTGGTTGGAGAAATTATTATTTAAAAATATATACACTTAACAATTGATAGCTGTATTGTGAAAAGGAAGTGAAGATTTGAAGCTTACACATGTTAAAATATGCAATTATAGAAATTTAAGGAATATAGATATAGGCTTAGCAGAAACCTTTGCAATTATAGGGGAAAACAATAGTGGTAAGAGTATTTTTTTAAAAGCAATCACACTCTCTTTTCTAACTGATGATAATAATGCATATATCAGTAAGAAAGTTTTGTTAATACTTTAAGCTAAATGATATATACAAAATTATTATGATAAAGGTTCAAGGAGCGAGAACATAATAGTAAAGATAGAAAAACCCCGGGCGACGAATCGTAAGTCAACCGGGGTTCTTCTCATGTGTTTTTCTGGTAATTCTCATACAACCTCTTTAGGCAAGTGCGTCGAACGCGTGCGCGTCGTCCGGATTTTCTGCTGCCATCGCAGTATCTAAAATGGCTGCAAAGGAATATGGACTGTGCTTCTGGCGTTGCTGCTTTTTGCCTTCTGGTGCAGACCGGTCGATCCGGTCTACGGGGTGAACGGGTAACACGATTAGAAATTCATTTGTGTAGATTGCGACAATCATCCTCCTTGATAAAAAATCACAAAATATAGGGTTAACAGAGTTCCTTCTCTACAATATGTATATCGGCTTGGAATTGTGAAACTTTATATCGGATTTGGATAAATTTACAGAATTTATAAAGATTTACAGCGTGGTATAATCAAACAAAAGGCAGTGAGAGTTGATAGGGTGAATAAATCATGTCATTACAGTTTATTTTTGGAAATTCAGGGAGCGGGAAATCCGATTATCTATATGAACACGTACTTCGCGAAGCGTCCATACATCCCGACCAGAACTTCTTGATTCTGGTGCCGGAACAGTTCACAATGCAGACGCAGCGCGAACTTGTGCTGCGCGATGAGACACATGCAATTATGAATGTAGAAGTACTTAGCTTTGCGAGACTGGCGTACCGCGTGTTCGACGAATTGGGAAAGCAGGAACTTGTCATCCTAGAGGAAACGGGAAAGAATCTGGTGCTGCGCAGGGTGGCGGAGGAGAAGAGGGGCGAGCTTTGTGTGCTTGGCGGCAACATGAACCGCATGGGCTATGTCGGAGAGGTCAAGTCGTTTCTCTCCGAGCTGACCCAGTACAACATTGCGCCGGAGGATCTGGAGCGCTTTTTGCAGGACGAGAGCGTGGGCGAAGCGCTGCGCTTAAAATTATCGGATATTCTCGTGATGTACCGCGGCTTCCGCGATTACATGGAAGGGAAATATATCACGGCGGAGGAGGTGCTTTCCCTGCTGTGCGAGGTCGCGGGGGAATCGGCGATTCTGCGGAACAGCGTGATCGTGTTCGATGAATTTACGGGCTTTACGCCGATTCAGAACCGTTTGTTTGAAGAACTGCTTGTGATTGCGGATCGTGTGATGGTGTCCGTTTCCATGGATACGCGGGAGGACTTCTATCACAGCAGAGGCGTACATGAGCTGTTCGCCATGAGCAAAAAGACCGTCGCCGTCCTCTTAAAGATTGCACAGAATCGCGGCGTTTCGGTCGAGGAGGAGGTCTTGCTTGCGCCGGGGGAGAAGAAGCGTTATCGCAATGCGCCGGAACTGTTTTTTATGGAACAGAATCTGTTCCGCCCGACGTACCGCAGATGGCAGGAGAAGCCAGCGCATATCAGCATCACGGAGCAGAACAGTCCCAGAGAGGAGCTTGCGTTCGTGGCGCGGGAAATCACAAGGCTTGTGCGAAAGGAAGGCTACCGCTATCTTGATTTTGCGGTCGTCACGGGGGATGTGCAGCAGTATGCGAACTACGTGCCGGAAATTTTTGAGCAGTATGCGATTCCCTGCTTTATCGATCAGACGAGAAATATTTTATTCCATCCGTTCCTGGAATTTATCCGGGCAGCGCTTGAGGTCGTGGAGAGCGATTTTTCCTATCGGAGTATTTTTCGGTTCCTGCGGAGCGGGCTTAGCGGAATTAGTGATGCGGATATTGATTGTCTGGAAAATTATGTGCTCTCGCGCGGTATACGCGGCAGGAAACGCTGGAGCGAGCCGTGGACATTTGTTCTCTCGCAGGGCGGTGGGATGACGGATGCGGCGGACGGGGAAATGCTGCGTTTAAATGAGATCCGGGAGAAAATTTCGGAAATGTTTGCGCCGCTCTTTGCAGTATTTTGCGAAGGGCACACGGTGTCGGAACAGACGTATGCGCTGTATCAGTTCATAGCTTCGCTTGAGATCGAAGCGAAGCTTAAGGCGAAGGAGAGCGCGTTCGAGGCGTATGCAAAGAAGAACAGAGGCGACCGGACAAGCGCGGCGCGGGCGCAGGAGTATGCGCAGATTTATAAGATCGTCATGGATCTTCTCGATAAGGTGGCGTCGCTGCTCGGAGAAGAGAAGCTTTCTGTCCGGGAGTACGGTGAGATTCTTGATGCGGGCTTTGACGCGGCAAAGGTCGGGATCATCCCGCCGGGCAACGACCGCGTGACCATCGGCGATATCGAGCGCACCAGATTAAACCATGTCAAGGTGCTGTTTTTTGTCGGCGTCAACGATGGGATCGTGCCGAAGGCGGGAAGTACCGGAAGCATTATCTCACAGTTCGAACGTGAAAAAATGGCGGAGCATCATCTGGAGCTTGCGCCGGGCGCAAGGGAGAAGGTATTCATCCAGAAATTCTATCTGTACTTAAATATGACAAAGCCGTCGGATGCGTTATATTTGACATTTGCGCGTGTGGATGCGAACGGGAAGGCATTGCGCAGGTCGTACCTGATCGGGACCATGCTTCACATGTTCCCCGCGCTCTCGGTGGAGGTGCAGGAGGAAAAGACGGCAGAGGAGGACATCTTAACGCCGCAGAATGCCATGCAGTTTTTCTTGGAGGGGCTGAACGATAAGCGCGCGGGAAACGGAGAGGGCTTTGATAAGAAGGACGAGGCGCTATGGAATGCGCTTTTGAACTGGTATCTTTCGAGCGCTGATTTTGCGGGGGAGGCGAAGCGTCTTTTGGATGCGGCGTACCGGATTCACACCTCTGAGCCGATCGGACGCGCGGTGACGCGGGCGCTCTATGGAACGACACTTGAAAACAGTGTGACAAGGCTTGAACGTTTTGCGGCGTGTGCGTTCGCGCATTATCTCCAATATGGTCTTGAACTTTCCGAGCGCAGGCTGCAGGAGTTCGCGAGTGTGGATATGGGAAATATTTATCACGATGCGCTGGAACATTTCGCGGAGCGTGTGCGTGCGTCGGAGGAATATACATGGTTTGATCTGCCCGAGGACGTGCGTTCGCGGTGGATCGAGGAGAGCATGGAGGATGCGGTCGCGGGGGCGAAGAACGCGGGCTTATTCGAGGACGCGAGGAACCGTTATCTGCTCCTGCGGATGAAGGAGACACTGCGAAAAACGGTATGGGCGCTGACCGTACAGGTACAGAAAGGAAAGTTCGTGCCGGAGGATTTCGAGGTATCGTTCTCGCGGGCGGACGATCTGGCAGCGATTCAGTTTACGTTAAGCGACGAGGAAAAGATGCGCCTTAAGGGGCGGATCGACCGGATCGATACCTATGAGACGGACGATAAGGTGTACGTTAAGGTCATTGATTATAAGTCGGGAAATACGAAATTTTCGCTGCTGAACCTCTATCACGGACTGCAGCTCCAGCTTGTGGTCTACCTGAACGCCGCGCTTGAACTGATGGAGAAGCGGCATCCGGGGAAGACGGCGGAGACGGCGGGCATATTTTACTATCATATTGAGAATCCGATGGTGGATGGAACCGGAACGGAATCGGAGGAAGAAATCAGACAGGCAGTGCTCACACAGTTGAAGTTAAATGGTCTGGTGAATGAGGAGCAGGAAATTTACCGTGCAATGGACACCGAATTTGCGGGAAGCTCGTCGGTGATTCCGGTCGCGGAAAAGACGGACGGTTCGTTAAAGGCGACTTCAAAGACGGCAAGCGGAGAGGATTTTAAAGTGATGTCGGAGTATGTAAGACAGACGATCGGGGATGCGGGCAGGCGGATCATGGACGGCGACGTCGCGGTGCGTCCGTACGAGCTTTCCGACCGCACGGGGTGTGATTACTGCCCGTATCATATGGTGTGCGGGTTCGATCCGCGCTTATCGGGCTTTGCGTATCGGAAACTGGAGAAATTTGACAGCGAGGACGCGATTCTTGCACGGATGAGAGAGGAGAAATGATGGGCGTTACGTGGACCAGGGAACAGCAGCAGGTCATTGATTTGAGAGAACGGAATATTCTGGTATCGGCGGCGGCAGGCTCCGGCAAGACGGCGGTCTTGGTCGAGCGCATTATCAAAAGGATCACCGAGGGGGAACATCCCGTGGATATCGACCGTCTTTTGATCGTGACGTTTACGAACGCGGCGGCGGCGGAGATGCGCGAGCGAATCAGTGCGGCGATCGAGAAGGCGCTCTTAGAACAGCCGGAAAATGAGCATTTGCAGAGGCAGATTACGCTTATTCACAACGCGCAGATCACCACGATCGACAGCTTCTGTCTGTACGTCATAAGGAATCATTTTCATGAAATCGATTTGGAGCCAAATTTCAGAATCGGGGATGAGGGAGAGTTAAAGCTCATGCGCGAGGATGTGTTAAAAGAAGTTCTGCTCTCTAATTATGAGGAACGCCGCCCGGAGTTTACCGCATTTATGGAAGGGTATGCCGCAGGGCGGAGCGATGCAAAGGCGGGAGAGATGATCCTTGCGCTCTATGAATTTTCCAGAAGCTATCCGTGGCCGAAGGAATGGCTCGACGGCTGCGTGCGCGGGTACGAGCCCGCCGATGCAAAGGAGCTTTTGGACGCAGCGTGGATGGAGCCGTTAGTCGCGAATGTGCGGGCGGTCTTTACCGATCTTGTGCGCCAGACAAAGCAGGCGCTTATCCTGGCGGCGGCGGATGACGGACCTTATATGTATGAGGCGGCGCTTTCTTCGGACAGGGAAAAATACGAGGCGCTTGCGGCGTGCGAAGATTATCTGTCCCTTTATGAGAAAATAAAAGCGCTCACCTACGACAGGCTTCCGTCCAGCCGCGGGTTTGACGGGGACGCGGATAAGCTTTCGCGCGTGAAGGAGCTTCGGGACGGCGCGAAGAAGATCGTAAAAAAGCTCAGTGAGCAGTATTTTTACTGCGCGCCCATGCTGATGGCGGAGACGCTTCGAAAGACTGCGCCCTTTGCGAGGGAGCTTGTCCGATTGACGGAGCTGTTTGCCGATGCGTTCGCGGCGGAGAAGCGGCGGAGAAATCTCGTGGATTTCCACGATCTGGAGCATTTTGCGCTCGACATTCTGGTGGACGGGGAGACGAAGCAGCCGCGTAAGGCGGCGGAGGAGTTCCGCGATACCTATGCGGAGATCATGATCGATGAGTATCAGGACAGCAATCATGTGCAGGAGACGATTCTTCGGACGATCTCGACGGAGGAGCGCGGCAGGAATAATATTTTCATGGTCGGGGACGTCAAGCAGAGCATCTATCGGTTCCGTCTGGCAAGACCGGAGCTTTTTATGGAAAAGTATGACACCTACTCGCTGGCGGAGAGCGAAAAACAGCGTATCGATCTGCATAAGAATTTCCGAAGCCGCAGTGAAGTGCTTTCCTGCACGAACGATATTTTCTACCGGATCATGGCGAGAGATCTCGGAAACGTGGCGTATGACAGCGAGGCAGCGCTTTATCCGGGGGCGGTCTACCCGGATGCGCCGGAGGGGATGTTTACGCCGGAAATCCTGCTTTTCGACAGCAAGGATGAACTGCTTGCGGAGGAGGAAAATGCAGGCGGTGTGGACATGAGCGATCCGAAGCTTCTGGAAGCGAAGATGGTCGCGGAGCGCATAAGACGGATGATGAGGGAGCAGCAGGTGACGGACAAGGAGACGGGGGAGCTGCGGCATGTCCGCTATTCGGATATTGTGATTCTGCTGCGCAGCCTAAACGGCTGGGCGGACGCGTTCGCAGGTGTTTTGAATGATGCGGGCATTCCGGCGCACACGCTTCTTGCGACCGGGTATTTCTCGGCGGTGGAGGTACAGACGGTGTTGGCAATGCTTCGAATCCTCGATAATCCGAGACAGGATATTCCGCTTGCGGCGGTGCTGCGCTCCCCGATCGTGGGAATGACGGACGAGGAACTTGCGCTGCTGCGTCTTTACGATCGTGAGGAAAGCTTCTGCGGGTGCGTGCAGAAAAAGTGTGAGGAATTGGAAGAGACTGTCGATTTTGCCGGGTTGTGCAGTTATGAGAAGAAATTGTATGATTTCTATATAATGTATCAAAAACTGCGAAAGCTTGTCCCGGATACGCCGATTCATGAGCTGATCGAAATTCTGCTGAAGGAGACGGGCTATGGCAGATACGCGGCGGCAATGCCGGCAGGGAACAGGAGGCGGGCGAATCTGCAGATGCTGGTGGAGAAGGCGATCGCGTTCGAGAAAACAAGTTACAAGGGATTGTTCCATTTCGTGCGCTATATCGACGAACTGCAGAAGTATGACGTTGATTTCGGCGAGGCGGATATGACGAGCGAGAATGAGGACGTCGTGCGCATTATGAGTATTCACAAGAGCAAGGGACTCGAATTTCCGGTGGTGTTCGTCTGCGGGCTGGGGAAGCGTTTTAACAGGCAGGATGTGAGGAGCCGTATGGTGCTCCACCCGGAGCTTGGCATGGGCATAGACTGCATGGACGGCGTGAAGCGGCTCGGTGTGCCGACGATCGCAAAGCGCGCGATCGCAAAACAGATCGATCTGGAAAACCTTGGCGAGGAGCTGCGCGTACTCTACGTGGCGCTGACCCGCGCGAAGGAGAAGCTGATTCTTACAGGAACGAGAGGAGACGCTGCGCAGGAATTGGAGCGGCTGTGCGGCGGAACATACGGGGAAGGAGAGAGAGGAGAACCGCAGGTTTCACCGCTTCCTTATACGGTGCGGGAAGGCGCGGCGGGGTATCTCGACTGGCTGCTTCCCGCGGTCGTATCTTATGGAGAGCGCTATCCGGTGCAGATCATTACCGCGGCGGGGCTTGTAAGCGGGGAAATCAAGGCGCAGACGGCGGATGTCATGGACGAGGCGGTCTGCATGGATGACGCCGTGCATGCTGACCCGAAAACGGTCGCCGAACTGGATGCGCGGTTCTCGTTCCGCTATCCGTATGAAAGCGGACTGGAACAGAAGAATAAGTATTCCGTTTCCGAACTCAAACACCGCGCAATGCGGGAGTACATGGAGCGGGAGGAAGAGGAAACTACGTCTGCCTTTTTACAGGAAGAAATCGTTCCCTATGTTCCGGCATTCGTCCGCGGGATGGAGAGGGAAGAAGAGCAGGCCAATCAGGGAGCGCTTCGCGGCACGGCGGTGCATCGCGTGATGGAATGCTACGATTTTGCGTCGGAGCAGGACGCGGCGGAACAGACGGCGCAGATGGTAGCAAGCGGAAAACTCACCGAAGAAATGCGAAAGCTGGTGAAGCTGTCTCTGGTGGAACGCTTCCTGCAGTCGGATATCGGTGCGCGGATGCGCGAGGCTAAGAAGAACGGTCGTCTGTACCGGGAGAAGGCGTTTGTCATGGGGTTCACGCCGGAAGAGCTCGCAGCGTTCGGGTTCGGGGAGATGCAGACGGATGAGAGCATTGGAGCCGACAGCGGTGATCTGACTTTGATACAGGGAATCATTGACGTATTTTGGGTGGAGGAAGACGGGATTGTCGTGCTTGATTATAAGACCGACCGCGTCGATACGCAAGAGCAGCTTAAGATGCGCTATGCGGCGCAGTTGAAGCTTTACGGGGAAGCTTTGGAGCGCATTTTTAACAAGGGAACCGAAAAGAAGCTCCGTGTCAAGGAACGCCTGCTTTATTCCTTCCGGTTAGGGGAAGTGATAGCGGTGTAGAAAACAGCCTGCACCGCATTTTGTCTCCACTGAAATTCGTGACAAAAAACGGTTTTTTTGCGACATTTTGATGGGGAAAAGCCGAATTTGCTTCGATATAACAGGCAAAGGTGGTGTTTTCTATGAATATAAAGGTACAGCAAAATAACAGCCTGCCCGTGATGAACCTGTTTGCGGGAAGAGGGTTAAAAAGTACGGAAGAAAAGCTGGAACGACAGGCGAAATGCAATAATCAGGTCGCTTTTTTCGAAAAGCAGAAGGAGAATCTGAAAAATGTGAAATGCGATACGGTAGAAGAGATCGCAAGAAAGCTCGAGATGTTTCACACCTACGAGGATGAAATCGCGGCTGCAAAGGCGGCGTATAACAGCGAGCAGATGTTCCATATCACGGACGAAGCCGAGGAGATGGGCGAGAAGATTGCCGAAAACGCCAAAAAGACGGAGCCGAAGACGCCGGAGGAGAGAAAAAAAGAGGCGGTCAAAGAAGCAGGCAAAGAGACGGAAGAAACCGGAGACGGAATCCTGGAGGAAATGCCAGGGAGCGTCGAAGTGTTGGAAGAGGCGCAGCAGGAGACAGAGGACTTGTCAGAGCAGACGGCGGAGGAATTGTCAGAGCGGACGACGGAAGACTTGTCAGAGCAGACGACGGAGGAATTGTCTGGGCAAAGGACAGAGAAATTGTCCGAACAGGTAGGCAAAGAGCTGCCGGAGCGGGAAGCGGAGAGGATGTCGGAGCAGACGGCGGAGGATTTGTCCAGACAAAGGACAGAGGAAGCGCAGCGGGAGCAGGAAGAGGCCTGGAAGAGACATTACAGACCGATCGATTTTTTTGCTTAGAAAACGGTGTGCGAAGGCCCAAAAGCAGAATACGGGGAGGGAAAAGGCATGGTAATACAGAGTGTGGACCCATACAATCTCATGGAACAGCAGGAATATGTCAGAAGCGGGGATGCCAAAAAGATCAGTGACGTGATACCGGAGTTAAAAGACAGGGAGATTCGCACGGACAGCGTCACATTTTCTAAAGAGGGCATGGAGGCTTTGCGCAAACAGGTGCAGAGTATGCCGGGGCATATTGACGCCGAAGAAGTCATGCGGATGCGGGAAATACTTCCGAAGCTTAAAATGAACCCGACGGATGATTTCCTGTGGGCGATGCGGGATGATATGCAGGAATCCTTAAATACAGTCAAGCAGGAAAAGGGAAGCTACACGATCGACGATCTGATTTCTGTCCGTATGAAGGCGTATGCCAGACAGTACGATGCGCTGCAGCAGTCCTATGCAGACGGTTTCCGCGACGTATACGTTTCTGACGGAGTCGATGAAAACGGGAAACTGCTGTATCACAAAGTGACGCGGGAAGAGGATATGGAATTCTTAAATCAGGCTTTCGATAATATTGCCGACAGTCTGAAGTTTTCGGCACGGGCGCAGGAAGGCAAGTGGAAAATTGACGAGGTATTCGGCGGGAGAGCGGGGCTGCCGGTCACTCTGCCCGAAGGGTACGGTGAGCGGTTGGAGGACATTTTAAAACGTGCGTCTGCCGAGTATGCGGATAAGAGGGAGCAGGGGCAGCATGCGGATGCAGCCGCCCTGGGGCTGAAATACCTGAATGAAGATACAGAGTTTGCAAATGCTATGCGTGTGCTGTATTCCAATGTAACGCCGATGCCGTAAAGAGGCGTTGGCGGATAGATAAGCGGGATAGGAAATATCCCGCTTTTTTTGTTCGTCCGGCATGGGCAGACTCTAACGGGTGAAAGTACCGGGGCGCGCAGGCAGCGACAGACTGGAAGAGGGCATATCATATTTAGATTCTCTTTTTTTTTAAAGTTTGTATCTTTTTTTTAAAAGAAAGAGAAATAAAATTTTGATAAACTCAAGCTATCAAAAAAAACGAGGAGGGTTTTTCAATGAAAAACAAAAGAGTTTTAGCAGCCTTATTGGCAGCCGCAATGACGCTTGGGCTTTCTGCGTGCGGCGGAGACGATTCCGGCTCTGTGAGCGGCACGGAAAGCAAAACAAAAGCCGAGGACGGAAATTATGATCAGGTAACTTACGCATATTGTACGTTTAATAATATTCCGACGGAAGAAGACCTGGACGTTGTGGAAGAGGAAATCAATAAGATCACACGAGAAAAAATCGGAGCGGAGATCACCTTAATGCCGATCGCGATTTCGGAGTATTCCAGTAAAGTAAGCTTGTCATTACAGGGTGGAGAAAAAATTGACATTTACGAGTCGCTGGGTGATTTCAACAATTACGTAGCGACTGATATGGCGTATGATCTTACAGAACTGCTGAATCAAAGCGGAGAGGGAATTGTGGAAACAGTTGGAGACGAATGGCTTGCAGCATGTACAAAGGACGGCAGCATTTACGGCGTTCCTACAATGAAGCCGGTAGCATTGACGCCGATGGTCGTTTACAGACAGGATATTGCAGATGAACTTGCAATTGATATGACCGGGGTTTCTGATATGAAAGATATGACGGAGGTTTTGCAGAAGGTAAAGGAAGCTTATCCTGACATGATACCGTTAGCTCCGGTACAGACAGGCGAAATCGGGGTATCTGTAAATTACGGTGACGTGGATTTCCTGACAGACGACATGTACAGCCCGGTAGGCGTGCTGATCGGAGACAGTCTTACAGTAACGGATTTATATTCTACGGATATGTTTAGAGAAAAATGTGAACTTGTAAGAAGCTGGTATAATGAGGGACTGGTTATGCAGGATGCGGCGACAACTACAAGCGCGGCAGCAGAGACCATGAGTTCCGGCAATTATTTCTGTTATCTTGCAGCATACAGTTATCCGGAAGCAGATACAGCGGCATCCCTTCAGGCACAGTGTGGAAATTATCCGATTGGAGCAAAGATTATTGGCGACGCATATCTTTCCACCGGCGATCTGAATTCCGTCAGCTGGATGATCGCATCTACAACAGATGTGCCGGAAGCAGCAATGAAGTTTTTAAATCTTACTTATACAGATGCAGATATCATTAATTTGTTGATTTACGGCGTAGAAGGAAGAGACTATGTATTAAATGAGGATGGAACGGTTTCTTATCCGGAAGGGGAAGATTCTACCACCGTACCATACACAGCGCAGTTGAGCTGCGGTACTTTAGGAAACTTCTTCTTAATGTATCCGACGGCAGGAACAAATCCGGAATCTCTTGATTGGGAATTGGAGCAGAATAAAACGGCAAAGACGTCTCCGGCTATGGGATTCACCTTTGACTCAAGCGGCGTAAAGACCCAGTATACTGCGGTTAAAAATGTAATTTCACAGTATCTGCCAGGACTGATCTGCGGCAGCTTAGATCCGGATACAGAAATTGAAAAATTTGTAAATGCATTGAATGATGCAGGATATCAGGACGTATTGAATGCAAAACAGGAGCAGCTGGATGCCTGGGTAGCAGAACAGAAGTAAGGATAGCTAAGAGATAAGAAAGGATAACAGGATGGAAAAGGCAATTGTAAAAAGCTCAAAAAGAAAGTTTAAAAATCTGCCACTATTTATGATTGCATTGCCGGGAATCATATATTTACTAATCAATAACTATGTGCCGATGTTTGGTATTTTCCTGGCATTCAAAAATTACAGCTTGAAAAAAGGCGTATTTGGAAGCGACTGGTGCGGTTTTCAGAACTTTGAATTTCTGTTTAAGACCAAAGACGCCTGGGTTATGACGAGAAATACCATTTTGTATAATGTGGCGTTTATTATCATTGGAACAATCGTGGCAATTGCGGTTGCGGTCATGATGTGTGAGCTTGGGAAAAAAACGAGAGTGAAATTTTTTCAGGCGGCATTGCTTTTGCCGAACCTGTTATCCTGGGTTGTAATCGGATTCATTGCGTATGCATTTTTGAATGCGGATACCGGCTTTATTAACAACACGATCCTTGCAGGGCTTGGGATGAACCCGATTTCATGGTATTCCTATACCGGAGCGTGGCCGGCGATTATCATTATTGTATTTCTGTGGAAAAACATGGGATATCAGTCAATTGTATATATGGCGAGTATATCAGGAATTGACAAGTCAATTTATGAAGCAGCAGCGATTGACGGAGCGACAAAGATACAGCAGATTTTTAAGATCACATTGCCAATGTTAAAGCCAACGGTCATTACATTGACATTAATGTCAATCGGAAGAATTTTCTATTCTGATTTTGGACTGTTCTATCAGGTACCACAGAATTCCGGTGCATTGTTTAATGTAACACAGACAATTGATACTTATGTATATCGTGGTCTGATGGAACTAAATGACGTCGGTATGTCTGCAGCGGCAGGCTTCTATCAATCGGTGGTAGGATTTGTTCTTGTATTACTTGCAAATGCGATCGTGCGTAAAGTAGATTCTGATAATGCATTATTCTAGGAGGGAAAGAAATGACGGAAAGTAAAAGTTTTAACCGGGCAGCAACGGTCATTCTTACATTGCTGGTAATAATTGCAATGCTGCCGATCCTTTTGATTATAATTGCATCATTTTCATCAGAGACATCTTTAATACGAAACGGTTATTCCTATTGGCCGGAAGGCTGGAGTCTGGATGCATACTATTACATGGTAAAACAGGGGGCTATGATCGTAAGGGCATACGGTGTTTCCTTTTTTGTAACATTTGTCGGAACGGCGCTCAGTGTAATGCTTACAACAATGCTTGCCTATCCTATATCACGAAAATCGTTTAAGTACAGGAATATATTAGCATTTTTCGTATTTTTTACGATGCTGTTTAATGGAGGAATTGTACCGTCCTACATTATGTGGACAAGGTTCTTTCATATTAAGGACACGATATTGGCGCTCATGATACCAAATTATCTGATAACGGCATTTAATGTTATTCTGGTAAAAAACTATTTTCAGAACAGCGTTCCGGATTCATTGATTGAAGCTGCCCAGTTGGATGGGGCGTCTGAGATGAAGATTTTTTTCAAAGTGATGCTTCCTTTAGCAGTTCCAACGGTTGCAACGATCAGTTTATTTACAGGCATCTGCTACTGGAATGACTGGACGAATGGATTGTACTATATTAACGATGAAAAATTATATAGTATTCAGCAGTTATTGATGAAAATTATGAATAATATCCAGGCATTGCGGTCTAATTCCAATGCGGCATTACTTGGAACCGGTTCCGTTGATCTGCCGGGAACCTCTATTCGAATGGCGATGGCGGTCATTGGTATTTTGCCAATTATGTTAATTTATCCGTTTGTACAGAAATATCTGGTAAAAGGTGTTGTTGTCGGAGCGGTAAAGGGTTAGAGAGGGAACATATGAAAGTAAAAGAATTTGTAGATGAAATAATAAAGAAAACGGGAGTGGAGCGGCTCCCGGACGAAAGGACCTGCGATCACCTGATGACCGGAGATTGGGACATGGAGATTACGGGTGTTGTCACAACGTTTATGGCAACGGTAGATGTGATAAAGAAAGCCATTGATTCAGGGGCAAATTTTATTATTACACATGAGCCAACGTGGTTTTCCGGTGCGGATAATACGGACTGGCTGGAAAATGATCCTGTGTATTTACAAAAGAAACGTCTGATTGAAGAACATGGGATTGCAATATGGCGTTTCCATGACCATATGCATATGGAGGCGGAGGACGGAATCTACCGCGGTTTTGATAAAGAATTGGGCTGGGGAAAGTATCGTGTAAAAGCAGAAGGTGAATTAAGCTGGTTTGGAGCAATCTATGATCTGCCGGCGACATCGTTGGAAGAATTGGCACGTTTTTTTCAAAAAAAAATGGACATGCAGGTTGTTCAGCTGGTGGGAAATCCGGCAATGCCGGTAAAACGTGTGAGCGTATTAGTTGGCGGAGGGAGCCTTGGGCTTGGAGAAGAAAATCTTCCAATGAGACAGATGCGTGACGGGAATGTAGATGTAGCAATTTGCGGGGATATCACAGAGTGGACGCTGTCCGCATATGTAAGAGACGCCTCGCAGCTTGGAATGAACAAAGGAATGCTGGTACTCGGACATGAACGAAGTGAAGAATGGGGAATGAAACATCTGCCGGAATGGCTTAAGAGTATTGCGGGGGAGATACCGGTTTTATTTGTAGATGCAGAAGAGCCGTTTATTTACATTTCGTAAGCGGAGACAATAAAAAATATTGAGGGAAAGTATGCAGGAAATATTAACGATCCAAGTGAATATTACAGAAACATTTGCGGTAAAAGGGAAAACAGCAGAAGTGGCAGTGGTTACATTTGATGGGTATTGTGACTGCGAAAATTTTAAAGGGAAGATACTTCCCGGAGGCGTGGACTGTCAGAAGGAATGTTATCCACAGGCAAGGAGATTATCGGCAAGATACATATTGGAAGGAACAGACAAGGAAGAAAAAGCATGCAGGATCTTTATTGAAAATAAAGGGGAAGTAAATGAGAATGGAATGGTTGAAACAACGATTCCTGAAATTATTACAGACAGTACATGTTTAAGCTGGATGGAACGGGCGCGGTTATTCGGGACGATAACCCCAAGGGAAACCGGAATCACAATCCATATTTTTTCAGATTAGCGTTTAGAAGGGAGAAGAACATGTCAACATTACAGGTAAATACATATTCATTAGCACTGAGCAGAATCATTTCATTTCACGTCATTCTGCCGAATGACGTGCCACCGGAAATGATTGCCGGAAATACAAATTATGACAGACCGGTAAAAACACTTTATTTGCTTCACGGATTTTCGGGAAGCACAACGGATTGGCTTGCGGGAAGTCTGATTCAGGAACTGGCTGTCAAATATAATCTGGCTGTTGTGATGCCTTCCGGGGAGAACAGTTTCTACCTGAATGGGAAGGGAACCGGTCGTGCATATGAGACATTTACCGCTGAAGAATTAATGGATTATTGTAAAAAAACATTTGGTCTATCCGATAAGAGGGAGGATAACTTTATCGGAGGACTGTCTATGGGCGGTTTCGGGGCAATCCATACGGCATTAAAATATCCGAAACGCTTTGGAAAGATGTTCGGTCTATCTTCTGCATTGATTGTAAATGGAATAAAGGGAATGAAACCCGGAACAAATAACGGTATTGCGGACTATGATTATTATACGCAGATATTTGGAGATCTGGATCAGTTGGATACCAGTGAAAATAATCCGGAATATCTGATCACAGAGAGGAAGAAAAAGGGCGATACAATTCAACCGATTTTTATGGCCTGTGGAGCGGAGGATTTTCTTATAAATGAAAATCGTGAATTCAGAGATTTCCTGTTAAAGGAAGGCGTGGATGTCACCTATAAGGAAAGCACCGGAATTCATGACTGGACGTTTTGGAACCAGTATCTGGAACCGGCAATTAAGTGGATGCTTGCGATTGAGTAAAAATAGGGTTCTACTTGTAAAATCGAAAGTGTGAATAAGAAGAAAAGCAGAGGAGATGTGAAACGAATGAAAACAATTGCGGAGATTATAAAGGGCGCAGCAGATTGGGAGCCGCCGGTAATTCCGGAAGATATCACACATGGCGATATGCCGGGGGATAAAGTAGAAATAAATCAGAATCACATACAGAAGGCAAACGTTATCTTTAGGGAATTGCTCCCAATGCTGACAGAAACGTCGGAAAAGGCAGAAAACGGAAAGGTAGTGCTCACTGTTTGCGGCGGTTCCGGTGTTGGAAAGTCGGAAATAGCGTCTTTGTTATCTTTTTATTTAACACAGGCAGGCATTGGAAGCTATACATTGTCGGGTGACAATTATCCGCATAGGATCCCTGTATATAATGATGCGGAGAGGCTTCAGGTATTCCGGGAAAGTGCGATAAGAGGAATGGTGAAAGAGAATACGCTTAATGCAGAACATTTTCAGATTATCCATCAATTTCAAGAGCAGGGGGATGATGCGAATGCCTGTCATGTAAAAGAATATCCATGGTATGAATCCTATTTAAGAAACGGAAGAGAAGGACTAAAAGGCTATCTGGGATCGTGCCGGGAAATCGGATTTGAAGAAATAGAAGAAATTGTAAGGCAGTTTAAGAACGGCGCCGATAAGATATGGTTAAGACGGATGGGGCGCACAGAGACGGAACTGTGGTATGAAGACGTAGACTTTTCGCAGACACAGGTTCTGATCATTGAGTGGACACATGGAAACAGCGATTATTATAAAGGCGTGGATATTCCGATTTTACTAAACAGTACACCGCAGGAAACTTTGGCACATCGAAGGGCAAGAAACAGAGACGGTGCAACGGACAGTCCGTTTACAATGATGGTTTTGGAATTGGAACAGGCAATGTTGGAGAAGCAGGCGAAAAAAGCAAAAATAATTATTTCCAAAAGCGGAGAATTGTTAAGTTACGAAGATTACTGCAGACAGATGGATGCGGGGCGGTAGAATACAGGGGGGAGAACAGGAAAATGAACATTGGATCAATGCTTAATGCGTACCCGGACAGTATGGGTGGAACATTAGATGATATCGCTGATTTTTTACGGAAACCGGAATTAGAGGGAACATTCACTTCCTGTTATATCCTGCCCAGTCTGTTTCATACAGATCTGGACCGGGGGTTTTCCGTAATCGATTATTCTTTAAATAAGATGCTGGCGTCAAAAGCGGCATTGGATAAGTTAGAATCACTTGGTATTGATTTAAAGCTGGATTTTATTCTTAATCATGCATCTGTTTTATCCGGACAGTTTCAGGATATCATTGAGAACGGAGACAAGTCCAAGTACCGTGATTTTTTTATTGACTGGAATAAATTTTGGGACGGCTGCGGCGAAATGACAGAAGAAGGCTATATACAGCCGGAAGAGAAGTATCTTAAGGACATGTTTTTTCGTAAACCGGGGCTTCCTATTTTGATGGTAAGGTTTCCGGACGGAAAAGATGTTCCGTATTGGAATACATTTTACCAGGAGGTAAATTACCGCACGGTAACGGCACAGGATCTGATGAAGGCGGCGGGTCTGCAGTATACGGAGGCACTTTCTCTGGCGGAGGCGATGGATGAAGGTACTTCGGAGGGGAAGAAACCGCAGGAGATTATGCGGGATAAAGAGACGGCATATGTTACAAAATTCCTCTCAGAGGAACAGATTCAGAAAATCTGTGATTATATGGAAAACGGCCGAAGGTATTTGGGACAGATGGATCTGAATATCAAATCTCCGCTGGTATGGGAATATTATGACGACGTATTAAAAACGCTTGCCGGTTACGGGGCAAAGATTGTGCGTCTGGATGCATTTGCGTATGCACCCAAGGAGCCGGGAGAAAAGAACTTCTTAAATGAGCCGGGAACATGGGAACTGTTAGAAAAAGTAAGAAAGCTGGCGGATAAATATAATCTCACATTGCTTCCGGAGATTCATGCAAGCTATAGTGAGAAAAACTATGCGCAGATTGCAGAAAAAGGCTATATGACATATGACTTTTTCCTGCCGGGACTGATTATCGACGCATTGGAATTCCAAAATGGAGACCGTCTTGCGTGCTGGGCGGAAGAATTGGTTGAAAAAAATATCCGCACTGTAAATATGCTGGGATGCCATGACGGGATTCCGCTCCTTGATTTAAAAGGTCTGCTGCCGGAAGAGCGGATACAGAATTTAATAGATATTGTCGTGGCGAGAGGCGGTTATGTAAAAGATCTGCATGGGCAGAAGAATATGTATTATCAGGTAAATGCCACGTATTATAGTGCATTGGGAGAGGATGAGAGGAAAATGCTTCTTGCAAGGGCACTGCAGCTTTTTATGCCTGGAAAGCCTCAGATATGGTATTTAGATCTGTTCGTGGGCGCAAATGATCATGAGGCAGTGAAACGCGCGGGTGCGGGGGGACATAAGGAGATTAACCGTACCAACCTGACCGTAGAACAGATGGAAGCAGGATTACAGCGGCCGGTTGTAAAGCGTCAGCTTGATTTACTGCGTTTCCGTAACAGCTGTCTGGCATTTTCTTACGAGAGCAGCATTTCTGTAAGGTCGGAGGGCAATAACATAGAATTTATATGGCGGAACGCAGGATACAAAGCAAGCCTGGATGCAAATCTGAAAGACTATTCTTTCCGAATTACAGAAACAAATCCCAAAGGAGAGGTAAAGGAGTTATGAATTACAATATAAATGAGCAGCCGCTTGGATTTGACAGCGTCTTATTATGGGAAAATCAGGTTCCGGTTCTGAAAAAGGAAGGAGAGCGCTATTTCCTTCAGATTAAGGCGCCGGATGCAAAAAAAGTGGCTTTTATAATAGAGGAAACGGAGCATCCGTGTACCATGGATGAAGACGGCGTCTGGAGAACGGAATATACGGTAAGATTGGGGATTCATTATGTGCAGCTTTTGATCGACGATGCGGCGGTGCTTACGCCGTTGCTGCCCATTACCTATGGTTATAGCCGCCCTTATAATTATGTTGCGCTTGAAATGGAAGGGGAAGACTTCTATCAGATAAAAGACGTGCCCCATGGAAGCGTCAGGAGAGAGTATTTCTTTTCGCAGGTTACCGGGGAATGGGAGAGCTGCATGGTATATACTCCATATTGTTATGAGGAGGAAGACAGGGATTTTCCGGTACTTTATCTGCAGCATGGACACGGTGAAAATGAAATCGGATGGACAGCGTCAGGAAAAGTAAATTTTATTTTAGATAATCTTATTGCAGAAAAAAAGGCGGTGCCTATGATCGTTGTTATGGGCAATGGAATGGTTCAGACAAGCAACGGGCAGGGAGAACGCGTGGTTGACTTCAGATTATTTGAAGAACAGTTGCTGACGGATATTATTCCGTATATTGAGAAAAAGTTCCGCGTCGGAAAAACAAAAAATATGAGAGCGATGGCGGGTCTTTCGATGGGTTCCTTGCAGACAAGTATCACGGGTTTCATGCATCCGGAATATTTTAGCGGACTTGGTGTGTTCAGCGGATTTGTTACGAACATCATCGAAGGCAGTCTCCTGGATCAGGTCGAGCGTGGACCGGGAAATAACGAACATATGAAAATTTTAAATGATGCGGAGGCTTTTGCAAAAGAATTCCCGGTATTTTTCCGTGCGATGGGGGACAAGGATCCTTTTTGGGAGAATTTTGAACATGATGATGGGGTTCTTGGAGAGAAGGGAATCGCACATATTCGGAAGATATATACGGGGACACATGACTGGAACGTATGGCGCATGTGTATTCGGGACTTTGCACAATTGATTTTTAAACAGCCGAAAATATAGTTTTAAAAGGGGAAAACAAATATGGCATTTTTACAATTGGAGTACAAATCGCAGGCATTAATGCGTGGTGTATCAGTAAAAGTAATTTTGCCTTCCGACGGAATAGGCGGACAATGGGAGCCGCCATACCGGACATTGTATCTGCTGCCCGGCTATAGCGCAACTGCGACAGAACTGATCACATATCTGAGCTTGCGCAGCCAGTCCGAGTTAAAGGGAATAGCGATTGTCCTGCCGGATGGTGAAAATTTATTTTATCAGGATATGCCGGATCGAATGACGTTTTACAGTACCTATGTTGGAAAGGAACTGGTGGAGGTCACAAGAAATATGCTTCCGTTATCAGGGAGAAGAGAGGACACTTTTATCGGAGGCGTTTCCATGGGAGGATATGGCGCTCTGTATAACGGAATGAAATATAGGGATACATTTTCCAAGGTGGCGGCATTTTCTCCGGCGGCGGATGCGTATATGCTTTTGGCAGAGACGGAGGCTCCCGGATTTTCAGCAGAACAGTTTCAGGGGATTTTTAAAAGCAGGGAGAACTATTACAGCGGCGACACAAATCTTGCGGTGGAATGGACAAAAGAAGGAGTTAAAAACAGACCGGAATTGTTTTTGTGCTGTGGGAAAGAGGACAGGGCGGTGTACCGGGCAGTCGAGCAGTTGGAAACAACATTGAGGGAGCATCACGTTTTGCACCAATACCGGGAAGGCCATGGAGACCATGAATTCGATTACTGGGAGAGGATGATGGACCCGGCATTTTCTTTTTTGGCGGGCATAAAAGAAGGCACAAAGGATAAGATGCTGATTCCGGAAGGATAGGGAGGAAAAGCCAATATGAAACATCAGGAAAAGAAATTGGATGAGCATACATGGATAATCGAAGAGTACGATGACAATGTGAGTGTTTATATGTATCTTCTTGAAGGAGAAAAAGAAGCGCTGCTGATAGACACAGGTTTGGGCGCAATACCGCTTTATACGATCTGCAAAGAGTTGACAGACCGTCCGATCAGAGTGGCGCTTACACATGGTCATGTAGATCATATTGGTGGAACGGGTGCGTTTAACGAAGTGTGGCTTGCAAAAGAAGATGAAGTATTATATCATGTGCATAGCGAATTAAATATGAGAAATATTTTTACAAAAGAAGAGCTCTTTCCTGTAAAGGGAGAGCTTTTATATTTTACAAAACATATGGTATTTGAGCTTGGAAAGAGGACGGTAGAGGTAATTCCGACACCGGGACATTCCGTAGGTTCCGTTTGTTTTTTAGACAAAGAAAGACGATGGCTGTTTACAGGGGATACCTGCTGTAAGGCACACGTGCTTTTGCAGATGGAATATGCGTCATCAATCTCCACATATCGGGAATCGATACAGTGTCTTTGGGACAGGCGGCAGGAATATGACATAACATGGCCGGGGCATCATGACAAACCGGTGAAAAAGCAGATCATAAAAGATTTTTTGGAAGCTGCAGATGGAATTTTAAACGGAACAATGGAAGGAAAATATACGGAACTTCCAATGGGAAAGGCAAGATTGTTGGAATATAGGGAAATTGGAATCGAATATTAGATGAAAACAGTTTTGGGCGGATACTTTATTTGGAAGAGTCGGGGGTTATATTATGAAAAAAAGGTCATTGATCAGCCGCACTGTTTTTATGCTGAGAATACAATGTGTTTTATTGGTAAGTATATTTTTTCTTACATTTTTTGTCTCTTATTATACCACTTTGGATAATCTTCAGACAAGCAGCGACAATCTGATGCTGCTTTATGGGCGGGAACTTCAAAATAAACTGGATAATGCTGATATGCTGTTAGAACAGCTTATTTATAAAAATAAAGATTATGATATGCTGCAGAGTGAAAGGGAGACAGACAGATATTATGCATCCGTGAAAATAAAGGAATTAATACAGCAGCAGGCTACTTATAATCGCTATGTGGATGCTGTCGTGATTGCGGAGAGTACTTATGCAACCTGCCTGGATTATGCGAACGCAAAGATTTTTTATGATGAAAGAGAAGCATTGCGCCGCTTTACAATTGAAAGGGCGGGGGAAGAACGGGCAAAGGCAGAGTGGAGCATTACACAAATCGGAGCGAAAAGCTACGTATATAAAATGTATGTATGGCAGGGGAGAGCGGCAGGGATTTTTATTTCGGTGAGTCATTTTATGGAAAATGCCACAGAAAATGATCTGAAAAATATTTCTATTCTTTTAAAAGACGAAAAGGAGCAGGTGTGGGGAGAATTCGGGGAGAAATTACTTTCCTATGAGACCGGGAATGTTTTAGATGAATCGCAGGTAGACCGCTGGATATATGAAACCAGGTATCCGTTGGCGGACGGAGAACTACAGATGTCGGCATATACCAGTATGTCAGCGTTTTTCGGACAGATTCGTTGGAATATGGTACTGGTATTGATTGCTTTTCTGGTTTTTGTCGGGTTTTCGGGTAGTCTGATTAATTTTTTGAGAAAAGAAATGATAACACCGATGAGTCATATGCAAAAAAGCATGGAAGAACTCCAAAAAGGAGATTATGAGCTTAGAATAAAGGAGGATTACAAAAGCAAAGAGTTTGCGTTATTAAAAGATACCTTTAATCGATTAATGGATGAGATTTTGGGACTGAAAATTCAAAGTTATGAGAAACAGATTGATTTGCAGGAAACAGAATTGAAATGTGTAAAACTTCAGATAAGACCTCATTTTTTCTTAAATGCGATGACGACAATTTCCAGTTTAAATCAGCAGGGGAAAAATTCGGAAATTGAGAAATATATTAGCGCGTTGTCCAAAAATATCAGATATATGTTTCGCTCCGGACTTCATACGGTTTCTCTGGAGGAGGAAGTCCAGCATGTAAGAAATTATTTTGAAATGCAGGAGTTGAAATACCCGGGTTGTGTATTTTATTATATAGACATTGCGCCGGGGCTGGGGCAATGGAAAATTCCGCAGATGATAATTCATACGATTATTGAAAATGAGTATAAATATGCTGTAAATGTGGAGCAGATGCTTACAATTTTAATTAAAGCGAGCGAGACAGAGTTACACGGAGAGAAAATGCTGCTTCTTGAAATTGAGGACGATGGAAAAGGATATCCGAATGAGGTGATGGATGCCTTTTCGTGTCAGGGAACGATGATTTCAAAAAATGGGGAACGTGTAGGCTTGCAGAGCGTAAAGCGGATGATAGAGCTTATGTATGAGAGGGAAGGACTGTTTGCTATCAGTAATATCAAACCCCATGGATGTAAGAATACATTTTGGATTCCGGAGCATGCAGTTCAGGAAATGAAAGAACAAAAACAGATAAAATTAGACTGAATGTAGTTGTTGATTCTAATAAGAGGAAGAGGAAAACGAGAATGCAGGTTTTGATTGTAGATGATGATATTGCGACGGTAGATGTGATTCAGAAATCCATAGATTGGGAAAAGCTGGGGATCGCAGGGACATTTACTGCTTATAATATCAGTCTTGCAAAAACAATTTTATTAGAACAGAGTATCGATATCGTAATCAGCGATATTGAGATGCCGCAGGGGTCCGGAATTGATCTTCTGGAATGGTTCAGGGAACAAAAGCTGTCAGGGGAATTTCTGCTTCTTACCTGTCATGAAAGTTTTGACTATGCAACGGACGCAATTAAGTATCAGGCTTCCGAATATCTGCTGAAGCCGTTTAACGTCAATGTGATGGAGGTAGCGCTGAAAAAAATTATTCTGAAACGTAAAGAAGAGCAGCAGCTTCAGAAAAACAGCGAATATGGGAAATGGGTAAAAGAGAATCAGAGACAGCTTCAGATTTCTTTCTGGAGCCAGTTATTATCCGGTCACATTGCAGGAAAAGAGGAAGTGATCGCATCCGAAATTGAAAAACGAAAGCTGGAGATAGAGAGAGAAGTATCCTATTGCCTGATCGTGTCAAAAATTACCGGAATAAAAGAGGACCGGGAAAAAATGAGCCCGGATTTAATGCTTTTTGTAGTTGAGAATATACATTCCGAAATTTTTTGCGGCAATCCGGATAATCATTCTGTTGTTTCTATGGACTATGACGATTACTATCTTGTAGCTACGGTATCTTCTGTAAAAAACAGAGAGGAACTGAGCCGGTGCTGCGAGGAACTGCGTAAGGATTTTAAGAAGATGTTTTCCTCTGAAATAACGATCTGCATCGGCAGACCATGTAAAATATATGAGATATATCAGACATTTCATGAGGAACAGAACCTGATTGAAAGAAACGTAGCGTATTATGGTTCTTATTTTCATGAAGAAGACAGCACAGGGACAGAAGAGGGAGTAAGGTCTGTTTTCGCGTTTGACAAATTAGAGCAGTATTTTACAGAAAAAAAGAAAATGGAAATCTTAAGTTATCTGAAAGAGATGCTGAATGACAGGGCTTTTGATAAGACGTTGAATAATGAAGTCTTAAAACGTGGGAAAGAGGAAATTCTGCAGGTGGTTTATACCTATCTTGGAAAAAAAGGAATACAGGCAACGGGGCTTCTCGCGGATGAAAACCTGATTCAGTTGGGAGAAAAGGCCTTTCAGTCGGTTATTGATATGATACGATGGACGAATTACCTGATTGACTGTACCTATAATTATGAGGAAAGCGTGCAGAAAAGCTATAGTCTGAGTGAGAAAATAGATCAGTACATAAAAGAACATTACAAAGAAAACATTGGACGTACAGAAATTGCGGAGCAATTTTATCTGGCGCCGGAGTATTTATCCAAAGCCTATAAAAAACAGACAGGAAAAAATATCAAGGATACGATCGCGGAATGCAGGATAGAGGAAGCAAAAAGGATGCTGGAAAGAGGAGAGCGGGTCAGCGATGTGGCGGAGGCAGTCGGGTTTGATAATTTCACATATTTTTCCACAATGTTTAAAAAATATACCGGGTTGTCTCCGAATCAATATCGTAAAAAATAGAGAATAAAAAAGAACAGAATATTTTCGGATAATGCGCAAAATAGGACTGTGGAAACGCAACAAATGGACTCTTTACGAAACGTGTGGGATATGATATTATAATATGTGGAAAAATAGAACAGATGTTCTGAAAATAAAGTCTGGAGGAACCATGGGACAGATCATATTAGCTTCCGCGTCTCCGCGGAGAAGAGAACTCTTAGAACAGATCGGACTGGAATTTGAGGTCTGCCCGGCAAAGGGAGAAGAGATCATCACAAAAACGATACCGGACGAGGTCGTGGAGGAACTCGCCAGCCAGAAAGCGCGGGAAGTCGCCGGGATGGTAAAGGCGTATGGAGCAGAGCATAAGGAGCTTGTGACGCCGCAGGATATCATGGTGATCGGCGCGGACACGGTCGTGGCGTACGGCGGGGAGATCCTGGGGAAGCCGAAGGATGAGGAGGACGCGTTTCGGATGCTTTCCATGCTCTCGGGAAATACGCATATGGTGTATACGGGCGTTTCGATCATTCTGCTTGCGGCATCCGGGAAGACGGGCGAGCTTACCTTCCATGAGAGAACGGACGTTGTGATGCGCAGGCTAAGCGAGCAGGAGATCCGGCGCTATATCGCGACTGGCGAGCCGATGGACAAGGCGGGAGCATACGGAATTCAAGGAAAATGTGCGATTTATATTGACAAAATCGACGGTGACTATAATAATGTTGTAGGGCTTCCGGTGGCGGCGGCCTACCGGGAGTTGAAGAAGCTTGGAATAGACCTTTATTTATGGTGAGGGGGGAAGGAATATGTACGATGAAGTCTGTCTTGACGCATTTTTAGAGCAGCAGGGGAAGCTGTTTAAGGAGACGGTCGCAGAGAACCGCGAGGAGGCGGAAGCATTTCTGGAAGACTGTATGGCGGTCGTAGTTAAGAATCTGAAGGAAGTACGGGAATATTTTAAAGAAGAGGGAGCGGACATTGCAGGCATGAGCAGGGAAGAACTTGCGGATGCTGCGGAGGTGTTCGCCCTGCCGGACGGCAGATATCTGATCGTGGAGGCGTAGTCCGCCAATTTTCGGAAAAGGCGGAATGAGGAAAAGACAAGTATGTTTTATTCTGACAGGAGGATTTAAATGAAGAATTATGATGTGATTATAATCGGGGCCGGACCTTCCGGCATTTTCTGCGCGTATGAGCTGATTCACGCGAAGAAGGATATGAAGGTTCTTATGATCGAGAAGGGAAGAAGGATCGAGAAGCGTGAATGTCCGAAGCGAAAGACCAAAGTCTGTGTGGGCTGCAAGCCTTGTTCTATCACGACCGGATTTGCGGGAGCGGGAGCGTTTTCCGACGGAAAGCTTTCTCTTTCTCCGGATGTCGGCGGCAATCTGCCGGAGATTTTGGGCTACGACGAGACGGTCGCGCTCTTAAAGGAGTCGGATGATATTTACCTGAAATTCGGCGCGGACACGAAGGTGTACGGCGTTGACAAGGAGAAGGAGATCCGCGAGATCCGCAGAAAGGCAATCAATGCGAACTTAAAGCTTATCGAGTGTCCGATCCGTCACCTTGGAACGGAAGAGGGCTACAAGATCTATGCAAGGCTTCAGGAACACCTTTTGGAAGAAGGGGTGGAGATGGAGTTTGGCACGATGGTACAGGATATTTTGATTGAGGACGGTGCGGTGAAGGGAATCATCACCGACAAGGGCGAGACGTATACGGCACCAGAGGTCATCTCCGCGGTCGGGAGAGAGGGCGCGGACTGGTTCTCCCATATCTGTAAGCAGCATGATATCGAGACGCAGGTCGGTACGGTCGATGTGGGCGTGCGTGTTGAGGTCCGCGATGAGATTATGGAATTTTTGAATGAAAATCTCTACGAGGCGAAGCTGGTATATCACACGCCGACATTTGACGATAAGGTGCGTACTTTCTGTACGAATCCGTCCGGCGAGGTTGCGACAGAGTATTACGACAACGGGCTTGCCGTGGTCAACGGACATGCGTACAAGTCGAAGGAGCTGAAGACGAACAATACGAATTTTGCGATCTTAGTGTCCAAGAATTTCACGAAGCCTTTTAAGACGCCGATTGAGTACGGCAAGCAGATCGCACAGCTTTCCAATATGCTCTGCGACGGCAAGATCTTAGTGCAGACCTTCGGCGATTTCAAGCGGGGCAGAAGAACGACGGAGGAGCGCCTTTGCCGGAACAATCTGATCCCGACGTTAAAGGACGCCGTGCCGGGCGATCTGTCGCTTGTGTTCCCACACCGTATTATGGTGGATATCGAGGAGATGATCATGGCGCTCGATAAGGTGACGCCGGGGCTTGCGAGTGACGAAACGCTGCTTTACGGCGTTGAGGTCAAGTTCTATTCCAATAAGGTAGTTGTCAACAGGGATTTTGAGACGAGCGTGAAGGGCTTGCGCGCAATCGGAGACGGAGCTTCCGTGACGAGAGGGCTGCAGCAGGCGTCCGCGAACGGTATTTCGGTGGCAAGAAGTATCTTAAAGGCGATGGCATAGACAAGGGTGTGTTACGATGAAGAGAAAATGGGTTGCGGGAGTGGCTGCCTGCGTATGTGCGGCGGCAGTCATGCTCTCGGGATGTCAGATCGGGAACAAAGAGATTGTCGTCACAGGCAGCTTAAGCGGCAAGCAGGTGTTTTCGCTGGATAAGACGATGTGCGGGCTCAAGGAGGCAAAAGTCTATCTGACAAATTACCAGAATATTTACGGAACGGCATATACGATCAATCTGTGGCAGCATGATTTCGGGGACGATTCCCTGACGCAGTATGTGAAGGATATTGCGCTCGAGGAGCTTACCCGCGTCTATTGTATGGATCTTCTGGCGCAGTCACAGGAGATGGCGCTGTCCGAGGAGGAGCTGCTTAAGGTATCCGAGGCGGCAAAAGAGTACTATGGTTCGTTGTCCGAGGAGGAGCTTACATATCTGGGAGTCTCACAAATGGATATTGAGGAGTACTACACGCATTATGCGCTTGCCCAGAAGCTTTATAATTCGCTGACTGACGGGGTAAATGACGAGGTGAGCGACGATGAGGCGAGAGTCATGGAGATCATGCAGATTTACGTGACGGAGAAGACGGATGCGTGGGAAGTAAGACAGAAGCTGCAGCAGGGAGACGATTTTGCCGCGCTTGCAAATAATTATAACGAGTTGTCGGCGATTCAGGTCACGGTCGCGCGGGACGATCTGCCGGATGAGGTGGAGGAAGCCGCGTTTCGGCTGGATAATGATGAGATTTCAGGAATGATTGAGACAGAGAATGGATATTATTTTATTAAATGCCTGAATAAATATGACGAGGAGCTGACAGAGGCCAATAAGTCTAACATTGTGGAAAAAAGGGAAAAAGAAGCGTTTGACGATGTGTACAATGAGTTCATATCGTCTTTAAGTTCGAATCTCAATGTGGAACTTTGGGAAGAGCTTGAATTGCAGACGGATGGGACGCTGACAACGAACAGCTTTTTTACGGTGTTTGAAAAATACTGCAGCGAGATATAGCATAAGAGAGAGGTGTTTTCTGTGACAAAAGATATGACGAACGGTTCCCCGATGAAGTTGATTTTGGGATTTTCCGTGCCGCTTTTGTTCGGTTTTTTATTTCAGCAGTTTTATAATCTGGTAGATACGTTGATCGTAGGAAGGTTTCTGGGGGTGGATGCGCTTGCGGCCGTGGGCGCGACCGGATCGCTCAACTTTTTGATTATCGGCTTTTGCATGGGCGTGTGCAACGGTTTTGCGATTCCGCTGGCACACCGCTTCGGCGCGGGAGATTACAAGGCGATGCGGGCGTTTATGATGAACGCCGTGTACCTTGCGGTCGTATTTGCCGCGGTGATGACGGTGCTTACCGTGGTGTACTGCAAGCCGATTCTAAGACTGATGCGGACGCCGGAAAATATTATTGATGACGCTTATATTTATATTGTCATCATTTTTGCGGGGATTCCTGCAACGTACCTTTATAATCTGATCTCGGGAATTATCC
Source organism: Roseburia hominis (assembly GCA_021771815.1). Classification (GTDB taxonomy): domain Bacteria; phylum Bacillota; class Clostridia; order Lachnospirales; family Lachnospiraceae; genus Roseburia; species Roseburia hominis_A. The sequence continues at coordinate 40,683 of JAETOE010000014.1, forward strand.
GTTCCATGGGAGACAGCAGGACGCCGGTCGTATTTCTGACGATTGCTTCCGTGTTAAATATCGCACTTGATCTTGTGCTTATTATCACGTTCGACATGGGCGTGGCGGGAGCGGCGCTCGCGACCGTGATTTCGCAGGCGGTTTCGGGGCTTGGATGCCTTATCTACAGCCTGGGTAAATTCGAAATTCTGCACGCGGACGAGGAAGAACGCAAGATCAATACGTTCTATATGAAGACGCTCTGCAATATGGGCGTTCCGATGGGACTGCAGTATTCGATCACGGCAATCGGAAGCGTAATTCTGCAGAGTGCGGTCAATACGCTTGGCTCGGATGCGGTTGCGGCGATGACGGCAGGCAGCAGGATCAGTATGTTCTTCTGTTGTCCGTACGACGCGCTCGGTTCGACGATGGCGACTTACGGCGGGCAGAATGTGGGGGCAAAGAAGCTTGACCGTATTCGGGAAGGTTTGAAATCCTGTTCCATTCTTGGCATCGTGTACTCGATTATTGCGTTTGTAGTACTGTTCTTCGCCGGAGAGTGGCTTGCAGGCTTCTTCGTGGAAAGCGCCAGGGCGAGCATCATCGGGGATGTGCAGCTGTTTTTGATGTTGAACAGCGCGTTTTATATTCCGCTGGCGTTTGTCAATATTGTAAGATTTCTGATTCAGGGCATGGGGTACAGCAAGTTCGCAGTTCTCGCCGGAGTTTTTGAGATGGTCGCAAGGGCGTTGGTGGGCTTTGTGTTCGTTCCCGTCTTCGGTTTCCCGGCGGCGTGTATCGCAAGCCCGGTGGCATGGATTTTCGCGGATGCGTTTTTGTTCCCGGCGTATTTCCATGTGTACAAAAAGACGAAGTTGATGCTGAATCTGGTGTAGTGCTAATATGTTTGGAAAATTGGAGTGTATATGATAGAAATTTTAAAAGCAATTTTGTTTGGTATCGTGGAGGGAATCACCGAGTGGCTGCCGATCAGCAGTACCGGACACATGATTCTTCTCGATGAATTTGTGACGCTTGATGTGAGCAAGGAGTTCTGGAATATGTTTCTGGTGGTGATCCAGCTTGGCGCGATCCTTGCGGTCGTGGTACTGTTCTGGAATCTGATCTGGCCGTTCGTGCGTACGTCATCGGAGGAAGTGGTCAGTTCCGGCGCGGCGGGAATCGCGGGAAAAAAGGACGGCTTCTGGCAGAAGGAGTATTGGGTGATCGGTCCGGTCGCGGTGCGGATGCCCGTTATCCTAAACTGGTTTAAGATCGTAGTATCTTGTCTGCCCGCGATTGTTTTCGTTGTGCTTGGACTGGATAATGTCTGCGATGCGCTTTTTTACAATCCGGTGTGCGTGTCGATTGCGCTGATCGTGTTCGGCATTGCGTTCATACTGGTGGAGAATTATAATGCGGGAAGAAATGCCGTCGTGAAGGAAATGGGAGATATTACGTTCCGGATGGCGATACTGATCGGCATTTTCCAGCTTCTTGCCGCGGCGTTTCCGGGAACTTCGCGCTCCGGTGCGACGATTATCGGCGCGTTACTGATCGGGATTTCCAGAAAAGCGGCGAGTGAGTTCACATTTATCCTCGCAATCCCGGTCATGCTTGGCGCAAGTCTGCTCGAGCTTTTGGATTTCGGTTTCGCGCTGACGGGAATGGAGTGGATCATTCTGCTTTCCGGCATGTTGAGTGCGTTTCTGGTGTCCATCGTTGTAATCAAGTTCCTGCTTGGCTACATAAGAAAGCATGATTTTAAGGTGTTCGGCTGGTATCGTATCGTGTTGGGCGTACTTGTGCTGGCATATTTTTTCCTGCTGAAGTAAGTGCGGAGACGGCAGATCGAAATTAGAGTGAGCGGAAGAGGCGATTGCTTTTTCCGCTTTTTACGCGATAGGAAATGTCGTGTTGTTGTAAAGTACGAAGTGATAGGAGAGACAGAAAGCTTATGAGTATTTTAAATGTGGAACATCTGACACACGGCTTCGGCGACCGGGCGATCTTTGACGACGTTTCTTTCCGGTTGTTAAAGGGGGAGCATATCGGGCTTGTCGGAGCGAACGGCGAGGGAAAGTCCACCTTTTTGAACATTGTGACGGGGAAGCTGATGCCGGATGAGGGCAAGGTGGAATGGGCGAAGAATGTCCGCGTCGGATATCTGGACCAGCATTCTACGCTCACGAAGGGCATGACGATCGAGAGCGTGCTCAAGTCGGCGTTCGGCTGGCTGTTCGAGATGGAAGAGAAGATGAATCAAATCTGCGACGCGCTCGGTGCGGCGGACGAGGGGCAGATGGATGTGATGATGGAAGAACTTGGCGTAATACAGGATACGCTTACCATGCACGATTTCTATACGATCGACGCGAAGGTGGAGGAGGTCGCACGTGCGCTGGGGCTTTTGGAACTTGGACTTTCACATGACGTGACGGATTTAAGCGGCGGACAGCGCATGAAGGTGCTGCTTGCGAAGCTTCTTTTGGAGAAGCCGGACATTCTGCTTCTCGATGAGCCGACGAACTATCTCGATGCGGAGCATATTGCATGGCTCACCCGCTATCTGCAGGAGTATGAGAATGCGTTTATTCTGATTTCGCATGACATTCCGTTTTTGAACAGTGTTATCAATATCATTTATCATATGGAAAATCAGCATCTTGACCGCTACGTGGGAAATTACGATAAGTTCGAGGAGGTCTATGCGGTGAAGAAATCGCAGCTTGAGGCTGCCTACCGCAAACAGCAGCAGGAAATCAGTGAACTGAAGGATTTTGTCGCGCGCAATAAGGCGCGTGTCGCTACAAGAAATATGGCGATGTCGAGACAGAAGAAGCTGGATAAGATGGAGGTCATCGAGCTTGCCGCAGAGCGTCCGAAGCCGGAATTTTCTTTCCCGACGGGGCGCACGCCGGGAAAATATATTTTCGAGACGAAGGGGCTTGTCATCGGATATGACGAGCCGCTCTCCAAACCGCTTGATATCGCGCTCGAGCGCGGGCACAAGGTTGCATTGATCGGGGCGAACGGAATCGGGAAGACGACGCTGTTAAAAAGCCTTTTGGGGCTGATTCATCCGGTGAAGGGAACGGTGGAGCAGGGAGAGAACCTTTTGATCGGCTACTTTGAACAGGAGATCAAGGGCGAAAATAAGCGCACCTGCATCGAGGAAATATGGGAGGAGTTCCCGTCTTTTTCCCAGTATGAGGTGCGCGCGGCGCTTGCGCGGTGCGGACTTACGACGAAGCACATCGAGAGTCAGGTGCGCGTCTTAAGCGGCGGCGAGCAGGCAAAGGTGCGTCTCTGCAAGCTGATGAACCGCGAGACGAACGTCCTGCTACTTGACGAGCCGACCAATCACCTTGATGTGGAGGCGAAGGAAGAACTAAAGCGCGCGTTGAAGGAATATCGCGGCAGCATGCTCCTAATCTGCCACGAGCCCGAGTTCTATCAGGATATCGTCGGCGAGGTCTGGGACTGCTCGAAGTGGACGACGAAGATTTTGTAGGAAAGCATGCGTAAAAGATGGATAAGCTACCCGTCCGCCAACTGCAGCTCGTAGAGCTTCCGGTAAATCCCGTCCTGTGCCAGCAGCTCCTGATGTGAGCCGGATTCGGCAATCTGCCCTTCGTGCATGACAATGATCTTGTCGGCGTGCTGGATCGTGGAGAGGCGGTGCGCTACCATGATGGTCGTGCGCCCCTCCATCAGCTTTTCCAGGGCCTCCGTAATCATGACTTCCGTCTCGGTGTCGATGTTTGCGGTTGCTTCGTCGAGCACGAGAATCGCCGGATTGTAGGCGAGCGTCCTTGCGAAGGAGAGGAGCTGCCGCTGTCCGGCGGAGAGTGTGCTTCCGCGCTCTGTCACAGGCTCGTCATAGCCGCCCGGAAGCTTCTCGATGAAGGAGTCGGCTCCTACGATTCTTGCCGCACGTTTTACATCCTCCAGAGAAATCATTTCGTTTCGCAGGGAGATATTGCTCTTGATATCTCCGGTGAAGATGAAGACATCCTGCTGTACCTGACCGATCGCACAGCGGAGTACATCCGTGTCGATTTCGCGGATATCAACGCCGTCAATCAGAATTTCACCTTTTTGAATGTCAAAATAGCGTCCGATCAGATTCAGGATGGACGATTTTCCGGCGCCGGTCGCGCCCACAAATGCAATCTTTTCCCCAGGATTTATCACAAAGCTTACGTCCTTTAGGATATAATCGTCTTTCTCGTAGGCGAACCATACATGGCGGAATTCGATTCTGCCCTTAATAATTATGTCGGTAGGATTTTGCGGATTTACAATTTCCGGCTTCTCATCCAGAATCGAAAAGACCTTCTCCGCGGACGCAAGAGAGGACTGCAGGGTTCCGAACTGCTCGGCAAGCTCCTGAATCGGCTTGAAGAAGGAACTGATATACGTGATAAAGATAAAAAGCGTGCCGATGGAGAGCGTACCGCCTAACACCGACGCGCTGCCGACGCCGAGAATGATGATCGTGGCGACTATGGACAGAAGGTCGATCGTCGGGCGGAAAATTGCGAACGTCATGACCTCGCGCCAGTTCGCGGCAAATAACTCACCGGACTTTTTCTCGAACTGTTTGTATTTTTCCTCCTCTCTTGCAAAGATCTGAATCAGGCGCATTCCCGAAATGTGTTCGGATAAAAAGGTGTTAAGCTCCGTGATCTTATTTCTTGTAATCTGGTACGCCTTTCTTGACAGAAAACGGAAGAAGAAGGTCAGCACCGCCACAAGCGGGAGCAGCAGAAAGGAGTAGCCTGCCATGCGCGCGTCGATGGAAATCATGACGACGGCGTAGCCGATGATGAGGACGATGTTCTTGAACAGCTTGACAAGGATCGTGGAAAACAGTTCGTTGACCGCCTCGGTATCGTTGGAGACACGCGTGACAAGCTTGCCGACCGGAGTCTGGTTAAAAAAGTTCAGCGATAAGCCGTGGATGTGGCAGAACACATCCTCGCGCATCTGATAAATAATCTTCTGGCCCATTTTCTGAAGCATCCAGGTGTCTGCGGCGTTTAATACGAAGCCGAGCAGGAGCATCAGCAGGTAGAGAAGGGCGGCGCGCAGAATGCCGATGAAATCATAATGGCGAAGCTCCTTTAAGTCGTCGGCAGTGAGCGAGACGGCGCCGTCAGACACATAAGCGGCGAGTGTAGTATTGTCTGCGTCACGGAGAACGGCGCATTCCTCCGCCGTGAGATCTTCCGCCATATAGTAGCGGTCCTGATAAAGAATAAGCTGATAATACGGCGCGCCGGTCACAGATCCGTCCCTCGTCAGGTAAATGTCACGGTAAGCAACCGCGCCCGGGGCATCCTTTGTCGTTACGGTATAAGGCGCGTAGTAGCCGTTGATATAGTCGTCGATCGCATCCCCGATGATGATCGGGCGGTAAAGTTCGACGGCAATAATAAAAAGAACCAGAAGGGTCGCGCATGCCATGACCCATTTATGCGGTTTTAAATAAGCGAGAAGCCGTTTCATGACAGCGCACCTCCTTTCTGCCGTGCATCCCGATACTGCACGTCGTCCGTTACTTTCCTTGCTTCCAACTGCTGTTTTTCAAACATATTCCGGTAAATGCCGTTTTTCAGCATCAGTTCGCTGTGCGTTCCGATTTCCTTCGCCTCTCCGTCGTCTAAGACCATGATAAGATCGGCGTTCTGAATCGTGGAAATGCGGTGCGCAATGAGAATCGTTGTTTTCCCGGCACGGTTTTTCTTTAAGTTCTTTAAAATATGTTCCTCTGTGTCGGTATCGACAGCGGAGAGCGCGTCGTCGAGAATCAGAACCGGCGCGTCTTTCATCAACGCCCTTGCGATGGAACTGCGCTGTTTCTGTCCGCCGGAGAGGGTGACGCCGCGCTCGCCGACAATGGTATCATAGCCGTCTGGAAAAGCGGCGATGCTCTCGTGGATGCAGGCGGCTTTCGTCGCGCGGATGACGGAATCCATATCCCAGTCGTCTGTTCCGAAGGCGATATTGGATTTTAAGGTGTCGGAGAACAGGAAATTATCCTGCGGAACGTAGGCGATATTTTCGCGCAGCGTCTTTAGGGGGATGGTATTGATATCCCGTCCGTCCAACAGGATCATCCCGGGCTTCGTGTTGTAAAGGTGCAGCAGAAGATTAACAAGTGTAGTCTTGCCGTTCCCGGTGCGCCCGATGATTGCAAGCGTCGTGCCGGAGGGAACGTTAAGCGTGATGTCCTTTAAGGTCGGTTCCGTGTGTCCCTGATGCAGAAAGGTGAGGTGGGAGAAGGTGATCTCTCCACGCAGACGATCGACATCTGTCACGTCCGGCGCGTCGGAAATATCCGGTCTGGCGTCGAAAACGGTCTTGATGCGCCGGAGGGACGCAGCGCCCTGCGAGAACATATTGACTGACTCGCCGCAGGCGAGCATCGGCCAGACGAGCATGCCGACGTACTGGTTGAAAGCGACGAACCGCCCAAGCGTGATCTCGCCGATGAGCGCGAGATAGCCGCCGTAGATCAGGGTCACAAGACTGGACAATCCGATAATCACGTCAAGCAGCGGCATAACGACAGACTGCAGGCGCACGACATTTAAGTTCTGTTCCATCGTGCGGCGGTTCGCCGCAGCGAAGGCGTAGCGTTCTGCACGCTCTCTGACGAACGCCTTGATGACACGCACGCCGGAGAAGCTTTCCTGCACGAAATCGGTGAGGTCGGAAACAGCGTCCTGCCTTGCCTGGAAGCGCTTATCCATGATTTTCCCGTAGTAGAGTTCCCCGAAGCAGATGAGGAGCATCGGAATAACGGAGAGAAGCGTCAGCGGGATATTGACGTAATACATCATCTGTCCGATGACCATGAGCGTCATCACCGACGCGTCGAACACACAGATGACGGCGGGACCGATCGACATGCGCACGGCGTTTAGGTCGCTGGTGAAGCGTGTCATCAGATCGCCTGTCCCGTGCGCGTTGTAATATTCTACGTCCATTTCTTCCAGATGCGCGAACATGTCGTTGCGCAGCTCGCGCTCGATGGAGCGCGACGCACCGAAAATAAAAAATCGCCACAGAAAGCGCCCGGCGGAAATCAGAAGACCGAGCAGGAAAATGTACACGAGACACTTTGCGATATCGTTCCACTGCATCGTGTGCGCGGTCAGCCCGTCGGTGATGACGCCTGTCAGTTTTGGGATAAAAAGGTTGGAAAAATCAACGACAAAAAGTGTGATGATGCCAGCGATATATTGAAATTTATGCTTTTTAATATACTGGAAAATAAAAGAAAAAGAATTCATAAATGTCTCCTGAAAGGGTAGCGTGAAAAGAACTTCTCATGCTCGCAGCAAAGGCTGTGAGCAAAGAAGTTCTTGAAATATTACATCTGGCCGGAACTGCGGCTCACTGCCAGAAGCTTCTGGCGCATTTCATCCTCAATCCTTCCCAGCTCCTGTTCCGCGTTTCTTCTCTTGACACGTCCATCCTCCTGAATTTTTAAGACTTCATCTAGCGTGCTGATCAATGTTTTGTTGGTAGCCGTCAGGGTTTCGATGTCGACAATGCCGCGTTCGCTCTCAAGGGCAGTCTCTATGGTCGCAGTCTTAAGTGTCTCCGCATTTTTCCGAAGCAGGGCATTGGTCATGTCGGTTACTTCTTTCTGGGCTTTTGCAGCTTCGCTGGAATGATTCAGACCTATGGCGATCACCATCTGGCTTTTCCACAGCGGTATGGTATTGACAAGCGTGGACTGAATTTTTTCTGACATAGCGGTATCGTTGCTCTGGATCAGCCGGATCTGGGGAGCCATCTGCATGGAAATCGTCTTTGTCAGTTCCAGATCATAAATTTTCTTCTCAAAACGTTCGCACATGGACGCGAAATCGTTGGCAGCCTGCGTATCTTCAGGAAGTCCGCTCTGTTCTGCCTTTTTCAGAAGGGCAGGAAGCTCTACGGTTCTTGCCTGTGTAAGCTTCTGCTTGCCTGCAAGGATATACATGGACAATTCTTTGAAATAATTCAGATTCAGCTCATACATCTTGTCCAGCATAGCGGCGTCCTTAAGCAATGTGATCTGATGGTCTTCCATTACTTTACAGATTTTGTTGATATTTGTTTCCGCCTTGTTGTATTTCAGCTTCAGATTTTCCAGCTTATTGCTGCTTTTTTTGAAAAATCCAAGGAATCCTTTTTCCTCATCCTCTTCAAAGTCTTTGAGTTCGGCGACAACGTCGGTCAGCATCTGACCGATTTCGCCCATATCCTTGGTACGCACATTATTCAGTGCATTCTCGGAAAAATCAGCGATTTTTTTCTGGCTGCCTGCGCCGTACTGCATGACCATCTGGGAATTGGTAATATCAATCTGGGCGGCAAAGTTGTCTACCATCTTTTGTTCTTCGGGCGTCAATACGATCTTCGGTATCTCCGGTTGTTCTTCCTTTAACGCCTGTATTTGATTTCCTGTCGTCTGGGGGCCGCCTGCCTCCGGAAAGGGAGCAAGGGTCAAAGAAGGCGCTTCTTTTAACATTTCGTCTAAATCGTTGTTCATTTGGTTATCCTCCATCTGATTTATTATGATTTCCGCTTGTCTGTCGCAAACTCCATCTCCTGCATTAATCCTTCTCTTGCAAGCATGGTCTTTAGTACCTGCGCATCTGTAGTCACGTCAAATACCGTATCTTGAAACAGATTGTTCAAAAGCTCTGAAAAGGCCTGATTGATCGTATCAAGCGTATTTTCTATTTCTGCTTTGGCCTTTAGGATCTCTTCTCCCGGTGCGCTGATCTGGTCAAATTCCGCGTAAGCCTCCACCAGCTTTAGGGTAGTAGGCAGATAGTAGTCCATGAGCTTATGCATGCGACGCATTTGCTCGGGATGTTCGCGGATGCGGTCAAAAATTTCTTTTAAAAGGCTTTCAAGACGAAACAGCTTTGCGGAAATGACTTCTCCGGCAATCTGGTCATTCAGATCCCTGAGCTTTCGTATATATTCCATTCCTTCCGCTACCATGGTATTCAGTTCCGATTCCTGTCCGTGTAATTCCTCCGGCGTGGGTGCTGCTTTTGAAGCCTGTGCGGTTCCTTTTTGCTCCAAAGCTTCCCGGCTGGCTTCTTCCCTCTGTATCCGGTTGTTTTCTACCGCCAGATATTGCTGGTAAACAACGTCGTTTAGCATAAAGCAGGTATTCTGTTCATCCAGATGTCCTTCCGGAAAGATGCCGAGCTTTAACATTTTCTGAAGATCCTTTATAACATAGCTTTCCTTTTTCCCCGTGTTTTTTGCCAGCTTTTTGATCTCTCCGAACATTCGGTAGTCACAGAACGTAACGTAGCGTTCCGCGCGCCTTAAGCGTTTTTTCTGACTGATTCCATGCTGGATCATGCCAAAGAAGAGCGCTAGAAAAGCAATATTAACAATCCAGCCGAATGGAGTAGTGGCATCGGCGGCAAGCGCAATCAGGCGTATAAAAGTGACGATTCCGGTAATGCCCAGACCGATTCCGCCGAAGACCTGGTACAGCACATTTGATACGTTTCCCACCTTGTTCATCTTTACAAAAGAGGGATTGGCGTTTATGCGGGGATTGACAGAACTTGTCTGACTTTCCCTGGGCGGTTGCTGCCTGGGCGGAACATGCGCCTGCGCGTATGTCTGCGCCTGTTGCTGCCTGGGCGGAACATTTGTCTGTGTGTATGTCTGCGTCTGCGTGTATGTCTGCGTCTGCGTGTATGTCTGCGTCTGTGCTTTTTCACCTTTGGAAAAGCTTTTGTAAGTGTATTGACCTTTTCGTTTCAGGTAATCGTCATCCTGTGGAATATGTATACCGACCTCGTCTAACGCATTGGCGACGGTCTGGGACACCAGATGATTCAGATTACTGAAATCTCCGCTCTGCAGAGCGTCTGTTACGGCGTCTTTGATCTGTTCCCCGGCTCTGCTCCAGTTCTGATAGTCATTCATATGATAAAACCTCTTTATGTCTTTTGCTGATAGAATTTCTTATAACTTTTATTATCACACATCAATTCCTGCTCCGCAATAGTTTCTTTTGGGCTGCCAGTGAATATGAATATGTAATTTGCAGGGAACAGAGAAAAACAACCACAGCTTCAAATAATAGAAACTGTGGTTGTAGTAATCTGTTACTATTTTGTTAACAGCATCATGATCTTGTTGCTGCGTTCTACAAACTTTGTCATCGCGTCGACAGACAGCGGCTGGTTGGAGAGCATTGCAAGATCGTAGAGCTGTTCGCAGAACATCGGAATATGCTCGGAATCCTTGTGCTCGAAGATGTATTTTACCAGATCGTTGTTGGCGTTTAAGGTCAGTGTCTGGTCTGCAGCGAACATATTCGGGTCCATACCGCCCATACCGCCCATCGCGTACATCTTCATCATATCCTGCATACGTCTTCCTTCTTCGGAGAGGGTAATGATGGAGGAGATGTTCTCGTTCTTTAACTTCTCGACCTTGATGGTGAGCTTGTCGTTGTTTAACGCCTTCTTAAATACCTCTGTCAGAGCGTCCGTCTCGGATTTCAGATCTTCCGCAGCAGTCTCATCCTTTAAGGATTCGGTGAGATCGGCGTCGATGCGCATGAATTTGTAATTCTCATTGCGCTGCTCAAGCTGTGAGATAAAGGAAGTATCGATGTTGTGGTCTAAGATGACCGCATCCATATTCTGCTCCTTGAACAGATTGATGTACTGTCCCTGCTGTATCCTGTCGGTGACATAGTAGACAATTTTGCGCTCGTCCTTTTCTTCCTCTGCATTCTCCGCCGTATCGGAAGCGGCGTCTGCGCTCTCGTCAGTAACAGGATTTCCGTCGGCATCGACTACTTCGGCAGCAGCGGTGTCTTTGCCTTCCGCGTCTTCTTTCTTTTCTTCTTCCTTCACCAGAAGCTCCGGCAGTGTCAGGTATTTGTCATCCAGATTCTTAAAGAGGATGTAGTCGTTCATCTTGTCGCAGAACTTGGTGTCCTTTAAGCAGCCGAATTTGATGAACGGGCTGATATCGTCCCAATATTTCTCATAGCTTTCCTTATCGGTCTTGCACATGCCGATCAGCTTGTCAGCGACCTTCTTGGTGATGTACTCCTCGATCTTCTTTACGAAGCCGTCGTTCTGCAGCGCGGAACGGGAGACGTTGAGCGGAAGATCCGGGCAGTCTATGACGCCCTTTAAGAGCATCAGAAATTCCGGGATGACTTCCTTGATATTATCTGCGATAAATACCTGATTGTTGTACAGTTTGATGGTTCCCTCAATCGAATCGTACTCGGTATTGATCTTCGGGAAGTAGAGGATTCCTTTTAAATTGAACGGATAGTCCATATTTAAGTGAATCCAGAACAGCGGCTCCTTGTAATCAAGGAATACCTTGCGGTAGAACGCTTTGTACTCTTCGTCGGTGCAGTCGTTCGGATTCTTGAGCCACAGCGGGTTCGTATCGTTCAACGGAACCGGACGCTTCACGATCTTAAGCTTATCCTTGGCGGGAGAAACCTCGACCATTTCCTTCTCACCGTTCTCCTTTTCCTCCATTTTAGCGTCTTCGTGAATTTCCTCAACGACCGTGTCGGTGTCGAGCTTATCGTCAGCGTCGATTGTTTCATACTGTGTATCGGCATTTGCTTTTGTCAGATAAATTTCGGTCGGCATGAAGGAGCAGTACTTCTCGATGACTTCTCTTGCGCGGTATTCGTTGGCGAATTCCAGGCAGTCTTCATTCAGATGAAGCGTGATCTCTGTTCCGACCATGTCTTTGCTGCCGTCGGTCAGTTCGTAGTCCGTGCCGCCGTCGCAGGTCCAGTGAACGGCTGTTGCACCGTCCCTGTAGGAGAGGGTATCAATCTCGACCTCGTCAGCAACCATAAATGCGGAGTAGAAGCCGAGTCCGAAATGACCGATGATCTGGTCGTCCGTGGATTTGTCCTTGTATTTTTCGATAAAGTCGGTCGCACCGGAAAATGCGATCTGGCAGATGTATTCCTCGACCTCATCCGCAGTCATACCAAGACCGTTGTCGATGAATTTTAAGGTCTTTTCCTCCGGGTTTACGATGATCTCGATCTTTGCTTTGAAATCGGAAGGAAGGGTGTATTCGCCCATCATATCCAGCTTCTTTAACTTGGTGATAGCGTCGCAGCCGTTGCTGATCAGCTCACGGTAGAAAATGTCGTGGTCGGAATATAACCATTTCTTGATAATGGGGAAAAGGTTATCGCTGTCGATTGAAAGACTTCCATGTTTGTTTGCCATAATGAAAACACTCCTTTATCTGAAAATAATTGTGTACAAGATACCGGAAACAAAAGATTCATACAAGATTCGCTTCCCATAGATAGAATATTATAACCGCCAAAATAAAAAGTCAATAGAAAATTAGCACTCTTTTTGAATGAGTGCTAACAATTTTTCGGAAAAGCTTGGAAATAAAGGGTTTTTGGAAATTATGAAATATTTATAAAGTAGATATTTATGGTCCTGGCAGGCGTAAATACCGTCCTTAAAATTTGAAATTCTACGGAAAAAAGATTATAATGTACGCGAAGGCAATGGGAAACGGCAGGTCTTTAAGCGGGATGCTGCGGACGAATGATAATCGAAAGACAATTGGAAAATATGGGGAAATTGCTATGATACAATTACGTGCGAATCAGGAATTGAGACAGACTTTTACAACGCTGATCGAGACGATGAAGGTTCCGGTAAAGTGGAACGGGATCTTCGTGGTGATCGATAACTATATTATTTTGCAGGGAGAAGTGCGCTCCCTGTTTTTTCATTTTGACACGAGAAAAGTGGCGACGAACATTATCGACATTCCGCTCAAAGAGGACGCGGTCGCGGACACGGCAGGAAATGTGCGGGTGCAGAATGCGATCAATATGATCCTCTACGCGTTTGGAAAATGGGGAACGATCAAAGGGCTTAAGGTGGAGAAGAGCCATAAGCAGTTGAACGATCTGTTTGTCGGCGTTATGCGGGAACTCGGCGTGGAACCGGAATATACACAGATGTACTTTCGATTTTACCGCCACGGAATGCGCATCACTTACGAGGATGTGATTCAGATGGCGTTAGAATCCGGCGAGGAGAATGAGGAGGAGACGGAAGGGAGTACGAGAGGGCTTTGGCGCAAGATCGTATGGAAGAAGGCGCGTGTGAATTTCGCGCATGTTGACACAACGGTCAGGGAGCGAAGGGGCAGCCGTATCGGAAACAATTTTTATCTGGTGGGATATCTGTGCCCGTCGTGCGGGGAGAAGCTTCACATGGTCGTCTATCCGATGGGAAAGGAATTCCTCGTTGAGACGGAGGAGGGAGGCGTTCTTCTGGCGAGAGCGGCGGCGTGCAGCAGATGCCTTCACTTCTATACGCCGCGCCCGCGCAGGCTGTTTGCCGACGGGGATATGTATATGCTCGATTTTGATGGGGACGAGGCAGCATACGAGGATTATCTGGAACTGCTCGGACGTGACGGCGACCGGGTGTCGAATTACCATACGAATGAGTTTGCGGACGGAAGAGCGCCGGAGGATGAGGAGTTGGGGGAAGATCTGGATGAACTTTGCTCCAATCTGCCGGAACTGACCGACCTGGAATTGCGGAAGCTTGAGGCGCGCATGGAGGAGGGGTTTTACCCGGAGGAGAGTATCGCGAAGTACGAGCCGAGGGTACAGGCGTACAGGAAAGAGCGGACGGCGGACAGAGACGGTGCGCGTGACGGCGCAGGAAGAGAGAGTGCGCGTGGCGGTGCAGGAAGAGCGGACGGAGAGAGAGAGCAGGCGGCGGATCATGGCGCACAAAAGAAAACGGGGGAGAGTGGTGCTGCCGGCGAGAGACATGACGGCGGACAGAGGAAAGACAGAGAGAACGATGTTTTTGGCGAGCGGCATGATGGCGGACAGAGGGAAGACGGAGCGTATCAGTCGCCCGGGAATCGGCAGAAAATCGGGCAGAGTGCCGCAGGAGAGCGGGAGAGAGCCGGGCAGGAAGGTGCGTGGAATCGCCAGAGGGCGGGTGGAAGCCGCAGCACTGACGATGTTTCACGGAGAACCGGACAGCATGGAGATCACACGGAAGAGACGCTTGTCGTCGAACCGGCGGAAAAGCAGGAGGCAAGGGAAAAGTACGAGGCGCGCATAAGGCAGCTTGACCGCTATTCCGAGCGTCAGCTAAAGGAATTGAAGCGTCAGCTCGAGGGGGAGAAGAAGCTGACATACGAGGAGAAGAAGTCCTATTTAGATCAGATAAAGGAAAAGCTGTCCCGCGATCTGGCGACGCGCCTTAAGGCGAAGGTGGACGCCTGCGAGGGGAAGAATTATGCGGTGATGAAGCGCGTGTCTGATGAAGTGAAAGCAGAGGAACTTCCGGCGGAATTAAAGCGCCCGCTCCTCGCACGGCTGCAGGAATGGATGGATGCGCAGGCAAAACGCGAGGTGGAGCAGCTTGTCGCAAAGATGCCGCCGAATCTCGACCGCAGACAATACCAGGAGTATCTTGCGAGGTTAAAGGAATATGAGGGCGTGGATCTTGGACCCTACGCGGAGAAGCTTGCAGGGGGACGGGAAGCGGCGGAGAAGCAGGAAATTGCGAATTTGATGAAACGGGCGAGAAAAGTCAGCCGGGAGGATTATAAGGAGCTTGCGAAAAGGCTACAGGAAGGAGATTTTCTGCCGCAGCTTACAGCGCCTTATCTGGAGCGCATCGAAGATAAAATTCGTCAGATGGATGCGGATGCGATTGCCGAAATCTGCCCCGCACCTTTGCAGATGTCGTTTGAGGAGGGGATGGAGGCATACCGGAAGCTACAGGAAGGAGATTTCCTCCCGGAACTTAAGGAGGACGCCGTAAAGGCGCTCACGAAACGGCTTTCGCGGATCAAGGCGGACGAGTGCGAACTTCTGGTTAAAAAGCTCAAAGGAGAGCTTGCGGAGGCGGGAATCGCGGAGAATCCGCGGCATCATTTTTATCCGGCGAGAAAGGTGCTTATGAATCAGGCGGCGCCGGAGGAGACGGAGCTGATCGACTTTGCGATGGCGTCGTATGCGGCGGACAGAGGTCTGTTCGAATATCCCATTCTGGTCGTGGATGCGACGAAAAACGGCACCGGAAAAGAGGGAATGATCCTGACGCCGGATCACCTGTATTACAGTACGGCGTTTTCTGCTTACGGAACGGAGATTGCGTCGATCCGCGGCATTACAGCGTCGACCGGGCTGTTGAACCGCGGCATCTATGTGCACCCGAAAAACGCTGCGAAGTACAAGGTGCCTTATGCGGTAGAGACGAAGGAACTGACGGCGTATGCGGACGTGCTGGATGCATTCGTGAAATATCTGATCGAGAAGCCGGATTCCAGGAAGGTGACTTATCTTGCAAGGGAAAAGCACGACACGATCTGCTGTTTTAGGTGCGGGTATGCCTATAAAGGAGGAACTGTCTGCCCGAAATGCGGATATCAGAACAACGAATAGGAATGAGACAGGGCGGTACTTTAATATATTTAGGTAATAAAACAGAAAACCGGATGACAGTATGCAGAATCATTGCAAAAAAGGGTTATGTATCGCATTTTTATTTTCATTGATGTTCCTGTCGGGATGGCAGGTGGCGAAAATGCGGGAGAAACGGACGATCGATACTGCTTCGATTGCAGCGCAGGCGGAGAACTGGGGGCTTGGATTCGGCGCGGAGGGAACCCAGCCGACCGGAAACGCGACAGCGGAGGAATTAAAGCAGTACGATACATATTTCGTGGGAGATGCGTCGAAGAAAGTGATTTATCTGACGTTTGACTGTGGATATGAGAACGGAAATACCGAGGCAATTTTAGACGCGTTAAAGAAGCACAATGCCCCGGCGACGTTTTTTGTGGTGGGACATTTTCTTGAGAGCGCGCCGGACATTGCAAAAAGGATGGTGGCGGAGGGACATACGGTCGGCAATCATACCTATCATCACCCGGATATGTCGTCCATCTCGGATCTGGCTTCGTTTCAGAAGGAGATGGACGATAACGCCGCGCTCTTTAAAGAGGCGACGGGGCAGGAGATGACAAAGTACTACAGACCGCCGCAGGGCAAATACAGCACGGAAAACCTTAAGATGGCAAAGGAACTCGGCTATCACACCTTTTTCTGGAGCCTCGCTTATGTGGACTGGAACGTGGATGCACAGCCGACGAAGGAGGAAGCGTTCGATAAGCTGCTCGGGCGCATCCACCCGGGGGCGATCGTATTGCTGCACAGCACATCGAAGACAAACGGAGAAATCTTAGATGAACTGCTGACAAAGTGGGAGGAGATGGGGTACACGTTTGCGCCGCTGTCGGATTTCTGTGAAAAACAGGAGGCGTAAGGTCAGTGTCAGTGCCCTAAGATTTTCTGCGTATTTTCTTTGATTTTTTCGGAAAGTCTCGCGTACTGGACCAAATCTTCCTCGGAAAAACCGTCAAAGCGCGCCGCGTCGAAATCGTTCTGGGCGGTGGCAAGATCCGGCAGGATGGCGTCGGCGGCGGGCAGCAGTTCGACTTTTAAATATTTCTTTGTCAACCTGCGGGAAGGTTTTTCGAAAGCCCTTCCGCTGTCGTTTCTGGAAGCTTTGGCGGTCTGCTTTTCGGCGGAGGTTCGGGCTACCTTTTCGCGGACATCTGTTACCTTGACAAGATCCTTCGCGGAAAGCCGCTGCAGTGTCCTTGAGAGCGTATTCTTAGACATACCAGCGAAATCCGCAAGCTCTTTTAAACTGGCAAAGGTGTGCGCCTGGCTTAAGCAGAGCAGCAGGGAGATGTCATGGAGCGATAAGCCGTTGCGGAGTGCGACGACTTCAAGATAGTGCTCCAAAAGCTTTCTGCTGCGGTAAGTCTCCGATACGATGCCTTCGCCGGAAATCGCTTCGGAATAGACGTTTGTGCGTTCATTGCCGAGCTTTGAAACGCCGGGCAGCAGCGCCGGGGGGACGCTTCCGTCCCCTGCGGCGTCGATGAGAAAGCGGTAGACCATAAGGCGCTTCTTTTCATAATCTTTTTCGTCGTAGACATTCTTGTAAAATTCATTGTAATACTCAAAGACCATGAGCTTCATCCGTACCGTGTTGCTGATACTGACGCCCTGACTTGCGAGCGAACCTTTTGTCTTGACATAGTAGTAGATGGGAGCCTGCAGTGCATAGAACACCTGCGCGTGTATGATGTATTCCAGATTGAAAAGGAAATCCTCGCACCAGTTGATGGAACTGTCCATGCGCAGCTTGTACTTTTCGACGATATCCCTGCGGTAAAGCTTGTTCCAGAGAACGCCGTAATAGAAATCGGCGGGATTTTCCATCATGTGTTCCGAAAATTCCTCGCGCGTCAGCACGCCGTCCTCCTCGATATCTCCCTTGTGGGAGACGCGCTCTCCGACGACACGGTAAAAGTCGGCGATGACCATATCGCAGTTGTGTTCCGTGGCAGCGCGGACTAATAGCCTGGTAGCGTCCGGCGTGATCCAGTCGTCGCTGTCAAGAAACTGCAGATACGTTCCCTGCGCCTGGTCGAGCGCGAGATTGCGCGTGTCGGACACGCCGGTATTTTCCTTATGGATGACATGTATGCGGGAATCCGAGGCGGCGTATTCGTCACAGATTGCGCCGGAAGAATCGGTGCTCCCGTCGTTTACAAGAAAGAGTTCGAAATCTTTATATTCCTGACGCACGATACTGTCCACACAGCGTCGGAGATATTTTTCCGCGTTATAGACCGGAACGATAATGCTTACCATTGGTTTCATAAAAAGAACCTCCATAAAATGAATCTTCTTTTTATCATAGCGTGGCTTTGAAAATTTTGCAATGAAAAGATTGCCCTTGTACGGGAAGATTGTCCTTGTACGGGAAGGGTGGAAATGCTATTATAGGAAAAAGTATCAGAGAGCAGACAGAAGCTAAGAACAAAACGGGCAGATATTTAATATGCAGTCAAAAAGATACGGATGGAGGAGAGGTTATGAGACAGATTGAGACGGAGAGATTGATTTTAAGACCGTGGAAATGGGAGGATGCGGAGGATATGTATGCATACGCATCCTCGCCAAATGTAGGACCGAGAGCGGGATGGAAACCGCACGAGAGCATTGAGGAAACCAGACAGATCATGAAGGAAATGTTTGTGGGAGCGGATGACGTGTGGGCGCTTGAATTAAAGGAAAATCACAAAGTGATAGGCTCTTTGGGGCTGCATGAGACCAGCAGGGGAGGTCTTGTTTACGACAGGGAAATGGGCTACGTGCTTTCGGAGGAATACTGGGGACGGGGGCTTATGCCGGAAGCGGCTGCGCGCGCGGTACAGTTCGCATTTGAGGAACTCGGCGTTGAAATACTGATGGTAGCGCATTTTGATTTCAACATGCGCTCCAGGCGCGTGATAGAAAAGCTTGGGTTTTCGTGGCTGACGCATTTGGAAAAGAGCTGGAGGCGCTATGACGGTGCGGAATTAAACGATGAGGTCTACGGTATGACCAGGGCGCAGTACCGGAAGGAAAGTCCTGACATTTTGACGGTGCAGGATGTGGATTACCGTATCGTCAGGCTGCTTGGAAAGGGAAAAGGGGGATATTCCTACCTTGCATGGGATGGCAGGAAGCGGTATGTGGTAAAGCAGATTCACCATGAGCCATGCGACTATTATACGTTTGGGGATAAGATGGAAGCGGAGCAGCGGGACTATAAAAAACTGCTGGAAACCGGTATTGCGCTGCCAAGGCTGCTCGCAGTAGATACGGATAAGGAATGTATTCTAAAGGAGTATATCAAGGGAGATACGATTTACGATCTGGTTTATCGGGATGAGATGAAAGCGGAATATATAGAGCAGGTGAAGCGGATGTGCGCGCTGTGTTACAGGGCAAATATCAATATCGACTATTTCCCCACAAATTTTGTGGTACAGGATGGAGTTCTTTACTATATTGACTACGAATGCAATGAATATATGGAAGAGTGGAACTTTGAAAACTGGGGTGTGAAGTATTGGTCAAAGACGCCGGAATTTCTGGCGTATGTAGAGGAACACGGAGGAAACTAGTGTGAAAAATCCATATATGGAAGATTTTTCACACGCAAATTTGTGCCTGCGGCCCAAAGTTTGCAGGTATCGGAAAGGCATGGTTATTAAAGTGATTTATCTGTCTCATTTTTCCTTCCCGGATGCGGAGCGGGAGTATGATTTTATCTTAGGGCAGAAGCGCACCTGTTACGATACGGTCTATCCTTTTCAGATTTTATCGAAGCACAGACTTTCGGTGCTGGACTTTGAGCCGGTGACGATTCTCTACGGCGGGAACGGCTGCGGCAAGACGACCGCGCTCAATGTGATTGCGGAAAAGCTTGGACTTAAGCGGGACACCTTATATAACCGCTCAAATTTCTTCGAGACTTATACGGGGATGTGCGATTTTCGGACGGAGCATCCGATTCCGTCCGTCAGCAGGATCATTACGAGCGACGATGTGTTTGACTTTATGTTAAACCTCCGCAGCATCAACGAGGGAATCGACCGGAAGAGGGAAGCACTCTTTGAGGAATATCTCGATGCAAAGTACGGGCAGTTTCAGTTGAGATCCATGGCGGACTACGACAAGTTTCGGAAGGTCAATATGGCGCGCAGCAAGTCCCAGTCCAAGTATGTGCGGAAGAATCTCATGGACAACGTGCGGGAGCATTCCAACGGGGAGAGCGCATTTCTTTATTTTTCGGAGAAAATCGAGGAGAACGGCTTGTATCTTCTGGACGAGCCGGAGAACAGCCTCTCCCCGGACAGACAGCAGGAGCTGTTAAAGTTTCTGGAGGATTCGGCGCGCTTTTTCGGCTGTCAGTTTCTTATTTCCACACACTCGCCGTTCTTACTTTCCATGCGCAATGCGAAGATCTATGATATGGACGAGGAGGTCGTCGATGTGAAGCGGTGGACAGAATTGGAAAATGTGCGGGTGTATTATGAGTTTTTTAAGAAGCATGAAGGGGAATTTTGAAATTATCGGTGAGTATGATTTACGCATAAATTGAAAAAACGGGCAGATTTCCCCTGTGACAGGTTTGAAGGTTTTTGGGGTTGTCAAAGTTCGTTAACCGTTGTTATTCCAACTGTGGCTGCAGGTTATGGATGTTTTCCGGCGTCTCATAGAATTTTTTCTTGTAAGGACAGCTGCTGCACGGTTTGAAATATTTATACCGTGCTGATAGTACTTACAAACAAGCTGCAATTCCAGCAACCATTCAGAGTATCTGAATTTCTGCCAGACCGCATCCCAGCGGGGGAAGTTCGAAGGCAAGTGTCTGATTGGGAAGCTCTTCATATTTTATGTAAGAAGGGCGTACCGTGTTGTGAAAATATGTAATATCGTCGTTATTCAATTTTTTGGTAGCGCCGCAGCGGTACCAACTGTCTGCGATACAACCGTGACCAGAGGTGATGACGGTAAGCTTACAGCTGTATCTTCCATTTTGAGGTAAATGAAAGATAAGGAACTCAGCGGGAGTTCCCTTTAAAAAGGAAAAATAAGAAGATATTGTAAAATCTTTTTTCTTCCTATATGCAAGAAAATCGGATAGACTGCTGCTGCAAAAAAGCAGGAACAGCCGGTTGTCGTTTTGGAGGAGCAGGTATTCCGGTGACTGCCGGATGATCTGCCCGGACAGTCTGTAAAGCAGGGAAAATGTAAAATATGCAGGGGATGGGATGCCCTGTAGAGTGCACAATAGGGAACCTACATCCAGCGGCGTATCACATTGCGCCATTTGGGTCAGCGAAAGCGGTATCGCCTTAGGAATATCCTGCTTCGTTAGAAATTCCCTGACAATATGGCAGGATTGCAACGCGGAATAATTGAGTAGCTGCCATTCTGGAACCAGGAGCATTTCACAGGGCGGAGCCGGAGTGATCTCACGGATGCCGGAAGATTCGATTTTCTGCTTTGCCGCGGTCAGAAAAGCAGAGTCTACAAAATCCTGCGAGACCGCATAGCCCCCAAAAGGTATGGTTTGAAAAAGTGCGATCAGACTGTCTGTCGGGAAAAAGGTCAATGCATCGGCATCAATGTTCAGAATCGGCAATGGCGCATGGAATTCAGTCCCGGAAGAACAAAAATCTTTTATTTCAAATTCTTTTCTCTGTTTATTTGTAATCACATTTTTGAAATCCTGATCTGAAAACGTCGGATATAAGCTCAGGAATCGCTTAATATCACCCGAATCAGAGAGAAATGCCTGACCAAGCTGTTCGTCGGAAACGATTTCAGGAGAAATTCCGCTTCCGGAATCCGGAGAGTGCTCAATATAAGCGGCGCGGTATTTGGAGGGCAGCATTCCGTATTTTGTTTTAAAGGCATTTGTGTAAGCTTTTGTGTTCGGAAATCCGGTTTCCAGTGCAATAGAAGTAATGGTCTTGTCCCGGTCGGCAAGGAGAGAAAGAGATTTATCCAGCCGGAGCCGGTTGATATACTCTTGAAAAGTAACACCCGCTGTATTTTTGAAAAAATGAGAAAGATAGTAATAATTCATGTGAAGCTGTTCTGCCATATCCTGGAGAGAAATTTTTTCGCTGTAGTGCTCATCCAAATATTGTAAGATACCGTTCAGACGCTCCAGGCTGTTGTCGATTGCGCCTTCGGCATCTGTTTTTGGAACCAGATAACGGAAGCGTATCATAATTCCAAAGAGGGCGTTGATAAGACTTAAAATCAGGTTCTTATAGCCGGGCAGTTTCTTTTCATATTCATAATAAATGTAAAAAAGTATTTGCTGCAAAGAGGACAGAGGGACTTGGTTGTTTTTCAGGTCGTTCAGATATTTGCCGTCATCAAAACGGAAACGGTTGAGTTTATAAAACGGGCCTTTTTCCGAGGTGGATATTTTCAGGCTCATTACGCGGTTGTTCACTCCGGCCTGATTTATACTGTGGATGACTCCACTGTTCAGAAAGCAGATATCTCCTTTGTCCAGATAAAAACTAAGACTGTCTGTCGTGATTACAATGGAACCTTCCAGAGTAAAAAAGATCTCAATATAACTATGCCAGTGCAGTTCAAAATGATTTAGGGAAGTATTCTGAATCTGTACCGGAAAACGGTTGTCAAAAGGAATCTGTTCAAAATGTTCTTTCATAAAATCTTTAACCCTTTCTTTGTTCATCCTGGTGAAATCTACAAATGTTTCCTGTTTTTGTTGAAATAGGTCAAAATTTGCTATTCTTATGTGTTCTATTTTGTTTTATTTTAACATGCAAATATCGGTCAGACAAGTGAAAATAAATTAAAAATTAAGTTTATTAATGGAAAAACAGCGAAAAATAAAGGAATTTGGAAAATCAGAACGAGAGAGCAAAAAACGACATGATAACTAGCCAAAAGAGGGATATAAGGGTGAGAAGTTGCTATGCTATAATCAAGCCATAATAAATGAAAGACAAAAGAGGGTGACGAGATGGATTTAAGTAAAAAGCCTTTTTATCTGGATGAAGAAGCAATCAGATGGGTGGAAGAAACCCTGGAACGGATGACTCTGGAAGAAAAGGCAGGACAGCTTTTTTGCGTAAACTTCAAAAACGGTGAAGACGAAGAGATCGATTATGTTTACAATACGCTTCGTCCCGGCGGATGCATGTACCGGACGATTCCGACAGAAAAGGCGATCCGTTTTACGGAGAAGGTACGGAAAAAAGCCGATATTCCTTTACTTGTAGCGGCAAATCTGGAAAAAGGGGGAAACGGAATCGTACAGGAAGGAACTCTGCTTGGCTCTCCGTTGGAAGTGGCGGCAACAGATGAAACGGAGATGGCGGAGAAACTCGCCGCAGTTTGCGCAAGGGAAGCAAAGGCAGTCGGTGCGAACTGGGCGTTTGCTCCCATTATAGATATTGACGCAAATTTCCGTAATCCCATTACCAACACAAGGACTTTTGGTTCGGATCCAGAGCGGGTAAGAAGAATGGGGACGGCTTATGTCAATACAGTACAGAGACTGGGAATTGCGGCATCGATCAAACATTTTCCGGGGGACGGACAGGATGAACGGGATCAGCATCTGGTAACAAGCATTAATGATCTGACATGTGAGGAATGGGATTCTACCTATGGAAAAATCTATGCGTCCTGTATTGAAGCCGGAGCGCTTACCTGTATGGTCGGGCATATCCTTCAGCCTGCGTATACAAAATATTTTAACCCGGATATCAGGGATGAAGAGATTCTCCCCGGAAGTCTTTCGAAGGAGCTAATGACAGATTTACTTCGCGGAAAGCTTGGATTCGAGGGACTGATCATAACAGACGCCACCACCATGGCAGGTTATACCTTACCGATGTCCAGAAAAGATGCAGTTCCGCTTAGCATAGCGAACGGCGCGGATATGTTTTTGTTTGCAAGAAATCTGCAGGAAGATTATGGCTATATGCTGGATGGAATTCACAGGGGAATTATTACGCGGGAGCGGATTGACGAAGCTGTCACGCGAATTCTGGCGGTGAAAGCGGCATTGGGACTACACAAAGGTGAAGCGCCCATTACTTTGGAGCAGGCAGAGAAGGTAATCGGATGCGAACAGCATAAAGAGTGGGCAAGGGAGTGCGTGGATAAGGCAATTACTTTGGTGAAGGAGGAAAAAGGGGTGCTTCCGTTATCGGTAGAAAGATATCCGCGGATTTTGTACTATCCCATTGAGTCGGATGGCGGCTTCTCCCAGTACAGGACAGAAGCTGTCGCCGGAAAGATAATCAGATTATTGGAAGCGCAGGGATTCGAGGTAGATTGCTTTGCACCGCCGCAGGGAAGTGAAGGGCGGACGCCGCCGATGTCAGATGTGATCGATAAATATGATCTGATTCTTTATACGGCGAATCTGGCAACGAAAAGTAACCAGACAACGGTGCGCATCGAGTGGGCGCAGCCAATGGGTGCAAACTGTATGCATTATAAGAATGATGTTCCCACGATATTTATTTCTCTGGAAAATCCGTATCATCTGTTGGATGTACCGCGTGTAAAAACATATATCAATACTTATAATTCCGGTGACGTTGTGTTGGAAGAATTGATCAAAAAATTGATGGGGAAGTCGGAATTTAAAGGAAAAAGCCCGGTCGATCCGTTCTGTGGGAAATGGGATGCAAGGTTAAGCTGAGGAGAAAGACATGGAAAAAAACAAAGTGTTTATAGAGACCAATGAAATTGTGAAAAAGTTTGGAGAGGTAACCGCACTGAATCACGTGTCATTTCAAGTACGGCGCGGAGAAATCCAGGGGCTGATCGGAGAAAACGGCTCCGGAAAATCTACCGTGTCTTCGATTATCTTTGGAATGCTGGAACCGACATCCGGAAGTATGACGCTGGAGGGAAAGCCCTACAGACCGAAATCTCCGCTGGAAGCCAGGGCAAATCACATTTCGATGATTGTGCAGGAAAAAGATACGATCGATATGCTGTCTGTCGCGGAGAATATATTTCTGGGGGAAGAATCAACGTTTGGAAAAGCAGGACTGGTCAATACGGCGAAAATGAATGCGACCGCGCAGGAAGCCTTGAAAAAAGTCGGGATGGAGGATATCGACGTGACACGTCCCGTCTGCACACTGAATTATGAGAACCGGAAAATGATCGAGATCGCAAAGGCTTTGTATTATGAGCCCGAGCTGATGATCGTGGACGAAACGACAACCGCCTTGTCGCAGGACGGAAGGGAAAAGATTCATCAGATTATGCGCACTCTGCGGGATCAGGGCAAGGCAGTATTGTTTATTTCCCATGATTTACCGGAACTGATGGAGACCTGCGATTGCCTGACGGTCCTTCGTGACGGGAAACTGATAGACACCATAGCCAGTAAGGATTTTGACGAAAACAAAATTAAAAAGTCTATGGTGGGGCGGGAGCTGGCAGCCCATTTATACCGGACAGATTATGAGGGAAGACTCGGCAATACGTCTGCCATGGAATTGGAAAATGTAACATCGTCCGGGCTCTCGGATATTTCCCTGACCCTACACGAAGGGGAAATTCTGGGAATCGGAGGTCTGTCTGGATGCGGAATGCATGAGCTGGGGAAGGTGATGGCAGGACTTTTACCTGTTACATCCGGGCAGGTGAGCGTATCCGGGGAACCTCTGAAAAACGTAAGGCAGGCAATGAGCAAAGGCATTGGCTACATTTCCAAAGACAGGGATATCGAAACCTTAATTTTGAGTGAAAGTATTCAGGAAAATCTGACAATTTCTGCATGGAAACAACTGAAGAAATGGAAATTCTTTATTTTACCGAAGGCAGAGAAAGAATTTTCGGAGCGTCAGATAAAAGATCTGAATATCAAATGCTCTTCCGGCCGGCAGATGGTTCGGGATCTGTCAGGCGGTAATAAACAGAAGGTAGCATTTGGAAAGCTGATCGGAAATCAAAGTAAGGTGCTGATTTTGGACAGTCCGACCCGCGGCGTGGATGTGGGTGTGAAGACAACCATGTATCAACTGATTTCCGATTTGAAAAAGAAGGGCTTTGCAATTTTACTGATCTCAGAAGAATTACCGGAACTGCTGGGGATGAGCGATCGTATTCTGATTATGAAAGATGGAAAAGTCAAAAAAGAGTTTACCCGCTCTGCAAAGCTAAGAGATACGGATGTCATTGAATATATGCTGTAGGGGAGGTGAAAAAGGAATGAGAAAATTAAAAAAGTACCAGTCGACGATTGTACAGTGGCTTGGCTTGATTTTGGTGGTCCTTATTTTTGGAATCTGGTCAGAAGGAAATCTGTTCAGCCGTTATAACATAAATACAATGTTAGAAACAGTTACACCGCTTTTAGTCGTCTGTGTGGGAATGGCTTTTATATTTGCTCATGGGGGAATGGATATTTCTTCCGGCGCAGTGATTGCGGCGGCTTCTCTGGCAGCCGTTCAGCTTATGAATCGCACAGATTCGCTCGTGCTGGGAATTATGGCAGCGATGGCGATCTCTGTTGTATGTTATGTCATCAATGTCATCGTGACGAATAAGTTCGGGCTGATGGCAACGATAACATCACTGGCAATCATGTTTTCGGCGAGAGGGCTTGTGACTTACATCTGCCAATTGATGCCGAACGAAAGTATCTCCATTTCCAATGTCAGTGTGGAATTGTTCAAGAAAAACCATGTGTTTATGGTCGTTGTGATGGTATTGACCGTTCTGATACTGGGCGTCATCTTCAACTATACGGAGATTGGGAAAGGCGCAAAGGCGATCGGAGATAATGAGCTGGCGGCAGAGCAGAACGGAATTCCGGTGAACCGGACAAAAATAATCTGCTATGTGATTGCAGGAATCTGCGTGGGGCTGGCATCTGTATTTAAGCTCAGTGCGGTCGGAATGGTACAGTCTACAACGGGAAACGGCATGGAGATGGATGTTCTTGTCGTTGTTGTGCTGGGAGGTATGGCGCTTTCCGGCGGTGCGGGAACACGAATGTCCTCTGCTGTGGTAGGAGCATTTACCTATGTGATTCTAATCAAGGGATTGACGATTATCGGGATGAACCCGAATGTAGTACTTCTCGTTAAAGCAATCATTTTCCTTGTAATTATTTTTGTGACGGCGCCGAGAAGCAGGATGAAAACAATGCCGAAATAGGCATGTTGATAAAAAATAAAAGAAAAAGGAGAAGAACAATGAAAAAGATGAAAAGAACAATTGCGGCATTATTGGCATGTGTGATGCTTGTGATGACAGCGCTGGCAGGCTGTTCGGGAACAGGGGCGGAAGACGGGAACGGTGGCAGTGACGGGAATGTGAAAGAGGTAAAAATCGGTGTGATTTTATATAACTATACCGATATTCAGGGGAAAGAGATCAAAAACTACTGTGATAATTATCTGGCAAAGAATTTCCCTGTTACGTTTGAATATCAGACGGCTTCCAGCGGGGATAACGAGGCGCATCTTGCGGCAGTTGATTCCCTGATTTCCACAGGCTGCGATGCAATTATGAGCGGTTATGATACTGTGATTGGAGAGGCCATGGAAAAATGTGATGCTGCAGGCGTCTATTACGGATTATTGTTCGGTGAGGCAAAGAACGAGTCTGACAGAGACGGAAACTATAATGAATATGGAAACTGGGGAACGCGGGAACAGTCCGATCTGTATTACAGCGATTATTTTATGGGTGGTCTGTACCAGTTTGGCGCGAATCATGGATATGAACTCGGAAAAAGATATGGAAAGGCAGTTGCGGAAGCAGGCGTAAAGAAAGCAGGCGCGATTTCTTTTCCAGTGTATGCATTTGCGGATGGCGTGGTAATTGCGCAGGGATTTTCAGAAGAACTGGAAGCTGCAGGGGTTGAAAGCTGCCCGGATACCAAGAGTGGTTCTCTTCCGGCAGAAGCAGGATTTGCTACAGTCGGAGACGATACGAAGGCGTATATTGCGAATTATCCTGACATGGACGGAATCTTCGGTATGAGTTCCGGTATGGATATGGTTCTTCCGGCGGTTAATGAGACAGGCCGTCTTTGGAGCCAGACGAACAGCGGAGCAGGAAATATTAAGATGGCAACACTTGGTTACAATGACTCCTCCAGAAAGTATCTTGAGGACGGAACCCTAATCATCGGCGGAACGAATAATTATGTACAATCCGTAGCATATATGTTTACGCTGCTGTTTGAGGCTGCAAACGGAAATAATATGAAGACAGCGGAAGGAAGCGGATTTGAATATAACGGAACGATTGATTATCCTACATTTTCCAATACAGAAGAATTGGATGATATGGAAACCTACATGTTGACAACGGTAAATAATGATTTCGAAAAGTGTTCTGTGACAGCAGATGAGCTGAAGAGCGTTATGAAATGCTACGGCGGAAGCGGTACATGGAAAGAACTGTCCGATTTGGTATCCAGAAGTATTGCAGAAATTAAAGAAATCAGATAAAGCATGATCGTTGGATGGTTAAGAATTGACGAGAGGGAATATATGATGAAAACGGGATGGAAAAGACAGGCAGTATCATGGATTCAGACATTTATTTTTCCGGTAGTACTCTGGATAGTGATGGATTTGATTGTGATGTCAAAAGGGGGCAACAATATATTTGCCACGATGACAAGTGTACAGGATATTTTTCAATCGTCCGTTCTGCAGGGGTTGGTTGCGATTGCAGTAGCCCTTCCACTGTCCGGAGGAAGGTGGGACTTCGCACCGGGAGCAATTATGGTACTGACGGGAATCATTGCGGGAAATCTCGCAATAAGATATCAGTGGGGCATCGGAATGCTGGTTTTGATGAGTATCTTAATCGCTGTTTTGCTGGCGTTATTTGAAGGCATGGCATATATCGTATTTCGCGTACCGACGATGATCGTGTCGCTGGGAATTGTGATGCTTTATGAAGCCGTCAGCGGATTGATTTTTGACGGGGCGGGAGTGCGGCTGTTCATGTATGAAGAACTGGCAGTATTGGCAAGGCAGCCATATTGTTATATTGTGCTTGTAATTGTGCTTGCAGCATTTTGGGCTTTGATGAAATACACCAAATTCGGATTTGATACCAGAAGTCTGGGAAATAATGCCCTTCTTGCGGTAAACAACGGAGTAAGCGAAAAGAAGACCATTATGCTGACTTACTTGGTCGTGGGAATTCTTTTAGGAATCGCATCATTGATTAACGCATCGAAAGCGGTTATTGCACCTGCCTCGAACTTAAGCTCTGCAACGCTGATGTTTAGTTCCATGGGGGCTGTCCTGGTCGGATTATATTTATCCAGATTTTCCAATATGGCATTGGGAATTCTCGCCGGTACACTGAGTATGTCGATTTTTTCAAAGGGACTGACAGTATATGGGCTGCCGGGATCGCTGAATAACATCATTCTTGGTATCTTTATCGTAGTATTTATGGGAATTACGACGAATATGGAATACCTGAAAAGAAAGCTAAGACGTAATAAAATGCAGGAGGCATAGGAAGCGTATGATACATCAAACGTTAAAATTATCAGAAGAAACTAATGCGGTTATGACTACATATTTGTTGGATGACGGAGAATTCGGAAGAAAAGGTCTGATACGTCCGGCAGTGGTGATCTGTCCGGGAGGCGGATACACTATGGTATCCAGAGATGAAGGAGAACCTGTAGCAATGTTTTTTAATCGTCATGGATATCATGCTTTCGTCGTAAACTACAGTGTGAAAATCGAGCATCCGTTTCCGACGGCATTGAGGGAACTTGCAAAGGCGATGGCGATTGTAAAAGCACATAAAGCGGAGTGGCAGATCGGAGAAGTATATACTGCCGGCTTCTCGGCAGGAGGGAATCTTGCATTGAGCCTCGGTGTATTTCAGGAAGAGGAACGGATCACAGCGGAAATCGGATTGACAACAGACCAGATCAGACCTGACCGCCTGATCTTGGGTTATCCGGCGGTTACGCTGCATCCAAGACACGAAGAAGAGAAATGTGCGCCGGAAATAGAAGCTTTGATGGACGCCGGATTAATGCCGGATTTCCGGGGACCGAGCATCCGGGAAATTCTGCTTGGATACGAAAATCCGAGTGAAGAAGAAAAGGAAAGCCTGAATCTGCTTCCGAAATTGCATAAAAAACTTCCGCCCACCTTTATATGGGGTAGTTATGAGGACAGTGTGATTCCTGCAACAGATTATACGGAGCTTGCAACAAGACTTTATGAGCTTGGAGTCCCATGTGAGTTACATCTGTTTGGACATGGGCCGCATGGAGTAAGCCTGTGTGACACATCCGTGAAGAATGCGGAGGATTTGGAAGGGCTTAGTATGAATCATTGGACAGAATTATGTGTGGAATGGCTGAAGCAAAAAAATGCATAGGCCGGCAGTCTTTTTGGAAGGAACGCAGGAAAATGGAAGAAGTATATGTAGAAGACAGAAAGACAATCAGAAAGAAAGCGTTTATTTTTGATCTGGATGGAGTCTTAGTATTTACGGATAAGTATCACTATCTCGCATGGAAAGAACTTGCCGACAGGCTTGGTATTTATTTTGATGAGACGATCAATCACAGGCTCAGAGGCGTTTCAAGAATGGATTCGCTTGAAATTATTTTAGAAAGAGCGGCAGAGAGCTACACGGATGCGCAGAAAGAGGCCTTTGCAGCAGAAAAAAATGAGACATATAAGAATCTTTTGGAGAAGATGACACCGGCAGATGTAACCCGCGAAGTGCGTGATACGTTAGCACAGCTAAAGAGCCGCGGTCATAAGGTTGCCATCGGTTCTTCATCAAAGAATACAAAATTCATATTAAAGCAGGTCGATCTGCTGGATGTGTTTGACGCTGTTTCAGACGGCACAAATATTACGAAGTCGAAACCTGATCCTGAAGTGTTTTTAAAGGCTGCTGATTTTCTTGGTGAAGAATATGATAATTGTATCGTTGTAGAGGATGCTTATGCGGGTGTAGACGCGGCGAAGAGCGGAAATATGCTATGTGCGGGAATTGGTGATGCAAGGGGATATGAGAAGACAGATTATCCTTTAGATACGTTTTCTGATATTTTGAAAATAGCGAAATAGGCGTGTTTTATTTGTGTTAAGGGGCTGTCGCACTAAGTAATTAGTGCGATAGCCCCTTTCTTTTGGACTATGTGCAAGTAAAACAATTACTTCATCAGATTCTTATTCGCCGTGGACAGCATCAGCTTGATACGGTTGAGCTGGTTTACCTCGCTTGCGCCCGGGTCGTAGTCGATCGCTACGATATTGGACTGCGGATACCGGTGGCGCAGCTCCTTGATGACGCCCTTTCCGACAACATGGTTCGGCAGGCAGGCAAACGGCTGCGTGCAGACGATGTTCGATGTTCCGGTATGGATCAGCTCTAACATCTCTCCGGTCAGGAACCATCCCTCCCCGGTCTGATTGCCCTCGGAGACGATATCCCTTGCATACCTTGCAAGATCGTCGATGTGGGCGGGGGCGTCGAAATGTTCGCTCTTCTCAAATGCATCTCTTGCAGCACCCCGCAGCCATTCGAAGAAACGAATGCCAAGGCGTCCCATTTTCTTCGACTTCTGGCTCATGCCAAGCTCATCCGCCTTAAAGCCCGTGTTGTAGAAGCAGTAGAGCAGGAAGTCGGTAAGATCCGGTACGACCGCCTCCGCGCCCTCGGACTCCAACAGTTCCACCAGATGATTGTTTGCTGCCGGATGGAACTTGACTAGAATCTCTCCGACAACACCGACGCGCGGCTTTTTCACGTCCGCACGCTCTAAACGGTCGAAATCTAAAATGATCTCGCGGCACATTTTTTTGAACTTGCCGTGGGAGAGCATCTTCTTCTGGCTGATGAAGGCGATGACCTCTTTCTTCCACTTCTCGTGAAGCGCGTTGGCCGCCCCCGGAACTGCCTCGTACGGGCGCGTACGGTAGAGACAGCGCATGAAAATATCGCCGAACTCCAGCGCGTATAACCCGTGCTGAATGAGCGGAAGCGTCAGCTTAAAGCCCGGATTGCTCTCAAGGCCGCTCAAGTTGATCGAGATGACCGGAACATCCGGGTATCCCGCTTTCTCCAATGCGCGGCGGATAAAGCCGACATAATTGCTGGCGCGGCAGCCGCCGCCTGTCTGCGACATCAGGATCGCGGTTTTTGTCATATCGTACTTGCCCGACATGACGGCAGCCATCATCTGTCCTACAACGATTAAGGACGGATAGCAGGCGTCATTGTTGACATATTTCAGCCCGACGTCCACGCACGTCCGGCTCGGCACATCCGGTACGACCAGATTGTAGCCTGCGGTCTGGAACGCCGGTTCCAAAAGCTCAAAGTGAATCGGCGACATCTGCGGACAGAGAATCGTATAATTTTTCCGCATTTCCTCGGTGAATACCACACGATTATAATTTGCGGGGACAATGGTGCGTTTCGTCTGCCGCTTCTCCCGCACACGGATGGCGGAGATGAGAGAGCGGATACGGATTCTCGCCGCACCGAGATTATTTACTTCGTCAATCTTAAGACAGGTGTAAATCTTGCCTGACTTTGTGAGAATATCATTTACGGCGTCCGTCGTGACGGCGTCCAGACCGCAGCCGAATGAATTGAGCTGGATCAGGTCAAGGTCGTCGCGCGTTTTGACGTAATTTGCCGCCGCGTAGAGTCTCGAGTGATACATCCACTGGTCCATGACGATGAGCGGGCGCTCCACCGCCTGTAAGTGGGAGATGGAGTCTTCGGTCAGCACCGCAATGCCGTAGGAGGTAATCAGCTCCGGAATGCCGTGGTTGATCTCCGGGTCAACGTGGTAGGGACGTCCGGCGAGGACGATGCCGCGCTTGCCGTTTTCTTCCATATATTTTAAGACTTCCTCGCCCTTCTTCTGCATTTCCATGCGGACGACGGCGAGTTCCTTAAAGCCTTCCGACACGGCGTCGCGGATCTCTGCCTCCGGGATGCCGAAATCGGAGCCGCCAAACGTCTTGATCAACTGGGAGGAGAGCGTTTCCTCGCTCGCGAACGACATGAACGGATTTAAGAACTTCACCTGACCGGAAGTGATCTCATCCACATTGTTCTTGATGTTTTCCGCGTAGGAGGTGACGATCGGGCAGTTGTAGTGGTTGTTGGAATCCGGGAATTCATTTCGCTCGTACGGAATACATGGATAGAAAATAAAATCCACGTTCTGGTGAATCAGCCAGGTCACATGTCCGTGCGCGAGCTTTGCCGGATAACACTCGGATTCACTCGGAATCGAGTCGATGCCAAGCTCGTAGATCTTGCGCGTCGACTGTGGCGACAATACGATCTGGAAGCCAAGCTTTGTGAAGAAGGTCGCCCAGAACGGGTAGTTCTCGTACATATTAAGGACGCGTGGGATGCCGACGGAACCGCGCTTTGCTTCCTTTGCGGTAAGCGGCGTATAGTCAAATAAACGTTTATTCTTGTATTCGAAAAGATTCGGGATATCCCCGCTCTTTTTCTCCTTGCCGAGCCCGCGCTCACAGCGGTTCCCGGTGATGTACTGGCGGTTCCCGGAAAAGCGGTTGATCGTGAGCAGACAGTGGTTCGTACAGCCCTGGCATCTCGCAAGCTTTGTTTCGAAGGTTAGAGCATTGATGTCCTCGATGGAGAGCATCGTTGTCTGATAACCGGCTTCGTGGCGTTCGCGCGCGATCAGAGCGGCGCCGAACGCGCCCATGATGCCCGCGATATCCGGGCGTACGCACTGTACGCCTGCGATCTTCTCGAAGCTTCTTAATACGGCGTCATTGTAGAATGTACCGCCCTGTACGACGATATTCTTTCCGAGCTGGCTGGCGTCGGAGAGCTTGATGACCTTAAAAAGCGCGTTCTTGATGACCGAGTAGGCGAGCCCCGAGGAGATGTCCGCGACGGACGCGCCCTCCTTCTGCGCCTGCTTTACTTTGGAATTCATAAATACGGTACAGCGCGTTCCCAGGTCGATCGGGTTTTTGGCAAAAAGCGCTTCCTTCGCAAAATCCTGTACGGTATAGTTCAGAGATTTCGCAAACGTCTCGATAAAAGAGCCGCAGCCGGAGGAACATGCTTCGTTGAGCTGCACGGAATCTACGGTCTGGTTCTTGATCTTGATGCATTTCATATCCTGACCGCCGATATCTAAGATACAGTCTACTTCCGGATCAAAGAAAGCCGCCGCGTAATAATGCGCGACAGTCTCCACCTCGCCGTCGTCGAGCATCAGCGCAGCTTTAAGAAGCGCCTCGCCATAACCTGTGGAGCAGGAGTGCACAATGTGCGCTTTCGGCGGGAGCTGTCCGTAAATCTCCTGGATGGAGCGGATCGCCGTCGTAAGAGGGCTGCCGTTGTTATTGCTGTAGAATGAATAGAGCAGAGAGCCGTCCTCGCCGACCAACGCGATCTTGGTGGTCGTAGATCCGGCGTCGATGCCAAGATAACAGTCTCCCTCATAGGCAGAGAGATCTTGCGATTTTACGTTATGTCCGTTGTGGCGCGCACAGAATTCGTCGTATTCCGCCTGATCCTTGAATAAAGGCTCCATGCGGGCAACCTCGAACTCCATCTTGATGCCGGACGAGAGACGGTCGCGCAGGGAGAGCAGGGTTGTAGTATTATTTACTTTGTAGTTCAATGCGGAACCAATCGCTGCGAACAAGTGGGAATTTTCCGGTGTGATCGCGTGCTCACTGTCTAAGTTCAGCGTGCGGATAAACGCCGTCTTAAGCTCGGACAGGAAATGAAGCGGTCCGCCGAGGAAAGCGACATGACCGCGGATCGGCTTTCCGCAGGCAAGACCGCTGATCGTCTGATTGACGACCGCCTGAAAAATCGAAGCGGCAAGGTCTTCCCTCGTCGCGCCCTCGTTGATGAGCGGCTGGATATCCGTCTTGGCGAACACGCCGCAGCGCGCGGCAATCGGGTAGATTGCTTTATAGTTCTTTGCGTATTCGTTCAGCCCCGTCGCGTCGGTCTGGATCAGAGACGCCATCTGGTCGATAAATGAGCCGGTACCGCCCGCGCAGATACCGTTCATACGCTGTTCCACATTGCCGCCCTCGAAGTAGATGATCTTCGCGTCCTCGCCGCCAAGCTCGATTGCGACATCCGTCTGCGGAGCGTAGTGCTGCAGTGCGGTGGAGACGGAAATGACCTCCTGCACGAACGGCACGTTCAGATGATTCGCCAGGGTCAGACCGCCGGAGCCGGTAATCATCGGGGCAACCGTACAGTCGCCGACCGCATCGATCGCTTTTGCAAGGAGAGAAGATAATGTCTCCTGAATGTTGGCGAAATGGCGTTCATAATCCGAGAAAAGCAGATTGTCCGATGCATCTAAGACCGCAATTTTGACGGTCGTAGAACCGATATCAATTCCCAATTTATGAAGTGTATTGTTTTCCATTAAGATTCCTCCATTCATGGTTCTGTCAAGGTAATGACTTATCCGAAATAAAAATATGTAAAAGATTCTTTCCTATTATAAATGCCGGGCAAACGCCAAGCACCCTACATTATACGACAGGATATTTCAAATGACAATGTGCAAATCGCTGGAAAAATATAAACTTTTTGTAAAGAAGAACCCCTCCGATTGACAAAGATTTCCGGTACGGATATACTGAAAAACGTAATGTTTTACAGAAAGGTCAGGAAATAGATTGTATGAACTGGTTAAATAAAATGGAGCGGAAATTCGGGCGTTTTGCCGTTCCGAATTTGATCACATGGCTGATTGGCGCGTACACGATCGGATTTGTGATCAGTATGATAAATCCGGGTATTTTAAGCTATCTGATGTTAAGTCCTTATCATATCCTGCGCGGACAGGTCTGGCGGATTTTTACATGGATTTTTATGCCGACGGACTCGAATCTGATTTTTCTTGTCATTATGGCGCTTTTTTATTACCAGCTCGGGATGGTGCTTGAGAGGAATTGGGGAACGTTCCGGTTCAATGTTTATATTTTCGGCGGTATGCTTTTTACGGTGATCGGCGCGTTCCTTATGTACGGCATCATGTATCTGGTGAACGGCGGAGTGACGCTCGAGATGCTTCTCATTGGTGCGAGTTTCAGCACGAACTATATCAACATGTCCATTTTCCTTGCGTTCGCGGTCACATACCCGGAGATGGAAGTGCTGCTTATGTTCATTATACCGATCAAGATGAAGTGGATGGCGCTTGTCTACGGCGTACTGACGGTACTCAGCTTTTTTGAGACGGGCTGGGCGGGCAGGATCGCGATATTTATGTCATTGCTCAATTTTATCATTTTCTTTATGTCAACGCGCAATTATAAGCGCTATGCGCCGCACGAGGTGCACAGAAGGCAGAAGTTCAAAGCCGAGATGCGAAAGCCCACCGGATACCCGGACGGAGTCAGACATAAGTGTGCGGTCTGCGGCAGGACCGAGAAGGATGATCCGACGCTGGAATTCCGTTTCTGTTCCAAGTGCGAGGGAGATTACGAGTATTGTCAGGATCATTTGTTTACACATCAGCATATGAGGCGAAGTTAGAAACTATGTCCACAGGATGCGCCGGGCGAACCGGTGAGAACGGCGCGAAGAGCGTCCGGGAATACGGGGCAAAGGATTGTATGTGCAGTCCTTTGCCTTGTTTTGTGTCTGTAGGATAATGCGGGAAGCAAAAAAATCGATTTTTTATGAAAAATACTTGACTGTAAAGTGGCTTTATACTTTAAAACAGTGCCATGGAGGTAAGGAAATGACAATCAGGGAAGTGGAGGAAGCATTGCATGTTACCCGGGCGAACGTGCGCTTCTATGAAAAGGAAGGTCTGATCGCACCGAAGAGAAATCCGATCAATGATTACCGGGATTATTCCACAAAGGATGTGGAGACACTGCAGCGGATTCTTTATCTGCGTAGTCTGGAGGTTTCGATTGAAGACATACGAAAACTGACGCAGGGGAAGAAGGAGCTGTCCGAGGTATTAGGCGAGC
The DNA here is from genome assembly GCA_021771815.1 of Roseburia hominis. Classification (GTDB taxonomy): domain Bacteria; phylum Bacillota; class Clostridia; order Lachnospirales; family Lachnospiraceae; genus Roseburia; species Roseburia hominis_A. The sequence goes on from JAETOE010000014.1 coordinate 77,133, forward strand.
GTCGCGAAGAATTGAGAAGGCAGGAGATGCAGACGAGAGAGGCGGCGCTTATGTGCGAAAAGCTTCTTGGCGGGCAGAAATGTACTTTTTGGGATTTTCCGATGGAGGAGGGCGGGGAGCAAAACCGGTCCGTACTTTTGAGGGATACGCTGACGAAGCTTGGAATGTTCTGGGACCAGCTTGTTGTGTGGGGCTTTCTGGCATTGCAGCTTTTGTATACCGTCATCGTATTTCCGATGCTCCCGGCGCAGATTCCTGTGACGTGGAATGGAGCGGCAGTCACGGAATACGGAGGAAAGGGCATGTTTCTGGTATATGTGGCACTTTCCATATTTCTGATGCTCGCAGTAAAGAAGATCCTTTACGCGCGGCTGGTCGGCGGTCTGCGCTGTTATCTGGAGGAGCTTGGCGCGATGGTGTCCGTGGGCATGATCGGCTACGGCTTTTCCCTGCAGGTCTACACGGTGCTGTCCCTACAGGGCGTTTTGGTGGGAATCGATGCGTTCCTGATGGGCTGTATCATCTGTTATCTGCTGGTGATCGCCCTGATCGTTCTTATTTACCGCCATTATAAAAAAGGCGCTGCGGCGTAGGAAGGCGGAAATGATTTGGAGATAGAAATCGGAATTTTATTGGTTTTGGTATTTGGCGGAGGTGTGTTCCTGTGGCAGAAGGTTGAAGCGCACAGAGATCGGAACAGGAGAAGGGAGCGGAGGAAGGAAGAATTCGGAAAAGATCCGCGGGAGCTTTCCTGCGGGAAAAGGAGCAGGGAATTCCTTGCGGAGGTTGCGGTCTATTATGAGGAGAGGAAGGAGCAGGGCGGGGAAGGCTTGTCGGGTGAAGAGAACTTCATAGATGATGTGACATGGAATGATCTGGACATGGACGAACTGTTTTTGCGCGTCAACCATACGAAAAGTTATATCGGAGAACAGGTGCTTTACCGTAGGCTGCATGAGACGAAAGAGCGCGACTGGGAGAAATGGGAGGAGCATCTGTCCTATTTTTCCGAAAAGGAGGAGGAGCGGGAGGAGCTTTGGGAAGCGCTCTGGCGTATCGGGAAGGAGCGCGAGGCATATTATCTGCCGATGTTTCTTAAGAACGCGGCAGGTCTTGCGGTAGAGCATCTTTGGGTGTACCGTATGCTGCAGATTCTTCTTTTCGGCGGGCTGGCCGCGGGAATTTTGTCGGCAAATCCGCTGTTTTTTGGGATATCCGGCGTGACGGCGCTCATCAATGTCAGCGTGTATGTTATGAGCAAGGACAAATATGAGGTGTATCTCTATTCGCTCGGCAGTGTGCGGGAACTTCTTGCTTTTCATAAATTGCTTGCAAAAAGGGAGGAGTGGCGGAAGCTTTTTGTGACGGAAGAGCTTATCACAGCGTGGGAGCGGACAAAAGACCTCTGGAATTCGATCGGAAAATATCAGGGAAAGAAGAGGGCTGCGTTAAGCGGCGATGCGTTCGCTGTTTTCGCGGATTATCTGAACGGCGCGACGCTTCGGGATATCACGGCGTTCGGGCATATTGCAAAGCAGCTTACCGAAAAAGAGAGAGAACTCTTCCTCTTATATGAGGCGGCGGGGGAAATCGATCTGGAAATCGCGGTATCGTCGTTTCGAAAGAGCCTTGCAGTCTGGTGTGTGCCGGAATTACGCGGGCAGGATAAAACGGCAGGTACGGCGCACCGCAAAGGACAATCCTCCCCGAAGAAGAAGGGGGTTCTGCGGGCAAAGGGGCTGTATCATCCGCTGCTTAAGCACCCGGTGCGCAATGATTTTACGCCGGGCGGCTGCTGTCTGATTACGGGGGCGAACGCGACGGGCAAATCAACGTTCGGCAAGGCGGTCGCCGTGAATGCGATTTTCGCGCAGACGATTCATACCTGCACGGCGGAGAGCTTTTCCATGCAAAAGATGCGGGTGCTCACGTCGATGGCAGTGCGCGACGATCTCGTGGAGGGAAAGAGTTACTATATCCGCGAGATTTCTTACTTAAAGCGCATTGTGGATGCGGTGGGCGGCAGGCTTCCGGTGCTCTGCATAATCGACGAGATTCTGCGGGGAACCAATACGCCGGAGCGGCTTGCGGCGTCGGAAGTCATCTGTCGTTATCTTGCGGGGAAGAACTGCCTTGCGGTCGTGGCAACGCACGATATGGAACTGACAAGGAGACTTTCGGCTGAGTACCGCTGCTATTATTTTACGAGCGGGATAGAAGGAAATGAGGTGTGTTTTGATTATAGAATACATGAGGGCGTCGGGGAGAACCGCAATGCGATTAAGCTGCTCGGTTTGATGGGATTCCCGGAGGAAATCGTCACTATGGCGCAGGCAATTTGCGGGTGATTGACGCGGCAGATGGAAGCCTTTATAATGGGCGTAGGAAAATTGCGGTGCGAAAGGAAAGATACATGGATTCGATTTTACTGTTGGAGGATGAGGAGAGCGTAAGCCGCGGGATTGCGTTTACACTGGAGCGGGAAGGCTATACGGTATATACTGCGTCATCTGTCGCAGAGGCAAGGGCGCTCTACGAGAGCAGGCAGCCGCAGCTTGTGATTGCGGACTTGACGCTTCCGGACGGAAACGGGCTGGATTTTATTCGGGATATACGCATGCGGGGAGATAAAAGCACCTATGTGCTCTGCCTGACCGCACTGGATAATGAGACGGATTATGTCATGGGGTATGACGCAGGGGCGGATGATTATGTGGCAAAGCCCTTTTCGCTGTCGGTGCTGTCTTTGAAGGTGCGGGCGTATTTTGGCAGGAGCGGGAGCAAGGAGCCGGATGAAATACGCTCCGGCGGACTTCGCGTTGTCCCGCGCGAAATGCGCGCTTTTCTGGGGGAGGAAGAGATTTCCTTTACAAGAAATGAATGGAAGCTTTTACAGATGTTTCTGGCGCATCCGAAGCAGATTTTTACGAAGAGCCAGATGCTGGAGCGGCTGTTCGATACAGAGTCGGACTTTGCGGATGAAAATACGGTCGCGGTCAATATCAGACGGCTGCGGGAAAAGCTTCACGACGATGCAGCGAATCCCCGCTATATCAGGAATGTCCGCGGAATCGGCTACGTGTGGGCGATGGAGAGCAAAAGAGGATGAACAGGAAACGATTTTGGATTGCAGCCTGCGTCAGTCTGTGCGTGACTGCCGCGCTTGCCGCAGGTCTTTTTTATATGGAATACCGGAGCTATCTGGAGAAGATGGAAATCATCGGGGTGATGATAAGTGTAGAGGAAGCGGGAGGGGATAATCTTTCGACGGCAGCGGCGCTGCTGCGGCATGAGACGCATGAGAGCGTGACGGACGCGGCAGGTGCGCTGACGTGGTACGGATTCGACGAATCCTATACGGATGAATACAGGAGAAGTATGCACCGCACATGGCTGTTTACGGCTGGCGCGGCGGGATGCGTCTGGATGCTGTTCGTTCTTTTTTTATTGCACAGCATGGGTGCGCAGGAATTAAGGCGGGAGCGAGAATTTGCAGAGATCGGTATGCTGATTTCGGGAATGCGGGACTGCGCAAAGCAGGATCGGATACAGACGGGGGTGCAGGATGCAGCAGTGCAGGACAAAACAGCGGCGGGGCAGAAGGATGGCGATTTTGCGTGGCAGCAGCTTTTGGAGCAGCTTTCATTGCTTGAGGAGAGTGTGGCGCTTCGATACAGGCAGGCGCAGGAGGAAAAGGAAGAGACAAAAACGCTGGTCACGGACATTTCCCATCAGCTTAAGACACCTGTCGCGGCGCTTAAGACGAGCTTTGAACTGTGCCGGATGCAGGATATCAGTGAAACGGAGCGCACTGAGTTCATGGAGCGGTGCAGCGTACAGATCGAACGGCTTACGGAGCTTGTCGGCGCGCTTGTCGGGATATCGCGCATGGAGACGGGCATGATTCAGATTACGTTAAGAGAGCAGAAGATTTTTGATACGCTGCTGCTTGCGGTAAACCGAATCTATCCCGACGCGGCAGCGAAGGATATCGAGATCGCGCTGGAGGCGGAGGAGGCGGGGGAGGAACTGATCCTGCCGCACGATGCGAAATGGCTTTCCGAGGCATTCTTAAATGTGCTTGAGAATGCGGTAAAATACAGTCCGGCGCATTCGACGGTCACGATACGGATGATACGGATGAACGTGTTTCTTCGCATCGAGATTGAGGATGAGGGAATTGGGATTCCAAAGGCGGAGTGGAATCAGATTTTCCGGCGGTTCTACCGGGGCGCATCCGGCGAGGTGCAGAGCACGCCCGGTTCAGGCGTCGGACTTTATCTTGCCCGGAGGATTGTGGCGGAGCATCACGGCACGCTTACGGTAAAGGAGACGGGGAAGGGCTGCGGGAGCAGGTTTGTATTTCAACTGCCGTATGAGTGAGAAGTCTTACAAAAATGTAAGGCTTCTTTTGCCGTTATGAAAGGGAATTGAAAGAGAAGTATTTTATGATAAATATGAGGAGTCAAGGGAAGCGGTTGGATTTTGATTTCCGGCGACAGAAAAACAGGAGAGAGAAAGGAACAGGGAAATGGAAGAGATTTTAAGGACAGAGCATTTGTGTAAATATTACGGCTCCGGCGAGAATGAAGTGAAGGCGGTGGACGATAACAATCTTGTGATCGGGCGTGGAGAATTTGTCGCGATCATCGGGAAATCCGGCTCGGGAAAGAGCACGCTCCTGCATATGCTGGGCGGTCTGGATTATCCGACCAGCGGAAAGGTATATGTGAAAGGAGAAGATATCTTTGCGCTCAAGGAGGATGCGCTTGCGGTATTTCGAAGGAGAAAGATCGGATTTATCTTTCAGGCGTACAATCTGGTAGCTTCGTTAAATGTTTGGGAGAATATCGTGCTGCCGATCGGTCTGGACGGGCAGAAGGTGGATGAGATATTCGTAAATGATATTGTTGCGACGCTTGGGCTGAAAGAAAAGCTCCACAATCTGCCGAATACGCTTTCCGGAGGTCAGCAGCAGAGAGTGGCGATCGCACGCGCGATCGCGTCGCGCCCGGATTTGATTCTGGCGGATGAGCCGACGGGAAATCTCGATTCAAAGACAAGCGATGAAGTCGTGGGGCTGTTAAAGCTTTCCGCGCAGAAATATGGACAGACGCTTGTGATGATCACCCATAATGAGGATATTGCACAGTTGGCGGACCGGGTGATCGTGATTGAGGATGGCAGAGTGAAAGCATAAACAAGAAGGCTTGTTTATGCTTTCACTCGGAAGTTTGCACCAGAGGGTGCAAACTTCCCGAGATAGTGGAGAGCCTCGGAGGGGTGCAAACTTCCCGAGATAGTGGAGAGCCTCGGAGGGGTGCAAACTTCCCGAGATAGTGGAGAGCCTCGGAGGGGTGGAGCAATCGAAGGATGAACCGGACGCGGAGCATTCTGGTGGCGTTTTCGATTGTGCTGACGATGATGCTGCTGACGGCGATTGCATCGGCAGGGTATGGTATCATTCAGATGAACAGGGTAAATGCCGGGGAGTGGTACGGAAGCTATTATGGATATATGCTGGGCGTATCACAGGAGCAGATTCTTGAAATGAGCCGCCACCGTGAGTTTACGGAAATCGGCAGGGCGTCGTTTCTCGGAGTGGTGGACATGGACGTCCGCGCTTTGTTTGTGTGGGCGGATGATGAAGCGGCGCGGATGAATCATGCGGAGCTGGCACTGGCAGAGGGGCGTTATCCGCAGACGGGAAATGAGATCGCGGCGCAGTATGCGTTTTTCCGGAAGCTTGGGATCGAGAATCCGAAAATCGGAGATACGGTGTCCGTGCGCTGGCGGAAGGACATGAACAGTGTTTTTGTGGAGGATACCTTTGTCATCTGCGGACTGCTGAAAGATCCCGAGAACAGCTACACTCAGCTAAATGCGAATGTGTCACAGGAATTTTTCGAGGAAAATATATCTGAGGAGGAACGGCTTTACAATGCATATTTCGCGCTGGCAGGGGATCTGCCGATGGATCGTTCAAACGCGGAAGAGATGATGAAAGAACTGGCGGGCGCATGCGGAATTGAAGAAAAAGCGGTGAGGGCGAACATGTCCTATCTTGACTGGCAATTGGACCCGGGGACGGAGACAATTGTCGCATGCGCTGTGATCGCCGTGATCGTTGTGTTGTTTTCGACGCTTGTGATCTATAATATTTTTCAGGTCGATATCATGCAGAAGGTGCAGGAATACGGAAAATTAAAAGCAATCGGCGCGACAAGGCGACAGATGAAACAGGTGCTGCTTTATGAGGGAATGTCGGTTGCCGCAGTGAGTGTTCCGGTCGGACTGCTTCTTGGGCTGCTTGCTGCAAAGGCTGTGATCTGGCTTTTGCTTTCGCAGAGTGCGACGGCAGATAAGAGCGGGGTATCGGTGTTCTGTCTGCCGCTGCTTGTGCTGGCGGCTGCGGTGTCATTTCTCACGGTGTGGATCGCATTGAGAAAGCCGATGCGCGTGGTGGCGTCGGTTTCGCCGGTCGAGGCGATGCGTTATCAGGAAGAGAGCGTAAAGGGAAAAGGAATCCGCAGGGGAAGAAAAGAGCTTGGCGTCGTCGGAATGACATTTGCGAATCTGACAGGTCACAAGAGACGTACAATTTCCACAATCGTTTCCATGGGGCTTTCCTGTGTACTGTTTCTTGTCATTGCAAGCTGCGTCAGGAGCATGGACGTTGCGTATGAAGCGCGGAAATTTGTGGAATACGGGGAATTCGTGGCAGAGTTGGATTATGAAAAGGCGGATGCGGCATACCCGGAAAATAATCTGGATGCGGTGCTTGCGGACAATCCGATCAACGCGGAATGGAAGAAGGACGTGCTCTCGATCCCGGGCGTTACGGCGATTGGCGAGGAATATCTTCTCTATGCCAGAATGCAGGGGGAGAGCGGAGCGAGCAAGCTGTATTCTGTGCGCGTCGTAAACAGGGAGGATTTCGAACGGCTGAAAGGGTATTACGAGGATAGCAATCTCGGGGAACTGGACTATGATACGGCTTCCGCAGAGAATCAGATCCTAAATGGCTGGAGTTATGGCTTACAGGAGTATGGCGAGTTTCAGATCGGCGATACGTTGGAACTCTCACTTGGCGATGGAGAAAAAACAAAAGAATTGCAGATGACGCTTGCGGGAGCGTTCGGCATGGCAGACAAAGACTTTGTGATTACGGAGGACACTTACCGTTCACTCGGATTTTGCGGTGAACCCATAGGAAAACTATGGATATATTGTGACGAAGCAGATGTGCCGGAGGTGGAAGCGGAACTGACACAGCTTCTTGTCGGGAAAAAGCATATAGAACTTGAGGGTTACCAGAGTACGTTAAAGAGCTACGAGAGTGCGGTGCGGCTGATAAAATCCGGCGGATATTTGTTCTGTTTTCTGATCGGCGTCATCAGTTTCTTTAATATGGCGAACACAATCATTACGAGCATGGTTACAAGAAAACAGGAATTTGGCGTTCTTCAGGCAATCGGGCTGACGAATCGCCAGTTAAATATGAGCCTCCAGTTAGAGGGCATTTTGTTTACGCTCGGCACGATGCTTGTCGCATTTGCCGCAGGACTTCCGCTTGGCTATGCTGCATTCCGTTACGCAAGGTCGGAAGGCGTTATGGGGGTCATCATATATCATTTTCCGGTTTGGGAAATGGTCGGAATGCTGGCGCTTCTGGCATTGCTGCAGGGAATCCTTTCCTATTTCCTGAGCAGGAATGTGAAAAAGGAATCGCTGGTGGAGCGGATACGCTGGCAGGGATAAAGAGGTTATATGAGAAAAGGAAGAAAGAACGGAAGAGCAGCGCTACTCTTCCGTTCTTGCAATTGCAAATTCTTCTAAAAGCTGGTCGCAGTAAGCCGGGTCTGCGGCGAGCTTTTGGATGTCGTCATTTCGATCTGCGGCGAGCAGAAGACGGATAAGGCGACAGATATCATCGCGTTCTTCGGCTTTTCCTTCCGCGAGTCCTTCTTTTCTGAAATATGAATCACGCTCCCAGGACTTCATATAGTCGATGCTCACCTCCTGATTCTGCTTGACCTTGAGGACGAGACGATGGATTGCCTCAATGTCTTGATTGGTTACGTTGTCATCGGTCGTTTCCTGTAAATATTTTAGCATATCACGCAGGGATTTACCAGAGCCGTTGCCCTTTGTATACAGAAAAATTTTGGTGGCGCCGTCGTTGTAAGCGACAGAGGCATCTTCGATACATTGCATTTTAAATGTATAGACCATCCGGTTTCGTCCGAACGGGTCGTAGGGCAGGATGACGATGGAGGTGACATTGGGAAGGCTGTCGTAGTCCGTTCCCTTTTCTAAGAGTTGGGCATCAATTAGGGAATGATAGTAGCGCATGCGTTTGGGAAGGGTTTCTTTTTCATAGGTGTTGTTCGGTTCGAAGTCGTAGATGTCCGGTATGACTCGGGCGTCGGACATGTGAACGCCGGGCATGGTTTCTTCCTGAGACAAATCCTCAATGTAGGCGTCAAGTCGTATGCCGTGGCGGCTATTGCCCAGACCGAGGATATTTTTCTGCGGAATCACTTTGACGTGGCGGAACGGTCTGCCAAGGATGGTTGAAAGCAGGATGCGGCAGAATTCTTCGCCAATATCTTCCTGCATGAGCATTTCCTGAAAGAGAAAATCATCCATTAGGTTCAAGTCTTCCAGTCTGCGCGGCGGAAGGGCGTGCGCAGAAACAGTTTTTTGTTTTGTCATAGGCACAAAGTCTCCTTTTGATGAAATGAATGTTGATAATCTGTGGCGAAACGCCGGATTCTGCATTTTTGAAAGAAAAGCAGAATAACGATACAGCGAATGTTCATGAGAACAAACGCCGTTAAGATTGATGCAGGGGGAAAAACCCTACGAATGTATAAAATACTATAGTTCATTTTGGACAAAATAGCAAGCAAAATTTCATGTTTGTGTATGACACGAAGAATTTTGGGGATTGCCGGGCAGGATGTGTATCTCGCGGAGAGGGAATCAACTGTAAACAGCGCCATATCAGGCAGTTGAAACAGCCGAAAGTGTGCGTCAGGCGCACACTTTATATGTCTCACCGATAAAACTTTTCAATCGAATCCATCCTTGCGCTCATATTTGCAAACAGCGCGTCCGTGATGGTGATTGCTGCCATGGCTTCCACGACGACAACGGCGCGCGGTACGATGACCGGGTCGTGGCGTCCCTTGATGCTGACCTCGGTTTCTTCGCCGGATTTATTTACGGTCTGCTGTGTGGCTGCGATGGAGGGCGTCGGCTTGACGGAGGCGCGCAGGATGATGTCGCTGCCGTCGCTCATGCCGCCCAGAATACCGCCGGCGTGGTTGGTTGTCTTTGTCACACTGCCGTCTTTTGCGAGGCAAAAAGCGTCGTTGTTGCTTCTTCCGGTCGCCTTTGCCGCGTCAAAGCCGTCTCCGATCTCAAAGCCCTTGACTGCGCCGATAGACATGATCGCCTTGGCAAGGTTGGCGTCGAGCTTTTCAAAGACGGTATCGCCGATGCCCGCCGGCATTCCGCTTACGATGCACTCGATTACGCCGCCGGAAGAATTGCGCTCCGCCATACAGGCGTCCAGATAATTCTGCGCGTTTTCGGCGGCGCAGACATCCGGCATATATAGAGGATTTCTGGCGATTTCAGCCGCATCGAAATTCTCTGTGGAAATTGTGATCGGACCGATGGACTTTGTGTAGGTGGTGAAGGTGATGCCAAGCTGATTTAAAAGCTTTACCGCAATCGCTCCCGCAGCCACGCGTCCGATTGTCTCTCTGCCGGAGGAACGGCCGCCTCCGCGGTAATCCCGGAAACCGTATTTCATGTCGAAGGTGTAGTCCGCGTGACCGGGGCGGTAGTAGGAGGCAATCTCACTATAATCTTTGGACTGTTGGTTCCGGTTGAATACGACAAGTGAAATCGGCGTTCCCGTCGTTTTTCCTTCAAAAACGCCGGAGAGAATCTCCACGGCGTCATCTTCTTTGCGCGGCGTCGCATATTTCGACTGCCCGGGCTTCCTGCGGTCAAGAAATTTCTGTATATCTGCTTCATCAAGGGAAAGTCCTGCCGGACAGCCGTCCACGACAACGCCGACGCCTTTTCCGTGGGATTCCCCCCAGGTTGTGATCTTAAATATAGTTCCGAATGTGGAGCCTGCCATATTATGTACCTCCCAAAATGGAAAGACCCGGGACCAGCGGTCTTTCGTTAAAAAGCAACTTTGATTAAGAGGAAACTCAAGACCAGCGGTCTTTCGTTAAAAGACTCAAGACCAACGGTCTTTCGTTAAACCGTAGCTTTGGTAAGCTACGGTTTACATTATAAAAGATTTAACTTTGCGCCGCAATAGAAATGTGTTAAAATGAGCAGTGCCAAGACGGAAGGAAACAAATATCCGTGCTTGCACGTGGATATTTGTTTCTTTCCGTCTTGATAGTGCGAAGAGCACGCAAATGCATAACACAGGAGACAATATGGCAGAACAATACCTTGTAAAAAGAACAGACAAGCCCGTCGACTGGAATACTGAGGTGCCGGGCTCTAAGAGCATGACGAACCGGGCGCTTCTTTTGGCGGCGCTGTCGAAAAGCACGGTGGAGGTGGAGGGCGTTCTCTTCTCGGACGATTCCAGACATTTCCTTGCGTGCCTTACAGCGCTTGGCTTTGTCCTGCAGATAGAGGAAGAAAAGAAAAAAGTCACAGTCACGGGCTGCGGCGGGATCATTCCGAAGAAAGAGGCGGAAATCGATGTGGGGAGTGCGGGAACGGCGGCGCGATTCCTTACGGCGATGCTCGGTTTCTCGGACGGAACCTATACGATACAGGCGTCAGAGCAGATGAAGCGACGCCCGATGGAAGAGTTGTTCGAGCTTCTTATGGATGCGGGAGCGGCGATTACATTTTTGGAAGAGGAGCATCATCTTCCGGTGCGCATCCGGGGATGCAGATACCGGACGAAGGAGCAGAGAGAACGCGAAGCGCAGATGGGACAGGGCTTTCGCTTCCCGATGGACCTTTCACTTGATATCAGTAAGAGCACCCAGTTTTTGAGTGCGCTGCTTTTGATCGCGCCGATGCTTCCGCAGGGGCTTCAGATTCATATTACCAGTGAGAAAACGGACGGTTCCTATATCCGCATCACGCGGAAAATGATGGAGGAGTTCGGCGTTGCGGCAGCATTTGACGGAAGAAATTACGAAGTGCCTCAAAATGCGGTTTATCGGAGAGATTCCTATATCGTGGAGCCGGACATGTCGGCGGCGTGCTATTTCTATGCGGCGGCGGCGGTCACCGGAGGACGGGCTTGTGTAAAGAATATCCGTTTGGACAATACGCAGGGGGATCTGAAATTCCTTGGCGTTTTGGAACAGATGGGGTGTGCGGTGGCAGAGCGGCCGGATGGAATCGAGGTCAAAGGACCGCGTGAAGGAGCGCTTCGCGGCGTCACGGTAAATATGAACGATTTTTCCGATCAGGCTTTGACGTTAGCGGCGATTGCGCCGTTTGCAGACGGTCCGGTGCGCATGGAACATATCGGACATATCAGAGGGCAGGAGTGCGACCGCATCCACGCGATCGTGACGGAGCTTACAAAGCTTGGCATACGCTGCGAGGAAGAGGCGGACGCTGTCACGATATACCCGGGAGCGCCGGCGGGCGGCGTGATCGAGACGTATGAGGATCACCGGGTGGCGATGGCGTTTTCCCTGATCGGGCTTCGCACGGATGGAATCTATATCGACAATCCGGGATGCTGCCGGAAGACCTTTGAGGATTATTTCACGGTACTGGATGAGCTGACTGGAAAGAAATCATAGAGCAGATAATAAAGCGGAACAGAAAGAGAGCAGTAAGTGTATGTATGAATTGTTAAAGCAGGAAGGACGCGCGAAGAGAGGCGTGTTTCACACGGTGCACGGGGATATCCAGACGCCGGTATTTATGAATGTAGGAACGGTCGCCGCCATCAAGGGCGCGGTGTCCACGGAGGACTTGGAGCAGATCAAATGCCAGGTGGAGTTGTCGAATACGTATCATCTGCATGTGCGCACTGGGGATAAGCTCATCAAGGAGGTCGGCGGACTGCACAGGTTCATGTCATGGAACCGTCCGATCCTGACGGACTCCGGTGGATTTCAGGTATTTTCCTTAGCGGGACTGCGCAAGATCAAGGAGGAGGGCGTTTATTTCCACTCGCATATCGACGGGGCGAAGATTTTTATGGGACCGGAGGAGAGCATGCAGATTCAGTCGAATCTCGGTTCTACGATCGCGATGGCGTTTGACGAGTGCCCGCCCGCGCTCGCGGAGCGAAAATACGTGGAGGATTCGGTGGCGCGCACGACGCGCTGGCTTTTGCGCTGCAAAAAGGAGATGGAGCGTTTAAACGGACTCCCCGATACGGTAAATCCGCACCAGATGCTTTTCGGCATCAATCAGGGGGCGATTCTGGCAGACGTGCGCATCGACCATGCAAAGCGGATATCCGAGATGGAGCTTGACGGTTACGCGGTAGGCGGGCTTGCGGTCGGAGAGACGCACGAGGAGATGTACCATATATTGGAGGAGACGGTGCCGTATCTTCCGGTAAATAAACCGACATATCTGATGGGCGTGGGTACGCCCGCCAATATTTTAGAGGGCGTGGAGCGCGGCATCGACTTTTTTGACTGTGTTTACCCGTCCAGAAACGGCAGACATGGACATGTCTACACGAATCAGGGCAAGCTCAATCTCTTCAATCAGAAATACGAGAAGGATATGCGGCCGATCGAGGAGGGCTGCGGCTGTCCTGCCTGCCGGCGTTACAGCAGGGCATACATCCGCCATTTGTTAAAGGCAAAGGAAATGCTCGGCATGCGGCTCTGTGTTCTGCACAATCTCTATTTCTACAATACGATGATGGAAGAAATCCGGAATGCGCTCGATGCCGGGAATTTTAAGTCCTACAAGGAGGAAAAGCTCTACGGCATGGGACAGATCAAACGGGAGAAGGAAATCCCGTAACAGGGAAGGTGCCGGATGTATGCACGAAATATAAAATTTTCGGAAAAGCTTGCCGAACGTACAGGTTTTGTGTACAATGTGTTATAGCGTCAAAATGCGCAGATTTTTGAAGTAATGGATTTAGGAGGAATTAAGATGTTATCAATCTTGGCGACAGGGTCTACAGAGGTTTCTTCAGCGATGGGCTGGGGAAGCATGATTCTTTGGATGGTGGTTTTATTTGCATTCATGTACTTCTTTATGGTTCGTCCGCAGCAGAAGGAACAGAAGAAGAAAAATGCGATGCTTTCCGAACTTGCAGTCGGAGATACCGTACTCACCACAAGCGGATTCTACGGAACAGTCATTGACATTGCAGACGACACCGTGATCGTGGAGTTCGGAAGCAATAAGAACTGCCGTATCCCGATGCAGAAGGCTGCGATTTCTGCAGTGGAGAAGCCGGACGAGGCAGCGGAATAAGCGGATGAAAAGGCTATAGGAACTATAGCCTTTTTTTCGTGTGTGCTTGTCGGCGCACGTTCTGGCGTAAGGCGGACTTTATACGGTATGAGAAATGGGAGTTTTTAAAATGCAAGATGGAAAGAAGAGAATGCGGTGGATTTTTGCCGCACTTTTTGCCGCAGAAGTTCTGCTGCTTCTGTTTGCGGCAGGCAGATGCCTGTTCGGTGAGCGGTATACATGGACGTATCAGGAGAGCGAGGGGCTGCCGGTCGGGGCGGCTAAGATCCCGCTGCCGAGGGGCAGCTATCTGATTACGGTAGATTATATGGCGGCGGAGGACCTGGCGTACTGTCAGGCGGTGGCGGAGACGTCGCATGGGCGGCAGACCGGTGAGGAAGTGGCGCTTCCGCCGGAGAAGAATCAGAGGACGATCGAATTTTACCTGAATGAGACGACGGCCGAATTTTCTATCGAGCCTGCGTCCTATCTGCAGGAGGTGCCTGCCGTTCACATTTTTGGAATCACAGTGCAAAAGACGAAGCGAATGGAGGCGCGCGATGGGTTTTTGCTGTTTTGCTTTTTTCTGTGTCTTGACCTTGTGCTGCTTGTAAAAAAGAAGCGTATTCTGGAATGCTTTGACGATGAGCAGAAACAGGTGTCACTGGGGCTTGCGCTCATTGTGATCTTAGCATCCGTTCCGCTGTTTACGAATTATCTGCCGGGACAACAGGATCTGGAATTTCATTTGATGCGGATCGAGGGGATCACGGAGGGGCTTGCGGCAGGACAGTTTCCGGTGCGCATGCAGCAGAATTGGCTGAATGGTTACGGTTATCCGGTTTCGGTTATGTACGGCGATCTGTTATTGTATTTCCCGGCGTTTTTAAAGCTGGCGGGCTTCATGCTGCAGGATGCCTACAAGATCTATGTGTTCTTCATTCAGATCGTGACGGTGGGAACTTCCTATTATGCGGTGTCGCGCATGACGGGGAGCAGAAAAACAGGACTCTTGGGAGCGGCGCTCTATACGCTGTCTCTTTACCGCATTTTAAATGTATATTACCGATGCGCGGTCGGGGAGTATACCGCGATGGCATTTTTGCCGTTGGTATTTGTAGGACTTTCCTTTCTCGCGGACGATGAGGAGGTGCGGCGGCAGAAGGGCGTGTGCTGTCTGATTGTCGGTTACACGGCAATCCTGCAGTCGCATTGTCTGAGCTTTGAGATGGCCATTCTCTTTTCAGGCGTCTATGTACTGCTTCATATCAGAAAGATCTGGAAGCATCTGCGGCTTTTGATCGGGACGGCCGCTGTTACGATTCTTCTCAATCTAGGCTTTCTTCTGCCGTTTATGGACTATATGCTGCATCAGAATATGCTTGTGAGCGATGTGGCGTACGGCAAGATCATGCAGGAGCAGGGGCTCTTTGTGGCGCAGTTATTTCAGGGATTTCATTACGGCGGGGAGTATTCGCAGGCATTGTACACCGGGGTCGGCGGAGATATGACGCTTACCATGGGACTGCCGCTTGTGCTCGTTCTCTTTTTGTTTTTATGGGAGGCGTTGTTCTACAGGGAGCGTATTAAGGAGCGTTATGGTGCGGCTGACTGGAGGGAACAGTGCAGCTTTGCGGTGATTATGTGTCTTGGCCTTCTCATGTCCTGCTGGTTCTTCCCGTGGGAGACAATCGGGAAAATTCCGGTTATCGGCAGTGTGCTTACGGCATTTCAATTCGCGTGGCGGTTTCTTACGGTAGGAACGGCAGCGGGAGCATTTGTCGGCGGTTACGCGATCCGTAATCTGGGAGATATTTTATCGGGAGAGTGGAAAAGGATTGCGGCGGCCGCACTTGGGGTGCTGATCCTCGTCGGTTCTTCCCAGATGACGGCGAAGTTGATGGCGGCGCTTCCGGCGAAAGTAATGACGGGAACGGAAAGTATCAATACGATTGAGGCGGTCATAAACGGAGAATATCTGCCGGAGGCAGCGGATAAAGGAAGAATGACAGACAATCAGTTCTATCCGGGAGAAGGAGTGAGCTTAAGCAGTGTCACAGGGAATGCGTGGCATTATGTCACCTATGTGGAGAACCAGTCGGGTACTGAATCGCAGATTGTAGTCCCATATCTGGCATATAAGGGTTATGTGGCGGTCGACCGCGCCAGCGGAACGGAGCTTATGACAAAAGAGGGAGACTGGGCAATCCTTGCGGTCATGCTTCCGGCGGGTTATCAGGGTGAAATCGAACTGTATTTTAAAGAACCGTTCAGTTGGCGGCTGGCGGAAGCAGTTTCATTATTGACATTTTTGGTATTAATTGGAGTGATAGTTAAGAAAAGAGGATATAAGAATAAGTTATAAAGCCTATGAAAAAGAAAAATAGAACCAGAGGTTGCATTGTTTCCCGAGATACATTATTATAGAGTTTAAATACTGTCTATCGGTAATGTGCTAAAGTAAATACATCAACATGCGTAGGCAGAGCAAAAGGAAGAGAGAGGGATTAGAATCATGGAGTACAAAGTTGGCGTGATTTCCGGTGACGGGATCGGTCCTGAGATCGTAGCGGAGGCGAGGAAGGTGCTGGACGCTGTCGGCGCGAAATACGGACATATGTTTCACTATGACGAGATTTTGATGGGAGGCTGTTCGATCGATGCGACGGGTGTTCCGCTGACCGATGAGGCGATTGCCGCGGCAAAGGCTTCCGATGCGGTGCTGATGGGTTCCATCGGCGGAAATACATCGACGTCGCCATGGTATAAGCTTCCGCCACAGAAGCGTCCGGAAGCAGGGCTTTTGAAGCTCCGCAAGTCCTTGAATTTGTTTGCGAATTTAAGACCGGCATATTTATATGAAGAATTAAAGCAGGCATGTCCGCTGCGGGACGACATCATCGGAGACGGATTCGACATGATGATCATGCGTGAGCTGACGGGCGGACTGTACTTCGGCGAGAGAAAGACCGAAGAGGTGGACGGCGTCATGACGGCGACCGATGTGCTTACATATAATGAAAATGAGATCCGCAGAATCGCAAAACGCGGTTTTGATATCGCAATGAAGCGGCGGAAGAAAGTCACGAGCGTGGACAAGGCGAATGTGCTTGATTCCTCAAGGCTGTGGCGTAAGATCGTCGAGGAGGTCGCGGCGGACTATCCGGAAGTGACCTATGAGCATATGCTTGTCGATAACTGCGCGATGCAGCTTGTCAAAGATCCGAAGCAGTTCGATGTGATTCTGACCGAGAATATGTTCGGAGATATTTTATCGGATGAGGCGAGCATGGTAACGGGATCGATCGGAATGCTCTCGAGCGCGAGCTTAAACGACACGAAGTTCGGGCTCTACGAGCCGAGCGGCGGCTCCGCGCCGGACATTGCGGGCAAGGGCATAGCCAACCCGATCGCGACGATCTTGAGCGCGGCGATGATGCTTCGTTATAGTTTTGATCTGGATGCGGAGGCGGATGCGATCGAGCAGGCGGTGAAGCTGGTGTTGAAGGACGGCTACCGCACGATCGACATTATGCCGCAGGAAGAGAATAGGAAAGCGGAAGTCACACAGGTTGGGACGGCTCAGATGGGAGATCTGATCTGTGAGAGAATCTGACGGCTCAGAGAATATGTAAATTTAGCCGGGCAGTGAATAGAATATGCGAAAGGAAGGTTGCATTATGAAGAGTGATAATGTAAAGAAGGGGATGCAGCAGGCGCCCCATAGAAGTCTTTTTAACGCGCTGGGATTTACCGAGGAGGAGATGCATAAGCCGATGGTCGGCATCGTAAGCTCCTACAACGAGATCGTGCCGGGGCATATGAATCTGGACAAGATCGTCAATGCGGTAAAGCTCGGCGTTGCGGAGGCGGGCGGCGTTCCGGTCGTATTTCCGGCGATCGCGGTCTGCGACGGTATTGCCATGGGGCATATCGGCATGAAGTATTCGCTTGTGACGCGCGATCTGATCGCTGATTCCACCGAGTGTATGGCGCTTGCGCATCAGTTCGACGCGCTTGTCATGGTGCCCAACTGCGACAAGAACGTGCCGGGGCTTCTGATGGCGGCGGCGCGTATCAATGTGCCGACGGTATTTGTATCGGGCGGACCGATGCTTGCGGGTCATGTGCAGGGGAAGAAACGGAGTCTCTCCTCGATGTTCGAGGCGGTCGGCTCCTACGCTGCGGGCTCGATGACGGAGGAAGAGGTACGGGAATACGAGGAAAAGGTATGTCCGACTTGCGGCTCCTGCTCCGGCATGTACACGGCGAACTCCATGAATTGCCTGACCGAGGCGCTCGGTATGGGGCTTAAGGGCAACGGAACGATTCCGGCAGTCTACTCGGAGAGAATCAAGCTTGCAAAGCACGCAGGCATGGCTGTCATGGAAATGTATGAGAAGAATATCCGTCCGCGCGATATCATGACGAAGGAAGCGATCTTAAACGCGCTGACGGTCGACATGGCGCTTGGCTGTTCGACGAACAGTATGCTGCATCTTCCGGCGATCGCGCATGAGGTGGGGTTTGACTTTGACATCGCGTTCGCGAACCCGATCAGCGAGAAGACCCCGAACCTTTGCCATCTCGCTCCGGCAGGTCCTACTTATATGGAAGATCTGAATGAGGCGGGCGGTGTTTATGCGGTGATGAAGGAACTGGCGGATATCGGTCTGCTCCACACGGACTGCATGACCGTGACGGGAAAGACGATCGGAGAGAACATCAAAGATGCGGTCAATAAGAATCCCGAGGTTATCCGTCCGGTAGACAATCCGTACAGCAAGACAGGCGGACTTGCCGTATTGAAGGGGAATCTTGCGCCGGACGGCAGCGTGGTAAAGCGCTCCGCAGTCTGCGACGAGATGATGGTGCACGAAGGTCCTGCGAGAGTCTTCGATTGTGAGGAGGATGCGATCGCGGCGATCAAGGGCGGCAAGATTGTGGCAGGAGACGTCGTTGTTATCCGTTACGAGGGACCGAAGGGCGGTCCGGGTATGCGCGAGATGTTAAATCCGACCTCTGCAATCGCAGGAATGGGACTTGGCTCTTCCGTGGCGCTGATTACCGACGGAAGGTTCTCCGGTGCGAGCCGCGGCGCGTCGATCGGGCATGTTTCCCCGGAGGCGGCAGTGGGCGGACCGATCGCGCTGGTAGAAGAGGGCGATATCATTAAGATTAATATTCCGGAGCTTACGCTTACGCTTGCGGTATCCGATGAGGAGCTTGCGGCGAGAAAAGCCAAATGGCAGCCGAGAGAGCCGAAGGTGACAACGGGCTATCTGAAGAGATATGCGTCACTTGTGACTTCGGGCAACCGCGGAGCGATTCTGCAGCTTCCGGAGTAAAATTGTATCAGAAAGGGAACTGTTCAGTACAGCATAAAACACTTGCTGTTTTATGCGTAAGAACATGACTCAGCATGCAAAAATGCCATTGCGAAGCAATTTAGGATGCATTTTTGCATCGTATCTATGAAGGTACTGAATAGATATTCAGAAAGGATGATAGGATATGCAGTTGACAGGTGCGCAGATCGTCATTGAGTGCCTGAAGGAGCAGGGCGTGGATACGGTATTCGGATATCCGGGCGGCGCTATCTTAAATGTATACGATGAATTATATAAGCATCAGGGAGAGATCAGGCATGTCCTGACTTCCCACGAACAGGGAGCGTCCCACGCGGCGGACGGATATGCGAGAAGCACGGGAAAAGTCGGCGTCTGTTTCGCGACGTCGGGTCCGGGAGCGACGAATCTCGTTACCGGAATCGCGACGGCGTACATGGATTCCGTGCCCGTGGTGGCGATTACCTGCAACGTTACGGTACCGCTTCTAGGCAAGGACAGTTTTCAGGAAATCGACATCGCGGGAATCACCACACCGATTACCAAGCATAACTTTATTGTGAAGGATGTCACAAAGTTAGCGGACACGATCCGCAGGGCATTTGTGATCGCACAGAAGGGAAGACCGGGACCGGTTCTTGTGGATATCCCAAAGGACATCACGGCGGCGAAGACCGAATATACATATAAGAAGCCGGGGGCGATTCCGAGAGTGACGGAGACGATCTGTGACGGGGACATCGAGACGGCGCTTGCGATGATACGTGAGTCGAAAAAGCCGTTTATCTTTGTCGGAGGCGGCGCGGTAATCTCCGGTGCGGGTGACGAACTGAAAGAATTCGTTCGCAGGGTGGACGCTCCGGTGTGCGATACGCTGATGGGAAAGGGCGCGTTTGACGGAACGAACGATCTCTACACCGGAATGCTCGGCATGCACGGTACAAAGACGTCGAACTTAGGCGTCAGTGAGTGCGATCTTTTGATCGCGGTCGGCGTCCGTTTCTCGGACCGGGTGCTCGGCGACGCGCAGAATTTTGCAAAGCAGGCGAAGATTCTGCAGTTTGACGTTGATCCGGCGGAGATCAATAAGAACATTCAGGTGGACGCTTGTGTGATCGGCGATCTGAAAGAGATTTTAAAGCGTGTGAACGCACAGCTTGCGCAGGAAAATCATGACAAGTGGATTTCACATATCATGGATCTAAAGGTGAAACATCCTTTAAAATATGACGAGCCGGGGCTGTCCGGACCGTATCTGGTGGAAGAGATTTACCGGAAGACAGGCGGTGAGGCGATCATCGTCACGGAAGTCGGACAGCATCAAATGTGGGCGGCGCAGTATTATAAATACAAGAATCCGAGGACGTTTTTATCCTCGGGCGGACTCGGAACGATGGGCTACGGACTTGGCGCGGCAATCGGCGCGCAGATCGCGAACCCGGACAGACAGGTCGTCAATATCGCCGGGGACGGGTGTTTCCGCATGAACATGAATGAGATCGCGACGGCGGTGCGCCAGAAGCTGCCGTTAGTCGAGGTGATCGTCAATAATCATGTGCTCGGAATGGTGCGGCAGTGGCAGGATCTATTCTACGAGAAACGCTATTCCGCGACCGTGCTTGACGACGGCGTCGACTATGTGAAGCTTGCGGAGGCACTGGGCGCCGTGGGCTTGCGCGCGACCAATCGTGAAGAATTTAACGAGGCTCTTGATAAGGCGCTTACGGCAAAGGAGCCTGTCGTCATCGATTGCGTGATCGGCTGTGACGATAAGGTATGGCCGATGGTCGCGCCGGGCGCAGACATCAGTACGGCGTTTACGGCGGAGGATCTTGCGGCGCAGCAGGAATCGTAAGCATGCCGGATATTTTGTGACGGAATGGCACAAAGAAGTATATGTTATGTAATGGGGCAATGTCATTGGAAATGTAAAAAGGAAAGGAAGAACAAAATGAGCAGAGTGTACAATTTTTCAGCAGGACCGGCAGTATTGCCGGAGGAAGTCTTAAAAGAAGCGGCGGAGGAGATGCTTGATTACAAGGGAAGCGGTATGTCCGTTATGGAGATGAGCCACCGCTCCAAGGTGTACGATACCATCATCAAAGAGGCGGAGCAGGATTTAAGAGATCTGATGAACATTCCCGACAATTACAAGGTGCTGTTCTTACAGGGCGGCGCTTCCCAGCAGTTTGCGATGATTCCGATGAATCTGATGAAGAACAGGAAAGCGGGCTACATTGTGACAGGGCAGTGGGCGAAGAAGGCTTATCAGGAAGCGCAGATTTACGGCGAGGCCATAAAGCTTGCATCCTCCGAGGATAAGACATTTTCCTATATCCCGGACTGCTCGAATCTGGATATCCCGGATGATCTGGATTATGTATACATCTGTGAGAATAACACCATTTACGGAACGAAATATAAGAAGCTTCCGGATACGAAGGGGCATACGCTTGTTGCGGACGTTTCCTCCTGCTTCCTTTCCGAGCCGGTGGATGTAACGAAATACGGTGTGATCTACGGCGGCGTGCAGAAGAATATCGGGCCGGCGGGCGTTGTCATCGTCATTATCCGTGAGGATCTGATTACTGAGGATGTGCTTCCGGGAACACCGACCATGTTAAAATACAAGACGCATGCGGACGCAGAGTCTTTATACAATACACCGCCATGCTACGGCATCTATATCTGCGGTAAAGTATTCAAATGGTTAAAGAAGATGGGCGGGCTCTCCGTGATGAAGGAGCGCAATGAGGAGAAGGCGAAGATCCTTTACGATTTCCTCGATCAGAGCAAGCTGTTTAAAGGAACCGTCGTACCGGAGGATCGTTCGTTGATGAACGTACCGTTTGTCACAGGAAATGAAGAGCTGGATGCGAAGTTCGTAAAAGAGGCGACAGCGGCGGGCTTTGTGAACTTAAAGGGACACCGCACGGTCGGCGGTATGCGCGCTTCCATCTACAACGCAATGCCGAAGGAAGGCGTTGAGAAGCTCGTTGCATTTATGAAGAAGTTTGAGGAGGAGAACGCAAATGCATAAGTATCATTGCTTAAATCCAATCGCTGCGGTTGGTCTGGACTTATTTTCAGCAGATTACCAGAAGGTAGAGGACTTAAAGGAGGCGGAGGCTGTGCTTGTCCGCAGCGCGGCAATGCATGATCTGGAACTGCCGGAGAATCTTGTGGCGGTTGCCAGAGCCGGAGCGGGCGTCAACAACATTCCGCTCGATAAATGCGCAGAGCAGGGTATCGTCGTATTCAATACGCCGGGAGCGAATGCGAACGGTGTAAAGGAACTCGTATTTGCCGGAATGCTTTATGCATCCCGCGACATTGTGGGCGGTATCGACTGGTGTCTGGCCAACCAGAACGATGAGAATATTGCAAAGACCGCGGAGAAGCAGAAGAAGAACTTTGCCGGAACGGAGATTTCCGGAAAGAAGCTCGGCGTCATCGGGCTTGGCGCGATCGGCGTGCTTGTGGCGAATGCGGCGACACATCTTGGCATGGAGGTGTACGGTTACGATCCGTATATTTCTGTCAATGCGGCGTGGAACTTATCCAGAAGCGTAAAGCACATCAGTAATGTGGAAGATATCTACCGCGAGTGCGATTATATTACGATTCATGTACCGTTGCTTGAATCTACGAAGAAGATGATTAATGCGGATGCAATCGCGCTGATGAAGCCGACGGCGATCGTTTTAAATTTCGCAAGAGATCTTCTGGTAGACGAGGAGGCGATGGTAGACGCGCTTGCGGCAGGCAAGGTGAAGAAATATGTATCTGATTTTCCGAATCCGACAACGGTCGGCGCAAAGGGCTGTATCGTAACGCCGCATCTGGGAGCATCCACAGCGGAGTCGGAGGACAACTGTGCGCTGATGGCAGTGCGCGAGATCCGCGATTATCTCGAGAACGGCAACATCGTGCATTCCGTGAATTTCCCGGACTGCAGTATGGGCGCATGTCTTACCGCCGGAAGAATCGGCATCCTGCATAAGAATATGAGCGGTATGCTGAGCCACCTGACCACAACGCTCGGGGACGCGGGTATCAACATTGACGGAATGGCAAATAAGTCCAAGGGCGATTATGCATACGACCTGATTGATATAGATACGAACGCGACAGATGAGGTTCTGGAAAAGCTTAGAGCGATCAAGGGTGTGCTTAAGGTGCGTAAGATAAAATAATTAAGCCGGTGTGCAGATTATGGAAAGGTATCGGTGTTAATATGGCAAGTATCAGACCATTTGTAAGCATCAGACCACAGAGGGGGAAGGCGGCGTCCATCGCTGCCCTCCCTTATGATGTTTACAACAGAGAAGAAGCGACAAAAGAAGTCGAAAAGAACGCAGAGTCATTCCTTCGGATTGACAGGGCAGAGACACAATTTCCCATTTCGGTAGACATGTACGACGACAGAGTATATCAGAGAGCGCACGATACGCTCTGGAACCTGGTGGAGGACGGCACATTCATAAGAGAGGACAAGAAGTGTTATTATATCTATGAGCTGACGATGAACGGGAGAGTGCAGACCGGAATCGTTGCCTGCGCCGCCGTAGACGATTATCTGAATGATACGATCAAGAAGCATGAGAATACGCGCGCGGAAAAGGAAGTTGACCGCATCCGTCATGTGGATGCCTGCAACGCGCAGACAGGACCGATTTTTTTGGCATACCGTTCGAACGACATCATAAACCGCATCGTGGCACAGACGAAGGAGCAGGAGGCGGAATATGATTTTACATCGGAGGACGGAATCAGACACCGCGTGTTCGTAATCAGGGAGGATGCGAATATCGAAGCGCTTGAAGCGGCGTTTGCGGAGATTGGCAGTATCTATATTGCGGACGGACATCACAGGGCGGCTTCGGCAGTCAAGGTGGGATTAAAACGCAGGGAAGCGTATCCGGACTGCACGGGAGAGGAGGAGTTCAATTATTTCCTCTCCGTACTGTTTCCAGACGATCAGCTTATGATTATGGATTATAACCGTCTGATCCGCGATATGAACGGCTATTCGTTCCAGGGGTTCTACCGTGAGATCGCGAAGCGTTTTGACGTGGAGGAAATTACCGGGGCAGAGGATGTAAGACCGAAGGAGCGGGGAAGCTTTTCCGTCTATATGGAAGGACACTGGCTTTCCTGCCATATCAGGCCGGAGGATCGGAGACCCGACGATCCGGTGGCGGATCTGGATGTCTCGATTTTGCAGGAGAAGCTTTTGAATCCGGTGCTTGGCATCGGCGACCCGAAGACAGACGGAAGAATTGATTTTGTCGGCGGAATCCGGGGCATGGAAGAACTGGTGCGGCGCTGCGGGGAGGACTGTGCGGTGGCGTTCGCCATGTATCCGACGTCGATTGAGGAATTATTTGCCGTGGCGGACGCGGGGCTTTTGATGCCGCCGAAGTCCACTTGGTTTGAACCGAAGCTGCGCAGCGGATTATTTATCCATGAGATATGATAGACAAGGAGAACGAAGTCCGACTGGGGAATCGAGCTGGGCACTGCGGAGAAGAGAAGAAGGGAATAACAGAGGATGAATCAAATGTTTCATAGTTTTGGGTTTATGTCTGCCGTGGCGCAGGCAGATGCGTTTCCCGACACGACGGAGACGGTGGAGGCGCTAAATCAGGCGCAGGAGAATCTGCAGGAGGTGGCGAAGAATCCGGGATTGATTCGCACCTGGCTGGAAGGACTGGTGCCGGATCTTCTGAATTTTGCATTTCAGGTTATCATTGCAGCCGCGATTTATGTCATCGGAGGCAAGATGATCAAGGGGATCACGAAGATGGTGCGGCGTTCCATGGATAAGGCGGGAACGGACGAGGGTGTGAAGCAGTTCGTGATACCGCTCATCAAATATTCGCTGTATGTGATTCTCATTTTCATTATCATGGGACTTTTTGGCATTGCGACGACTTCCGCTGTGGCGGTGCTCGGCTCTGCGGGCGTGGCGGTCGGTCTTGCCCTGCAGGGAAGCCTGTCGAACTTCGCGGGCGGCGTGCTGATTCTGCTCTTAAAGCCGTTTCGCGTGGGCGATTATATCATAGAGGATTCCCACAAGAATGAAGGAACTGTGTCGGAAATTTCGATTTTCTACACAAAGCTGCTTACGCCGGACAACAAGACGATTGTAATTCCGAATGGCACGCTTTCGAACAGCAGCCTCACGAATGTGACAAACATGGACAGGAGACGTATCGACCTTGTTGTTGGGATTGCATACGAGGCGGATATCCGCACGACGAAGGAAGCGCTGCTTGCAGTGGCGGAAGGCGATCCGGCGAAGCTTTCGGAAGAGCCTGCGCTTGTATTCGTAAACGATCTCGGGGATTCCGCCGTCAATATCGGCGTCCGCGTGTGGGTTAGGGCAGAGGACTACTGGGAGGCGCGCTGGCGGCTGACCGAGGCGATCAAGTATGCGTTGGATGAGAAGGGTATCCCGATTCCGTATCAGCAGATCGATGTACAAATTAAACAATAGTTTTGGAAAAATATTGACAAAAAAGGTAAATTGTGCTAATTTGTAATAAGCCGTGCAGATGCAGGACATCTGACATGTAAGAAGTGTATTTTAGGAGGGTTTTGAGAAAATGCAGCAGGGTACTGTAAAGTGGTTTAACGCCAAAAAAGGTTATGGGTTTATTTCAGATGCAGAGGGCAACGATGTATTCGTACATTTCTCCGCGCTGAACATGGATGGATTCAAAGAGTTAAAAGACGGTGAGCAGGTAGAGTTCGAGGTGACTGAGGGTGCGAAAGGACCGCAGGCAGCGAACGTAACGCGCATCGCTTAATTCGGTTGGAATAGATCTTGGAATGAATAACCTTAAGAGGGTGTCTGGGAGTCGGACATCCTCTTTTTTCTGCAATAGGAAATTGCGTCCTATTGCAGAAAAGCACTGCGTGCACAGATGCGCAGCTGTCGCGCGCGGAACAAAAGCTGCGCTGCCGGAAAATTTGAAACGCGAGGGTGTGTGAAGCGCACTTTTGTTCTGCGGGCCTCTTTTTTTATGATAACCTTTTGCAGAATGGGAAAAACTGTTATAATAGAACACAGTTTGAGTAATAGCGTCTAACAGCGTCTGATAAATCAGGCGGGAAGAAAGGAAAAATGTATGAAGCTTTCAGAATTGAGTGCATATGAGTTGTTGGAGGAGCGCGAGCTTTCGGATATCCATTCGATGGGCTATATCCTGCGCCACAAAAAGAGCGGCGCGCGGGTGACCGTGATTTCCAATGATGATGAGAACAAGGTGTTTTATATCGGATTCCGTACGCCGGCGTCGGATTCTACAGGCGTGCCACATATCATTGAGCACACGGTGCTCTGCGGCTCAAAGAAGTATCCGGTCAAGGATCCGTTCGTGGAGTTGGTGAAAGGGTCGTTGAACACGTTTTTGAATGCGATGACGTACCCGGAGAAGACCATCTATCCGATCGCGAGCTGCAATGATACGGATTTCCAGAATCTGATGAGCGTCTATATGGACGCGGTGTTCCATCCGAATATCTATCAGCATGAGGAGATCTTCAAGCAGGAGGGATGGCATTACGAACTGGAGAATGCAGGCGCGCCTGTCACGATCAACGGTGTTGTATACAATGAGATGAAGGGAGCTTATTCTTCCCCGGATGACGTGTTGGAGCGGTTGATTCTGAATTCATTGTTCCCGGACACGAATTACGGAAATGAGTCGGGCGGCGATCCGGAGTGCATTCCGGATCTGACCTATGAGCAGTACCTTGATTTTCACCGGAAATATTATCATCCGTGCAATTCCTACATCTATCTCTACGGGGATATGGACATCGCAGAGAAGCTTCAGTGGATGGATGAGGAATACCTTGGGAATTACGATAAAATAGATCTGGATTCCACGATCAAGGAGCAGCCGGCGTTTGAATGGCCGGTCGAGATGAAGGTTGCTTATCCGATTGCTTCCGGGGAATCCACAGAAGACCACACCTATCTGTCCTACAATGTGGTCGTCGGCACGGTGTTGGACAAGAAGCTCTATCAGGCGTTTGACGTGCTCGATTACGCGCTGCTCTCGGCGCCGGGCGCTCCGCTTAAGCAGGCGCTCATCGACGCGGGAATCGGCAAGGATATCGTGGGAGGCTACGACAATAGTGTAATGCAGCCCATGTTCTCCGTGATCGCAAAGAATGCGAATCTAACGGATAAGGAGCGTTTCTTGGCGGTGATTCGCGATACGTTAAAGCTGCAGGTCAAAGAGGGCGTAGACAGGAAAGCGCTTCTTGCGGGAATCAACAGTTCGGAGTTCAAGTTCCGTGAGGCGGATTTCGGTCATTTTCCGAAGGGACTTTTGTATGGAATCCAGTGTCTGGACAGCTGGCTGTTTGATGACATGCAGCCGTTCATGCATCTGGAGGCGCTTGAGACATACCGTTTTCTGCGCGAGCAGGTGGATACCGGCTATTTCGAGCGGCTGATTGAAGAATATCTGCTCGACAATCCGCACGCGTCGGTCGTAATTGCAGAACCCGAGCAGGGACTTGGCGCAAAGCGCGAGGCGGAGCTTGCAAAGAAGCTTGCGGATTATAAGGCGGGGCTTTCCGAGGAGGAGATTGCGGCGCTGGTGGAGGACACCAGACGCCTTAAGGAATATCAGGAGGAGCCGTCGCCTAAGGAAGATCTCGCGAAGATCCCGCATCTTAAGAGGAGCGATCTGAAAAAGGAGGCGGCGCCGCTCATCAACGAAGTCATAGAAGAGGATGGAACGAAGATTGTCGCACACAAGATGTATGCAGGCGGGATTGATTACCTGACGCTTCTGTTTGACATCGGCGACATTACGGCGGAGGAGCTTCCCTATGTCGGCATTTTGAAGGCGGTGCTCGGCTATGTGGATACGGAAAATTACAGCTATGCAGAGCTTGCCAACGAGATTAACATTCATACCGGAGGAATCGGCAGCAGTATCGGCATCTATCCGAATGTGAAACGCGCGGAGGAAGTGGGACTTTACTACGAAGTGCGCACGAAGGTGCTCGCAGATAAGCTTGACGACGCGATGAATCTGGTCCGTGAGATTCTTCTGACCTCCCGTATTTCGGATGAGAAGCGCCTACAGGAGATTCTTTCACAGACAAAGTCCAGAATGCAGGCGGGCTTAAGCTCCGCGGGACACACCGTTTCCTACACGAGGGCGCTTTCCTACTTCTCCCGCGCGGCATACGCACAGGACGCGACTTCTGGAATCGCCTGCTACCGTGTGGCCGCCGATTACGAGGAGCATTTTGCCGAGAAAAAGGATGAACTGATTCACATTTTGACCGGACTTGTGAAGAAGATTTTTACGCCGGAGCGCATGATGGTAAGTATTACGTGTGAGGAGCAGCATCTTGCCGCGGTTAAGGAAGCGGTCGCCGGATTAAAGGGTGTGCTGTGGCAGCAGGAGGAGTGCGGGAAGGAAACGGCGGAGAACGCGGTGCTACAGCCGTTTTCTAAGATGGAGCCCGAGAAAAAGAACGAGGGCTTTATGGACGCGTCGCAGGTACAGTATGTAGCGCGCGCCGGAAATTTCGTAGCGCATGGTTTTTCTTATCACGGAGCGCTTAAGATCCTTAAGGTTATCATGGGTTACGATTATCTGTGGATCAATGTGCGCGTCAAGGGCGGCGCTTACGGCTGCATGAATGGTTATATGCGAAACGGCGACACGTATTTCGTATCCTACCGCGACCCGAACCTCGCTGTGACCAACGAGGTCTATGAAGGCATTCCGGCATATCTTGAGAATTTCGATGCGGATGAGAGCGAGATGACCGGATATATCGTCGGAACGATCAGCGATATCGATACGCCGCTGAACCCGAGTGCGAAGGGCGCAAGGTCGATGACTGCTTATCTGCAGGAGTTGACTTATGAAGATATACAAAAGGAGCGCGACCAGGTTCTGGGTGCGAATGCGCAGGATATCCGAAATCTGAAAGAGCCTATTGAAGCGGTGCTCTCGGACGGAAATCTGTGCGTCATAGGAAATGAGGAAGCGCTTCTGGCGGAGAAGGAAATGTTTATGAAGCTGGAGAATCTCTGCTAGAGGAAGAGAAAGGTATGAAAAATATGAAGGAAAATTTTAAATCGGGATTTGTGACGATCATCGGCAGGCCGAACGTGGGCAAATCCACGCTGATGAATCATCTGATCGGACAGAAGATCGCGATTACCTCGAACAAGCCGCAGACGACGAGAAACCGCATCCAGACCGTCTACACGGACATGGAGCGCGGGCAGATCGTGTTCCTCGATACGCCGGGCATCCACCAGGCGAAGAATAAGCTCGGCGAATATATGGTAAATGTGGCGGAACACACGCTCTCTGAGGTGGATGTGATCCTCTGGCTCGTGGAGCCGTCCACCTTTATCGGGGCGGGAGAGCAGCATATTTTAAAGCAGCTTCGGAAGACGAAGACACCTGTCATTCTTATTATTAACAAGGTGGACACCGTGGAGCGTGAGAAGGTTCTTTCCTATATCGACGCTTATCGGAAGGAGTACGACTTTGCGGAGATCATACCCGCCTCCGCGCTCAGAGAGCAGAACCTTGATACCGTGGTGGATATGATTTTTAAATACCTGCCGTACGGACCGATGTTCTACGATGAGGACACAGTCACAGATCAGCCGGAGCGCGCGATCGTTGCGGAAATTGTGCGCGAGAAGGCGCTTCATGCGCTGGATGACGAGATTCCGCACGGCATTGCGGTGTACATCGACCGGATGAAGGAACGTAAGGGGGCGGATATCGTGGATATTGATGCCACGATTGTCTGCGAGCGGGAATCCCACAAAGGAATTATCATCGGAAAGGGCGGCGCAATGTTAAAGAAGATCGGCTCGAATGCCCGCTATGAGATAGAACGCCTTCTGGATACAAAGGTGAACTTAAAGCTTTGGGTAAAGGTGAAGAAGGACTGGCGGGACAGTGAGTTCTTGATGAAGAACTTCGGCTATAATAAGGATGAACTTTAATACCAATTTTTAGCTGGTATAAAGTCGCGTCCATCGGAGAACCTAATCTTAGAAACGAAGTGACAGAGCACTTTGGAAACGGAGGATGAGCCGATGGATGAAGCCTGGAAGGAATTTTTGATGTCAGGAAAAGTAACTGATTATCTGCGTTACAAGGGAGCAGAGTCAGAGCGGATGCAAGGGAGCATGCGTCTGCGGGAAGAGGGACCGGATGGGGCCAAATATCACAGTGACCGGGATGGTCTTACAGGTAATGCCGATTGGCGAATATGACAAAAGAATCACGCTGTTGACCAAAGAACGGGGAAAGATGACTGCGTTTGCGAGAGGAGCGAGACGGCCGAACAGCCAGCTCCTTGCTGCAACCAATCCCTTTTCCTTCGGGGAGTTCGAGGTGTTTGAGGGAAGGAGTGCCTGCACTCTTGCCAGAGCGTCCATTCAGAATTATTTTAGGGAGCTTGCGGCGGATTTTGCGGCTACATATTACGGATTTTATTTTCTGGAATTTGCGGACTATTATTGTCAGGAGAATAACGATGAGCGGGAGATGCTAAAGCTTCTCTACCAGTCGCTGCGAGCCTTGGAGAGTCCGGCATACGACAACCGGCTCGTGCGTCTTGTCTTTGAACTGAAAGCGCTTGCCATAAACGGCGAGGCGCCGAATGTATTCTCCTGTTTAAAATGCGGCGCAAAAGAGGAACTTCACTGGTTTTCCGTGAAGCGGGGCGGTACATTCTGCGCGGAGTGCAGGGAAGAAATTGCGGATGCCGTGCGTCTTAGCGAATCCACGGTATATACGATGCAGTATGTGATCTCGGCGCGGGTGGAGAAGTTATATACCTTCACGGTGAGCGCAGAGGTGCTCGGCGAACTGCAGCGTGTGATGGAGTCCTATCTGGACCATTATGTGGCGCATTCGTTCAAGTCGCTTAAGATTCTGAACGATACCGATCATTTTACAGGTTGAAATCATACCTTTAAAATAGTATAATATCACCGATACTTTTTTATGAGAATGGAGACTTAAGTTTGAAACAAATAAGTAAAAGACAGCCAAGAAATAAAGGGCATAGCAAATAAACCATCTTTCGGTGGTTTAAAAATCAAATATAGACACAACACCTAATCAGGTAACAGGAG
>JAETOE010000015.1 GCA_021771815.1 Roseburia hominis
TTGATACAATAATTATATCAAAAAAGGCGTTCAAAGTCAGTAAAATCAAGACTTTAAACGCCTAGATATACAGAAAAGTCCGCGACATATGTCGCGGACTTTGTCTACAGTCTGAAGCTCCGGGGCATTTGCCCCGGAGCTTCGTATGTATCATCTTCTCATGTACCATACTGCTATGTATATTCCTTTTGCTATAACGCCGCTACCTTCGGAAACGCAACCGGAAGATTCGCTCCCCTCTCACACATCATCTGCATGATGAACTTCACATCGCGCTCTACACATTCCTCTGGCAATTTCTTCCTTGCATAGACATAATCCATCATATAATAGCCGATAGAAGTCGCCAGGAAATCTGCAACCGCTTCCAGTTCCTCCTCATGCTTTGCGAACATCTGCTCATTCTCGCACAGAAGCAGCCTGCGCACCTGCATCTTGAGCGTAGATTTTACGCATTTTACAATCCTGGGCCAGGCAAGTTCACTGGCAAGCTTCTCATAAAAGACATGTTCCCGCTGCAGCACGCGCATCAGATCGCACACCCATGCTTCCATGCTGTCATAATTCTCCCCTGTGAGCTGCTCCTTGAAATCATTCTGCCCGATCCACTCCAACACATCGTAAATGTCCCTGAAATGGTAATAAAAACTCTGGCGGCTCATCATCGTCGCCTCCATGATATCCCCTATCGTAATCCTGGAAATCTCCTTGTGGCGCATCAGACTCTTTACACAATCAGCAATCTTCCTTTTCGTCGCATAACACATAGCAATATCCCCCTTCTCCACATACCCTGTACCACTTACATATCCTGCACCGCTTACATCTCCCATACAGACTGATTCGTCGTCGAAATTGCGACCGCCCCCGCGTCCAACGCCTGTATGACGTCTCCCTTTTCCGAAATAAGCCCCCCGGCAATAATCGGAACCGACGTCTTCTGCGAAATCTGCCGTATAATACGCGGCATGATTCCCGGCAACACCTCAACCAGATCTACGAAATCTGTTCCATGATGGCTCATGCTGCCAAGCGCTTTCGAATCGATCACAAAAATCCGAAACACCGTGCAAAGCCCCAATTCCTTTGCACACTTGATCATATCCGGCTTCGTTGATATGATACCGTCTGCCTTCGTATAACATTTCACGAACCTCACAGCTTCCTCCCGGACCGCAAGCCCGCCTATCAGATCCAGATGTACGACCACGAACTTTCCCGCTGCCTTCAAACGCTCCACAATATCGGCAATCGTAACGATTTCCCCATACAACACAAATATGACACGAATATCTTCCTTCTGTATACAGGCTTCCACACCCGCATCATCCTTCACTGCTGCGATTACCGGATTTTCCATAACTGCATCATAAAACTCCTGTTTCATAGTGCCCCGCTCCCCTCCTTGCTATAAAGCATCCTACACATCAATATTCTTGCGCCTTAACACCGTGCAATATTCCCATATAAACAAAAAAGAAGAGCACGACGATAAACTAACATTTCTGTTATTCATGACCTGCTCTTCTGCTCTAGGCTTATATACTATATTGTGGAAAATCGGAAACCATTCCCGAATCGTTTCTGTATGACAATATTATAACTTTGTCAAAAAGGAAACGCAACCTGTTTTTCCATTTTCTCTTAGACAATTTAATGCTTTTGTCTAAATCGGATTTTCCAGATATTCCACAAGCACCTGATATAACTTCTGCGGTTCCACCGGCTTGGCAATATATGCATTCATTCCCGCCTCTCTGCACGCATCAATATCTTCCTGACTGTCCTTCGCGCTCATGGCGATAACCGGGATAATCTGTGCATCGCCCCGCGGCACCTTGCGGATTCTCCGCGCCGCCTCAAAACCGTCCATCTCCGGCATCAGAAGATCCAGCAGGATCACATCGAAATAGTTCAACCCCATTTTCTCGAACAATTCCACCGCCTCATGCCCGTTCTCCGCGCAAACAACCTCCATTTTCTGCGATTCCAGAATGCGCTTTGCGATTTCTATATTCAGTGGATGGTCCTCTGCCAGCAGCACCCGCTTCCCGTACAAAATCTCGCCGATACCATCGGTTCTGCCGCCGCGGCCGCTCGCTTTCTCCGGCTGTATATCAGCAAGCGGAATGTCCAGATGTATCTTCACCTCCGTTCCGCTTCCAAGTGCGCTTCTGACCGCGATCGTTCCGCCCATCTGACTCACAATATTCTGCACAATCGCAAGCCCCAATCCCGATCCATGCCGTTTTTCCGCCTCATTGCATTTCTCCTGCGTAAAAGGCTCAAACAGCAGCTTTTGAAATTCACTGCTCATACCGATTCCGGTATCCTCCACGACATAATCCGCCGAAAAGATCCCTCCGTGCGTCGCGTAATTGCAGACGCGAAAATTCACTTCCCCGCCCGCCGGCGTAAACTTTACGGCATTGTTCAAAAGATTAAAGAACATCTGCTCGAACCGCATCGGATCTGCCATAATATTCAGATTGATCTCATCGCCGGTCATACGAAAAGCGATCTGTTTCTCCTCGCATGCCGGCTTCATCATATCACTGATGGACTCCATGAAATCGCTCATAGAATACGCGCGCGGATGGAGCCGGAATCTTCCCATTTCAATCATGGACACATCCACAAGATCGTTCAGCAGTCCCATCAGAAAGCGGCTTGCCGTATCGATCTTTCCGAGACACTCCGCCATCTTTTCCGGGTTATCCGTCTCCTCCATGCCAAGCGCCGTCATTCCCACAATCACATTCATCGGCGTCTTAATATCATTACTGATCCGCGACAGAAAATCCGTCTTTGCATCCGAAAGCTGTCTCTTCGCCTCCTCCTTCTCCCGCTCCGCCTTATGTACAAGTACCGCGCAGACAGCTCCGACCCCTATCAGCAGCACAAAAAAAATCACAAACAAGATT
Organism: Roseburia hominis; assembly: GCA_021771815.1. Classification (GTDB taxonomy): domain Bacteria; phylum Bacillota; class Clostridia; order Lachnospirales; family Lachnospiraceae; genus Roseburia; species Roseburia hominis_A. Next base: position 2,925 of record JAETOE010000015.1, read on the forward strand.
ATATTGTCGTCCACGCGTTTTTCCTCCCGAAAAATATGATTCCCGCAAAAAGCACGACCGTCATGCCCCAGCCACCTGATACTGCAAATACAACGTCACGGACATAGCCAAATGCCCCGTGGAATGCAGCGATTCCCCAGATGCTTCCTCGCTGTGTAAAATAAAGCCCGGCAAAAATACCAAACAGCAGCGCGCCCAGAAAAGCGAATGGATTCTCACCCATTTCAGGCGCATACGGCAGCGCACCGACAAATGCGCTCACAGCCACCGCGGCAACCATGGGATATCTGCGCGCAAGAGAGACCAGCAGATATCCCCGGCAGAGCGTCTCCCCCGCCATTCCCTGAATCAGATATCCAAGGAAAAAAAGAACCGCCATGCCTGGAGCTGTGCCCGGGAAAAGACCATCCATGTGCGAGCTTCCCGAGACGATCTGCCCGCATGCTGCAAGTGCCGCTGCCACCGCACCGGCCACAATGCCTATGCCGCACTCCTTAAGTACGCCGTCCCGTGTAAAACCGATTGCCCCGAGGCCCCGTCTCTGAAAGCCTCGGCAGAACAATATAACAATCAGCAGCATTGCCGCCGCCGCAAAAAGTTTTAAAATCGCATATGCGTCGGACGCTGCGATCTGTCCTGACACCGCGATAAGTTTCTCCGTATCCGCCGCCCCTGCCGCCGCCTGGTAGTCTGCATTCGTATAGATCAACGCCATCTCCCCCGGCAGCAGAATCAGCATTTCTCCAAATACGGCAATTATGTACACCGTAACAAATGCCAGAAGCTCCACCAGCCAATGCCGTCCCTTTTGTGCCCGTCTGGCTTCCTCCACGACGCCCGGGCATCTGATATCCTTCATGTTCCTTCGCTCCTTTATGATACGAATGCTTTATGCCTTCGTAGTTTCTTTTGTCTTCTCCGCAACAAAGCGGTAAATTCTCTGCGCGCTGTCCTTCGCAATCACACAGTTCTGCGCCTCAATCAGACGTTTTCTGCTTTCCTGCTCCCGCAAAAGCTTTAGCCCTGCTTTCGCGAGTCCGCGCTCCGTATACGCCGCCACACTCATTCCGTTCTTTCGGAAAAAGCGGCGGTTCTTTGTCTCACAGCCCGGAATCGGCTTAGTATGCACAATCGGGATCCCCACTACTGCAGCCTCCGTCGAGGTGAGTCCTCCTGGCTTCGTGTATACCACATCACACGCCTTTAAATAGAGCGGCATATTGTTCACGCTTCCAAGCACCGTGATCTGTGCGCTGCCGCCATAGCGCTTCTGTAAATGCTCCTTTAACTTGCGGTTATTGCCGCAGATCAACAGCAGATGTTCCCTTTCCTCCAGCTTTGCAAGCAGCACGGAGACGAGCTTTCCCATGGATCCTGCACCCATGCTGCCGCCCGCCATCAAAATATAGTGCTTCTGTGCATCAAGTCCAAGCTCCTTCTTCGCTTCCGTCTTTCCAATGTCTCTGCCGCACGCCGCCACAACCGGAATGCCCGCCGCATAAAGCTTTTCCTCGGGAATCCCGCGACGTATGATCTCCCTCGCCAGACTCTCGTGCGGTATTACATAATAGTCGCAGTCCGTCTCCTCCCAAAACGGGATGCAGGTATAATCTGTCATCACAGCGACTGTCAGGGGGAGCTTCATCCCCTTACGCTTCATATATGTAATCGTCTCCGCCGGGTACAGATGCGGCATAAGAATCACATCTGCCGGATGCTCCTTTAGGTAGGCACGCAGATACTTCGCCATGATGCCATTCACATAATAGACCGGAGAGCGGCGAAGCAGCCTGCTCACCAACATTCCAAGCTTATACACAAGCCCGAACACGCCCGGCACATTCTTCACAGTCTCCACATAAACATCCCCGACACGCTTCGACACCTTCTCTCCGGCAAGTTTCAGATAATCGAGTACAACTGCCTCATCTCCATTCGCCCGGAATGCTTCCGCCATCGCCCGCGCCGCCGCATTATGCCCGCCGCCCGTATTACAGGATAATATCAATGCTCTCATCTAAAGTCCTCCATCCCCTCTCAACGCAGCTTGTGAAGCCATCTCCGGTTCTTCGCACATAACGCCGCTTCCCCCGGTCTTCCGAGCGTATGCCTGTAAATGACGACGCCCGCGGCAAGCAGATCTCCCAAAACAATCTGCGGCGTCTCAATAAACAGGATGCTCGCCGCCGCAAAGCAGACATATGTCACCACACTGCGCAGCCTGTGATCTTTCACCTGAACCAGCAAAGAAAATAACAGATAACACCCAATCAAAAGCAAAAGGGGTCTCATTTCCGGTAAAATACCGAGCATCACGCCGAACGACACCGCAATCGCCTTGCCGCCCCGCCCATGATGAAAGATTGAATATGCATGCCCGAATACCGGGGACGCCATCACAAATGCGAACGGCAGACGATCCGCCCCCACCGTCCGCGCACAGAGCCACACCGGAAGAAAGCCCTTTAGCAGCTCCGCAAGCAGGACACAGACGCCGCACCAAAAGCCTCCGTACTTGAACGCATTATAAGTGCCGGGATTTCCGTCCTCGGACAGCTCGCACACATCAATATGCTTCATGAACTTTGGTATACTGTATGCGAACAGGACGCTCCCCGAGAGATAGCCGCCCACTATGAACCATATGTAACTTTTCATAACCTCTCCCACTTTCCTTATCAACACTTTTGTGCCAAAGGAATCATTGCCTTTACTCTTAATAGTAACACGGTATTCCCCTTTGGGCAACAAGAATAGAATCCGGCTCTGCCGGATTCTCCGCGCCCGAGCGGTGCTGTTTACAGCTAACTTCTTCTCCGCGAGGTGCGCATCCTGCCCGGCAGGGCTTTTTTGCTCTATAGGAATCACCACTTTCACGCTTTATAGCAACACGGTATTTCCTATTGAGCAAAAAAGGCTTCCGTCAAATGCTCTTCCCTAAGAATACATTTGACGGAAGCCTCTCTTTCCGGCAGTCTGCTTACAGCATGCCTTCCTTAATTACATCATGGTCACGCAGCACCTTTTCGACTACAGTACCTTTTACCACGCGCAGCAGTGGTTTCTTTAACGCGTTGAGCGGTCCCGGAAGCTCGATCTCCAACGGGGATTTTCCGTCCATCAGCTTCACGCTGCTGTCGAGCAGTTCACGGATATCGTACACGCTTCCCCATACCTCAGGAACGCCTCTGTCCACACCGAGCAGACCGTATACCGCTTCCATGGCTGTTCTCACCGAATACTCCGTCGTAAACACGGTATCGCGCGGCGTCTCCGCGAACTGTCCCAAAAATGCAAAGTTCACGCAGCCGTCAGGAATCACGTCCGGACGGTCGCTCTTGGTACGCGGCATGAAAAACGCTGTGATATACGGCATCATTGTCGGCACGCAGACTGCACTGTGCTCGGCAAGCTCCGAAATCTGCTCTGTCGGAACGCCCAAGTGGTACAGCCACTCTTCCGTGATTTCTTTTCCGGTACACTCTTTCATCGGCTTCTTCACATAATCGCCCGGCACATCGGTAAACAGTCCGTATACCCATACGCAGACTTTATCCTTGTCCTGATCCTTGAACTGTCCCTGGCGGTTGATCGTCCAGCTTAACAGCCAGCTTGAATCCTGACAGCTCACGATTCCGCCCGTTACTACCTTGCCGCTTCTCGGATCGCGCTTACAGATATTCGTGATATACGGAATGATCTTATCATCCAAAGTCGTCACTGTCGCTGACTCCCAGTTCGTCTTAGCCACGTCGGAGCAGAATTTCTCCGGATGCCCAAAGGAATCATCCTGCTTTGCGATATTCTTCCACAGATTCCAACAGCCGCTTGTGCGCACCTCGGCGTCGCCGTTCGGCGCATGATTCTGGTCACCGTAAATCGTACCCTCGGTACAGCTTCCGTTCGTGACGAAAACAAGATCGTTCTCGGTCAGCACGATTCCGTTTTCCACTCCGTTTACTTTGCACTCAATTGCCTTTGCAACCTTGCGTCCGCCCTCAATTTCAAAGAGGACATTCGTAACCTCGGTATTGAACCTGAAATCGACACCCGCATCTTCCAGATATTTCTGCATCGGCAGAATCAGGGAATCATACTGGTTGTACTTTGTGAACTTCAATGCCGAGAAATCCGGCAGTCCCGCAATATGATGAATAAACCTCTGGAAGTAGAGCTTCATCTCAAGCGCACTGTGCCAGTTCTCAAATGCGAACATCGTCCGCCAGTACAGCCAGAACGTAGAATCGAATACTTCCTCGTCGAATACATCCTCAATCGTCTTATCGTAAAGGTCTTCGTCCTTCGTCATGAAGAGCTTCATGATCTCCATACAGCCCTTCTGACTTAAGTTGAACTTGCCGTCCGTATGCGCATCTTTTCCCCGCTCCACGGTCGCACGGCATAAGGAAAAATTCGGGTCTTCCTTGTTCAGCCAGTAATACTCATCGAGCACGGACACGTCCGGCGTCTCAATGGACGGAATACTGCGGAACAGATCCCACAGACACTCAAAATGATTTTCCATCTCACGTCCGCCGCGCATCACATAGCCTCTCGTCGGATCATTAATACCGTCGCAGGCGCCGCCCGCAATGTCCATCGCCTCCAAAATATGGATGTGATCGCCCGGCATCTGTCCGTCGCGCACCAGAAAACAAGCTGCCGCCAGCGAAGCAAGACCACTTCCTACAATATATGCGCTCTTCTCGTCCACACCCTCCGGTTTCTTCGGGCGGGCAAACGCCTCGTAATTTCCGTTCGTATAGTAAATACCCTTGCTGTTCTTCTCATGTTTCCCGCGTTCCGTGTTGCGGTACTCCTTTTTGACCGCCTCTTCCACTGCCTTTTTCTCCGCTTTCTTCTGCGAATTCTTGTAACCCTTCACTGCCGTCGCTGCTGCGACTCCGGCGCCTGCCGCGAGCGTTGCTGCCCCGATTACAATGCTCTGTTTCTTTCCCATGCAAATTACCGCCTTTCTCTTTGACTGCTCTATAACCATTCCCCTCTGTCTCCTATCTTAGTATTCCCAAACATACACGCCAACTTACAAAACAGGCGGGGTGATAAAAAATTTATCACTCCGCCTGTTTTGATAAAATTCAGCCCTTTTTCAGTTGTTCAAAATTTCGAATCGAATGCGATACGTTTCCGTGGAGCATAACGCTCATACGCTCCACAATTGCGTTATAATCTTCCTTCATCCCCCGGTCGATCCAATCAAGCATGATACCTACAAAACCATATTTATAAAATTCTGCAATAAAAAGCTTATCCTCTTCTGCAATATCTGCCCCGGCGCTTTTCTCCTCCACCACCCCGGCAATCAAGCTGCAGGTCAGTCCGTGCAGATAATGTTCTGTTTTCTCACGGCTCACAGACCGGTAAACATTCATAATAAACGGCTTATTTTCCATGACCGCCTCGAAAACCTGACACAGCCCTTCCTGCCATGTATCGTAGGTCTTCTTATCTCTAAGCGCCTTCCTGCCGTCTTCCAGACATGCCCACTCTACAAGATCGTAGATATCCTTAAAATGATAATAGAATGTCATTCGGCTGATTCCGCAGTCCTCCGTCAGATCATTGATCGTGATCTTATCGAGCGGTTTCTGCAAAAGCAGCTTTTTCAGTGACGCTTCAAGCGCCAGCTTCGTCGTGTTGGACATCGGTCTTTCCTCCGTATCTGTCTGCATCCGCAGAAAAGCAGTCTGCAATTACATTCGCAGTGCACGTTATCTGCTGCGTCTGCAAAAAGCAATCCTTATCTTAAGAAGCCCGAAATAATCTGCTCCTCCGCTTCCTGTTCCGTAAGTCCAAGCGTCATCAGCTTCATCAACTGCTCGCCCGCGATCTTGCCGATTGCAGCCTCATGAATCAGGCTCGCATCCGTGCAGGATGCCGCAAGCTCCGGCGTTGCAAGAACGTACGCCTGATCCATCATGATCGAGTCGCACTCCGAATGTCCGCTGCAGACATTATTGCCGTTGAGACGGCTCGTAAAATGCTGCCTGCTCTTGTCCCTTGCAACCGCACGGCTTACAATGTTGCAGCTGCAGTCTTCGCCGTTTAGGTCTGCGGTGAAATTCGACACGGCGTTCTGCTCTCCTGTCGTCATGATGCTCTCATGGATATCAAGCTTCGCTCCTGCCGCCAGATCCGCCGTCGTAACTCTCGTCGTGTCGTCGATTCCCGCGATCTGTGAAGTCTCCATGATCATCTGCGCGCCCTCTTCAAGATGAACAACCGTTGTCGGATTCATCAGACGCTTTCCTCTTGTTCCTTCCTCGCCCTCGCCATAATGCTTCTCGATATAACGAAGCTTCGCATTTTTCCCGACATAGAAGGTATGAATACCATCGTGCGCGCTGTCCGCGTCGCCGCAGTTGTGAATCCCGCAGCCCGCCACGATCACCACGTCGCTTCCCTCGCCCACGTAGAAATCATTGTACACCATATCCTTAAGACCTGCCTGTGAAACGACCACCGGAATATGAACGCTCTCGTGCACCGTTCCCGGCTTGATAATAATGTCAATGCCCGGCTTGTCCTCCTTGGTCACAATGTCAATGTTCGCCGTCGTGTTCCGCGCCGAGGTCGCCCCGTTGCTGCGAATGTTGTATGCGCCTACCGGAAGCGCGTCAAGATCTGCGACCTCTTTTAATATGTTCTTCTGAATCGCATCCATTGCCCTACGCCTCCTTTCCTTTGTCAAGCAATACCTGGCAGGAACCGCCGCCCGTATTCTTAAGAATATTCGGAAGAATCTTCTCCCTGCTGTCGTACATCGCTACCTGCCCGTCCTTTAAGTACACGATCTTATCCGCAATGTCCAAAATGCGCTCCTGATGGCTGATGATGAGGATATTTCCGTCCGTCGCCTGCACCATCTTCTCGAATACATGAATCAGCTTCTGGAAGCTCCACAGATCAATTCCCGCCTCCGGCTCATCGAAGATACTGAGCTTCGCGCCGCGCGCAAGCGTCATAGCGATCTCGATGCGCTTCAGTTCACCGCCCGAGAGACTTCCGTCGAGATCCCGGTTGATATATTCCTTCGCGCAGAGCCCCACCTCGGAGAGCACGTCGCACAATTCGGAAACTTTTGCCTCCTTGCCCGCCGCAAGTGACATCAGATCCTTTACCGTAAGTCCCTTAAAGCGTACCGGCTGCTGAAAAGCGTAGCCGACGCCCTTATTGGCGCGCTCCGTGATACTAAGCCCGGTGATATCCTCCCCGTCGAGCAGGATCTTACCGCCCGTCGGCATCAGGATTCCCGCAATGATCTTGGCAAGCGTAGACTTTCCGCTGCCGTTCGGCCCCGTGATGACAACAAAGTGGTCATCTATTTTAAGATTAATATCATACAGAAGCTCTTTCTCGTCTTCCGTCTGATAACTGATATGTTGTAATTCAATCACGTCTTCCATCTCCTTCTATCGACATTGGTACGCGCTCGCGTTTGCGTACCGCTTGTATTTTATCACATATATTGCCGATTCGGATAGTTCCTTTTGCCATGAATTACATATTTTATGAAAATTTTAGGAAAATTGCGCCCCTTCTCTACTTCACCGGCACAGTTTGAACCTGAGTTTTTTATCTGCGGTCTTGATTTTCGTTTCTGTAGTGCTATAATTATTGTTATGGAAGCATAGCTCAGCCGGGATGAGCGTTCGCCTCACACGCGAGAGGTCACGGGTTCGAGCCCCGTTGCTTCCATTTTTTTATTCTCAATTTGGCCCGGTTGTCTTTTTTTATCTTGCCTGATTGCGTTTACATTCTTTCGGTATATTTCTTATTTCGTTTCATCCAATTCATTCATAAAACGCATCTTATATTTTAAGAAATCTTCAAGATCCATTAATATATGAAATACTAATGCTCTGCTTCAAATTCTTCGCGTGTTTTCGGCAGACTATCTTTCTGAATGCTTTTGAAAACTTCGTTTAATCGCTCCATCTGCTTTTTTGGGTAATTCCGTTCATTTATATAACCTGTCAAATACAGCATATACTCTGCTACCATCTTTGCCTGAACCGGCATTGTTCGAATCTTTTTCATTTCATAATGCAGATTATGCAAAATCTGACATTGGCTTTGCCGCATCTCAAAATATAGTATTCAGAATGCGAATGAAAGGTATTGCTTTGATATTCGTATGCTTCCCTGATGCAATTCTGAATATCTTTTTCAAGAGCACAGAGATCATCCCAGACATTCCGCTCCATTTCTTTATTAGACAAATAGGCAGCAAGCGCGCCTATGATCAACTGCAGACGGTTTTCTACAGATTTCATATTCATAACAATATGCTTTTTGTGGAAAAATATATATCATTTTTCAGAAATGGCTAACAAAACATTTCTCACATATGATGAGCAAATTAAAAAACTGGAAAAAGAAAAACAGCTTGTTATTTCTGATCCTAAATTTGCCAAAATAACATTGCAAAAACTAAGCTATTTTTCATTAATTGACGGATATAAAGATTTATTTAAACATAAGCCATCAGGGAATTACCTACATGGTGTCACCTTTGAAGAAATTGCCGCCTTTTATTACTTTGATGAAGAATTGAGAACTCTCTTTCTTAAATACATATTACCCTTATCGAAGTCAATCACAAGTTCCTTGCCAGCCATATCCGTCATAGCAACCGCATTCCTGCTGCCATCATAATGATACACCATATAGTTTAATGTCATATGCTCACCTCGCTACACCATCCCAAAATGCTCCAGCGCATCCTTTATCGCTTTTTCCTTCTCCGCCGGACACTGAGGCTGTCTGCTATCTTCCGACTTCAGCAAATTATAATTCTCCCCGACCTTTATTCCACACTTCCTCTTTACCTGTGAAATATACAGATTAGACACCTTCACTCCATGCTCTTTCAAGGCATAATCCTTAATCTACGCATAAGTCGCCCTACTCTCCGCACTCATCGCATCGAGCTCGTCCAACTCCAATTCACCTTCAACATAGTCATCCGCTTTGCGTTGGGACAAGAGAACAACCATCTCCACGGTATTACCTCTTTCCCACAAAATTGAAAAGGCTTTTTACCTTTTAATTCTTAAAAGTTCTGGTGCAGTCATAATGTCTAATTTTTCTTTACCAATAAATTTAAGAAACTCAAAAATAATTTCTTCAATATTTTTCTGCAAATCATTTATTTGTTTCTCTAAATCTGAATTCTCTCTGATATATTTTGAATAAACCGTCTTGACAACTTCCGACAATTCAAAAGTATGAATACATAGATACCTATCTATAAAATATGCATTTATATTTATTACCATGGGCGTCGTGTTCAATTGCATTTTACATTTATTCTCTGCAATCGTTTCAAGATAGATATTCCAATTCGCCTGTTCTGGCGTACAATGACTATAGGCATTTAATGACGTTCTAATCATTTTTCTGTATTCAGAACTGTTCGCATTATCTGAATTTGAGTCAAATGTCCATATTTTAGCTGCATCACTACTTTTTAGTTTACCTTTATTCCACTTTATCGCAGCATTTCCATTAATTCCCACAGCTGCAAAGCAATCTGTGGCATCCTCTATGGCACGCAAAAGAGTTATTGCCGATGAATGAAGCCCTCTACAATTTATCATCCCTACACTAGCCATCAATCCTAAAAGGTGTGTTAAAATTAGTGCACTCGCCGATTTTGATTCAATTGTATTCGCAACTGTTTCTGGCTTAGCTTCGGCGAAATGCCAAGCAAGCTTTAGCATTTTTTGTACAGGGCTTTTCTCTCCAATAATATCTGAAAATGGTTTCTGTAATTGATTACTCATATATGCATTCTTCCCTATTTTATTCTTCATGCCGACTTATAGCAAATTTCGGCAAATTATTTAAACTTACTGTTTCCAATGTCTGTAACTGCTGCACTGCTAACTGACGAAGTAATTCCATTCGTTCTTTTTGACTTTTTCCCTGATTAATCAAAACTGCATTATAACTTTCTAGATTCGCAAGCACTAATAACTGATTCAGCGTTGCCACATCCCGCATATTTCCTTTTTCAGTTGGATTTTCATCTTTCCACTGCTTTGCTGTTTGTCCGAACAAAACAACATTCAACATATCTGCTTCATTAGCATAGGTATACGCCACCTGTACGGGCGTTAATTCTGGCGGAATCAAATTTTCTTTAATTGCATCTGTATGTATCCTGTAATTCAACTTAGAAATTTCTCTATTCAAATTCCAAGTCAAAGATAACCGACTGTTTTCGTCTGTCTTTAAACGTCTGTAGTCTTTCATAATATATAGCTGAAACTCAGGAGAAATCCAGGTTGCAAAGGACATAGCAATATCACTATGAGCATATGTTCCGCCATAGCGTCCTGCTTTTGAAACAATACCGATAGCATCTGTCGCTTCTATCCATTTCTTGGGTGACATTGTAAAAGCATTCGCTCCAGCCTGCTTTTTAAACCCCTCGAATTCGAGGGGTTTAAAATTTGGATTATGTAACCTTTCCCACAGTCCCAAAAATTCTATAACATCCCGATTTCTCATCCAGTTTTGAATAACCGCCGTCGGGTCATCGCTCTTATACCGGGCAATATCTGTCAATGAAATAAATTCATTTTCAAAATCCTGCGTATAAATTCCAATATCTATTCCATTTGCATGGATTGTGTCTTTAATCATTTTCCCCATTGTTCCTCCCGCAATCACATTATAATCTTTTGGAAACACTTAATTCTCTTTTTTAAGAATCTTCTACTGAATAACTACCCTCATCTTCCCACATTTCCCGATATGCTTCAATATAAAGCTTAATGCAGCCAGGGTATATATACAAATATCTTCTACACGCCCTTTTATACAATTCCAATATTTTTTCATCACAAGCAAAATCCAATAAATAATCAAGCAAATGCGACAATTCATCTTCTGACACGGTTCTGCTACACACATCTTCAACCAACGGCAAATAAATCTCATAGGCTTTCTGATGTATTTCAACTATCCATCCTGCAATCTGATAGATCCTTTCATCCATTAAATCACCTCAAAATATTCAAGAGCATCTGTTATCGCTTCTACCTTTTCTTTCGGTGGATGCTTCCTCGGATGTTTTAATTCTTCTGCCATATTAGGAGCATCATACATTGTTAGTCCCAAAGACCTTTTCACCTCTGCAATATACGCAGTATGTACTTTAAACCCATATTTCTTCTCAACATATTCCTGTATCATTTTATATGTGATTTTCGGTTTCGGCTGATATTTCTTCGCTCGCTCCGCTATTGTATCCAGCGGCACCTTGCCCTCACCCTCGCCAAATTCCACTTTTACATTAATAACACTGTCTGGTGATTTGTGGGACAAAAGTACAATAGTTTCCACATGCACCGTATGTCCAAACTGATCCACCGCTCTCACCCTCTTAATTTCATATCCCCCGTCGCAAAGCACCCGCAGATCCCTCGCCAGTGTTGCCGAGTCGCAGCTCACATACACGATCCGTTCCGGCGCCATCTTAAGCATCGTCTCAAGACACTGTACATCACAGCCCTTCCTTGGCGGGTCTACGACAATGACGTCGGGATGGCGCATGTCCGCTCCGGCAACTTCCTCCGCTGCATCTCCGCTCAATGCGCCTGCTGCACCTTCCATCTTTCCGGCTGCATCTTTCTGCTGTCCTGTCTTACCCGCACGCTCATAGAACTCCGGCAGAACCTCCTCCGCCTTGCCGACGAAAAACTTCGCGTTCATAATGCCGTTTAGCTTGGCATTATTTCTCGCGTCCTCAATTGCCTGCGGAACAATCTCCACGCCGTAGACCATTCCTGCCTTCTGCGCCAGAAAGAGTGAAATCGTTCCGATGCCGCAGTAGAGATCCCAGACCGTCTCCTTTCCGGTCAGCCCCGCATAGTCGAGCGCAAGGCTGTAGAGCTTCTCCGTCTGCACCGGATTCACCTGATAAAAAGACTGCGGGGAAATATGGTACGCAATCGCTGTGTCCGTAACGCGAAATTCTTCCACTGTTTCGGAAGAAATCTCCCGCGCGCCTTCCCTTCCATATACCTTCCCGCCGTCTGTTTCCTTTCGCACATCCCCATCCGTGCGCTCTTTCTCCCGCAGAGATGCATTCGCAGAAACATTTGTTCCACACTCCCGCAGATGAATATAATCCGTAATATACGCCTGCCCCCAGATTGTTTCCGTTTCATTTCCAAGAATTACATTTGTATTTTTCGAATTAAGATTAACAGATATGCTTGTCATCCCATCTATCCGGCACAACTTTTCCACCAATTTCTCCTGTGCCGGAAGCTTCTTTCCGTTGATGACAAGACAGACCATGAATTCCTTCGTCGTAAAGCCATAGCGGATGAGAACATGGCGTATCAGCCCTTTTCCTGTCGTTTCATCGTAAGGCATCACATGATTTTCATTCATATAGGAGAGCACACAATCCAGTATTTCCTTATTTTCCGGTACGCCGAGCTTACAGTCCGACACGGGAATAATGCTGTGTGTGCGCGACGCGTAAAATCCTGCAATGATCTTTCCGTTCCTGTCCATGCCAATTGGAAACTGTGCCTTATTGCGGTAACGGTATGGGTGCTCCATCCCAACGATAGGCTCCATCACTCCATCCACAAATTCCGGTGCAAAGCCGCCGATCCGAATCAGATTGCCACGCACCTTATTCTGCTTAAAGCGAAGCTGCTCTCCATAATCCATCGCCTGAATCTGACAACCGCCGCAGCGTGCATGAAGCGCACATTCCGGCTCTGTACGCCGCGCGGAAGGCTCAATAATTTCCTCCACACGCGCGTAGCCGTAATTCTTCTTAAGCTTCGTCACACGCGCCCGGATGACATCACCAATGACGGCGTCTTTCACAAAAAAGGTCATGCCCTCATATTTCCCGATTCCTTCCCCGTCAACGCCCATATCCTCAATTTTCAATTCTATAATGCTGTTTTTCTCCAACATGGTTTCTCCCTGTACACTCATAAACCCGCTGTCATGAAAGTGTCTTTGCTTCCGATTCCATTCGTCAAAATAAGCAGCCTCCGTTCTTCGTAAGCTGCTTATCTCCCGTCTCTGCCTGTATTAGTCCCTGCCTGATCTGCGGATATTGCTCTCAAGCAGGCGATTATATCCCTGCCACTCCAGATTATTTTCCGGTACATTCGCAAAAATTTCGCGAATCGTCTCCATCTTCGCATCTACATTGTCAGCGAAGCTAAGCGCAAGCGCTTCCGCCAATGCAGGCTTCTTCGGCGAACCGTACTCCAATTCCCCGTGATGCGCCAGAATGCAGTGCTTGAGCTCGTTCGCAAGCCCCTTTGGAAATCCCGGTATTGTGCGGATGCGTTCTCCGACCCATTCCGCCCCAATCATAATATGACCGAGCAGCTGTCCCGCGTCCGTATAATCATTCTCCGGGAACGTCGAAAGCTCTTCCATCTTTCCGATATCATGAAAAATCGCTGCCGATACCAGCAGGTCACGATTTAAAATCGGGTATGCCGCCGCGAAATAATCGCAGTGTTTCGCCACGGAAAGCGTATGCTCTAAAAGCCCGCCCACAAATCCATGGTGAACCGTCTTTGCCGCCGAATGAAATTTAAAGCGCTTTTCAAAATCCTTATCCTCTACGAAAAAGCTCTCAAGCAATTTCTTCAAGTACGGCTGTTTTATAGATGCAATCAGCGCGAGCAGTTCCCCGTACATTTCGTCAACGTCCCTGGTGCTGACCGGAAGATAATCTTTCGGCTCATACTCACCTTCCTGTACCTTGCGGACGCGCTTAATATTAAGCTGCAGATTTCCCTGAAAACTCGTGATATCGCCCATGACATTGATGTAATCCAAGGAATCAAATTCCTCGATCCCCACCGATCCCGGCTCCCATATCTTAGCGTCCAGTGTTCCGGTCTTATCCTGCAGTACCAGACTGTCATACGGCTTTCCCGCCTTCGTCAATGCCGACTGCTTTACCTTGCACAAATAAATTTCGTTGATTCTCTCACCCTCGCGCAGACTCTCAATGTATTTCATTTTCAACCTCATTTCTATAATATGGCGGTGTCAGAGGACACCGCCGTTCTTACTTCTATATTGTATTTGCGTTCCATACCCGCTTATGCTATTTCGTATTTGTTCCGGAGCTCCTCGCTATTTTAATACGCCGACCTCGACCGTACAGGTAATTTCCTCATACTTCTCTGTCCCCTGCCGCTCAATCACGATCTCGACCGAATCCCCCGGTTCCAGCGCAAGCAGCTTACTCTCATAGCTGTCGGCGGTATATACCGCCTCTCCGCCCATCTTTGTGATGACGTCTCCGCTCTGAAGCCCCGCTGCCATCGCCGGAGAATCCATCTTGACCTCTTTGATATATGCACCCTTCGGAATCTCATTTTCCTTCGCGATATCCGTTGTGACCGTCGAAAGCTGCAGCCCGATATACGGGACATCCATGCCATTCGACATCATCTGGATCATCTGTTTTAACTCGGAAATAGAGAGTGCTGTCAGCGTACTCTGATCCGCCTCATTTCCATAATCCTGCATGACAAGACCGATGATCTCGCCGTTCGTATTGACAAGGACACCGCTTCCGTCGCTGCTTCCTACGATATCCGTCGTGAACACTGTATAATTATTGTCAATCGTCGAGATGCTATTGTTGGTAGACGTGATATTTCCGGTCAGGATTGAATAATTCGTTCCGAGCGGACTTCCGACTGCAATCACGAGCGCCCCCTGCGTTGTCGCCAGGGAATTGCCAAGCTGCGCTACGGATATTGCATTCATAGTCTCCTCATCGACTGACGCGCGCGGCACAGAAAGCACCGTAATCCCCGTATTACCGTCATATTTTTTTATCTCTGCCTCTACCGTCACATCATTGATGAACGTAACATATACCTGCTGCACATCTGAAATCACCTTGTGCTCCGTCAGAATCAAAAGCTCCTGCCCGCTGTCCGCGATGATGATGCCCGACGCCTGCCCCTTGCTCTCATAAGCGTTGTTGAACCAGTCCGTGTCACTCTTTACGCCCGTAACCGTCACCACAAAACGGTTCGCTTCACGACCGACCGCATAAAGCTTATTCTGCACATTCTGTAAATCCGCGATCTCAAGTTCCGGCATCACCACTTCCATCGGCGGCTGCTCTGTCTCCGGCGGCACAGCTTCCGTCTGCGGTTCCTCCGTCTCCTCCGTCTCTTCCGTCTCCGCAATGCTGTCCTGCGGAATCATGACTGCCGGCGGCTCCTCAGGGTAGAACATCTCCGCAAACTTCGGCTGAAAATATGTAAAAACCAGACTCGCCACAAGCCCGAACACCACTGCCATTCCGACCGTGAAGCCTGCCTGCATCAGAAGCCTTCTCTTATTGACCGGCTTCTCCTTAATTTTCTCTTTGATAAAAGAAAACTGATCGTCATCTTTCTGCTGCATGATTTTCCTCTTTTCTAAGTGTTTCACACATGAACCTCTGAAAACCGTACCTCAGAATATTATAAAATGAATCACATACGCTTGCAATACTATTATTGAAATCTTTTGAAATCCGCTTTCCAAGCCGCCCCCAATACGTTATAATGTACAGGAAAGCGATGAGCAGTGCCAATCCGCGAAGAGACAAATATCCGTGCTTGCACGAAGATATTTGTTTCTTTGCGGATTGATAGGGCGAACGCCCGTGAATGAGGGAGCTTTGCTCCCGAATTCGCACTGCGGGCTATAGTTCTGCCGATTCATAGGGCGAACGCCCACTGCTCATAAAACGACTAACAAATAAGGACATCCCATCATGAATGAAAAAGTTTTACAAACGTTAGAATACAATAAAATCTTAGACCAGCTCACGGAGCACGCCTACAGCAGCGACGCAAAGCAGCGATGCAAGACGCTTCGCCCCATCACGGACCGCGCCGTCATCGAGCAGCAACAGCAGCAGACCGGCGACGCATTGAGCCGCATTTTCAAATATGGCTCACTCTCCTTCTCAGGAATCAGCGATATCCGTGACTCCTTAAAGCGTCTTGAAATCGGCGGCTCACTAAGCGCCATCGAGCTTCTGCGCATCTGCTCATTGTTAGAGGCTGCCAAACGCGCCAAAGCGTTTGCCCGCATGAGCCTAAGCCGCGCTGACCGCATGAGCGAAGCTTCCGGCGATACCGCATCGTCTACATCACGCAACGGAGAGCAGACGCCGGAGTCCGGCGAACTGCAGGACTCGCTGACCGGCTTTTTCGCACAGATCGAGCCGCTCACGAAGCTTTCCGATGAGATCCGGCGCTGCATTCTTTCCGAGGATGAGATCGCGGATGATGCGAGCAGCACGCTCCGTTCCATCCGCCGCTCGCTGCGCGGCATGAACGATAAAATCCGCGCGCAGATGAATTCGATGATCAACAATTCCACGACCCGCAGTTATCTGCAGGACACGGTCATTACAATGCGCGACGGGCGCTACTGTCTGCCCGTCAAAGCGGAAGCCAAGTCACAGGTACCCGGCATGATTCACGACCAGTCCTCCACAGGCTCCACACTCTTCATCGAGCCGATGGCAGTTGTGAATTTGAACAACGAATACAAGGAGCTGCTGCTGCGCGAGCAGGACGAGATCGAAGTCATTCTCGCGAACTTAAGCAATCTGACCGGAGAATATGCCGTGCAGCTTCTGACGGACTATCAGGTCTTGACGGAACTTGATTTTATCTTTGCAAAAGCCTCTTATGCGCAGGAATACAACAGCGTTGCTCCTCTTTTCAACGATGACGGGCATATCAATATCCGTAAAGCCCGCCATCCGCTGCTCGACCCGGCCAAAGTCGTTCCGATCGATATCCGTCTGGGAGAGGATTTCGGTCTTTTGATCGTGACCGGACCGAACACGGGAGGCAAGACCGTTTCCTTAAAGACTGTAGGACTTCTGACCCTTATGGGGCAGGCTGGTCTTCACATTCCCGCAGCCGAGCGCTCGCAGCTCGGTATTTTCGAGGAGGTATTTGCGGACATCGGCGACGAGCAGAGCATCGAGCAGTCCCTAAGTACCTTTTCCTCCCATATGAAAAATATCATCCGCATCTTAGACCAGGCGGATGACCGGTCGCTTGTCCTCTTCGACGAGCTTTGCGCCGGAACCGATCCTACCGAGGGCGCTGCGCTTGCGATTTCCATTCTCGCAAAGCTGCACCTCTACGGCGCGCGGATCATGGCAACCACACACTACAGCGAGTTGAAGGTCTATGCACTCTCCACTCCGGGCGTTGAGAACGCCTGCTGTGAATTTGACGTCTCGACATTAAGCCCGACTTACCGCCTCCTGATCGGCATTCCCGGCAAGAGTAATGCATTCGCAATTTCCGAAAAACTCGGGCTGTCCACTGATTTGATCGAAGATGCAAAAGGACGCATCAGCGAGAGCGAGAGCGGCTTTGAAGATCTGATTGCCGATCTCGAGAAGAGCCGCATCACGATCGAGAAGGAACAGCTTGAGATCAACCAGTACAAGGCAGAGATCGAAACGCTGAGAGAAAAACTCACACAGAAACAGGAGCGGCTTGAAAACAGCCGTGACAAAATTCTGCGTGAAGCCAACGAACAGGCATACAATATCATCAAAGAGGCAAAGGATCTCGCCGACGAAACGATCCGCAATTTCAACAAATACGGAACTGCCGGAGCGCCTGTCTCCCAGATGGAAAAGGAGCGCACAAAGCTCCGCGGCAAAATGGATGACGCGGCAAAAAAGATGTCCAATTCTAAGAAACCTGCGGCTCCGAACCATAAAGTTCCAAAGAACCTGCGCATCGGCGACAGCGTAAAAGTCATCAGCATGAACTTAAACGGCACGGTTCACTCTCTGCCGAACGCCAAGGGCGACCTCTATGTACAGATGGGGATTCTGCGTTCCCTCGTCAACATAAACGACCTGATCCTTCTCGAGGAGGAGACTTCCTCCTCCGGCAAAAAGTTCAATAAGACCGGAGCCGGAAAGATCAAGATGAGCAAATCCGCATCGGTTTCCACGGAAATCAATCTGATCGGCAAAACGACCGACGAGGCGATTCCTCTGTTGGATAAATACCTCGACGACGCATATCTGGCGCACCTGCCCTCTGTGCGCATCGTCCACGGGAAAGGCACGGGCGCGTTAAGAAACGCAGTACAGGCGCACTTAAAACGGCTGAAATATATCAAGTCCTTCCATCTCGGCGAATTTGGCGAGGGTGATGCAGGCGTTACGATTGCAGAATTTAAGGATTAATTCAACACAAGGATTGATTCAACATATTGTACCCGCAGCGCAAGGCTGTACGCTTGCTGCGGGCAGCGGAAAGGCAGGTTATTCAAATGGCAGCAAAACAGAAAATCCTCATCGTTGACGATGACAACAATATCGCAGAACTGATTTCTCTGTATCTCACCAAAGAGTGCTTCGACACGAAGATCGTCAATGACGGAGAAGAGGCGTTAGTTGCTTTCGAGCAGTACAATCCAAACCTGATTCTGCTCGATCTGATGCTCCCCGGCATTGACGGTTATCAGGTATGCCGGGAGGTTCGCGCAAAAGCGAATGTCCCGATCATCATGCTCTCCGCCAAAGGCGAGATCTTCGACAAGGTGCTTGGTCTTGAGCTTGGCGCTGACGACTATATGATGAAGCCCTTTGATTCCAAGGAGCTTGTCGCACGCGTAAAGGCGGTTTTACGGCGTTATCAGCCTGCAAAGGCAGAAGAAGCCGCTCCCGAATTAAAATGCGTCAAATACACGGATCTGGTGGTCAATCTCTCCAACTATTCCGTAATCTATCGCGGTCAGGCGGTGGATATGCCGCCGAAGGAGCTTGAGCTTCTCTATTTTCTTGCAGCCTCACCGAATCAGGTCTTTACACGGGAACAGCTTTTGGACCATATCTGGGGCTACGAATATATCGGCGACACGAGGACCGTCGATGTGCACGTAAAGCGCCTGCGTGAGAAGATCAAAGATCATGCAAACTGGAGCCTGGCGACCGTCTGGGGTATCGGCTACAAATTTGAGGTTCGCGACCTATGAAACGTACACTATATCCCAAGCTGCTTGCCGGATACCTCATGTACGGCATCATCGGCTTTATTATCATCACGACCTTTACCTATCATATGATTTTTGATTTTGTGGAAAAGCGTGATGCTGCGAACCTGTATCGGGAATCCGCACTAATTTCCTCCAACTATGCGGCGGAATATTTTTCAAAGTCTATGACGCTGGACGAAATCCGGACGCAGCTTGCCACCTTAAGCACCTATCTCTCCAGCGAAATCTGGATTGTGGACACAAGAGGCAACATTATCTTAAACACCGCAAATCCGTCTCTTCCTGAAGAGGGCGTTTCTATCCCCGGTTTTAATATCACGGATTTCGGCAGCAGATATTATCAGGTAGGCACTTTTTACAATCAGTTTTCCTCGGAGACTTTGAGTGTATTTTCTCCCATTACCGTCAATTACAAAGTACGCGGCTATGTCGTCATCCACAAGCCGATGAGCAGCCTCGTATCCTACTCGAACGGTCTGGTCGTGATTTCCTACGAAACGCTCGGTCTGCTTTTTATTGCAGCGTTTGTTGTACTGATTTTGTTCACCTACATTGTATACATACCGATCCGCCGGATCACGAAAGCCGCGGATCAATACGCGGCCGGCAATTTCGAGACGAAGATCGATATCCACTCCAACGATGAGATCGGATATCTCGCCGCCTCGCTGAACTACATGGCAAACGAATTGAACACACTCGAGGACGATCAGAAGAAATTTGTCTCCAACGTCTCGCACGACTTCCGTTCACCGCTCACTTCCATCAAGGGCTACGTCGAAGCGATGCTCGACGGAACGATTCCCGTGGAGATGCAGGACAAATATTTAAATATTATTCTATTTGAGACAGAACGCTTAAACAAACTGACGCGAAGCCTGCTCGAGCTGAATAAATTCGGTTCGCACGGCACAATGCTCGATATCACGGATTTCGATATCAATCACACCATCCGTATGACGGTACAGACTTTTGAAGGCACCTGTAAAGATAAGCATATTTCTTTCAACCTCATTCTAACCGGAGAAAAGCTTTTTGTCTCTGCCGACATGAGCAAAATTCAGCAGGTGCTCTACAATCTGATCGACAATGCGATCAAATTCAGCCATGCAGATTCCTCGATTAACATCGAGACAACGGAAAAGAATGACAAAATCTTCGTGTCCGTCAAAGATACGGGAATCGGCATACCGAAGGACAGCATCAAAAAAATCTGGGAGCGTTTTTACAAAACAGACCTCTCCCGCGGCAAAGACAAAAAAGGAACCGGACTCGGACTCTCCATTGTAAAAGAAATCATTTCCGCGCACGGCGAAAATATCAACTGTATCAGCACCGAGGGCGTCGGAACCGAATTTATCTTTACCCTGCCATTAGCAAAGGAGCTGTCGCACTAAATTAATCCGTGCTCAGATATCAAGTTCCGGTGTTTTCTGTTCTCCTTTGTGAAAGCATATTGTACTACGTCCATAAATACCATTCAACTTCGTTCTAATTATACTTCGATATGTCATAGCATTTTGCAACGGCATATCGAAGTATAATTTATATTGTTAAACGCCCGGGATATGAACTTTATTTCTGCAGGCAAGATACCAATGAGCTCCTTTTTCGGTATTCTGTTGGTGTTAAATGATAATGCTTTTTGAATAATCTGCAAAAATAGTCTACATTATTAAATCCTGTTTCATAAGAAATAGCATTAACTTTTTTCTCGGTTTTCGAAAGCAAAAGCGCCGCTTCATTTAAACGATAATTGATAAGATAGTTGATCGGTGTTATGCGTAAATATTTGTGAAAAAGGTTTAACACAGTGCTCTTGCTGATTCTTGCATGTTCCGCAATGTCGTCTAAGGAAATGTCGTTCGAGTAATTCTGATGAATGTACTGCATCATTAACTGTAATCTTGCCTGAGAAGAAGCGGAATTATCTATATGACCTTTCGCATATGTAATGTCTGTATTTTCATATATTTTTTTCCAAAGTTCCTGAATAAGAGAGGCTGTTGTAAGCTCGCAGCAGGAAACTTCATCCTGCGCATCGATTATTTGCCTGATAATTGATATGACCTCTGACTGCCAGGGAACTTCCGCATAAAAAATCTGAAACATCAAGGAAGACGAAATAACAGGTAAAATGTATTTTTGATATATAAAACTATCTTCCGCAGCAATAAAAGAAGGCATACATACAAAATTAGGAATAACAGCTTCATCAGGAGAGTAGAAACGGTGAAGAATTTTGGAATTAATGAATACCCCATTGCCCTTCGATAAAGCAAATTGCTTTTCACCAATCCAAAAAGTCACCGTTCCTGATTCAACATACACAAACTCCAATTCAGTATGCCAATGCCATTCGACACAGTTGAAATCAAACAGAGCTAAATTGTCATAATAAAAACGAAATGGATAATTATTGCTTCCATGTTTTATCGTTTCCATCAAATTTTCATCCGTTATAATCTTGTTATAGGACGTATTAAAATTCATGCATGCATCACTCCCGGAATACACTTTTACGATATTATACAATAAATACAGGATATAAAGCAATGAAAAGAGAGATCCCGTGTTATATACTTCAAAAAAAAGAAGGGAACTAAAATTATTATGCCTAATTATCATAAAACTAAAACCGCCTGTTACTTAGGACTTATTACACAAGCAATCGCTGCTAACTTTGCGCCGCTGCTTTTTTTAAAATTTCATTATGATTACCATATTTCTCTTGGTAATATCGCACTAATATCTACCTGTTTTTACTTTACACAGCTTTTGGTAGATTTGTTTTGTGCAAAATTTGTAGATAGAATTGGATATCGGGTGTGTATTGTTGCCTCAGAAATATGTGCTGCCGCTGGTCTGGCAGGTCTGGCATTTCTGCCGGACCTGCTGCCAATTCCGCTTATCGGAATACTATGCTGTGTAATCATGTATGCGATAGGGAGCGGTCTGATCGAGGTACTCTGCAGCCCTATTATAGAAGCATGTCCATTTGAAAACAAAGAGGCTACAATGAGCCTGCTTCACTCCTTCTATTGTTGGGGAGCAGTAGGAACGATATTGATGTCTACGCTTTTTTTTCTGATATTCGGAATGGACAGTTGGAAATGGCTGGCTGTTCTATGGGCGCTTATCCCAGCCGTTAATATCTATAATTTTGCAACATGTCCAATCGAACATTTAGTAGATGCAAAGGACGGAATGGGAATTAGAAAGCTATTTCAGACTCCCCTCTTTTGGTTGGCTATTGGTTTGATGATCTGCTCCGGCGCATCAGAACTCGCTATGGCACAATGGGCGTCGGCTTATGCGGAAGCAGCATTGGGATTATCGAAAACGATAGGCGATTTAGCAGGTCCCTGTATGTTTGCAGTTACAATGGGAATAAGTCGCGTGATATTCGGAAAATATGGCGACAGAATGGATCTGATGAAATTTATGATAGGCTCTGGAATCTTATGTGTAATATGTTATCTTTTCGCTTCATTATCCGCCAATCCATTAATAGGTCTTATCGGCTGTATTATATGCGGCTTTTCTGTTGGAATAATGTGGCCTGGAACAATTAGCCTTACATCCGAAAAGTTCCCTGCAGGCGGAACAGCCATGTTTGCGCTGCTTGCTATGGCAGGGGATTTGGGCGGAAGCATTGGTCCTGGCATTGTCGGTCGTGTTACACAATATGCGGGAGATAATATTCGCATTGGTATGAGTATTGGTCTTGTTTTTCCAATTCTTTTATTAATAATGCTTTTTGCTCTGGGCAGAGAAAAAACACAAACGGAAAAAACAAAATAATATAATCGGAAACAATAAAATCAGTAAGTAATAACCAAAAAGAGATTTGGCAACGGCTCACACCGCCACCAAATCTCTTTTCACTAACTTTGTCTTATACTAACTCAAGCAATACCTCAAGAGCGCCGTCACCTTTACGCTGTCCAATCTTAACGATTCTGGTGTAACCACCGTTGCGGTCAGCATACTTCGGAGCGATCTCATCAAATAACTTTGCAACAAGATCTACTTCCTTGGTGTTCTTCTTACGTCCGGCAGCCTCTGTCGGAACTTCCTTTACCGTGTAGAGAACCTTTAACATCTCTCTGCGGGCATGAAGACGGGAAGGCATATCCTTCTTGATGGTCTTCTCTACTTCGTCGTATACGGTAACTTTCTTGCCGTCTACAACTTCCTTTACGCGCTTGCCGTCTTTGTCCTTGCGGGCAACCTTGGTCTTAACAGTAACTTCCTCGAAGTTATCCTTCTCTTTTACTGCCATAGCGATAAGACCCTCAGCAATCTTGCGGACTTCCTTCGCCTTTGCCTCAGTCGTAACGATCTTGCCGTTATTTAATAATGCTGTTACCTGACCTCTCAATAAAGCCTTTCTCTGGCTAGAGGTTCTGCTTAACTTACGATACTTTGCCATTTCTTTTTCCTCCATTCTATGGTACATCCGGCGACGCTCTTCGGACTTACTCACCCAATGCAACGCGAACACGTTCGCGTAAGAATAAATCGTCACCGATTTATTCCCAGTTTTAGGCTACCGACATACTCCATGCCTATCGGACTTACTGTTTCTGCCATTCAAAAATCTTTACAAGGTACCTTCTGAACATGAGCAGTTCAGAAGGAAGCGCTCAGGCTTCGCCTTCGCTTCACTCTTCGCCCTGGTTCAGCTGAAGTCCAAGCTCTTTTAACTTCGCAAGAACTTCTTCCAGAGACTTGCGTCCTAAATTACGGACCTTCATCATGTCCTCCGGTGTGCGGTTGGTCAACTCCTCGACGGTGTTGATGCCCGCTCTCTTCAGACAGTTATAAGAACGAACGGAAAGCTCCAGTTCATCGATATTCATCTCAAGAACCTTCTCCTTCGCGTTATCCTCTTTCTCAATCATGACATCCGCCTGCTGTGCAGCTTCTGACAGATCGATGAACAGACTTAAGTGCTCGCTTAAAACCTTTGCCGCAAGGCTGACTGCCTCATCCGGCTCTAAGGTTCCGTTGGTGTATACATCCAGAGTCAGTTTATCATAATCGGTAATCTGACCGACACGGGTATTCTCAATCAAGAGATTTACACGCTCTACCGGCGTATAAATAGAATCGACTGCAATCACACCGATCGGAGTGTCCTCTGTCTTATTCTTCTCTGCACTGACATAGCCTCTGCCCTTTGTAATGGTAAGCTCCATGTATAGCTTACAATCTGCTCCACCATTTAAGTTGGCAATTACCAGATCCGGATTTAAAATCTGAATATCAGAATCCACCTGGATATCCGCTGCTGTAACTACGCCTTCGCCTTCGAATTCAATGTATGCAACCTTCGGCTCATTGGTAGAACTGTTATTGCGGATTGCAAGATTCTTGATGTTCATGATGATCTCAGTCACATCTTCCTTCACGCCAGGAATCGAACTGAACTCATGCAGCACACCATCAATCTTGACCTGACTTACCGCAGCACCCGGTAAAGAAGAAAGCATAATTCTTCTTAAAGAATTACCAAGCGTCGTACCGTAGCCTCTTTCCAGTGGTTCTACAACAAACCTTCCGTACTTCTTGTCTTCTGAAATTTCTGCGATCTCAATTTTTGGTTTTTGAAAATCGAACACTACAAAATCCCTCCTTCTCGGGTAATTTGCCTAATGTATTGTATCCACCTAATCACGATTACTTGGAATACAACTCGACGATGAGCATCTCGTCAACAGGTACGTCGATCTGCTCTCTGGAAGGTAATTCTTTTACAGTTCCCTGTAATTTCTCAGCGTCAACATCTAACCAATCCGGAACAAGTCTTCCACCGGTTACCTCGATGATATCCTTCATTCTCTGAAGACCCTTGTTCTTCTCTTTGATCTCGATTACATCGCCAGCTTTCACAAGGTAAGACGGAATGTTTACCTGCTTGCCGTTTACTAAGATGAACTTGTGGTCAACAATCTGTCTTGCTTCCTTTCTGGTTCTTGCGAAGCCCATACGGAATACTACGTTGTCCAGTCTGGACTCTAACATAGTCATAAGGTTCGTACCGGTCATGCCCTTCATCTGGTCAGCCTTCACATAGTAGTTGTGGAAAGGCTTCTCTAATACGCCATAGATGAACTTTGCTTTCTGCTTCTCGCGCAACTGAAGACCGTACTCAGACACCTTCTTGTTCGCTCTCTTTAACTCTCTGTTGGACTTCTTGTCATATCCTAAGTAACTTGGCTCTAAACCAAGGGATCTGCATCTTTTCAGAACAGGAACTTTATTTACTGCCATTTTCGTCTCTCCCTCCTAATTAAACTCTTCTGCGTTTTGGCGGACGGCATCCGTTGTGAGGTACCGGGGTTACATCCTTGATGCTTGTAACCTCAAGACCGCATGCGGAAAGCGCACGAATTGCTGCTTCTCTTCCTGATCCCGGTCCCTTGACCATAACGTCAACAGTCTTTAATCCGTGCACTAAAGCTGCCTTTGTAGCCGTCTCTGCTGCCATCTGTGCAGCGTATGGAGTAGATTTCCTTGAACCTCTAAATCCAAGACCACCAGCACTTGCCCATGATAAAGCATTTCCTTCAGCATCTGTGATCGTTACGATCGTGTTGTTAAAAGATGACTGAATATGTGCCTGTCCGCGTTCAACGTTTTTCTTTACGCGCTTTTTTGTCACTTTCTTTGTAACTTTAGCCATATCTAAACTAACCTACTTTCTCAAAATTAATCAAATGATTGTCTGTAACCAACAATAAAAAAATCTTACTTCTTCTTGTTTGCAACGGTACGCTTCGGTCCCTTGCGGGTTCTTGCGTTTGTCTTTGTCTTCTGTCCACGAACCGGAAGACCTTTTCTGTGACGGATTCCACGATAGCATCCGATCTCCTGAAGTCTCTTGATGTTCATGGCGATCTCTCTTCTTAAATCACCTTCTACAGTCTGAGTCTCGTCGATGACTGCACTGATTCTCTTAACCTCGTCGTCTGTCAGATCTCTGACACGAGTATTCGGGTCTACCTTTGCCTCTGCAAGGATACGGTTAGAACTTGTTCTACCGATTCCGTAGATATAAGTCAGACCGATCTCAACACGTTTTTCTCTTGGTAAATCTACACCTGCGATACGAGCCATGTGCTTTTTAACCTCCATTAATTCATACGATGCCCATACATAACTTCTGCATCTTGTTATTTTCTGATTTCTGCGCCGATTTCCCAATCGGCTGCATCCTGTGCAAGCCAACTTGACCTGATGGCTTTCTCCCTAAATGGAACACGATCATCCGCGCTATACGGCTGATGTCCGATCCAATAGGCTTCTGCCCAAAACCGCTGCGGCAGCTCCGTTGTCATCCGGCCTGAAATGTGTGCCCTCGCGCTTTTGGTTCATTTGGATGAATCTCTCCCGCGTTCTCGGTATGTAAACGGAGAAGAGCAGCTATCCCTGCTGTTTCATATGATAACAGTGCGAACAACCCATCCAGGCGTTCCACTGCAGCCGCACATAATGAATGAGTAACAGTTTCCTGTTACAGCACAAAAAGACAAGAACTTATTAGCCCTGTCTCTGCTTGTGTTTCGGATTCTCACAGATAATTCTGATGCTTCCTTTTCTCTTGATGACTTTGCATTTCTCGCAAATAGGCTTAACTGATGATCTTACCTTCACAGCAAATCCTCCTTTCCAAACAACGAACGGCTCTATCTGCCATTCCTATGTTCTATAATAGCTCTTTCCGGCGTTTTAACGCACAAAAAGGCACTATCCAAAAGTGTCCGTCTAGCATTATAGCACGAACACTTATTAGAAGTCAACAATTTTTTACTTATCTCTCCAGATAATTCTTCCCTTTGTAAGATCGTACGGAGACATCTCAATTGTCACCTTATCCCCCGGAAGAATACGGATGAAATTCATACGCAGCTTTCCGCTGATGGTTGCAAGAATCTGATGTCCATTCTCAAGTTCTACCTTAAAGAATGCATTCGGCAGCTTCTCCACTACAGTTCCTTCTACTTCAATAACGTCTGCTTTCGACATAAATAAATCCTCCTGTTTATGATTCCCCGCGCTCTCTTAGGATGCGCTCATATGCTTTGATTGCTCTCTTCACCGTAAGGTCGGTCACAGTTTCCGACAAGCACCCGGTTACCTCCGCCGGGAGCCTCTTAATGATCTGGATATGCTTTACACTCTTCCTCTTTGGCGCTGCGAGCGGCTTTGTGACACCATTCACCAGATACACAAACCGCCCGTCTCTCTCCTTCACCAGATAAATCTGATTCCGGTCATGTCCTGCGGCGGACTTTGCAAATTCTATCATATTCCTCACTCTTATTCCTGTTTCCCCAAATACTGATTCCATCTGCCCGTCGCGATCTCGGAATCGGTAAGCGTCAGAATCTCCGGCTCTCCTTCCGTAATCAGAACCGTGTTCTCATAGTGTGCGGAAAGCGATAAGTCCTCCGTGACTACCGTCCAGTCATCATCCATCCACACGACGTCGGCAGTTCCAAGATCGACCATCGGCTCGATCGCGAGCGTCATTCCGGCGCGAAGCTTAATGCCCCGGCGAATTTTTCTGTAATTCGGAATCTCCGGTTCCTCGTGCATATGCGTGCCGATTCCGTGTCCGCATAAATCCCTGACGACGCCGTATCCAAAGCTTTCTGCGTAATCGCCGATCGCCGCCGAAATCTGGTGCAGATGATTGCCGGCTGTCGCGAACTTCATTCCCTCGAAAAAACTCTGTCTCGTCCGCTCAATCAGAAGCTCCGCATCCTCCGAAATCTCTCCGACGCCATGTGTTCTGGCCGCATCGGACTGATATCCCTTGTAAATTACTCCTGCATCAAGGCTTACAATATCGCCTTCCTCGATGATCCGGTCCTTCCTCGGAATACCGTGAACGACCTCCTCATTGATGGATACACAAATAGACGCCGGATACCCCTGATAGCCTTTAAAGGACGGTTCGCATCCAAAGCTTCGTATCATTTCCTCGCCGAGTCTGTCAACGTCAAGCGTTGACATTCCCGGCTTTAATTCTTTTCCAAGCTCCTCATGTACTTTTGCCAGAATCTTTCCCGCCTCGCGCATAAGTTCAATCTCCCGGGGGGATTTAATCGTTACAGACATACTATGCTCCTAATATTGCCACAATATCTGCAAATACCTTTTCCATCGGCTGTGTTCCGTCCACGGATTTTAAGATATCCTGCTTCTTATAGTAATCAATGAGCGGCTGTGTCTGCTCATGGTATACCGTAAGACGCTTCTGTACTGTCTCCGGTGCATCGTCATCCCTTAAGACGACCGGATTCCCACAACGGTCACAGATTCCCTCCACTTTAGTCGGAATTGATACGATGTGGTATGTAGCTCCGCAATTTAAGCAGGCGCGTCTGCCGCTCATGCGGTTTACGATGTTCTCATCGGGAACATCTACGTCGATGGCGTAGTCCATCTTCTGATTTATTTTATCAAGTGCTGCTGTAAGCGCTTCCGCCTGTGGAATCGTCCTTGGGAATCCGTCTAATACGAAGCCATTCTTACAGTCATCCTGCTGTATTCTATCCATTACCAGGTCACAAGTCAGTTCATCCGGCACCAAAAGTCCCTGATCCATATACTGCTTTGCCTTCTGTCCCAGTTCTGTGCCGTTCTTAATATTGGCGCGGAAAATATCTCCCGTGGAAATATGCGGAATTGTATACTTATCCGCAATCTGTTTTGCCTGTGTTCCTTTACCGGCTCCCGGAGCCCCTAACATTATGATTTTCATAGGAATACCTCTTCCTTTCTAAACAAACTCCTGTTTCGTCGTATCTTCTTTTGCACTGCCCGTGTAAATCGAAATTAACGCTGAACTTATAACAAGTCCAGCGTTCTTTCCCTATATCCAACAGCCCTGCTGGATCAATCATTCAAAAATCCTTTATAGTAACGAACACGCATCTGTGATTCGATTTGCTTTAAGGTCTCAATCACGACACCGACGATAATGATGATAGATGTACCTCCAAAAGATACGTTCGCACCAAACACGCCGTTAAAGAAAATCGGAATGAACGCGATAAATGCAAGCGCTACCGCTCCTATAAAGACAACATAGTTCAGAATCCGGTTCAGATAGTCGCTGGTTGGCTTTCCCGGTCTGATACCCGGAATAAAGCCGCCTGCCTTCTTCATATTATTTGCAATCTCCAATGGATTGAATGTAATAGATGTATAAAAGTAAGCAAACGCAATAATCAATACAATATATACCAAAAGTCCGATCGAATAAATCGGCTCGCTTGGCTTGCACCAATTCGACTGCGACATACCTCTTAAAATCTTACTTCCAATACCGGTTCCGTTTCCCTTTCCAAGCAGGCTCGCGATAATGACCGGAGTCTGTAACAGGGACTGTGCAAAAATGACCGGAATTACGCCGCCCGTATTGACCTTTAACGGGATGTAGGTCGACTGACCTCCAACCTGTTTTCTTCCCTGAATCTTCTTGGAATACTGAACCGGAATTCTCCGCTCGCCGCCCTGCAAAAATACGACAAACAATACCATTGCAACGATGATTGCAACAATAATAACTGCCGCTAAAATTGCTTTCGGCACATCCTTTCCGGCGATGAACTGCTCATAAAGCGTACCGATATCATCCGGCATACGTGAGATAATATTGATGGTAAGTACGATGGAAATACCATTTCCGACGCCCTTCTCCGTGATTCTCTCACCGATCCACATAAGCACTGCAGATCCCGCCGTCAAAGTGAAGATGACCATAATGATATCAAGAACGCCCTGGTACCCTTCACTGAACTCCAGATAACCACCGCGCCGGAAGCCGATCGTCATGGCAATCGCCTCGATCAATGCCAACGCAACTGTCAGATATCTGGTAATCTCTGCGATCTTCTTGCGGCCTTCCTCTCCGTCACGCTGCATTTCTTCCAATTTCGGAATCGCGATTGTAAGAAGCTGCATAATGATGGATGATGTAATATACGGATTAATGTTCAATGCAAAAATTGTCATTCTGGAAAATGAACCACCCGTTATGGCATCAAAAAAGCCCATTCCATCTGCGGTCTGACTCGCAAACCAATTCGCAAATACTTCGCTGTTCACACCAGGAATCGGAAGACAACTCCCGATTCTGATGACGATTAACATTATAAATGTGTAGATAATCTTGTTGCGAATATCTTTAATCTTAAATGCATTACGGAGTGTTTCCAGCATTAGATCACCTCTGCTTTTCCACCAAGAGCCTCAATTTTTTCTTTTGCGCTTGCGCTGAATGCATCTGCCTGAACAGTGAGTTTCTTAGTAAGTTCGCCATTGCCAAGGATCTTAACGCCGTCTCTCGGGTTCTTTACGATCCCTGCCTCGATCAATGTATCAACAGAAACTACTGTGTCATTCTCGAAAGCTTCAAGAGCTGAGAGGTTGATTCCGACGATTGTCTTGGAGTTTCTGCACTTGAAACCTCTCTTCGGCAATCTTCTGTATAATGGCATCTGACCACCTTCGAAACCTGGTCTTGGTGCCCCGGAACGAGCCTTCTGTCCCTTATGTCCCTTACCAGCAGTCTTACCATTTCCTGATCCGTGTCCGCGTCCTCTTCTGAAATTATCACTCTGCGCAGAACCTGCAGCTCCCTGTAAATTTGATAAGTCCATTACCGACACCTCCTTATCCTGTTATTTTAAACTTCTTCTACTTTCACATACGGTGCGACCTTGCGAAGTGCGCCTGCTGTTGCGGCGTTGTCCGGCAACTCAACTGTCTTATACAGCTTCGTCAGACCGAGTGCTTCGATGGTCTTCTTGTTCTTCGGAACAGCACCGATGGTTGATTTTACTAATGTTACTTTCAGTTTCTTCTCTGCCATCTTATATTCCTCCATTAGCCTACGATCTCTTCTACGGACTTACCGCGAAGCTTTGCTACTTCTTCCGGAGACTTTAACTGGCTCAAAGCATTGATTGTAGCCAGAACAACGTTCTGCTTATTGTTGGAGCCTAAGGACTTGGTACGGATATTCTTGATACCTGCAAGCTCACATACGTTACGAGCAGGACCGCCTGCGATGATACCAGTACCTTCCGGGGATTTCTTAAGCAATACAGAAGCTCCTGTATGCTTTCCTGTAACATCATGTGTAATGCTGTCAACCTCATCAAGCTTTACAGTGATGAGCTTCTTCATGGCATCCTCTTTTCCCTTACGGATCGCTTCCGGGATCTCGGCTGCCTTACCTAAACCTGCACCAACATGGCCATTGCCATCGCCGACAACAACTAAAGCTGTAAAACGGAAGTTACGTCCACCTTTAACAACTTTTGTTACACGTTTGATTGACACTACTTTTTCTTCTAACTCTAACTGACTAGCATCAATAATTTCACGTCTCATGTTTGCGTTTCCTCCTTCTAGAACTCTAATCCAGCTTCTCTTGCTGCTTCGGCTAAAGCCTTAACTTTTCCCTGATATATGAAACCGCCGCGATCAAATACAACCGTGTTAATACCCTTGTCTAATGCTTTCTTAGCGATTACAGTACCAAGCTTTGCTGCTGCGTCGACGTTATTCGTCTTCTCCAGATCTGCCTTTACGTCCTTGTCGAGCGTGGAAGCAGACACAAGTGTATTTCCGACTGTATCATCAATAATCTGAGCGTACATATGATTATTACTTCTGAACACAGCCAGGCGTGGTCTTACCGCAGTGCCTGCGAGATGATGACGCATTCTTCTATGCTTATTTTCGCGAACTGCTGTTCTTGATTTCTTACTAACCATTTTTCGTCACTCCTTTAATTATTTCTTACCAGTCTTACCAACTTTACGTCTGATAACTTCATCAGCATACTTGATACCCTTGCCCTTATACGGTTCAGGTCTTCTCTTATCTCTGATTTCCGCTGCGTACTGGCCGACCTTCTCTTTATCGATACCTGATACAATGATCTTGTTTCCTTCAACTTTGGATTCAATTCCTTCCGGATCTGTCATCTCAACTGGATGAGAATAACCCAGATTCAGAGTAAGGACTTTTCCAGACTTGGAAGCTCTGTAACCAACACCGTTTACTTCGAGCTCCTTCGTATATCCATCAGTTACACCAACAACCATGTTGTTGACTAATGTTCTTGTCAATCCATGTAAGGATTTCATCTTCTTCAAATCGTTCGGTCTTGTAACGATGATCTCGCTGCCCTCTAATTTGATATCCATCTCAGATGGAAGGGTTCTCTCGAGAGTTCCCTTAGGACCTTTTACAGTCACATGATTATTTTCTGCAATATCCACTGTAACACCAGCCGGAACTGCGATTGGCATTCTTCCTATACGTGACATGCCCGTACCTCCTAATTTCTTACTTGTTTATTGCAACCGGAAGAACCAAAGGTTCTTCCAATTTTGTCCGTCCAATGGCGGGCAAAATTTACCAGACAAATGCTAATACTTCTCCACCAACCTGAAGCTTTCTTGCTTCCTTGTCCGTGATGATACCCTGGTTCGTGGAAAGGATTGCGATACCTAAACCGCCGAGTACTCTCGGGAGCTCATCCTTGCCTGCATATACACGAAGTCCCGGCTTGGAGATTCTCTTGAGTCCTGTGATGATCTTCTCGTTCTTGTCCGCACCATACTTTAAGGTAATGCGGATTGTCTTAAAGTTACCATCTTCAACGATGTCGTATTTTGCGATGTATCCCTCATCTACAAGAATGTCAGCAATAGCAATTTTCATCTTAGATGCAGGAACGTCAACCGTATCATGTTTCGCAGTGTTTGCGTTACGAATTCTTGTAAGCATATCTGCAATTGGATCACTCGTAGTCATGATGTATATTTCCTCCTTTTAATTGATTGCGGCTATATGCCGCAGGTCTTTTACCAGCTTGCTTTCTTAACGCCTGGTATCTGGCCCTTGTATGCTAACTCACGGAAACATACTCTACAGATTCCGTATTTTCTTAAAACAGAATGTGGACGACCACAAATTTTGCAACGTGTGTAAGCTCTGGTAGAGAACTTCGGTTTGCGCTGCTGTTTTATTTTCATACTTGTTTTAGCCATTAAGATTCCCTCCTACTTATTTGGCAAATGGCATATTGAACTGTGCCAGTAATTCGCGAGCTTCTTCGTCTGTCTTAGCCGTAGTAACAAAGATAATATCCATACCACGAACCTTGTCAACCTTATCGTACTCGATTTCCGGGAAGATTAACTGCTCTTTGATTCCGAGTGCGTAATTTCCACGACCGTCAAACGCGTTCGGGTTTACACCTCTGAAGTCACGCACACGCGGTAATGCTAAGTTGATCAAACGATCCATGAACTCATACATCTTCTCGCCGCGCAGTGTTGTCTTACATCCGATTGCCATACCTTCTCTGATCTTGAAGTTTGCAACGGAATTCTTTGCCTTGGTAGCAACCGCTTTCTGTCCTGTGATTGCTTCCATATCCTTGATAGCAGCCTCTAATAATTTGGCATTTTCCTTGGCTTCACCAACGCCCATGTTGACAACGATCTTGTCGAGCTTTGGCACTTCCATAATATTCTTATAACCGAATTTCTTGATCATAGCGTCTACGATCTCATTCTGGTACTGTTCTTTCAGTCTGCTCACCTGATTGGCCTCCTCTCTTTAATTAGTCGATCACTTCGCCTGTAGATTTTGCAAAACGTACCTTCTTGTCTCCGTCCATCTTAAAGCCAACGCGGGTAGGCTTTCCGTTGTGAAGATACATTACGTTGGAAATATCGATCGGTCCTTCCTGGTGAACAATGCCGCCCTGCTGATTCTGCATACTTGGCTTTGTATGCTTTGTCACCATATTGACGCCCTCAACCAGTACTGTTCCTGCCTTCTTATTTACAGCGATGACCTTGCCCTCACTGTTGATATCTTTACCGGCGATAACTTTTACCATATCGCCCTTTTTAATTTTCATGGTTGCCATATTCCGGTCCTCCTACAATACTTCCGGAGCTAAGGAAACAATCTTCATAAACTGTTTCTCACGAAGCTCTCTCGCTACTGGTCCAAAAATACGTGTTCCTCTCGGAGTCTTGTCATCCTTTATAATAACCGCTGCATTCTCATCGAACTTGATATAAGAACCATCTTTACGACGCGCGCCCTTTACGGAACGAACAACTACAGCCTTCACAACGTCGCCCTTTTTAACAACACCGCCTGGTGTTGCATCTTTGACCGTAGCAACAATAACGTCACCAATATTCGCATATCTTCTAGTAGATCCACCCATAACACGGATAACGAGCAGTTCTTTTGCTCCTGTGTTATCGGCTACCTTAAGTCTACTTTCCTGCTGTACCATGCTTGTAGCCTCCTTTAATTATTTTGCTCTTTCCATGATTTCTACAAGTCTCCATCTCTTATCCTTGGATAAAGGTCTTGTTTCCATTACTCTGACTTTGTCACCGATCTTACACTCATTGTTCTCGTCATGAGCCTTCAATTTATATGTTTTCTTAACGATCTTGCTGTAGAGCGGATGTCTTACATTGTCCTGGATTGCAACAGTAATTGTCTTATCCATCTTGTCGCTGACAACAATACCAACACGTGTTTTTCTAAGATTTCTTTCTTCCACGACTGACTATTCTCCTTTCTGGAATCCTACTGCGCAACTGTTTCTTTCTCAGTAATGATGGTCTGAATTCTCGCAATGTTCTTTCTTACTTCTTTGATTCTGCTTGTATTATCTAACTGATTGGTTGCGTTCTGGAATCTCAAATTGAAAAGTTCTTTTTTAGCCTCTACTAACTGTGCATGTAAATCTGCAACAGACTGGGTTTTTAATTCTTCTAAATATTTACTAGTTTTCATTTGATACACCGCCTTCTAAATCCGCACGAGAAACTACTTTACATCTGCAAGGTAATTTGTGTGTAGCAAGACGTAACGCTTCTCTCGCAACGTCTTCCGGAACACCGGAGATTTCAAATAATACACGACCTGGTTTCACAACTGCTACCCAGTACTCTAAGGAACCTTTTCCGGAACCCATTCGAGTCTCTGCCGGCTTTGCAGTTACTGGCTTATCCGGGAAAATCTTGATCCAGATTTTACCGCCACGCTTCACGTAACGTGTCATAGCGATACGGGCTGCCTCGATCTGGTTAGAACGAATCCAGCACGGCTCTAAAGCAACGATACCATACTCACCATTGCTGATTGTGTTTCCTCTGGTTGCCTTTCCTGTCATGGAACCGCGGAACTGCTTTCTATGCTTTACTCTCTTTGGCATTAACATTAGTTAGCTCCCCCTTCCTTATTTCCCTTTGCAGGAAGTACTTCGCCCTTGTAGATCCATACCTTAACGCCGACTTTACCATATGTGGTATCTGCCTCAGCAAATCCGTAATCGATGTCCGCTCTTAAGGTCTGAAGCGGAATCGTACCCTCAGAGTAGAACTCTGTACGAGCCATATCAGCTCCGCCAAGACGTCCGGAACAGGATGTCTTAATACCCTTTGCGCCTGCCTTCATGGTTCTTCCCATGCAGGACTTCATTGCTCTACGGAAAGAAACACGGTTCTCTAACTGTAATGCAATGTTCTCAGCTACTAACTGAGCGTCACGGTCCGGTCTCTTTACTTCCTTGATATCTACAACTAACTTCTTGTCTGTGAACTTCTGAACCTCGCCTTTGATCTTCTCGATCTCAGCGCCGCCCTTACCGATAACAACACCCGGCTTTGCGGTGTAGATGATAACCTTCACACGGTCAGATGCTCTCTCGATCTCAATCTTAGAAACGCCTGCTGCGTATAACTTCTTCTTAAGATAAGTTCTGATATTGTAGTCTTCCACTAACAAATCTGCGAAATCTGCTTCCGCATACCATTTAGAGTCCCAATCCTTGATTACGCCGACTCTTAAGCCATGTGGATTAACTTTCTGTCCCATAATTGACCTCCTTTATTTCTCGTCCAGCACGATTGTGATATGGCTCATTCTCTTCTCGATCCTGTAAGCCCTGCCCTGTGCTCTCGGTCTGATTCTCTTCATTGTCGGTCCCTTGTTTGCGTAACACTCTGCAACATAAAGGTTCTCCGCCTTATAATTCTTCTCCGGATAATTGTTCTCAGCATTTGCGATTGCTGACTCTAACAGCTTCTTAACCAAGCTGGAAGCATAACGCGGATTGTATGTTACGATAGCAAGCGCTGTCTGTACATCCTTTCCACGGATTGCATCTAATACGAAGCAAGCTTTCTGAACAGACACTCTTGCATAAGATAACTTAGCGGAAGGTCTGGTATCTTTTACTTCATTTCTCTCTCTCTTAATCTGACTTCTATGTCCCTTAGCCATGGATGAAACCTCCTTTCAAAAAATGTATCTTATCTAACGCCTGATTTCTTTTCGTCTTTTCCATGTCCTCTGTAAGTTCTTGTAGCAACGAACTCACCAAGCTTATGTCCGACCATATCCTCTGTCACATATACCGGCACATGCTTTCTTCCGTCATGCACAGCGATGGTAAGACCAACAAACTGCGGGAAGATGGTAGAACGACGTGACCATGTCTTGATAACGCTCTTATCGCCAGATGCGTTCATAGCGTCTACTTTTTTCAGTAAGCTTTCATCTGCGAATGGTCCTTTTTTTAATGAACGAGCCATAATTTACCTCCTAATATTATCAGTCCTTTACACGCAGCCACGTGTTTCCTCGGACTCAAAAACCTTAGTTATTATATCAGAGTTCGCAGGAAGAATCAATACCCAATTCTCCCTGTCTCTCTGAATCATTTTAAATTGTCGGGAAGAAGCCGCATTTGCTCCCCCTCATACGCCGGGAAGAAGTTGTTCTACTTCCTTCCATACGGGAAGAAGCCGCATTTGCTTCTTCCGAGCACTCAAATAGCCATCGAGGCTATTTGAGCGCTCTGCCATCACGGCGTCTTACAATCATCTTATTTGAAGACTTATTCTTCTTTCTGGTCTTAAGACCAAGAGCAGGCTTGCCCCACGGTGTACATGGACCCGGACGTCCGATCGGCGCACGTCCCTCACCACCACCATGTGGATGATCATTCGGGTTCATAACAGAACCGCGTACTGTCGGGCGAACGCCCATGTGACGCTTACGTCCCGCCTTACCGATGTTTACAAGGTTGTGGTCACCGTTTCCGATGACGCCGATGGTTGCGCGGCAGTTCAGCGGAACCATACGCATCTCGCCGGACGGGAGACGCAGGGTCGCATACTTGCCTTCCTTCGCCATGAGCTGTGCGCTCATGCCTGCGGAGCGCACCATCTGTCCGCCCTTGCCCGGATGCAGCTCAATGTTGTGTACCTGTGTACCTACCGGAATATTCTCAAGCGGTAAGCAGTTACCAACACGAACCTCTGCCTCTGCGCCGCTCATAACGGTCATACCGTCTGTCAGCCCTGCCGGAGCGAGGATATATGCCTTCTCGCCGTCTGCGTAGCAGATCAGTGCGATGTTAGCGGTTCTGTTCGGATCGTACTCGATACCGATAACCTTTGCCGGAATACCGTCCTTGCTGTTTCTCTTGAAATCGATGATTCTGTATTTTCTTCTGTTTCCACCGCCGTGATGTCTGACAGTGATCTTACCCTGATTGTTACGACCAGCATTCTTCTTCAAAGAAGTAGTAAGCGCTTTCTCCGGTGTTGTCTTCGTAATCTCGGAGAAATCAGAGCCAGTCATATTTCTTCTGGAAGGTGTATATGGGTTATATGTCTTAATTCCCATTGTTGTTCTCCTTTCGATGTTTGTTATCGCGCATCGCTGCGCCTAGGTTGCTATCGGAATGAAACCCGGAAATTCCCGGCACCGCGCTCTATGGCGCAATGTCTTTCGGATTTCTTTTCGCTTTACAGACCAGCAAAAATCTCGATATCCTTGCTGTCTGCCGTCAAAGTAACGATAGCTTTCTTGGTCTTAGCAGTCTTACCGACTACCATACCGCGTCTCTTATTCTTGCCGTCCATGTTCATCGTATTTACGCTGGCAACCTTGGTGCCCTCGAACATCTTCTCAACTGCTTCCTTAATCATGGACTTATTTGCTTCCGGATGAACCAGGAAGGTATACTTCTTCTCAGCCATTGCTGCCATACTCTTCTCTGTTACTACCGGCTTGAGGATTACATCATAATACTGTATATTTGCCATTATGCATACACCTCCTCGATCGTCTTCACAGCGTCCTTTGTCACAACGACTGTGTCATACTTCAATACATCAAATACATTCAGCTCGTTTGTCTGAGCGGTCTTTACCGTCGGCACGTTGCTTGCAGACTTGATTACGTTCACATCCATGTCATTTAATACAACAAGCGCCTTCTCAAGCTTCAGATTATTCATAACCTCAACGAACTTCTTGGTCTTGATCTCATCAAGTTTTAACTCATCAAGAACAATGAACTTGTTCTCTGCTACTCTTGATGTCAGAGCAGACTTTAATGCCGCTCTCTTCTCTTTCTTGTTGAGCTTGAAAGAGTAATCTCTCGGCACCGGAGCGAATACTACGCCGCCGTGTGTCCACTGCGGAGCTCTGGTCGAACCCTGTCTTGCATGTCCGGTTCCCTTCTGTCTCCACGGTTTTCTGCCGCCACCGCTTACTTCGGAACGTGTCTTAGCCTTCTGCGTTCCCTGACGGTTGTTTGCAAGCTGCTGAAGCACTGCCATGTGTACTAAATGCTCGTTCACTTCTACTCCGAAGATAGCGTCATTTAATTCCAGGCTGTCAACTTCCTTGCCTTCCATATTATAAACAGCTACTTTAGCCATCGTTTAGTTCCTCCTTTCCTAATCGAGCACTATTTACCAGCTTTTACTGTTTCTTTGATTGTTACTAAGCACTTCTTAGCACCCGGTACCGCACCTTTTACTAAAAGCAGGTTGTTCTCTGCGTCAACTCTCACAACCTCAAGATTCTGTGTTGTGACCTTAACGCTGCCCATGTGTCCAGGCATTCCTTTTCCCTTGAATACACGGCTCGGTGAGGAGCATGCACCGTTGGAACCCTGATGACGATGGAATTTGGAACCGTGAGCCATAGGACCTCTGTGCTGTCCTAATCTCTTGATAGCGCCCTGGAAACCTTTTCCCTTGGAAATTGCAGTCGCGTCAATCTTGTCGCCCTCTGCAAAAATATCAGCCTTGATGACATCGCCTAAGTTGTACTCGCCTGCGTTCTCAAACTTGAACTCTCTGACGAATCTCTTGCCGGACACGCCAGCCTTAGCAAAATGTCCCATCTCTGCCTTATTAACGCCATGTCTGTTTCTGATTTCTTTCTTGCCGTTTGCATCCTTGCTGACAACTCTTTCCTTCTTATCAGCAAATGCAACCTGCACTGCGCTGTATCCGTCGTTCTCTACAGTCTTAATCTGTGTTACAGAACAAGGACCAGCTTCCAATACAGTAACCGGTACTAAAACGCCGTCTGCATTGAAGATCTGAGTCATTCCGACTTTTGTTGCTAAAATCGCTTTCTTCATACTTTTACCTCCTGTTTTCTCTACAGCGGAACGCTTCATGCCCAAATACCTTGGGGTAGCGGAACCGTTCATCCTAGAAAGTCTATATAAGTGGATGTGGATAAACCACATAGAATGGAGGCTTCTGCCGAACATTCCTTGCTTCTATATTAAACCCTTCAGGATATTAACTAAATCAAGATGCTATTGTGACGAAAACCATCTGGTTCTCATCGAAACGAAGAATCTTATTTGTTCTTCATTTTGATATCGATGTAAACACCTGCCGGCATCTCAAGGCGGGATAATGCATCAACCGTCTTCTGGGTCGGTGTAACGATATCGATCAGTCTCTTATGAGTCCTCTGCTCGAACTGCTCACGGGAATCCTTATACTTGTGAGTTGCTCTTAAGATCGTAACAACTTCCTTCTTTGTCGGAAGAGGTACCGGTCCGCTCACCTGTGATCCGTTCTTCTTTACAGTTTCGATGATTTTCTGTGCCGATGAATCAACTAACTTGTGATCATAAGCCTTCAGAGTGATTCTCATTACTTGACTTGCCATAAAAAAAGTCGCCTCCTTTTCGCACTTTTACCAAGCGATCTGATCGCTTTGCGTACGACAAGCGGTGACTGCACACATATCCGCGTGTATCGCAGAGCCTTGCTCTCCGACCGATATCCGCAAGCGGATACCTACACGCCATTTCTACCTTCTGTAGACGTTATTCGTGATACAGTGACTTGTCGCCAGTTTCCTAACTTGACATTCGCTCCACGGAAAACCTGCAATCTCTGCAGCAACCTCACGCTTCAACGCTATCAATGTCACAGCAATGCTTAGTATACACGATGATTTCCGCAAATGCAAGGATTTTTTTGACATTTTTACTTTTTTTCAAAAACAACGTCACAGAAGGCGTTTCTTCTATATTATATTGTCTTTCCCATCAGCCATTTGTCCGCCAGATGGTACAGCATACTGATGCCGAAGCACAGCACACCGCTTGCAAAGAGCCCCGCCGCCCGTAAAAGCAGGCTGTCAAAATGAATATCAAAAAGCAGCAGCTTCACAATACAGAGCATGATCACGGTAAGCCCGTAAATCCGAATTCCCTTAAGATTCTTCGAGAACAACCGCCCCGCTGCAAATCCGAACACGACACACGCCGCTGCGAACGCAAGCCCCGCCAGACTGAGCAGAAATCCGGGCGCATTGTAAGATCTCAAGACCACCATAGCATAGAACAGCAGCTTGACTCCCGCATAAACACTGAGTGCCTCGCTTTTTTCTTTTATCACAAGCGAAACCGAGTTCGTGCAGACCAAAACCGTTCCGAGCAGGACTGCCCACAAATGGCAGACCGATCCTTCCACCAGAAAAATACATACACAGCAATAGAGTGCAAATAGAATCTGAACCACTCCCGTCGCGATCCGCACTCCCTGCTCTTCCTCTCCGCTGCAGGGATTTCTCCGCATCGCAGGCACCTTTGCCATAACAATATTCACCGCCGACAGCACAGAAAATATGAGCAGATTCTGCCTCCAGGTATCCCACGGCGAATCAGCCAGCATACGGCAAAGAGCCTCCAACAACACAGTAAGAAACAGCAGATATCCTGTCACCTTCATCCATGTACGGTACTGATCGCGGAACAAACACAGCATAAAGACACCTCCGCCCACAAGCGCCAGACACCAGAAGAGCTGTGCAAAGCCATTCATTGATACAACCGCAAACAATATCACATATACGAATCCCGCAATCTTATACATCACATTTTTGCGGTAAAATCCATAGAACAGACACACCGCCGCAAGCAGCGATACAGATACGTATTCTTTCAGCAAGCCGACATCCATCCATGCGAGAAATATCTGGAAAAACAGCGCACACTGAAAAATTGTCTTTCCCGCATGCCCCTCTCCCGGCATTCGCAGTTCTAGTGCAGCAAGCGCCAGTGCCGCTATTACCGCCACAAAAAACATCACGGGCGCAAAATGATATGAGATAAGCGCATATGCCGCCCATGCATACAAGGTATTTAAGATTCCAAACGCAACGCTCTTTCTCTCATCCGTCCGAAAAAATACGATACTGAGCACCACCAATGCGCCCAATGCCAGCAGCAGTACAACGGCTGACACGCCTCCGGGCAGAGTGTCCTTAAGATAAGGCTCGTTGACGCCACATGCCAACAGAATCAGGCACACACACCAGCCGATATGATTGGCAATGTTCCGATTGTACTCCCTGTGTAAATGCGAAATATAAAATACCATCTGCGTCACAAGAGCATAAATAATCAAAAACAGCAGTTTTCCGGCATCCCTGGTCTCCGTGCATAAATATACCCCAAGCA
This sequence comes from Roseburia hominis, assembly GCA_021771815.1. Classification (GTDB taxonomy): domain Bacteria; phylum Bacillota; class Clostridia; order Lachnospirales; family Lachnospiraceae; genus Roseburia; species Roseburia hominis_A. Next base: position 44,883 of record JAETOE010000015.1, read on the forward strand.
GCACTGACAGATTGACTCCAACCTGTCCGACGATAAGAAAACTATTCGAGCGCAGCCTGGACATCACGCACACTGCTATTGACCACACCAACAGCCCTATATAAAGCGTCACGTCCCCTATCGCCCTGAAATATGTATTACTTAGTATCAGCGACAGGTACAACGCTCCCATTCCACATCCTGTAAGTGCAATAAATCCTTTATTCTTCCTGTCACGCAGCAAGAGCAGAGCTCCGGTCAGCGCGATGGCAATGCTGACCGCGTACATCAGTATCATCTTTACCGCAGTATTCAGATATGGCAATACGATTGCCGCAAAAAGTATGAAGCTGATAAATATGAGAATCGATGCGCAAATTGGCAGAACCGCCTCGCCGAAAGTCTTCTCAAAATCTTTCTTCGGAACGTTCTGACGATGCAGCGCCTGCGGCGGTGTTGCCTGCCATTGCACCGCCTGTGCCTGCTGCATGGTCTGAAACTGCTGCACTTGCCGCGGCTGTTGCATCCACGGTGCAGTCTGGAACTGTTGCTGTCCTGCCTGCGGCGACAACTGTTGTCGCTGCACTTGCTTCCCCTGTTGCTGCTGCAACCAATTCCCCTGCAGCGGCATCTGTTCCTGTTGCAGCGGGGTTCTCTGTTGCTGCACCTGCCATCCCGCATTTTTCTGTGTCAGCTGCACAGCATCCCGCATGACCGCAAGCTGTCTTCCCAACAAATCAATTTCTCTCTGCATACCCTCTATTTTTATACGTGTGAGTTCATCCGCCGCCTTGCCTGTCTGAAATTCCATGAGCAATTCATTTACCTGTTTCTGTTCATCAAGCAAACGGTTTTCACACTCGACCAGTCGATCTAACATAATTTTCCCCTTTTCCTCTCGTTTTCCAAAGTCCTTTTTTCTTGTGACTATTTCGTCCTGCTTCATACCTCTCAAAATAATGTATGCCTATTGTATCGTACCATTTGCCCAAATACAACTATGCTAATAATACTATTTTGGGGAGCTTGCGGTTTCAAAAATGTTCTAATTCCTAAAATATATTGTGTAATTTCTTAATGTAGAGCCGGGGAACACTTTCAGCTTTTCCAAAAATTCATTGAGTTTTTATATCATTTCGCATATAATAATTATAGAAAATGTTGCCGCTTATTGATGGCGCGGGGTATAAGTTATTCAATGCGATAAATGTTCTCGCTTACCGATGGTGCGAGTCAAAAATTAATCGGTTTGAACATCTTACGGAAGCAAATCACCAAAAATTTGCTTCTGTCTTTTCTCAAAAAAATTCGGTTTTGCCATGGTCATCAATCCAGAACTCATTGCGGCAAACGAGATTTCAAGAGTATTCCCATTCCCCTCTGCAATTCGCGTGGTCTCCTTCTCTAAGAGACATGTGGAACTTTTGCATCATATCTGGCGAAAACCCTTAGCAAGTCAGGCATACGCGTCACTATTATCAATGCTAGTTGGTTCAGACGGGGCTGAACTGTTATAACATTGTCAAATTCTATATCACTTTATAAAATACGACCCAGACAAATTGTCTGGGTCGTATTTTATAATCCAAATAAATCAGAGTGTGTGCCGGTACGATAAAGCAAAAGTTCATTTTCTTCTTGTTTATATATCAGCAACCAGTCCGATTCTATATGACATTCACGATAACCAATGTAATTACCGCTAAGTGCATGATCCCTATTTTGAACCGGAAGCGTATCAGGAATTCGCAAAATATCAATTGCTCGTTGTAGCAGATGCATTTTGTAATTGCGCTTTACACAGGTTTTGAAATCCTTTTTGAATCTCGTAGAGTATCTGATATCCAACATTCTCAGTCCTCCATTAATTCAGCAAACAAATCCCCTGTGCTACCGCTATACGAGATGCCTCCTCCGTTACTCAATTCAGCAAAGGCCTGTAATGTCTCGGCATTTGGTGTTTCATCCGGAACCGCTGCCCCCTGAAGATATGCAATTATATAAAATAGTTTGCTTTCCGGTATTTGATCAATAAGACTCTTGGCGAGTTCTCGATTACTCATAAAAACACATCCTTCCTGGACTAACTACCCTATCTTTTCCTTTTTGTGTCACTTTCATTATACATCAGACAGTATCTTTTGAAAACTGAATTTTTCCGTCTCTACGGTTTTCGCAAATTCAATTTTAAATATGAAAGGTGGCTCGCTAAATAATATCGTGTTCGGTGAAACTCTCATTAGTCTTTACTTTATATTTTCTTAAAAACATCAGATAGACCGGATAATTCACTCCCCTTAAAGCCTTCTATTGTAGCATAATAATTGCCATTGCTCTTTTTTTCCAAGGTATAAATTGTATGCCACTTGTGATTGTTTGGATTTTCAATATCAGAGTCACCCAAAAAAATACGCTCTGATAAAATCTCCTTCGCGGCAATATTGCAATTCAGTCCACATAAAATAGCCCCCCTAATTTTATTTTTTATTTTCGCTGGGTCTTTGGAACTTCGCAATAGATTTCATTGCTCTTACATCGCATTTGCCATTTGGTGTCAACGGAAATGCATCCCATACTTTATATCGAATTGTCTGATTCTCCCCCAGCACATCCTTGCATAGCTCGTCGAGTCTCAAATGCAGTTCGTCTTCTTCCAAGGCTATATGCAGTACCAGATTTACCAGCCATTCATCGTTTTCTTCCAGATAAACAACTTTACACTGCGCCACTGTCGCTTCTTCCTGTACCGCCGTCTCCACCTCAAAAAAGTATAGACTTTTACCAGATTTTGTTCTCATACTATCAGCTACTCGTCCTAACACATAGACCTCACCATTTTCATTTATATAACCAACATCTCCGGTTCTGCACCACGTATTTCCATCACGCTATTCCCCGCATTCAATACTCTTTTCATTTTTTCAATGTTGGCTCTACGACTTTCTCGATCCATCCGATTCACGTAAATCATTCCATTCAGCTACAACGCCAAAAAAACCGGATTAATTGATTTTCTGACCTTCAAGCCCACATTGCTCGTGAAACTCTCTAGATCCGCATATTCGTATCTTTTTAGTCCTGTCTTAAACATCTTTACCTCCACACTTTTTCTATCCTCTTTTTAGTTCTATTTTTTTTCTTTTTCTAATATAAATTTAGTAAAGATATTTACTAAAGTCAATAGTAAATATTTTTACTATGGTAAACTAATAAAGTTTTAAATTGTTGTTCTCAATGGGCTTAAAATATGGATTATATTACAAGAATCAGAAACTTGAGAGAAGATTCCGATAAAACTCAACAGGAAATCGCCGAATATCTTGGAACATCCCAGACCATGTATGCCAGATATGAACGTGGTGCCAACGAAATGCCTATCCGGCACTTAATAAAATTAGCTCGATACTATGATGTCAGCCTCGACTATTTGTGCGGTTTATCCGACAAGAGACATTGATCGTGCCCGTCGTTTTTCATACTATTCTTGTATTTCTGCTGGACTTCAATATATTTTCTACTATGCCGACGCTATGTCTAAAAAAATCTATTTTCTCGCAATTCTGCGATATTTTCCTAAAAAGCAATCATAAGACGGAGGCATCTGCCTATGGAACAAAATGAACAGGCCCTAAAACTTTCCGACGCCTATCTTGCTAAAACAGATTTCCCTATTGTTAGAATTAAACTAGTTTGCCGGAAACTGCAAAAAGGCAAGACTTCTGAAGCAATCACTTCCGAATTAGAAGAAGATGCACTACTTATAGATAAGATTTGTACCGCCATAGAAAAAAGCGATCCCGAAGCGGCCCCGGAACAGATCTACAAAACTTTTTTAACAATGGAATAATTATATCACTGCTTAGCCGGGCGCTATTTTTTTGCACCCGGCTATATTTTTTCACTTTTTCCCAAAAATCAAATTATATATGGTATAATGTCGCCAGACATTATACGCACGCCGTCTGAAGGACAGCGTGAAGTGCGCATCGGTCGCCCACGGCGAATGCCATGGACGCTTGCGTCTATGGTATAATGTCGCCAGACATTATACGCGCCGCCCACAAATTTTTATATTTTCACCAAGGAGATTATTATGAACATTATTATCGTTGGCTGTGGCAAAGTAGGTTATACGCTTGTAGAGCAGCTTAGCAACGAAGATCACAATATCGTTGTAATTGATGAGAAACCGGAAAAGGTTCAAAATATTACCGACCGGCTTGACGCCATGGGCATCGTCGGAAACGGTATTAACCACAAGACTCTATTGGAAGCAGGCATCGCAACGGCAGATCTGCTCATCGCCGTCACGGGCGACGATGAAAAGAATCTGCTCTGCTGCGTTATTGCGAAAAAAACCGGGCACTGTCAGACAATCGCCCGCGTCCGCAACCCAATCTATATCGATGAGATTGCCTTTCTCAAAAAGGAATTCGGTCTTGCCATGATCATCAATCCGGAGCTCATTGCGGCAAACGAGATTTCAAGAGTGTTCCAGTTCCCCTCTGCGATTCGCGTGGACTCTTTCGCCAAGGGGCATGTGGAGCTTTTGCATTTTAAGGTCAGCGAAAATTCTCCGCTGATTCACCTAAAGTTGTTTAATCTGCATCAGTCTCTTCACAGCAATGTGTTGGTCTGCACGGTCATCCGTGGAAATGACGTTATCATCCCGAACGGTAATTTTGAATTCCATGCCGGCGACATCGTCGCCATCGCATCGGAGCGCCATAACGCAATCGACTTTTTCCGCAAAATAGGCATTGTAAAGAACCGGGTCGGAAACGCGATTCTCGCAGGCGGAGGCAAGGTGGCGTTTTATCTGGCGAAAATCCTCATCAAGTCGGGCATACGCGTCACCATTATCGAGGTCGATCCCGCCCGCTGTGATGTCTTAAGCGAACTGCTCCCAAAGGCAACCATCATCTGCGGAGACGCCACCGATCAGGATCTTCTTTCCGAGGAAGGACTGGAGCACGCCCAGGGCTTTGCAGCGCTGACAGGACTCGACGAGGAAAACATTCTGCTTTCCTTGTACGCAAGCGATGTGTCAAATGCGAAGACTGTAACAAAAATCAACCGTAGCAGCTTTAATTCCGTCATCAACGAACTGAATCTTGGAAGTATCATTTATCCGCGCGTTATCACAGCAGATTACATTGTAAAATACGTGCGTTCTATGAACAATTCCATGAACAGCAACGTCGAGACGCTCTATAAGCTCGCGGGCGGAAAGGCCGAGGCCCTCGAATTTATCATCAAAGAAAATTCCGCTGTTTCCGGTATTCCGCTACAGGATCTTCATCTGCGCAAAAACACTTTGATCTGCTGTATCTACCGCGGCGGAAAAGTAGTTCTGCCGGGTGGACAGGATATGATGCTTGCTGGGGATTCCGTACTCGTCGTACTATCCGGATACCGCATTTCCGATATCAAAGAGATTCTGGAGGACTAAACGGCAATGAATTATTCAATGGTATTATATATCCTCGGTCATATACTGAAATTTGAAAGCGCGTTTCTGACGCTGCCTGCACTGGTCGGACTTCTCTACAGAGAGAAGGAGGGTATTCCTTTTCTGCTTGTGGCTGTGCTTTGTCTGGTGCTCGGCTTGTTTCTGACCCGCAAACGCCCGGCCTCCTCCACCTTGTATACAAGAGAAGGATTTGTCACAGTCGCACTAAGCTGGATTATCATGAGTATCTTCGGGGCAATTCCCTTCGTGCTCTCAGGCGATATTCCTTCCTACGTGGATGCTTTATTTGAGACGATCTCCGGTTTTACGACTACAGGTGCAAGCATCCTTACCGAGGTAGAATCGCTCTCCCGGGCAAGTCTTTTCTGGCGCAGCTTTACGCACTGGATCGGCGGCATGGGCGTTTTCGTTTTCATTATGGCGATTCTCCCTTTAATGGGGGGATCAACAATGAATCTGATGAAAGCAGAAAGCCCCGGTCCCTCCGTCAGCAAGCTTGTACCGCATGTCAAGGATACTGCTAAGATCCTCTATGGCATCTACATTGCCATAACGCTATCGGAGATTGTGTTGTTATGCGCTTTCGGAATGCCTCTTTTCGACGCGGTCACGACCAGTTTCGGCACGACAGGAACCGGTGGATTCGGCATCAAAAATGACAGCATTGCCGGTTATTCGCCCGCCTTGCAGATTATTGTGACAATATTTATGATTTTAAGCGGCGTGAACTATACCTTTTATTTCTGTCTCCTGTCACGCCGGATCAAGGATGCCTTCCGCATCGAAGAAGTGCGCTGGTATTTTTTCATTATTCTGGCCTCTGCCGGAGTAATTGCTTACAACACCAGCCGGATGTACCCGACTGTATCCGAAACGCTGCGGCATGCATTTTTCCAGGTCGGCTCCATTATCACGACAACCGGATACGCTACCACAGATTTCAACCTATGGCCGCCATTGTCCCAGACGATTCTGGTCATTCTGATGTTCATCGGCGCCTGCGCCGGAAGTACAGGCGGCGGTATGAAGGTTTCCCGACTGGTCATCTTTTTTAAGAGCCTGCGCAAGGAGCTTTCCCTGATCATCCATCCGCGTGAAATCCGCAAGATCCGCATGGACGGTCATGTAATAGAGCACGCGACACTGCGCTCCGCCAACGTATTTCTTGTTATCTATTTTGTAACTTTGCTCAGTTCAACGCTGTTGATCAGCGTCGACGAATTTGATTTTACGACGAACTTTACGGCGGTCGTCTCCGCATTAAACAACATTGGACCCGGTTTAAATCTTGTAGGACCGACGCAGAACTTTTCCATCTTCTCCGTCTTCTCCAAGTTCGTTCTGATGTTTGATATGCTGGCAGGGAGACTTGAGTTGTTTCCGCTTATGATTCTGCTCATGCCGTCGACCTGGCGTAAAAAGTAATACTCTGGTTAAGGAGAACCTATGAACACGAATCATCCTTTTGTCGGACACGCCCTCGCGCTCTTTTCCGTGTTTGCCTGGGGCACGACCTTTATTGCAACCAAGCTTCTTCTTGAAGTTTTCGAACCGGTAGATATCCTTTTCTACCGGTTTCTTATCGGATATGTGATGCTGTGGATCTTGTATCCGCATCCGCTGCATGTTTCCGGAAAGAGAGAAGAACTGCTATTTTTTGTGTCAGGCGCAAGCGGCGTCACCATCTATTTTCTCTGTGAAAATTTTGCGCTGACCTACACCTATGCCTCCAATGTCAGCATTCTTGTCGCTACCGCGCCGTTTCTCACGGGACTTTTATCACACTTTATCACCAAAGAAAAACTGCGCCGGGCATTTCTGGCCGGTTTTCTTCTATCTATGGCCGGTATCGTCCTGATTACCGCAAACGGTACGTTTGCCCTTAAGCTAAATCCTCTGGGCGACCTTCTTGCGCTCGGTGCTTCCCTCTGCTGGGCAGTATATTCGCTTACTACCGTCATGGTACAAAAATCAGGCTATTCCTCTATCGCAGTGACAAGGCGTATCTTTTTCTATGGTCTTATTACCATGCTCCCTGCCATGCTCTTCTGCGGCTATGAATGGAAACCGGACGCATTGTTTCTGCCGTCCTCCATCGGGCTTTTGCTTTTTCTCGGTCTGATTGCCTCAGGTCTTTGCTATATCACCTGGAATAAGGCACTCGACCTTTTAGGTGCGGTACATGCCAGCGTCTACATCTATCTGGTTCCGGTCGTCACGCTTGTTTTTTCCTTTTTCATTCTGGATGAACGGCTGACAACCATGTCCCTCGCCGGATGTGTTCTAATCCTCGCCGGTCTTTTCTTATCGGAACGCAAGTAGTATACTGTAGACAACGAGCAGTGCCACGGCAAATGTCCGCAACAAGGGCGCTTTACTCCCGGATAGTGCACTGCCTCGCGGGAATAAATCAACGACAGAAAGAGGATTCTTATGTGGATAGCAGATAACTGGAAAGATTATGAAGTGATTGACTGTTCGAAAGGCGAAAAATTGGAGCGTTGGGAAAATTATATCCTCGTGCGCCCCGATCCCCAGGTCATCTGGGATACGCCCAGAGCAGAAAAAGGGTGGCGCAAAATGAACGGGCACTACCACCGCAGCGCAAAGGGCGGCGGCGAGTGGGAGTTTTTTGATCTGCCCGAACAGTGGCAGATCCGCTATGGCAGTCTTACCTTCAACCTGAAGCCCTTCAGTTTCAAGCATACCGGACTTTTCCCGGAACAGGCTACCAACTGGGATTGGTTCTCCGCCAAAATCAGGAATTCAAATCGTCCGATCAAGGTCTTAAATCTCTTTGCCTACACGGGCGGAGCCACGCTTGCCGCAGCAGCCGCAGGCGCAAGCGTTACGCATGTGGACGCTTCCAAGGGGATGGTGACCTGGGCGAAGGAGAACGCCGTCTCCTCCGGGCTTAAAGATGCCCCCATCCGCTGGATCGTGGACGACTGCGTGAAATTCGTAGAGCGCGAGATCCGCCGCGGCAATCACTATGACGCGGTCATTATGGACCCGCCGTCCTACGGCAGAGGGCCAAAAGGGGAAATCTGGAAAATCGAGGACGCGGTCTATCCTCTCGTACAGCTCTGTGAACAGCTTCTTACGGACGATCCGCTGTTCTTTTTGATTAATTCCTATACGACGGGCTTACAGCCCGCCGTGTTAAGCTACATGATGAATACCGCGCTAAAGAAGTACCACGGCACGATTACCGCGGATGAGATCGGGCTTCCCGTCTCCTCGAACGGACTGGTGCTGCCGTGCGGGGCAAGCGGAAGGTTCGAGCGGTAGAAACGTACGCCGCCAGACGCACGCAGAAGAAAAGCGGTTGTGTGAAGTTTTTTTCACGCAACCGCTTTTTAACAGTTCATTTTTCCTACTTGACAATCTTAAATCTCTGATCAAACAACCCCTGCATAACATTATAGCCAACCCAGCAGCACGAAACCATTAAAAAATATCCGGTATTTGCCATTGGCACAAGGTAATAACCCCATATCATCGCCTTTTCTTCCCCCATTCCCAGCCATCGCCAGATGTCACAAAGCCACATCGTGTCGAACCAATAATTGGTTAATTCCTTCACCAGCATCAGCGCAAGCAATACCAGAATACAGCCCGCCTGTATCGCCAGATTGCCCCAGAATCTTGATGCGACGCGGGATTTCAACACAGATTTTGAATAAACCAGATGCTTGTGGTTCACTATTACGCAGGCTAACACTCCTGTTCCCAGCATCACAATACATAACCAGATAATCCAATTTTCATCTACGCCTTTTGCTCTCTGATAATACCTCACAATGCAGTATGGATAGCTTATGATATAGCCGAGTATGCATAGAGCTATTGCTTTTCCGATTTCCTGTACTATTCTTTTCATTCACTATTTCCCCTATATATCAGCGCGAATTTCGGCAAGAAATATTATTTCAAGTTGTCACATGATTCGTTACTCTTAAACGTAATTTTCTTCCATTAACCGACACCCATGTCTCAAGGCATAACCAAAGCGCCTCCATTCTGCTATTCCCGTTATAAGTAAAAGTGTTACCGCTCGGATATTGAGTAACATATAGCGGATCTGCCGTCTTTCCGCTTATACCATATCCCACTTCTCTCCCAGTTATCACATCATCCGATGTACTCCATCCTCCTGTAACCCGGAGCAATCTGTTTTTCACTCCCAGATTATCAATCCACAAAATACTTCCATACGCATATGTGTGATCAACTGTTTCGCTCGTTTCAGAATCCGTCTTCTCACTGGAGGCAAACGCAGTTGTACAATACACTGTTCCGCCATCCTGTCCCGATTTTTCGATCCTTCCAAGTTCTCTGACCGTCACATAGACATCAGCATCTTCCATTGTTCCATCTTCGTTTGTAATTGTGGCTTTGCAAGAATCCAGCATCTCTTCCGTAATGGGAATATCAGATATACCCTCCTTTGCCCGCTCAAGCTCTACATCATAGTCCATGCTTTCCATCCATACATCAGTCATTTCAAGCATCTCGTCTTCTGTGCTTTCCGGCAGTTCATTCGCTGCATACACACTGTCCGATAGACACAAAGAAATCACAACTGCCAGTGCCATAATTTTTCTTCCATTTTTCATAAAACCTTCTCCTTTCACATATGGACTTTTTTTCTATGATAAGCGTTTCCACTTATCTATCAAGTCCTCTGGCACACTTTACCGATTTCTGGCACACTTTACACGGGAATACATATATGTACGACAAATGTACTCTTCTTGCCGAATATCTCCATCGCCCCCTTATTTTCCGAAACAATTCTTTTTACGCTCTTTAATCCGATTCCATGCTCCAACTCTGCATTCAATTTCGTTGTCGCAAGCCGGGGATTATGTTCCAGCACAGGCTCTTCGACATAATTCTCCACAATCACATGCAGCATCTCCCCTTCTGTTCGAATGTTTAAAGAAATGCGGCGTAATTGCTCTGCCACATCTTCTTCCGCTTCAATTGCATTATCCAAAAGATTAGATAACATAATCCCATATTCCATATTATCCTGCACCGTTTCCAATACGACATTTGCCGTAAATGTAATCTTGCGCTCCCTGCACCGCTGTGCCTTTTCGTTGATAACTGCGTTGAATACCATATCTTTGGTATACCTTTGCCGCTTTAAAACCATCCTTTCACCAATCATCTGCTGCATATCGGATTCTACAAATTCGGATTGCCCCTCCCTCAGAAGCTGCAGGTAGGTGACAAAGTATCGTTTCATATCGTGACGCAGCATCTGCATTCTCCGGTAATCTTCCTCCTCAAATGCCTGCTGTTCCTGCTCGGAAATCCGCACTTTCAAAGCGAAATTTTCTAATGCGTAACAGTTCTGCTTATCGAAATTCTTTATCAGATACATCAAGGCTACAATTACTGCAAACAGCAGACCCCAAAAAAACACCTGCCAGCGCCATGGCAACGGCAGTGCAGCATAATCAATAAAGCTACACAAAAACAGCACCCCTATAAAGAGTACTGCACCCAGCACGCCCAGCAACAATAACTGATTTCCTTTTAGTTTAATCTGTTTCTCCTGTCTGATAAGCATGCATGCCGTCAAAAGATATAACGAACCTATAAAAATTCTGCCGACAATACGCGGCATAGCACCGATTCCCTGCGTAATAAATATAGCTGCCCTGCCGTCGCCGAAAACGAACAATAGCTTTGTCTCCGCCACATTAACCGCTAACCAGATTGCATTTATCAGTAACAAAGTCTGTACCTTCCGCCGATATCCTCCCTGTAATAAGCTCCACGCAAAAAGGAAATCGACAGTGCTCGTCAGCGTCATCTGTAGAATCAGTGACAAAGCATTGCAATATAACAAGACAAAACGCAGCAAAAACCAGATTCCGATCCCCGTAAATTTCATTTTAAGTTTAGGCGCATATTTTTCACATAATACCCATATCGCCGCCCCTGCTCCAGCTGCACCCACATAAATTTCCGCTATACAATCTAAAAATTCCAATTTCCTTTCTCCCTGACATACTCCATATATGTGTGCTTTACATCCTCATATCTTCCTCTGGCTATTGTAATCTCCTTTCCGGAAGTCAATTCTACTTTCCCGCTCCTTAACGCCCGGACATATCTGCAGTTAATGAGATATCCAATATTCGCTCTGACAAATCCCTTGCCCTTAAGCCTCTTCTCGTAGTCAGACAACTTTCCCCGAACCTCAAATTTTTCATTTATACAATACACCGTCAAATAATGACGGTTGCTCTCCATATATAAAATATCTTTCTTTTGCACATATACGATTCCTTGACGCGTCACGATTTCCATCAGGCAGTCATGATGTTCCCGCCCCTTGCGCCATGCCATAAGCGCCTCCGGCAATTCCTCTCCCATGCGTTCTTTTCTGATAAATCGAAACGGCGCATAACGAATTGCTTCAAACACCATTTCCCCATGGTTACTGACAAAGATAATTGTCGCCTGCAAATCCTTATGCCTGATTTGTTCTGCAAGCTGCAGTCCCGGCACATCCGGCATATCAATGTCAAGCATATAAAGTCCTGCCTCTTTCTCAATATCCGATACCAGTTCCCCACCCTTAGAATATACTTTAAGGATGCAATTCTCTCCTTCTTTTTCTATCCAATCTGCTATTTCCTTTTCCAATCTTTTTAGAAAGAGTTCATCATCATCACATATATAAATATAGCCTTTTCCCTGCACTGTGTTCCCACCATTCTGTATACTTTACATGTCCATTCCTTATTTGCACAATTGTAATCACTACATTTATCGGCTATTTTATGTAAAGTTTTAACCGCCTTCATTTACCGGTAAGCCTATTCAGATAGCCCTCCGCCGCCCGCACAGTATTCACCATATACTCCATCGCCTCCACCGGGTGCTCTCCCGCGGCAGTTTCCCCGGTCAGCATCACAGATGCCGCGCCTTGCTGTGTTGCGCGGAAAATGTCTGATACCTCTGCTCTGGTCGGAACTGCCGTCCGTTCCATGGATGCCAGCATCTGCGTAACGACCATGAACGGCTTTCCCACCTCCCTGCATGCCGTCGCAATCTGCTCCTGTACGACCGGAAGTTCCCAGAGGGGCATCGCATTTCCAAGATCACCTCGGGCAATGACGATTTCGTCGCAGTATGGCAGCAGCTCCGGAAGCCGCTTGACCCCATCCATATTTTCGATTTTCGCAAAAATACGGACATCTCCCGCATCCGCATCTATTAAAGCCTGTTTTAAGTTCCTTAAATCATCCTGATTTCGTACAAACGGAAGCATTACTCCCGTGATCCCGTATTCCTTTGCCAGACGAATATTCTCCAAATCGCTTTCCGTCAAGGTCGGAGACTCTATCGTGATCCCCGGAAGGGCAATACTCTTTCCGCTCTTTAACACCCCCGCGCGCACCACTTTGCATTCTGCCGCGTATCCTATTCTATCGCGGAATAGTTCTTCTGCTTCCAGCAGAATCATCCCATCATCCACAAGAATCTGCTGACCACTCGCAAGATGCGGCAAGACAGGTTCGGGGACCGGAAGTTCTGTGGGATCAAACAGATTATTCCGCCCCTCTGCTACAAGTGTCAGCATATCTCCCGCACGCAGCTCCCGCTCTATCCTCAATCTCCCAAGGCGCAGCTCCGGTCCGCAAAGATCCATCAGAATTTCCGGCTTAGTCTTATTTGCATTGTCAGCTCTGCATTGCTCTGTTTTCTTATATGCAAATTTAATATTTTTAATCCACTCTGAACACGCAGACAAATCAGAATGTGACAGATTGATCCGTATACCTGTCATTCCTTTTTCAAATAAACGGACCAGCGTGTCCGTATCGTGGCAGGCTGGTCCGATTGTTCCGTAAATTTTTGTACACATCATTTCTTCTTTCTTCCTAATAAAATCTCATTTTGTATATTTTATTATATCTTCTTATAACTTTTGAACAATTATCTACGCATAACTTACACAATAATCATCTGCCTATAATTTCCCAAATACTTATCTACCCATGATTTTTACACAATGATTATTGCTTATCGCATTAATCTGCTTACAATGTTTACCTACTTATAACATTTTCTTCTTGCGCAGAACGAACATGGTAATGATGCAGATCAGCAGCGTAAGCACACAGATAATCAGAAAGCCATGCGGCGTATCTGCAAACGGCATCCAACGCTCATCCACATTCATTCCGTAGATTCCCGAAATGACAGTGGGAATCGCCATTACAATTGTAATCGAAGTCAGATACTTCATGACATTGTTCAGGCGGTTATCTATCACAGATGACATCAGTTCCCGCGTACCGTTGATGATATCACGGTAAATCGATGTCATCTCGATTGCCTGCTGATTCTCGACAATCACATCCCCGAGAAGCTCCTTATCCTCTGGATACTGTTCCAGGCGCTTGTAGCGCGTCAGACGGTCTAAAACCACACCGTTCGCCCGAAGCGACGTTGCGAAGTAGACCAGTGTAGACTCCAACTCATGAAGATCGATCAGATCGACGTCCTCCGTGTGCTCCCCGATCCGCTCCTCGATTTCTGTCCTCCGCTTATCAATGATGCGCAGGTTCATCTGATAAATTGCCGCGGTGCGGTACAGAATCTGATACACAAAGCGCAGACGCTTTTTCGTGCTGAATTCCTTCACCCTGTTCTGCACAAAATTCTTAAGCACCGGCGTATCCTCCGTGCAGACCGTCACAATAATATCCTGCGTCAGAATAATGCCAAGCGGGATAGTCGTATATGACTGCTTGTCATGACGTATCTCTGTCGTCGGAATATCCACAAGAATAAGCGTATAGCCGTCCTGCAGTTCAATACGGGAACTCTCCTCCTCATCGAGCGCTGCCTTGATATCGTCAATATCGACATTCAGCGTCTCCGCAAGGCTTTCGCACTCCTGTTGGGACGGACTTATCATCTGAACCCATACGCCCCCCTGCAGCCGCTCTTCCTCATGTATCACCTGATTATCCGTCATAAAATACTTTATCATATTCACGCCCTATCCCCCGGACTCCGGAGGCCTTTCCATCCGTTTGTTCCCTCACGCGGCAGAAAAATTCCACAAAAGAACAAAAGCCTTCGGAGTCCGAAAGCTTTTGCTCTTTTTTATCATACCACAGTTTCCGTGGCACTGCCATGTAAAAATATAAATTTGTTGTAAATCAGCTTTTTCTCTCGGGAAGCTGTACCAAGATAATCGCCGCAAACATAAGCCCGCATCCCGTAAGCTCCCACGCAGACAGCGCCTGTCCCAGAATAAGCCATCCGGCAATAACAGACACCACAGACTCAAGGCTTAAGATCAAAGACGCCACCGTCGGATTCATCCCTCTTTGTCCTACGATCTGCAGCGTATACGCCACACCACAGGAAAGTACGCCCGCATAGAGGATCGGCGCCCACGCCTGTAAAATGCTTGCCATAACCGGCTCTTCAAACAGGAGCATCCCGATTCCCGAAAGCAGCGCGCACACAAAGAACTGGATGCACGACATTTTCACTCCGTCTACTTTCGGTGCAAAGTAATCAATTACCAGAATGTGCACAGAAAATGCCAGCGCACACAAAAGTACCAGAAAATCCCCTCTCTGTAAGGAAAATCCGCCGTCTGTCATACAAAGCATGTAGAGTCCCGCCGCAGCGATCACAACGGCAATCCAGACCCGCAGTCCCGCTTTCTTTCGAAGGAAAATGCCAAGAATCGGCACGAGGACAATATACATCGCCGTGATAAAGCCCGCTTTTCCGACCGTTGTATACTGGATGCCTATCTGCTGCAGATTGCACGCGATAAAAAGCAGGATGCCGCAGCTTATCCCGCCGCGCAGAAGCGTGCGTTTCTCCTTACGTTCCGTCACATTCACTTCTTTTGCCGTAGATGTTCCTTCCGTCGCCGCCTGCACGCTTTCTGTGTTCGCTGCTCCCTGCTTTCTCACAATTTCCCCTGCGCCTGTCCGAGCGTTTATTTTGTTAAGAACCGCGATACACGGCAGCAGCACAAACCCGCCGATCAGATTTCGCACCGTATTGAAGGTGAACGGTCCTACATAGTCCATCCCGACGCTCTGCGCCACAAACGCCGCGCCCCAGATTGCCGCCGTCATAAAAAGCAACAGCGACTGCCTTATGATAAATTTGTTCATTTCGTTTTCTACTTCCTTTATTCATTTAGCTTGTAACCGTGATCCAGAGGACCGCTGCCCTTCCCGAGCTTAAGCATCGCCGCAATCGCCCCGGAAAGATATTCCTTTGCCTGCGCAACTGCCGCGTCAAGCGGCAGTTCCTTCGCCAGATTTGACGCAATTGCGGAAGAGAGCGTGCACCCGGTCCCATGTGTATTGGGATTGTCGATCCGCCGCCCTGCGTACCAGCGGATTACGCCCGCCGGCTTCTTCGGCTGCCACAGCGCATCGTCCGCGCCGCCCGCCGGCTTCTTTGGCTGCCACAGCACATCGTCCGCGCCGCCTGCCGCGTGCCCGCCCTTCAGCAGTACAGCACAGCCGTATTTCTCCCCCATCTCCGCCGCTGCGCGCTCCATCGCCGCAGTGTCTGCTATCTTCCTTCTACAGATGACTTCCGCCTCGGGAATGTTGGGCGTGATGAGCGCCGCCATAGGAAAGAGTTCCCGCTCCATAACCGCAATCGCATCCTCCGCCATTAGTCTGTCACCGCCAGACGAGATCATCACCGGATCCAACACCACGTTTTTCGCCTGATATTTTCGCAGCACTTCCGCGATCGCACAAATTTGCTCCGCCGACGCGGCCATCCCGATTTTGACGGCGTCGGGGTAAATATCGGTAAACACCGCTTCCATCTGCTGTGTCAGAAATTCCGGCGCCACCTCCATAATCCCCGTCACACCGCACGTATTCTGCGCTGTCAGCGCCGTCACTGCGCTCATGGCGTACACGCCGTTCGCAAGCATTGTCTTGATGTCTGCCTGGATTCCGGCGCCTCCTGAAGAATCGCTCCCCGCAATCGTCAACGCCGTCTTTCTTCCGCTATTCTCCATATGTATCCGCTCCTTCCTGCCGCCACATTCGTTCCTCTGTCCGCGCCGGTTTCTCCCTGCGCCGGAACCCCGTCCACATAAAGCGGCATTCCAAATACAAGCACGTCCGCCGCCGCCAGTTTTTCCTGCAATGCAGGGATATCCTTTACCTGATTCAACTGGATACGCTCGCACGGCTCCGTAAGCAGTCCTTCCAACAATCCCAGAAAATAATTTGAATTGCTCTTCTCTCCCCGAAAACTGCAATTTAATAAGATTACCATGTGAACGCCTCCATGATCTCCTCAACAGATTCCGCAAAGGAAATCTGCCCGACTTTCGCCCCAAAATTGACTGCATTCGCTTCCACAAGCCGTCTTGCCGTATCCTTTTCCGCATCCGTCAGATGATCCCCATAGAAAAATGCACGGATTCTCATGTGATTTTTGTAACGCGCCCTATGGTGCATTTCCCCACCGCGAATCTGAAAGTAGGGCAACACATACGAAATCGACCGGTCCATCACATTTTTCACAAACGAGCTGTAGCTCCCGAAACTGCAACGGCTTATAATCACAAGCTCCTCCGTCTTCCCGTATAGTTCTCCAAGCTTTTGATATGCATCCGCAAGCACGCACTGCCCGGGCGTTTTCACCCAGCATCCAAAACAACCGATACATTTCTTCATATTGCCGTTATTCAGAATGATTTCCACATCCGACGGCATTTCTCCGAACTTCGCCCACTCTTCCACGGACAGATCACATATCACAGTTCTCATAAAACTTCTCCTGATATTTTATCAAACAATTCTTCCGTAAGTCCCACACAGTATATATCCGCCCGGGCCGCAATCTCGTCCTGGTCCTTCCCGCTTGCCGCATCGTAAAGCCCGACCGTCCGAAATCCCGCCAGCTTCGCCGTCTTTAACGCGTAGAGCGCATCCTCGAACACCCATGTCTCCCGCGGCTTTGTTCCAAGACATTCTGCCGCCGCGAAATATATGTCCGGCTTCACCTTGCCCGCGCCGACCTCCGAACAGGTAAAAATACCTTGAAAATAAGATGTAAGTCCGGTACGTGTAAGCGCCGCTTCCATCATCGGACGATCCGTCGATGTGGCGACTGCCATCGGTATCCCCTCCTGCTTTAAGCGTTCTAAAAGTTCCCGCACACCGTCTTTCGGCTGCACCGCAGTCTCATACGCTTCAAACACAATGCGGTTGACACCCGCCACAATCTCGTCCTCATCCTCCGTAAGCCCGTACTTTTCTTTTACATAACGCGCGCCCTCGTGCATACTCATCGAGAAGAGAACCTCCGAGAGCTTCTCCTGTACGCATATCCCCTTCTCCTGCAAATACCGCTCGCTCGCATGCTCCCACACAGGCATCGAGTCAAGCAGCGTTCCGTCCATGTCAAAAATCGCTCCTTTTATCATTCTAATAACCATGCCTTTCCGAATATGGATTTTTCACACTACCCTCCCAGCTTACGCTTGTATCATCCGCTGCGACAATTTCCTCAAATCTGCAGCCGCAGCCTCGATGTCCCTCTGCGCAAAAATAGCGCTGATGACCGCTACGCCGCACAATCCGTTTCCGCCAAGTTCCAAAATATTTTCCTTATTAATTCCGCCGATTGCAATGACCGGGATCTTCACCGCTTTGCATATTGCCCGGATTATATCGTGGCTGATGTTTCCGGCATCCGGTTTCGAGCTGGTGGAAAACGCCGCTCCGACGCCCAGATAATCCGCTCCATACATCTCTGCGCGGAGAGCTTCTTCTATATTGTGCACAGATACGCCAATGATCTTATTCTCTCCTAAAATCGCCCGGACATTTCCGATCTCCATATCATCCTGCCCCACATGCACACCGTCCGCGTCTATCTCCTTCGCAATATGCACATTGTCATTGATGACAAACGGGACCTTATACTGTTTACATAACTTTTTTATCTCTGCCGCTTCCTCAAGAAACGCTTCCTCGGTCAAATGCTTTTCCCGAAGCTGCACGAAAGTCACCCCGCCTCTCAACGCCTTTTCCACCTGCGCATAAAGCGTCTCTTCGCCAAGCCAGCTTCGATCTGTCACCGCATAAAGCAGCATGTCTTTCCTATCGCACTTCATAATCCGCCATCCTTTCTAACGTATCTCCGTCCATCCGGTACACCGCGTCGATCATACGATTACGATAGGAAGCGTTTCCTTCTTCCTCGGTCAAATTCCGCCATGCAATCTCCCCTGCGGTCTTCATCGTGCAGGACGCCGCAAGCGCCGCCGTAAGCATATTTCCGGGATTTGCCGAAGCAAACGCCGTCATAAGGCCCGAGAGCTGGCAGCCCGTTCCCGTAACGCGGCTCATTTCCTCTCTGCCGCCCCGAATCACATAGCAGAGCATGCCATCCGAAATAAGGTCAACTGCGCCCGTGACCGCTACAATGCTGTGAAGCTCGCTCGCAGCCGTTTTGACAAATGCGACTGCATCCGAAAGCTTCCCCTCCGTCACCGCATCCGACGCAAGCGCATCCACACCTGATGCTTTTCCAATGACAGCGTCCGTTCCGAACGCTTTCTCCTCCCCTATGTGCCGGTCAAAAAGCGCATGATACAGCTTGTAAATCATCTTGATCTCCGTAACATTTCCCCGTATCACATCAAAATGAAGCGCCGAAAGCAGTTCTTTTGCCGACTCCTGCCGAAAAACACTCGCCCCCACTCCCACGGGATCGAACAATACCGGATGTCCAAGTTCATTTGCCCGTCTGCCCGCTATGTGCATTGCGGCAATCGTCCGCTCGCCGGGCGTTCCGAGATTCATTGCAAGCCCTGCCGCGCAAGCCGTAATTTCCGCAGCTTCCTTCGGCTCGTCCGCCATAATAGGCTTCGCGCCGCATGCGAGCAGCATATTCGCAACGTCTCCCGTCGTGACATAATTCGTAATACAATGTATGAGCGGCGTCATTTTTCTTACATTTTCCAGACATTCCTGCAGCATCGCTCTTCTCCCTTCACAACCGCCCCGGCAGTTTATAGTTTCTTTCCAAATTTTAGAAATATATTATAGCATATTAAGATATTCTTCACTTTGCAGTCAAGTTTCTGACACAATTTTCCTATAGAATAAAATCATCAAAAGGAGCTGTTGAGTTTTGACTTCGATGTTAGGGTTCTGTCAGTTCCGCCAAAAAACTCACCTGTCGGCTCTGCCGTCAGGATTTACATATAAAAACAAGGCTTACCGCAAGACATCCAGCCTCCGCGGCGCCTCATGAAAAAGACTTTAGAAAGTATCTCCTACATTTTCTAAAGTCTTTTTGTTTCTCTTCCTAATTACTCCACTTACTCTCCGACACCTTCCTCTCCTTCAGTCTTTTCTTCACAAAGGTAGCAAAGAGTGCATAGAGCACAGAACACAGCGGAATGAACACAAGAATCCCCATGATACCGAACAGATTGCCGCCGATCGTCACTGCTGCGAGAACCCATATAGATGGCAGTCCGACGGAATTACCCACAACGTGCGGGTAGATGAGATTTCCCTCTACCTGCTGCAGCACAAGGAACAGCACAAGGAACCAAAGCGCCTGAATCGGATTCACCATCACAATTAAGAGCATTCCGACTGCACAGCCGATAAATGCACCAAATATGGGCACCAATGCAGTGATTGCGATCACAATCCCCGTCAGCATCGCATAAGGCATGCCAAACAGCGACATTGATATTACAAACATCGTACCCAAAATCACCGCCTCCAGACATTGCCCGGACAGAAAGCTGGAAAAAGTCTGATTCGACAGTCGCATCACCAAGAGCATCTTCTCTGTGGCCTTATCCGGAAACAGTGCATAAAGCACCTGCTTTCCCTGCCTTGCGAGCTTCTCCTTCTGAAACAGCACATAGATGGAAAACGTAAACGCGATCACGAACGTTGTCACTCCGCTCACAATGCCGGAAAAAACCCCGACGCCGGAGCTTACCGCACTCGACGCGATCGACTGCACAAAGTTCACAACAGAAGCAGAAACAGCCGACCAGTCGATATTCAACTCCTCGATTGCCGGAGCAAGCGCAGGGTACTGCTTTGGAATATCGGCAAGCCATTTCTGAACCGCCTTTATCGCCACAGGAATCTGCTCGCCAAGCATTGCAACCGTATTTCCAAGTTCCGGGATTATGACTACAAGCGCCAGTGCAAGGATGCCTATAATGCAGACAAGCGTCAGCAGATACGCCGCCGGCCTCCTCCATTTCCCGAATTTCTTATTCTTCGGGAAAAGGTATTTCTCAATCTTCTTCATCGGCACATTGACAATAAACGCAATCGCACCGCCAAGCAGGAACGGCATACTAATACCAAGCACAAACCGCACCGCAGCGATCACTACATCGAAATGCTCAATCCCACAATACAGAAGAATTGCAAATGCAATGACCTGCATCAAATGCTTCTTCGTCTCTTTCGATAATTCCATAAACCCTCCATAATTTTCATCAAACAACGTAACTGTTATCAAACAACAGCAACCCCTGCGGTTCCCATGCACAGACAGATCAGATATAAGATCAGAAGATGCACCGGATAAAACGCATAGAAAAAGTATTTGATATTTAATCCACGCTTCCCGTTATAGAATGCAATCGGGATAAATGCCACGATCGCAGGAAGTTCCCACCAGCAAAATGCCAGACAGCCCGCAAGGATCTGTAATCCCCTGATTTTTCTGGTGAGGTACAAGATCAGTATCACCATCACGCCCTTCGCGTCATAGTCGGTGTGCATCAGATACGCAAGCCCCATGCCTCCGACCGCAATCACCGCCAAAAGCACCGCGCGCACCGCCATATGCCACTCCTGCTTCTCATATACAGCGTCAAACGCCATGATCGTAAGCAGTCCGATCAGCAACGTAAAAAATACATTCTGATACCCAAATTCCAGAAATGTGCTGCCAAATGCCAGATCGAACGGCACCTCGGAAACCAGAGCGAACAAGAACAGACGCAGCGCATATTTTCTCCGGTTTCTCGTATGGTCAAAGCCTTCCACCAGAAGAAAACAGTAAATCGGAAATGCAATTCTTCCAATATCCCGCATTCCGAAATAAATCCGCCAGAGCATCTGCGTTCCCTGCCCTGTGAATAACATTCTCGCAATCACTGTCGCTGCGACATGATCGATCAACATCGTAACAACCGCAATCAGCTTCAGCGTGCTTCCGCTCACTCCATGTGTCCGCATCATTTTCATCCTTTCCTGTTTCGCACAGCGGAACTCATCTGCGCCTCTGCCCCCTGCATAATACAAAAAGAGGAGATCAGACCCACTTCCATCTATCCCCTCTTTTCCCGTACTTCTAGCCTACGAACTCCTCCACACATCTGCGGTACGCCGCTACCGGGTCCGCCGCCTGCGTGATCGGTCTTCCCACTACGATGTAATCCGAGCCAAGCTCCCTTGCCTTCGCGGGCGTCGTCACACGCTTCTGGTCGCCGACATCTCCGTCTGCAAAGCGGACTCCCGGCGTAATCGTAAGGAATTTCTCTCCGCAGACCGCATGTACCTTGCCTGCCTCAAGCGGTGAGCACACAACGCCGTCAAGTCCTGCCTCCATCGTATTCTTCGCGTAATGCATGACCGTCTCGTCGATCGGCTTCTCAATCCAAAGTTCCTGCTGCATCACTTCCTCGCTCGTAGAGGTGAGCTGCGTTACCGCGATAAGCAGCGGCCTTGCGCCGTCGGCTCTTGTCAGACCTTCCAGTGCCGCCTGCATCATCCCCTTCGTTCCGGCTGCATGCACATTGCACATATCCACATCGAGCCCGGAAAGCACCGCCATCGACTTTCTCACGGTATTCGGTATATCATGAAGCTTTAAATCAAGGAAAATCTTGTGACCCATGGCCTTGATCTGACGCACAATGTCCGGTCCCTCAGCGTAAAAAAGCTCCATTCCTATCTTGACGAACGGCTTTTCCTCCTTGAATTTTCCAAGAAATTCGATGACCTCCGCCTTGCTGTTAAAATCACATGCAATAATAACGTCTCTTCCCATTCTATCATCCTCCGTTTCATGTCTGTGGCTATTATACACTTGCCCCCGGTGTTTGACAAGATATTCCTGGTCCTTATTCCTGGTCCTTATTCCTCTTCCTGTATCGCCTCTACCACTGCAATCGTGGAATCTCCCTCTAATGCCTGCTCAACAACGGCCTGCGCCAGTCTCCGAAAGTTATTGCTCGAACTGGTGGCTCCCGACAACACTTCGATCTCAGGCACACCGCTCTGCCCTGCAAGCTGTTCTGCATAATAACGGGTGTACTCATTCGGATAAGTACCGGTAACCGACTTCATATTATTCATATACGCGTTATCCCAACTTTTGATGAACCCGCTGGCATTCTCTGCATTGTATTCCGTCGTCACGATCACGCCGTTTTTTACGGTAATCGTAACATATTCTTTCCATCCAAAGGAATAATCCGACATCTGCGCCGTATAGGATCCGTCCTGCATTCCCGTCTGCACTGACGCTTCCCCGCAGCCGCCAAGCACCAGAATCATCATCAAAACTATTCCCGACATCTTCCATTGCTTCATATATCTTCCTCCAATCACCCCGCTGTACTTTTAATGAAACCGAAATTTCTCCAACAGCTCTTCTAACTTCTCAGACTCTTTCCCTAATTCCACGCTGGCATCTGCCGTACTTCCGGCACACTGCAAATTCTCCTGGGTAACTGCGGAAATATCTTCCATCCGTTCTGTAATCTGCCGCAGCGATATCTCCTGAACCTGCACGGTCTGAGACAAGCGGTCTGCAATTTCCGTCACCGCTGCCGATCCCTTGCTGATTTCCTCCAGATAATCGGAAGTCTCGGTCGTCAGTTTTGCGCCGTGCTTAATCAGCGCGCTTGCCGTCGCGATCATGTCCACTGTATTCTTGGCAGCTTCCGAGCTCTGTTCTGCGAGATTTCTTACCTCATCTGCCACCACCGCAAAGCCTTTACCTGCTTCTCCCGCTCTGGCTGCCTCCACCGATGCATTCAATGCCAGAATCGTCGTCTGCTGGGAAATATCTTCTATCAGCTTGCTGATCTTTGTAATATCCTCTGCATTGCGCTCGATCGCCTCCATCGCATTTTTAAGTTCATGCATCTTGCTGTTTCCACCTGCAATCTGCTCCGCGATTTGGGCTGCCCGTTCTCTCGTCTCCCTGGTATTCTCCGTTACGTTATTCAGATTTTCCCGGATATTCTTTACCTCTGCATTCAAATCCTCCATAGCATCCGTCTGATTCATCACCGCACGATGCAGTTCTTCCGACTGGGTTCCCATATTGTGTGCCGTATCATTGAGACGATGCGCTGTATCATTGATCTGCTTCATCATCTGATTCAACGACACAACGATCTGTGTCAGAGACTCCTTCACCGCAACGAAGTCTCCCTTGTAATCGCCGTCCACCGACACGTTGAGATTTCCTCTGGAAATATTATCGAGGATGTTCTGTATCTCTGTGATGTACCTGTTTACACTCTCTATCGTAGTCTTTAAGGACTTCGACAGAATTTCCACCTCATCCCCGGACTTCATTACCTCCGCCTCAGACTGCAAATCTCCGTCCGCCAGTCCGTTCATCCGCACGATTGCCCGTTTCAGCTGGCTGGAAATCACCGTCGTGACAATCCAGATCGCAAGCAACGCCACAACAAGTGCCGCAAATGTGCCCTTCCTCGTAGTATCTAACGCCATCTCTGTGGATTCCATATAGTCTGTTTTGGGAATCTCTACTGCAAATGACCATCTAGTTCCGTGGATCGGGCAAAATGCCACATAAGATTCCTGCCCGTTTACAATTCCCTCCGCCGAGCCTGTCTCCCTTGTGATCATGCGGTCGAAAATCTGATGCGCCGATTCTGCGGTATCCAGTTCATAAATATTAACTGACTGACGCACCACATCCTCCTGAGGATGTCCTACGACCCTCCCCTCCTCATTGAGAATTATTGCCATTCCGCTCTGTCCGATGTGAATCGCCCCTAAGACGTCGCTCAACATATCGTATTTGTACACGCCCACAAGATATCCCCATGTTTCCCCGTCCGTCTTTACCGGCATCGCCATTGGAATCCCCACGTATTCCTCTGTAATGAGCGGATCCGCTATCGTCATATTATCCGTTTCCTGCAAAAGCGCGAACCATTCCGTATCCACAAGACTCTCATATATTTCCCCGTCTCTCCTGACCGCTTCACCACTCAGATCATACAAGCCTATCCCGTAAAATTCATAGTTATTGCGCGCCTCCAAAAGCACTGCCGCCTGCGTCTGTGCGTCCGCAAGCCTGCTATCTGACGACAGACCCATCATTCGATCCGCCATCAAATGAACATTTGCCTCCACTGCCTTTGCTGACTGCCCCGCCATCGGCTGTAACACATCCAGCAAAATAGACTCTGTGAGATTCTCCATAGAATACTGCATAATGGCGGTACAGACCAACATCACGCCAATGACGATTACGGTCGTGATCACCATGATCTTGGTTCGAATACTTCTTTTGGTTCTCATATTACTCTTTTGACCCAATATTTTCTCCATGCTTCATTCCCTCTTCTTGCATTCTAAAGGCTGGTCCTTTCGTACCAGTTTTCCATTATTATACTTCAAAATAACGGATTTGTATATTAGAAAAACTGCCATTTCTCAATTTCCCAAAGACAAACGGCTTCTTCCATATAACTTTACCAAATACCATCCGGGAAGATTTCATTTTCAGACAAGAAAAACCGCCAATCCTTGATTTATCAAGGATTAGCGGTCTTCTACCGAACATTCAATATTCATCGCTCTTGTCCGGCGTTTTTCGGGGCTGCCCGCCCGGCTTTTTCGGAATTTTCTCCGTTTTTGGTTTATTGCGCTTGCTTTTTATTTCTTCTTGATTATCGTTAAGCACATAATTAATAAAATTTCTTTGCTCATCATATCTCTTTTCTTCTGGTACTTCGCTTATCATCTGATGTACGATCAAATATTTCTCAGTCTCCTCAAGTCTCTTATGATATGTATTAAGCTGCGTCAGCGCTTTCGTGTATAGCCAAAATGTCGTTCCCGAAATAAGCTCTAGTACCGAACCGGAAACGATTGTCACAAGTGAAGTATCTTTATCAAAAAACACTGCCGATATTATACCAAAAATGTAGATCACAAAGCCAAGAACGCAACTAAGTGAAGCTATTCCAAAGGTTGATTTTGCCTGATGTTTGCTGATAACATAATATTCTTTTAATTCTTTTGCACTATCAAACATCAATGCAATAACATCCTGGCTATCGCTTATTTTTTCAAATTCAATCTTTACATTTTCACTGTCTTCTCTATACTCTTTGTTTTTTTAAAGCGTATCCATCACTGTTACCGCTACGGCACACCCAGAAATAACTATTGTAATCAATTCTGGCGACATAGTATTTCACACTCCTCTCACCGTCATTATACTACAAAAGGAGATGTTTCCCAACTGCATTTTAGTACTATGCCCATTACCTTCAAAACTACAAAATCACTCACAAACTGACTTGATTGACAATGCCGTAAAAACAAGTTAAACTTAATTTAGGCAAGCTTTTTTGTAGTGTTTATGGAGGAAAACTACATGGCAAAACAGATTGCGGTAATTTTATGTTCTATCAACCTTGATAATCAAAAAAAGATATTAAACGGCTTATTAGCGGCTGCAGAAGAGACAGGCGCTAACCTGTATGTCCTGACAAATTATATTGGTATGCGGGAAAGTGAAGAAAGTGTCCGTAATTCTTATCGAATTATGGAACTTCCGGACTTCCGGCAGTTTGACGGACTAATTATGGCTATCAATACCGTCCATCTGCCTCCGGCCGTAGACTATATTATGGAACAAATCCACAAAACCAACATTCCGACCGTCAGCATCGACCGTGAATTTGAGGGCATGAGTTGTGTAAAAATATCCAGCTATGATGCTGAGTTCGCTATGGTTGAGCACATGATTTCAGAACACGGCTGCCGCGATATCCACTACGTTTCCGGACCACTGATAAACCGTGAGGCTGCGCTCCGCTATCAGGCATATCAGGACGTATTGGCAAAATATGATATCCCGTTCCGTAAAGAATATGTTTATGAGGGTGTGTTTACCATGCAGTCCGGAATTGAAGCCGCTAATCATTTCACCGCAGACGGCAAATGTCCAAGCTGCATTGTTTGTGGTAATGACGCAATGGCATTAGGTGTCATGGAAGTTTTACAGGAAAAAGGCTTCTCCATTCCAGATGACGTAAAAATCACAGGTTTTGACAATGGCGAGTTTTCAGAGATAAGTTTCCCGCCGCTTACAACCATTGACAAAAACCAATACGTAGTTGGAAAGAAAGCAGTGTATGAAGTTTTAGCGCTTGCCGAAGGGAAAGCTCCGCAGACGCATATCATTCCCTGCAAGTTAGAAAACCGGGGAAGTTGTGGATGCAATCGCAAGAAACGCATTGATGTCAGACAGCTAAAAAAGAAATATGTAGACCAACAGTTAATTACAGAGCGCATGTCAGACGTTATCAGAAACATGATGTCAGACCTTTCCGTGCAGAACAGCGTTGACGCTATTTTAAAAATTATCAGCAAGTATCTTCCTCAGGCAGAACTTGGAGATTTCTACCTTTGTCTCTGTGAAAAAGAGAAAGTTTTTAATCTTCCTGAGAAAAACATTGGCAAAAATATTGAGATTATGGAGGTAAACAGCCACTTCACCGATAAAATTTACGTTCCTCTTTCCTATCAAAACGGCAAGTTTTATTCTTATGATTATTTTGACAGAGGACTGATTCTCCCAGAGGAATGCCGCAGTCAGAGCACCGGCACAGTATATATTATAACATCCTGCTTTTTCCAAAAATGCTGCTACGGATATTGTGTCTGCGCCAACGCCGGAACTATCGTCGAAAACAGTTTATACTACTCCTGGATGTTAAATATCGGTGTCGCATTGGAAAATGCAAGAATCCGGATGCACTTAGAGGATGCCGTTGTAACGTTAAACAATATGTGGTCCTACGATATGCTGACCGCGCTCTACAACCGCGCAGGATTTTACTATGAAGCCAAGTCTTTGCTCGATGCCATGAAGCTGCGTGATGAAAATGCTTTTATCGCCTTTTTTGACCTCGATGGATTAAAAATAATCAATGACACGAATGGGCACGAGGCAGGCGACCTTCTTATACAGGCAATGGCAGACTGCATTCGTTACAACCTAAAAGAAAATATGCTCGCCATGCGATACGGCGGTGATGAATTCGTATTATTCGGAAGTTTTACAAACCCGGAAGAAGTAGAGGATGTGCTCACCGGAATCCAGAAGTCTATCACACATCTGAATGATTCCGGTCGGTATAACTTTCATTTATCAACAAGCGTTGGCAATTCCAGATATAAAGCAACCGAAATCGAGGATTTGAGTGTGCTAATCGACCTCGCTGATCAGGATATGTATCTGAAAAAACGTCAGAAAAAGAAGATGCAGGCAAAAGAGAATGTATAAAAATGGATACCTTTGGTATCCATTTTTCATGTTCCTGCCTAAAGGCAGATTATTTTCTTTGTTTTTTTCGACCGCAACGGCGGTTCCTTCACCCACGTCTTTACAGTCTGCTCTTTTAAGAAACCCACGAATCCGTCCAGTTTCTCCGTCTGGTCGAACACCGCCAACGCCAGATAATACGTCTCCTTGTCCTCGTCAAAAAGAATCGTCGGAGGCGATCCATGTATCATCAGATAGTAGTTCAGCAATGTGCGTCCGGTTCTTCCATTTCCGTCAGCAAACGGATGAATACTCTCAAAATTACAGTGAAAATAGGCCGCAGCCGTCAATATTTCCTCGGAAGTCTCATTTACGGTTCTGACCTGCTCACAAATAAACGCCACTTCTTCCGACACGTCCTCCGGCAAAACCCCCGCATTTTCGCCGACGCCATAATAATTCTTCTTATAAGTTCCCGGGCGTTCTCCTTTCATCCAGCGACTTTCGTCATAACAGCCCTGATTGAGCAGAAAATGAACATCACAAATCAATTCCGGGGTGACCGGCTTTCTTTCAACAATCAGCTTTTTCAGATAGTCGTAGCAAACCTTCTGGTTCTGCGTCTCAAACACCGCTCTCGGATCGCCTGTATAACCGATCATCCGCCCATTCTCAAATATTTCCCGGGTCTCATGAAGACTAAGCCCGGCGTTCTCAATCCGATTCGAATGGTATGCAAAAAGAATCCGGTAATTCGATAGCGCGCTGTCCAGCGATACTTCGTCCGTAATTTTCTTTTCTTTCCATCTTTTCACTATATCTTCATATCCCGGGGCCGGCATCTGCACCTCCAAATAAAAATCGAAAATCTATTGCACAACGTCTTTTAGGTAACTTTTTGGGTAACTTTTGGTGTAACTTTTGGTGTAACTTTACCAAATACCATTCGGAGAGATTTTATTTTAAGGGCAAAGAAAAACCACCAACCCTTGATTTCTCAAGGATTAGCGGCTTTCCAAGCAAAAGTCGATGCGACAGGATTTGAACCTGCGACCTCTGCGTCCCGAACGCAGCGCTCTACCAAGCTGAGCCACGCATCGTAATCCGACGAAACTTTCACCGAAATGACCGTCTCAAATCGTGCTTAATTATATTATCACAACTTATTCCTGTTGTCCACTACTTTTTTTAAATTTTTGCAAATATTCGAGCAAACATTTTTTCTTCCTCTCCCTGCGCCATTTCCCGACGTAGGGAAAAGACAAAATGTTTCTTCCAGATTACCGGATCAGGCGCCGGATCACGGCATCCTTCCAGTCCGCATACGGATGATACCGCATAGGAAAATCCAACACGTTATATTTCTTTACGATACTCTTCCTGTGGCTGAATGTCTCAAATCCGGTCCTGCCGTGATAACTTCCCATGCCGCTCGCTCCGACGCCTCCAAAGCCAAGTTCAGGTGTCGTCAGATGCACGATCGTATCATTGATGCATCCGCCGCCAAAGGAGATATGGCGGAGCGCCCACTGCTCCATCGCGCGATCCTTTGTGAACAGATAGCAGGCGAGCGGCTTCTCGAAATGCCGCAGAATCGCAAGCAGCTCTTCCCTCGTGGTAAACGTCAGCGTGGGCAGTACCGGCCCGAAGATTTCCTCCTGCATGATCGGCGCGTCAAGCGATACTTCATCCAGGATAGTCGGTGCAATCCGAAGCGTCCCGGGATCGCCGTAACCCCCTGTCACCGCAAACTGTCCTTTCATAAGGTTCATCACGCGCAGATAATGCTTTTTATTTACCATGCGCGGATATTCCTCACAGGCGAGCGGTTCTTCCCCGAGCGCCCGCTTTATCTCCCGCTCCAGCGCTGCAAAAAGCGCGTACTTGATATCGGGATGCACGATCAGATAATCCGGTGCCACGCAGGTCTGTCCTGCATTCAGGAGCTTTCCGAACACGATTCTCCTCGCCGCCGCCCCTATATCCGCCGTCTTATCAACGATGCATGGGCTCTTCCCGCCAAGTTCCAGCGTCACGGGCGTTAAATAGCGCGCCGCCTTTTCCAGAACGGTCTTCCCTACATTCACGCTGCCCGTAAAGAAAATATAGTCAAACCTCTGCTCTAACAATGCCGTATTTTCATCCCTGCCGCCGCAGACCACCGCGACGCGCTCCGGCGCAAAACACGCCGCAAGCATATTCTCGATCACTGCAGCAACATGCGGCGCATAGGCAGACGGCTTTATAATTACACAGTTCCCCGCCGCAATCGCATTAATGAGCGGCTCCATGCACAGCAGCACCGGATAATTCCACGGCGCCATGATAAGCACCACACCATAAGGCTCCGCGACCGTAAAACATTTTGAAGGAAAACATGAAACGCCGGTCTTCACATACTCCCTGCGCATCCACCCCGCCAGATGACGCATACAATAATTTAACTCTTCCTTCGCCAGTGAAAGCTCCGCCATATAGCCCTCTGACGGCGACTTATGAAGATCCTGATAGAGCGCACGCAAAAGCTGAGGTTCGAATTTACGAAGCGCCCAGCGGACACGCCGCAGAGCGTCCATA
Organism: Roseburia hominis; assembly: GCA_021771815.1. GTDB lineage: Bacteria > Bacillota > Clostridia > Lachnospirales > Lachnospiraceae > Roseburia > Roseburia hominis_A. The sequence continues at coordinate 75,505 of JAETOE010000015.1, forward strand.
CGCGCCTCGTAAGACAGCGTCACGCCCGATAAGAAATAGCGCCTTTGCGCACTCACCAATTCCCGGATTTCCGCTTCCCTCTTTTTTTCCTTCTGCTCCAATCTCCTGCCGTCTTTTTTATTCATGCCTCTTCTATCCTTCTTCTCTTTCTCTCAAAATATTTCCCACATTTCTATGTAAGTATGGTATAATGTCGTCAGACATTATACGCGCCGTAGTGCGCATCGGTCGCCCTCGGCGAATGCCATGGACGTTCTGCGTCTATGGTATAATGTCGTCAGACATTATACGCGCCGT
>JAETOE010000066.1 GCA_021771815.1 Roseburia hominis
TTGTTGCCCGGCTCACTCCCGAGAGTTCCGCAAGCTTCGCCTGCGTCATATCCCGCCGCGTAAGCTCTGATACTAATTTGATTCGATCAATTCTCATTTGTTTTATCTCCTTTCTTAATCTTCGATGATTTCAGTTACATCCACACCTAGAGCCGCCGCCATCCGTCCGGCACATAAAGCTGTCACTTCCCGCTGATTTAAAATGACGTTGATTCTAGTTCTGCTTACTCCATAGGATTTAGCTAATTCTGAAACGGTCATTTTCTTTCTAGCCATTACAATGTTGATTTTAATTCTACTAAGTTCCATTCGCTCACCTCCTTTGTTGACTTATTCACATCTTAACAAATTGCTATTCCATTGTCAATCACAATTTGTTGACTTATTCACGTTTATATGCTATTTTAATATTGCGGAGGTAAAAATATTGAATAAAAGAATAAAAGAATTACGCTCAATACTAGGACTCACACAAGAAGAGTTTGGAAAAAAAATAGGACTAACCAGATCAGCAATTAGTTATTTAGAATCTGGAAGAAGTAAACTAACAGAAAAAACGCTTTTTCTTATATGTGTGACTTTTAACGTTAATAAGGAATGGTTGAAACACGGCACAGGAAATATGTTTATTACCTATACAGTAGGTGAAGAGTTTGCTGCTTACTGCGGGAAAATAATGTCAGACGATAATGCGGAAAAAGAAAAATACGCTTTAATTGCTTTAAAATTAATAGAAGATGAATGGGAACTTATAAAAAACAATATTCAAAAAATAAATGAAATTTTAATGTGGATAGCTTCAAAACCAGACGAAAGCGAAATGCCGTAGAAATTTCTACAGTCTCCTGAAAACATAGATGTTGAATCTCGGTTTTAAGATGAAAATGAACAACTCAACGCCGCAGACGATCGAACAGAAATAGAGACATTATGCGGCGTTAATACTTCCAAAAATAATATTATGAATAATGAGGATTTCTAACCCGTTAAACAGGTACAGGTTATACCATAATGATTTTCCAGACAGTCGGACAAATTGCACCAATGCAACTGGAAATAGACCATTGACAATATAATCTACTTACCAAGGCAGCCGGTAGGACGGTGTCACCCGTTCCGAGTCTTGCGGAAGGGGGAAAGCTTATGAGTACATACGAAGAATTGCAAACTAATCTTTACTATTGCCTTACTAATCGTCGCAATCCTCAATTTGAAAAATAAGAAATAGCCGCCCTGCTCTCGTCAAAGTTTAGGAACGGCTATCTCAAAATAGTTTAGTATGAAATTGCGCCGGGGCGGGTAGGTCGCTCTACCCTCCGGCTGTCTTGTTAAGTATATTATATGCAATACATAAGATTTTTTCAATACCCAAAGTGAAAAACCGCCCCAGCATCACCCGGAACGGCTTTCATAGATACCATGCAGAGGACTGCACAATATCCCCTAGACAAGGTTATTATAACGCAGTCCTTTGTTAAATGCACCCATTTTTTCAAGAAAGGACCGTTTTTTATGCCTGCATACTATGACGATCAGCGTAAGAGCTGGTATTGCAAATTCTATTACAAGGACTACACCGGATCGCGTAAACAGAAATGCAAACGTGGCTTTGCAAGAAAAACCGATGCCGCAGCTTATGAGCGGGAATTTCTACTTAACATGGCAAGTTCACCAGACATCACTTTTGCAACACTTCGAAAATCATACGTAGAGTTCGTCACGCCACGGCTAAAGCCGACCACGATACATAATAAAGAATACATCCAGCGCATCTACATAGCCCCGTATTTCGATCAGAAAGTCATATCGGAGATTACTCCGCTTGATGTGGCTACATGGCAGAATGAAATGCTTCAGAAGGGGCTCGCGCCTACCACCTTGAAAGAAATCGATGTCCAACTTAACGCAATCATGAACTTTGCTGTAAAATATAAGGGCCTTATAAAGAATCCCTGTATGGAATCCATCGGCAAAACACACCGGGATGCAAGCAAGATTGATTTCTGGACACTGGATGAATACAAGCAGTTCTCCGCCTGCGTCACAGACTTTAAATACAAGGTTCTCTTTGATGTGCTATACTACTCTGGTATGCGCATCGGGGAGCTTCTTGCCCTCACTCCGTCAGACGTTGATTTCACTCAAAATACACTCGATGTCAATAAAACCTTTCGCATATTAAAGAATAAAGAAGTGATAACCACTCCAAAGACCGAGAACAGCATTCGCAAAATTGTTATGCCAGCGTCCATCATGGAAGAATTAAAGACCTATATGGAAAAAGTATATGATTTACAGGAGAAAGAACGTATTTTCTTTATTCCAGCATCTACGATTACTTGGTATAAAAATAAGATATGCGCCGACAACAAGCTGCGTCCAATTCGCATACATGATTTTCGGCACTCTCACGTGTCCATGCTGGTTGAAATGGGTTGCTCCATCATGTTAGTAGCTGACCGGATAGGTGACACAGTGAGAACCGCACAGGACATTTACGCGCATCTGTACCCGAACAAGCAAAACGATATTGCAAAAAAAATAGAGTTGTTAGTATCACAGTAGTATCACGAAAACGCAAAAAAAGCCGTAGACCATTGATTTATCTATAGTCTACGGCTTTTTTACAGAATAGTGGTGACAATAATCAAGCAATTTTTGTCGCAGAAACTATCGCTATTCGACACCCGCATAGCATGGTCTGGTCGCGATCTTATCCGGCATTTTATAAAATTCTATTCCTGTACCGATATTCTTCAATGTGAACTTGAGTTCGTCAATATTGATGACGACGCCCGGGTAAACTTCCCGAACCACAGACACGCATGCACCGCGCGCGCCTTCGGCAAGAATCTTAAGCTTCTTCGCCTCTACTTCATCGCTGGCAAGAACCGCCGTATCTTTGATCTTCACCCGAAGCAGCGTCGTCCTTCGCGGATCATTCGCGTAGCTGACGCCGCGTTCTTTGGAAAGCTTCTCGAACTTTCCCAGACCTTCTTCGATTTTATTCAATTCTTCACGTGTTGCCTCGATCTTCTTCTCAAGTACGCGCAGGCGGCTGTATACATCAATGCCCGCTCCGACAAATATCTCCGTGCGCTTCTCCGCATCGTTACCGAGCGAAGATACAAGCACTCCGCGGATCGCATGAATCCTGCCGCCGATGATACTGCCCCTGTGCCCGTTTAAAATCAACTGTCCATAGCACATTACATTACAGTCCATCAGTACATCCGCCTGAATATCACCCTCGCACTCGATCGTCGTAAACTCAAAGAACTTCGCCGTGATCCCTCCTTTGGTCTTCACTGAAGCCTTGTTGCCGCCGAGCATTCCACTCCTTAAGATAATATCCTTGCCCGCCTCGAGCGTGCAGGCTTCCACAACTCCGTCAACCGTAATAGAACCTGTTGCTCGAATCTTCACACCGCTTTCCACACCGCCATGAATCACAACATCTCCTCTGAAATCAATATTGCCCGAGGAAAGCTCCGCATTTCCCTGCACCTCATGGATCGGAAGAATCACGATTCTGTCATTCTGCATCTCGATCTTACCGTCAATCGCCGCAGTGTAAGTGATATTATCATCCTGCCGTTCAAAACCTTTGCCCTTAATTGGCATCTGCTCTCTTCCACGCCTTGCAGAAATCGGCTTGCCCTTAATATTCATGCCGTCCTGTCCCTCAATCGCAGGATGATAGACAGCAATGACCTGCCCTGCAACTACAGACTCAATCGAATGCACGGACCAGTAGTCCACCGAACCATCCGGAAGCATCTTCGGCTTACCGTCCAGATTAGAATCAAAGTTGTAGTCATAATAACCGTCGATTCCGTCGACCTCTCTTGTTCCCTTGGCAACCAAAACCTCGGTATTATACGCTCTTCCCTCGATGATACCGGAAAGCCGTTCCTTGTCAATTCCATATGTAATTCCCTTTTCCGCCAACTCCTGCATTAACTGCGGAACAGTATAGACCGTATCAAGCTCCGGTTCCGGGAGCAGTATATATGCTTCCATCTCGTCATATGTGATACGGATCATCGGTTTTTGTTCTGTAAGGTTTGCCATAATCAGCCACTCCCTTATTCTATCATCAACATTGAATCATGCAAAGTGACATACATTTTCTTCTATTATATAGCATACCAATTCCATGACACTTTTTCAAGCAAATATTTCAAATGTAGACTACTTTTAAGGTTATTTCTGAAAAAAAACGATACCGTCTTTTAACGCCCCATCTGTGCCAAACGTTCTTCGACCTGCGCCATCATCTGCTCGTAGCCCGCAAGCTTCTCCTTTTCTTCCTGTACCTTTGCCTCCGGCGCCTTGCTCAGGAACTTTTCGTTGGAGAGCATGCCCTTGGAACGCGCAAGTTCTCTGGTCAAACGTTCTTTCTCCCTGGTCAGACGTTCTCTCTCCTTCTTAAAGTCCACCAGATCTTCAAGCGGCAGATACAAGGTCGCACCCGGAATCACGACGGATACGGCATCCTCTCCGACGCCCGTCTTGTCAGACTGCACTGCGATCTCGCTTGCCCCCGCAAGATTCTGGTAAACCTCTTTGGTCAGCATAAATGTCTCCCGCAGCGCTGCATCCTCCGCCACGATAAAGAGCTTCGCCTTTTTCGACGGCGGCACATCCATTTCCGTGCGGACATTGCGGACTCCTTTTACCAGATCCTTGCAGTGCTCAAGCATCTCTTCTTCTGCTGCAAAGTTCCACTCTTCCTTATACTCCGGCCACTTTGCCAACATAATCGTCTCTTCCTCTGGATGCAGCGTGCAGAAGATTTTCTCCGTAATAAACGGCATGAACGGGTGCAGAAGCTTAAGCGCTTCCGTGAGCACGGTCTTTAGCGTCCAGAACGCCGCATTTGCAGACACCGGATCGTTTTCTTTATTATAGGTGCGTACCTTTGTAATCTCGATGTACCAGTCGCAGAACTCGTCCCAAATGAAATCGTAGACCTTCTGCACCGCGATTCCCATCTCATATTTGTCCATGTTCTCGGTCACGTCTTTTGCCAGCGTATTGACTCTGGAAAGAATCCACTTGTCGGCAGGCTTAAGCTCGCTTGCCCGCGGCGTTGTCACCTCATCCGCGCCCTCGAGATTCATCATGATAAAACGGGATGCATTCCATACCTTATTTGCAAAGTTTCTTGACGCCTCCACGCGCTCCCAGTAGAAACGCATATCATTTCCCGGTGCATTTCCGGTAATCAGCGTCAAGCGCAGCGCATCCGCACCATACTTATCGATGACCTCGAGCGGGTCGATTCCGTTTCCGAGGGACTTGCTCATCTTGCGCCCCTGCGAGTCTCTTACCAGTCCGTGGAACAATACCGTATGGAACGGCGCCTTGCCCGTCTGCTCATAGCCCGAGAAAATCATACGGATAACCCAGAAGAAAATGATATCGTACCCCGTTACCAGGACATCTGTCGGGAAGAAATAGTCGAGGTCTTCCGTTTTCTCCGGCCAGCCGAGCGTTGAGAACGGCCACAGCGCGGAGGAGAACCATGTGTCCAGTGTATCCGGGTCCTGCTCCATATGAGTGCCGCCACACTTCGGGCATTTCTTTGGAGCGGTCTTTGCTACAACCATCTCGCCGCAGTCCGGGCAGTAATAGGCCGGAATCCGGTGTCCCCACCAGAGTTGTCTGGAAATGCACCAGTCACGGATATTATCGGTCCAGTTGAAATAGGTCTTTTCCATGCGCTTTGGCAGAAGCTTGATTTCTCCGCTCTTTACCGCCTCAACCGCCGGCTTGATGAGTTCGTCCATCTTTACGAACCACTGCTGCTTTACCATCGGCTCTACCGTCGTACCGCAGCGGTCATGCGTGCCGACATTGTGCGAATGCGGTTCTACTTTGACAAGAAGTCCCTGTGCCTCCAAGTCCGCAACCAACGCCTTGCGGCACTCGTAACGATCCATTCCGGCGTATTTTCCGGCATACGCGTTCATTGTCGCGTCGTCATTAATGACCGTGATTTCTTCCAAATTGTGACGTTTTCCAACCTCGAAGTCGTTCGGGTCATGCGCCGGTGTGATCTTCACACAGCCTGTTCCAAATTCCTTGTCAACATAAGCGTCCGCGATGACCGGAATCTTGCGGTCGGTCATCGGGAGCTTTAACATTTTCCCAACAATGTCCTTGTAGCGCTCATCATCAGGATTTACCGCAACGGCAGTATCTCCGAACAATGTCTCCGGTCTTGTGGTGGCGATCTCCACAAATCTGCCCTCCTCGCCGACTACCGGATAATTGATGTGCCAGAAAAAGCCGTCCTGCTCCTCATGCTCTACCTCAGCGTCGGAAATGGAGGTCTTGCAGACCGGACACCAGTTTACGATACGGGAACCTTTGTAAATCATCCCTTTCTCGTACAGCTTTACAAATACGTCAAGAACCGCGTCGGAGCACCCCTGATCCATGGTGAAGCGTTCTCTTTCCCAATCGGCGGAAGAACCCATTTTCTTAAGCTGATTGATGATACGGCTGCCGTACTCGTCCTTCCACTCATAGCACTTCTCGAGGAATCCTTCGCGCCCTAAGTCGTGCTTGTCGATTCCCTGCTGCTTTAAGTTCTCGATGACCTTTACCTCTGTCGCAATCGATGCGTGATCCGTTCCCGGCTGCCACAGCGCGTTATAACCCTGCATTCTCTTATAGCGGATCAAAATATCCTGCATCGTATTGTCGAGCGCATGTCCCATATGAAGCTGTCCCGTGATGTTTGGCGGCGGCATTACAATCGTAAACGGTTTTTTGCTGCGGTCAACCTCGGCGTGAAAATAACCATTATCCTCCCATTTCTTATAAAGCCGTCCCTCAATACCCTTCGGGTCATAGGTCTTTGCAAGTTCTTTGCTATTGCAATTCTGACACATATTGTTCTCTCCTTTTCTAATTTTCAGCCAAGAACAAAAGTGCGCTTCGCACACTCTCAGCTCCCCTGCCCCTCAATCTTGAGGGGTGGGGTTTTTCTTTGCCTTTATTTATTGTAAAATTCTATTATGAATATTTTACAATCTATCTTTAATGATTATTATGA
>JAETOE010000067.1 GCA_021771815.1 Roseburia hominis
TTGTATTCATGACGGTTGAGTTCCTTTTTATAGATTTTTGGTTTGGCGATTAAAATTCTATAGGATTCAACCGTTTTTGTATAGTAGCAAGGTGTCACATCAATTGTAACTCTACACATCCTCTCAAAAAAATTAAAAACAATGATTGACAATCCGACGTAAAGATGGTAATATGATTGAGTCGTCACAAAATGTGACATATGCGCGAGTGGCTCAGTTGGTGGAGCACGACCTTGCCAAGGTCGGGGTCGCGGGTTCGAGTCCCGTCTCGCGCTCTTTTATTTTCAAAAAGGACATCTAATCGGATGTCCTTTTTGAAATAAACGAGTCCTGCCGGACTCGTACGGTTCGAGGTCTCCGCTCCGCTCCGGTCCGCGCATAGCAGACGTCCACCGGACGTCTTGCGCCGTCTCGCGCTCTCATAAAACAGATATCCAGTTGGACATCTGTTTTTTTTTCGGGTCATGCCGAACTCAAACGTTCAATTTCTACGCTATTCAAATACATTCTCATTTTCTGCTCTTTTTTTCCTAGACAGATAACATGTAAAATCGTATAATAAATATTAGATTATTTTGTTAATTTTTGTCGTAAATAAAAAGTTAACAATGTGTTTTCGAAGGAGGAAAAAAGAAATGATGATGTTTTTCAAAAACCTGAGCATCCGCTATAAGATTTTAATTCCGGTTATGCTCCTCGGATGTCTGATGCTCGCACTCGGAGTCATAAGTCTCGGGTGTGCCGGTCAGATTATGTCCGCCAGCGAGGAAATCTCCGACGTCTATGCAGTAAAGATCGAAAAGTTGGACGATACGGTAATTGCTTACCAGACGCTGCGGCGTGTTGCGTTTGCTCATATTGTTGAGGATGACGCAGACGACAAACAGACCTTAGTCGAAGAAGCCGATTCTCTCAAAGCCGAGATCAAAGCTCTGAATTCAGAGTACGAGGGAATGCTTAGTCCCGGCGAGGAGGAGAACGCTTTCCGGCAGTTCGAGGCGGATTACGCGAATTATCTTACGATATATGATCAGATTTTAGAATACAGCGCCAACAATCAAAAGGATGAGGCATCCGCACTTGCAAGCAACGATTTAAGAGAAGCCGGCACAGCGCTTACGGCGGAGTTGGCCTCCATGACGGATGTCAATAAGGCGGGCATGGAAGCCGCGAAGGTTACACAGCAGGAAACATACGCTTCGATAACACGCCTGATCATTATTCTGGCAGTATTAGGAGTTTTCGTTCTGCTCTTTGTCGTATGGGTCTGCTGGAAGTGGGTATGCAAGCGCTTAATCAACATCAATGCACAGCTGCGTGACGTTATCGCCAGCATCGAAGCGGGACAGGGCGATCTGACCAAGCGCGTACAGTGCTTCTGCACTGACGAGATCGGTACGCTGGCATCCGGTATCAATACCTTCATTGAGACACTGCACGGCATTATGGGACAGATCAATACAAGTTCCGGTCAGCTTGGTTCCATCGTAAATCTTGTGTCCGATAAAGTATCTACCGCAAACAATAATTCCTATGATATCTCTGCGGTTATGGAAGAGCTGTCCGCATCCATGGATACGATTTCCTCGACAATCACGGATATCAAGGAAAATGTGAGCGTCGTGGACGATAACATCATAAATATGTCCGACGCGGCGCAGGGACTGAACGATTATGCAGTGAAAATGCAGGAACGCGCCGAGGCTTTGGAGCGCAACGCTGTTGAAAACAAGCAGAATACAAGCGATATCATCAATAACATCATTGATAAGTTAAAGCAGGCGATTGAAAGCAGCAAGAGCGTCGACCGCGTCAACGATCTGACTGACGAGATTTTAAGTATTACCAGTCAGACAAACCTGTTGTCCTTAAATGCTTCCATCGAGGCTGCAAGAGCCGGTGAAGCAGGACGCGGTTTTGCAGTCGTAGCCGACGAGATCAGCCAGTTGGCAAACTCCAGCCGGGAAGCTGCCAACAACATCCAGACCACGAATAACATGGTCATCGAAGCGGTTAAGGAATTGACCGACAGCGCAGATTCTATTGTAAATTATATCAACGAGAACATCCTTCCGGATTATGAAGGCTTTGTAAATGCCGGCAAGCAGTATAACGAGGATGCCGTACATGTCAATGAGATCGTTACACGATTCAACGATATGTCCGTCAACTTAAAGCAACTGATGGGAAGCATCACAGATTCCATCAACGGTATTAATACAGCTGTAGGTGAGAGTGCGAAGGGTGCAACCAACGTGGCAATGAATACCTCGAATCTGGTTAAGGATATCGGCGAGATTGCAGATGCGATGGATGACAACAGACAGGTCGCAGGAACGCTGACCGACGAAGCAGACAGGTTTATTAATCTGTAAGAGATTGACGTTTTAACGCCGCAGTCATATGACTGCGGCGTTATTTCTCTACTCTGCGTTTCCACTTTCCTTTGGTCCAAGCATTCCCAGTTTAAAATGCTTTCTGCACAGCGCCACATAGCTGTCGTTCGCCCCGAGCATGACCTGTGGGCCAAAACGCACAACGCCATTCTCATTGTAACGCGTATTGCAGGTCGCCTTTCTGCCGCACCAGCACACCGTCTTTAACTCTGCTATCACATCCGCAATCGCGATCAGACGTTCACTCCCCGGAAACAACCGGTTCTGAAAATCTGCACGCAGACCGTAGCAGACCACAGGAACCTCCATGAAATCTACAACATCAGCCAGAAAATCTATCTGCTTTGGTGTAGCAAACTGCACCTCGTCCACGATAATACAGTCATATTCCCGTATTTCTTCCTCAGACATCTGCTGCAGTTCCTCCAAATGAATACAGGCATGAGACAGCCCGATGCGCGAATGCACAGTGCACTCTCCGTCCCTGTCGTCGATTGTCGGCTTGCACAGCAGCGCCTTCTGTCCGACCTCCTCGTAATTAAAATGTGTCATCAGCGCATTCGCTGTCTTGGAACTTCCCATTGCACCGTAGTAGTAGTATAATTCAGCCATTTTCACATATCCATTCTATATTCTTTTCCAGCCGCCAAGCAGCGACTTCTTAAAGCGCGCCAGATCCTCATTGGCAGGCGCATACCCCTTATCTGCCGCAAGCTTATAATTGCCTGCCGCCTGATTTACGTCCTCGCTCACACCGATTCCCTTGTCAAACATATAGCCTAACTCCCGATATGCCGCGGGGCATCTTCCGCTTTCTGCCGCCTCTCTAAAAAGCCGCATCGCAAGTTCTGGATTTGTCATCCCGGCGTTTCCATAAAGATAACACTTTCCGAGATACAGCTTTCCATTATAATCGCCCGCAGCAGCCGCACGATTTCCCCAGCTCGCCGCCTCGCGGTAGTCCACCGGAGCGCCGCCGCGTCCTTCATAATAGTACTGCGCCAGACGTCCCTGCGCTTTCGTATGCCCCTGCCCCGCCGCTGCCCTATAATACTGAAATGCCCTTACATCATCCTGCGGCACACCGTTCCCGTTCGTATAGGCAAGCGCAAGACTGCACTGCGCGTATGGCTCTCCCATGTCCGCGCCGATCTGGAAATATTTTACGGCAAGCTGCCAGTTTTGAGGCATCCCGGCCTCACCACAGGCATAAAGATTCCCCAGATCATTCGCGCAGTCCGCGTTACCAAGACGCATCAGTCCCTCTTCGTACCACTGTGCCGCCTTTCTTCCGTTGCCGAGCTCTTCATACTCGCCTGCAATATTCCGGTAAAGCTTTCCGTCAAAATTGACGCGCGCTTTCATTTGCTCCGCATAGGCAAGTGCCGCCCGCTTGTCCTGTCTTGTACCGTTCACGCCGTCGCACAGGCTCACGAACACATTTCGGAACGCCGGAATACAGCCCTGGTCTGCCGCCATACGATACCACTTATGGCTCTCTACCGCGTTCGCCGCCTCATACGCATCGATCGACTGCCCCGGTCTTGGCGGCGCGATCTCGATGATATCGCCCCAGAAATAGAAAAGAGCAACTGCATACTGTGCCATCGGATCTCCCGCCAACGCCTTCCTCTTTACGATTTCAAGGGAATCCGCCAGAGAGTGATGCATCGCTGCAGCAAGCTCACCATTAAGCCCGTCGAAGCGGTCTGCCCCAAGCACGCACAGATCACTTCCCAATTCAATGCCCCGCTTCGAAAGACGGATGGCTTTCTCTTCGTCATCTTCCACATTTCCGTCTCCCCAGGCATAGCAGCGCGCAAGATAGTAGAACGCATCCGGCTCTTCCCTCTCTACCGCCCGCTCAAGCAGCCGGACTGCTTCCGGATATTTTGACTCGTCCGGCTGAAAATACAATAAGAGCAGTGCCTTCTCTACCTCGTCTGAATAAAATCGTCCCATTTTCGAAACCCCTTCCTCATAAGTTCATATGAGGAGATTATAGCATGTCCGGGAATGTGCTGTCAAAACTGAATGGGCGCAGTTTCCGCCGTAAGCGGTTCCATCTCGTACTCTGAAAATGCGTCGATCAAGGCGTCCAGCGCCAGCGCCGTATTTCCTACACGATCGTGTGCAAGCAGAATGACCCTTTTTCTGCCAAGCGACGTATCCTGCGCATTCTGCACCAACTCCTCCGGCGTGGGGGCTCCGCCCACCGCATCCTCGACACTTGCGTTCCAGTCAAAATACACAAATCCACGCGCTTCCATTGCCGCAATGATGTCCTTGTATACGCCTTTATTGTAGGCATTGATGCTGCCTCCCGGAAAACGAAAAATCTTCGCCCGAACGCCGGTCACAGAAAGCACGGTATCGTATGCCTTCTCAAAATCCGCAACATAGCTGTCTGCGCTTTCATAAAGCAATTCATAATCATGTACGTCACAGTGAATCCCTATGGTATGTCCTTCCTCCACGATACGTCTCGCCGTCTCCGGGTGCTTCCGCACGTTTTCCCCGATCACGAAAAAGGTCGCCTTAATGTTGTGCTCCTTAAGTATGTCAAGAATCTGCTCCGTGCTCTCCGCCGAAGGTCCGTCGTCAAATGTCAGGTACATAATTTTTGTATCTGCGTCAGTTGTCTGTACAGTCTCCTGCGCCGTTGCTGTCTCCTGCTCTGCTTCGCCCTTCTCTGCTGCTGTCTCCTGCTCCGCTTCGCCTTTCCCTGTTGCTGTCTCCTGCCCAGCTTCGTCTTTCTCTGTTACAGTCTCCTGTTCCGCTTCGCTGTCCCTCATCGTCTCCTGCTCTGTCCTTGTCGACGCATTTTCTGCCCCTACCACTGTCGGTTTCTGCTCCGCTTCGCTATTCGTCACTGTCTCTGTCACGGTCGGCTCCGCGGCCCCGCTTCCCATCTCCGCGGGCTCTGCCGAAGCGACCTCCGTCGCCTTGACGGTCTTTGCGGCATTGTCCGTAAAAACCACAAACATGCAGATCACAAGCAGACAGGACAAAAACGCCTGCCGCCATTTTCCTCCCTGCTCCCTTTTCCTTTGTACTCTCTGTTTTCCTTTTTCTTCCGCGCACATAAAAATGATGCTCCTCTCCCTGTATTTGCATAAAGCATACAGGAAGCGTGCATCATAAGTTCATCATTTTTGTCACAGAGTTCCATCATTTTTGCATCATTTTTGCATCATTTCGAAATTTTTAGGAAAAGCTCGTCAATTCCGTCATAAAAGCCTACCGTAACGATGGTCCTCTCATCTCCCATACCGGAAAATATATATTTTTTGAAATAAGGCGTAGTCTCCAAGAGCGGATTGTCCGTCTCATACACCTCGGGCGCATCAAGCCCCATATAAGAACTCCACGCTGCAATCAGTGCATCCGCGTCCACATCCTCCCAGTCCATCTGCCTCCTGACATAGAATTCATAGATTTTCCCGTCATCCGCATCCATATATGCATCAATCAGCCGGTTCTCCTTATTCGTGTTCTGTAAGCTGCCGCGCAGACTCACCTTCCAGACTGCAACATTATTTCTCGGCTCCGGCACATCGATTGCCGAGTAGAGCGTTGCCCCGTAATCCCCTGCCTGCACCCTGGCAATGGAATCCGGCAGAATGCCGAGTTCCTTTAACACGGCAAGCCCCTCATTGACTGTCTCATAGACCTCTTCATCCGTAATTTCACTCCCGGACGGACCCTTGCGGTTCACCACAAATGCATACGCGCCCGTCAACTCCTGATATGACGCATCCTCCGCTTTCGTCTGCGCGCTCAGCTCGGTTTCCGGCTGTGTCCGGCTGTTTAAGCACTGCGACAGGATATAGAGCTTCTCGTTGGCATTCAACTGATAGCGGTAGCCCTCTCCGTCCGTCTCTTCCTCCTGCGACTCTATCCGGTCAAGGATGCTTTGCTCCCTGTACGCCGCGAGCCGTTCCGGTCCCCATATGGACAAAACCACCACTATGACCGCCAACACGAGAAGCGCTCTGTTAAGACTGGATTTCTTCATATCCTGCCTCCTTTCCTTCCTCAGGTAGTGTCAAATTTACTACCTATTTTTCTTTCTAAAACCTTTATTTTCGGGAGTTTGCAAACAAAAAAAGCATTGACCTCCCATTTTTGATATAATGTCCGTGACCAAACTTCC
>JAETOE010000068.1 GCA_021771815.1 Roseburia hominis
CGGTGCGGTGACCGTCCGCGACCGTGACACGATGGAGCAGGAGCGAGTGAAGATAGAGGAGCTTGACAGCTATTTTGCAGCTAAATTCGAATGGTAATGTCAATCCAGTATATAATTAATGCGTAATGCGGAAGGAGGTGTTGTTTGAGATGAAGAGGATAGAAGATTTAAGACAGATAAAGGGCGATGCCTATGATTACTACATTTCGGTCGATGAGGATAAGGATTTATTTGAAAAAATTTTCCTGGTAGATGAAATTGTAGACGAAATAAAAAAGCCGGATAAATATTTTCTTATTGGTGAGAAGGGTTCGGGAAAAACAGCATATTCTGTATATATGTCTCAGGACGACACGGAGGAGTATTTTAGTTTCATTACGTTAGTTGAAAATACACTATATCAGAAATTTATGAATATGAAGAAGCAGAAGGCACTAGAGTTGTCGGGGTATAAAGATATATGGATTAATATCATTTATCTGGTTCTGGCGGAAGGAATACGTAAGGAGTGGGGAGATTCTCTGTTTTCCAGTTTGAAATATAAGCAGTTATCAAGAGCAATTGATCAGTTTTACAGTGACGCTTTTAAGCCGGAACTGATCAATGCGATGGAATTTGTGGATAAGGCGGCAAGTTCTATCAATGTTATGATGGAGCAGGGATTGTTTTCTAATGGCGCGGACGGTAGTGTGGAGACATCCCAGAAGTATGTGGAACAGAGTTATCAGATAAGTCTCATGAAGATAAGAGATGGCTTTGAAAAGGCATTTCAATCAATATCAATTAAGAAGCCGGTGATTCTTTTTATTGATGGTATTGATGCGAGACCACGGGAGATTGATAACGAGCAGTATTTTGAATGTCTCACCGGGCTGGTGAACGCAGTATTGGAAATGAATTATTCTGTATTGCGCGAAAAGAAGATCAAAATCATGCTGCTGATTCGACCGGATATTATGTATAAGATGCCGATACACAATATGAATCAGAAACTCCGTGGAAATTCAGTGCTGTTGGAATGGGTAACGACTTATAGAGATTATGTGAGTTCCAAACTGTTTAAGATAGCGGATAATTATTTCAGCAAACAGCAGGACATGGCATATGAGTTTGGAGAATGTTGGAACAAGTATTTCCCATATCGTATTTGGGACTCTAGAAGTAATAGAAATTCTGATAATCCTTTTATAGAATTTCTTCGGTATTCACTGTATAAGCCGAGGGACATTCTGACAATGCTCAACGAGATGGTTGATGCTACCTCAGGGGAGCATTTTGTACATGAGGATTTTGAGAGAATGATGACAAATTATTCCATATATTTGAAAAGCGAGTTGAAGGATTATATGCTGATTTATATGGATGAAGTGCAGTACGGTAATTTTATCTTATTTTTTGACTATTTTGCAGGGTGCCGAAATTTTGACAGTGGGCTTTTTGAGAAAAAGCACTTGGAGTACGTGGAATATCTGACAAAGCTTGGTAAAGAGATTCCTCCATTTATGGAGACGGCAAATGAAGCATTGCAGATATTGTATGATACCAACATTATTTGCTATAAGACGTGGGAACAAGGAAGGGATTATCCGAATATGTTCTGGTCGTATAAAGAGCGGAATTATGCCAATATCCAACCAGAGGTAAGACGCGGCGGCGATTATTCTTTTCACATGGCGTATGCGAAAGCATTTCGCATTATTTGAATTATCTGCATATTAAAAAGTCCGGAACAAGAATATGGTTCCGGACTTTTTGCATAAGCATGGATTTAAAAGGATCATTTAGGAAGAGAGCAGCCCCGCTTGGGTTTTACCGGAAGAATCCGTATTTACTGGAAAAATCCATATTTCAAGAAATTGTAGAGCATCTGCGCATCATCCTGGAACGGATTGCGTGCGCCGAAGCTCTCAAAGGTCGCGATCCAGACCAGCGTTAAGATGAAATACCACGGGTGCGCCTGGATGCGCAGCTTCATTTTATCGTACGCGTAGAGCATCGATTCATCCTTCTTCGCCAGGAAATAAAGGAAGATGAAGGTCGGCATCGCAAAGAGCGGTGCGAAATGCCTGCCCCAGTCGGTGTGAATGAGGAACATCGGCACAAAGCATAACTGTGACAGCGCTACGTACAGGTACGGAGACTGGAGCACTTTTACACGGCTGGAGCGCTGGTGTACAAAGACGTCTTTCCATACCAGAAGATACAGAAGAAGGATCGGCGCCAATAATAATACGATGACAAGACCGTGCAGCCACGGCGCTTCATCACGGAAAAAGGCAGGCGTAATGTTTTCAAGCTGATAGCTTAATCCGCCGAAATATTCGATCTCAAGCGCCCATTCTGCAACAGGAACATTCGTGTGTGAGGTAATCGCGGCTGCCAGATCCGCCGCGCTGTCGAAATTGATGCTTGAGAAGAACTGGAAATAAATTGCGACGCCGACTTCAATGATTCCCGAAATAAACGCTGCGATCAGTGTTTTGACATGGACGCGGTTTCCTTCGAAGCTGTCATGGCACAGTATAATCAGTACCATCGGATAATAAAGAAAAGCGAAGCCCTGATGAATCGCAAGTCCGATCACGCCGAGCACGGTGATGACAAGGAACTTCACATATACATTGCGGATCAGAAGACCTGCAAGGAGTGCGAGCAGTCCGACAAGAAGCATGTAGCCGTCGAATCTGCCGAGGTTCTGCCAGTTCCACACGTAGGCGATCGAGAAGGGCGCTGCAACGTAGGCTGCGACCGTTCCAAAGACCGCGTGCTTTAAATCGGGTCTTGCGGCGATCGACATGCGGATCATGCGTCCGAGTACGATGGAAAGTACAGCGATCGTGAGAGCGATGCCTGCCATTGTGTATTTGTACGCAACCGTATAGTCAAGAAAATCTCCATAAAAGAGCCGGTAGATACTTCCGATCAGAAGTCTTGAACCGCTTCCCATCGAGTAGTCCATTGCGGACCATGCGGACGACCAGCCCTGCAGTTCTGTGGCGCGGGTCATCAGAAGCGAGAGCATCAGTGCGACAAAGATGATTGCTTCATAGGATAGCTTGTCCCATATTTTTTTGATTTTTTCCATTGTGATATCCTTTCGTGTCCGGTGATGGATTTGGGTGTCACCGGTCAATCTTTCTTATTATAACACGATTTGTTATTTTTTCAAAGTATGTAATCGCTGGAAAATCTTTCAGAAAATCGTTGTTTCATATCATGGAACTATGTTTTGAATTGTGAAATTCTGACAAAAAATGGCAAATAATACCGAAAATAATTGTTGCTATTTGGTAAAAGTATGATATTATTAATGTGTGCGTTTTGGGAGATGCACACAAGATGTAGCGGACAATAAAAGAGCCGGATACGGTTTCTATATTGTATAGCATAGTAAGTTTAGGAGGAATTATCAAATGGCGAACAAATGGGTGTATATGTTCAGCGAAGGTGACATGACCATGCGTAATCTTCTCGGCGGTAAGGGTGCGAACCTTGCAGAGATGTCCAGCATCGGTCTTCCTGTACCACAGGGCTTTACCATCACGACAGAGGCTTGTACGCAGTACTATGAGGACGGTCGTAAGATCAATGATGAGATTATGGCGCAGGCAATGGAAGGCGTTAAGAAGATGGAGGAGATCAACGGCAAGAAGTTTGGCGATCTTAAGAATCCGCTTCTTGTTTCCGTACGTTCCGGTGCGAGAGCGTCTATGCCGGGTATGATGGATACAATCTTGAATCTGGGTCTTAACGACGAGGTAGTAGCAGCGATGATCGCAGGCAACCCGGACCCGAAATTCGAGAGATTCGTATATGACTCTTACAGAAGATTTATTCAGATGTTCTCTGATGTCGTTATGGAAGTTGGCAAGAAGTATTTCGAGCAGCTCATCGACGAGATGAAAGAGAAGAAGGGCGTTCAGTATGACGTAGATCTTACGGCGGCTGATCTTAAGGAGCTGGCGGAGCAGTTCAAGGCTGAGTACAAGAAACAGCTCGGAAGTGATTTCCCGTCTGATCCGGTAGAGCAGTTAAAGCTTGCAATCGAGGCTGTATTCCGCTCATGGGACAACCCTCGTGCAAATGTATACCGTCGTGACAATGATATCCCGTATTCCTGGGGTACTGCAGTCAACGTAATGCCGATGGTATTCGGTAACTTAAATGAGGAGTCCGGTACAGGCGTTGCATTTACCCGTGATCCGGCGACCGGAGAGAAGAAGCTCATGGGCGAGTTCCTTAAGAACGCACAGGGCGAGGACGTTGTTGCCGGTGTTCGTACCCCGATGCCGATCGCGCAGATGGAGCAGGAGTTCCCGGAGGCATATGCAGAGTTCGTAAAGGTATGTGACATTCTTGAGAACCACTACCATGATATGCAGGATATGGAGTTCACCGTAGAGAACAAGAAGCTCTATATGTTACAGTGCCGTAACGGTAAGAGAACTGCTCAGGCAGCTCTTAAGATTGCCTGTGACCTTGTTGACGAGGGACATAAGACAGAGGCAGAGGCAGTTGCCATGATCGATCCTCGTAATCTTGATACATTACTTCATCCGCAGTTCGACGCTGCAGCGCTCAAAGCTGCAACTCCGCTTGGAAAGGGTCTTGGAGCATCTCCGGGAGCTGCATGCGGTAAGGTCGTATTCACAGCCGATGATGCGGAAGCATGGGCTGCAAGAGGCGAGAAGGTAGTCCTTGTCCGTCTTGAGACATCTCCGGAAGATATCACAGGTATGAAGGCGGCACAGGGTATCCTGACTGTCCGCGGTGGTATGACATCTCACGCAGCCGTAGTTGCACGTGGTATGGGTACCTGCTGTGTATCCGGATGCGGCGATATTGCTATGGATGAGGAGAACAAGAAGTTCACATTAGCAGGACAGACATTTACAGAGGGATCTGAGATTTCCATTGATGGTACAACAGGTAACATCTATGCAGGTCTTATCCAGACAGTTGACGCTTCCATCGCCGGTGAGTTCGGACGCGTTATGGCTTGGGCTGATAAGTACAGAACTTTAAAGGTTCGTACCAATGCAGATACTCCGGCAGATGCTAAGAAGGCTCGCGAACTTGGTGCGGAAGGTATCGGCCTTTGCCGTACCGAGCATATGTTCTTCGAGGAGGACAGAATCGCTGCATTCCGTGAGATGATCTGCTCCGATACCGTAGAGGAGAGAGAAGCGGCATTAGAGAAGATTTTACCGTATCAGCAGGGAGACTTCGAGGCGTTATATGAAGCATTAGAGGGTAACCCGGTTACGATTCGTTTCTTAGATCCGCCTCTTCATGAGTTCGTTCCGACTGAGGAAGCTGATATTGAGAAGCTTGCAAAAGCACAGGGTAAGAGCGTAGAGGAGATCAAGACGATCATCGCTTCTCTCCATGAGTTCAACCCGATGATGGGTCACAGAGGATGCCGTCTTGCCGTTACATATCCGGAGATTGCAAAGATGCAGACAAAAGCTGTTATCCGTGCGGCAATCAACGTTCAGAAGAAGCATTCTGACTGGACTGTAAAGCCGGAGATCATGATTCCGCTCGTATGCGAGATCAAAGAGCTTAAGTATGTGAAGAAGGTTGTTGTAGAGACTGCAGATGCAGAAATCGCAGCAGCAGGCGTAAAGCTTGAGTACGAAGTAGGTACGATGATCGAGATTCCGAGAGCTGCTCTTACAGCTGACGAGATCGCGACAGAGGCTGATTTCTTCTGCTTCGGTACCAACGATTTGACGCAGATGACATTCGGTTTCTCCCGCGATGATGCAGGTAAGTTCTTAAATGCTTACTATGACACCAAGATCTTTGAGAACGATCCGTTTGCAAAGCTTGACCAGACAGGTGTCGGCAAGCTGATGGAGACAGCGATCAAGCTTGGTAAGCCGGTAAATCCGAATCTTCATGTCGGCATCTGTGGAGAGCACGGCGGAGATCCTTCTTCCGTAGAGTTCTGCCACAAGATCGGTCTGGATTATGTATCCTGCTCACCGTTCCGTGTGCCGATCGCAAGACTTGCCGCTGCTCAGGCGGCTATATCACAAAGATAGGCGAAAACCATTCTGGACTTTTACCATAAGTTTTGAGGAAGCACAGGCTTTCCGCAGGGCGAATGGTGGCTATCTTAGAAAAAATCAATGGG
>JAETOE010000016.1 GCA_021771815.1 Roseburia hominis
GTGTCAGTCTTATAAGAAGATAATAACAGAAGGAAGATAGATTAGAGAAGTGAAAGGTAGACAAGATGTTTCATGGCGCATTGGTGCCTTTCGCAGAAAGGCGGATTATAATTATGGAAAATACAGCAGACAAGGCAATTATTACTGTCGTTGGAAAAGATACAGTGGGCATTATTGCAAAGGTGTGTACTTATCTTTCCGAGAAGCAGATCAATGTTTTGGACATTTCCCAGACAATCGTATCGGGCTTTTTCAATATGATGATGATCGTGGACATGAGCGGCTCGGTGAAGTCTTTTGGCGAGTGCCAGAAAGATCTCGATGAACTCGGTGCAGGGATCGGTGTTTCCATCAAGTGCCAGAAGGAAGAAATCTTCGAGAAAATGCACAGAATCTAGCAAGACGCTGATGTGAGAAGAATGGTACAGGGCATGGAGGATAGAGATGATCAACATATGGGAAGTAAATGAGACGAATAAGATGGTGGAGCAGGAGAATCTGGACGTCCGCACCATCACCATCGGTATCAGTCTGTTGGAATGTATTGATTCCGATTTGAAGAAGTTAAATGAGAATATCTACGATCGCATCACCACGGTCGCCAAAGATCTTGCGGCGGTCGGTGAGAAGATTGAGAATGAATATGGGATTCCGATTGTCAACAAGCGCATTTCCGTGACGCCGATCGCACTGGTCGGCGGTTCTGCCTGTAAGTCGCCGGAGGATTTTGCGACAATCGCAGATACGCTTGACCGCGCGGCAAAGACAGTCGGGGCAAATCTGATCGGCGGTTATTCCGCGCTTGTGTCGAAGGGGATGACGAAAGCAGACGAAATGCTGATCCATTCCATTCCGATGGCGCTGTGCCGGACGGAACGTGTGTGCAGTTCCGTAAATCTTGCGTCCACAAAGACGGGAATCAATATGGATGCAGTTAAGCTGATGGGAGAGATTCTGCTTGAACTGGCGGAGCAGTCGAAGGACCGTGATTCTGCGGACTGCATGAAGCTTGTCGTGTTCTGCAATGCGCCGGATGATAACCCGTTCATGGCGGGCGCGTTCCACGGTGTGACGGAGGCAGATGCGATTATAAATGTCGGCGTCAGCGGGCCGGGCGTGGTAAAAACAGCGCTTGAGGCGGTGCGCGGTGAGAATTTTGAGGTGCTCTGCGAGACGATCAAGAAGACGGCGTTTAAGGTGACGAGAGTCGGACAGCTCGTTGCGCAGGAGGCTTCGAGGCTTTTAGACATCCCGTTCGGTATTGTGGATTTATCCCTTGCGCCTACTCCGGCGGTAGGAGATTCCGTGGCGGATATTCTGTGCGAGATCGGTCTGGAATATGCGGGTGCGCCGGGAACGACGGCGGCGCTTGCGATGCTGAACGATCAGGTCAAGAAGGGCGGCGTGATGGCGTCCTCCTATGTCGGCGGCTTAAGCGGCGCGTTCATTCCGGTCAGCGAGGATCAGGGCATGATCGACGCGGTGCAGGCGGGAGCGATCACATTGGAGAAGTTGGAGGCGATGACCTGTGTCTGCTCGGTAGGTCTTGACATGATTGCGATTCCGGGGGATACGAAGGCGACGACGATTTCCGGTATGATCGCGGATGAGATGGCGCTTGGTATGGTAAACCAGAAGACGACGGCGGCACGTCTGATTCCGGTCATCGGAAAGGATGTCGGCGATACCGTTGAGTTCGGCGGATTGTTCGGTTATGCGCCGATCATGCCGGTGAACCGCTTTTCCTGTGATAACTTTATCAACCGCGGCGGCAGGATTCCCGCGCCGATTCACAGTTTTAAGAATTAAATGGGACATATCACAAAACTCATATTTATCAAAAACGCTGTCGAGACATTGGGATATTTTTCAGAGCAGCTTGCCGCAGAAATGGAACGGCTCGGGTTTTTGACATACTTTGTTGACTATGACCGTCTGTTTGAGACGGTGGACGGTCTGACGCGGTTTACGGGCAAGGGAGATACGGCGCTTGTCACGTTCAATTTTATCGGACTTCGCGGCGAGGAAGTGTTTGAGATGGCGGGCGAGGGAAGTCCGGGAGGAAGCGGCACGATCTGGGAGAAATGCGGGATCGCGGTATATAATATCCTTGTCGATCATCCGCTGTATTATCATAAATGGCTTGTGAACGCACTTTCCGGTATGAAGATATTCTGCATCGACAGGGAACATGTCGCTTACATGGAGCGGTTTTATCCGGGTATTCCGGTGAAGTTCCTGCCGCTGGCGGGAAATGTGCTGTGCCAGAATGTGCCTGCGCCGATTCCTTATGAAAAGCGGAAGTATGATATCGTATTTACCGGAAACTATACGCCGGTGGAGCATCTTTACCGTGAGATAGACGGTCTGGAGGCGGATTACCGGATATTCTACCGGGGAATCATAGAGGATTTGATCGCACATCCCAATATATCCTTAGACAGCGCAATGGAAGCGCATATCAGACGCGAACTGGGAGAGATACCGGATACGGATAAGCGGTCGGCGATTGCCGGGATGGTGTTTGTTGATATCTGTGTCAGAAGCTATTTCCGCGGGGAAATCATACGGAGACTTGCGGAGGACGGCGTGCGGATTCATGTGTTCGGGGCGAACTGGGAGAAGCTTTGTTGTAAGAGGGCGGAGAATATCATAAGCACAGGCAGGGAAGTGGATTCGAAAGCCTGTGTGGAAGCGGTGCGCAATGCGCGTATTTCCTTAAATATCATGCCGTGGTTCAAGGACGGCGCGCATGACCGCATTTTTACGGCAATGCTGCAAGAGACGGTCGCGCTCACGGACGACAGCCGTTATTTGCGCGAGGAGTTTACGGACGGGGAGGATATCGTATTCTTTTCGTTGGAAGAGAGGGAACGCCTGCCGGAGAAGGTTCATTGGCTGCTGGAAGATGAAAAGAGAGCGAAGCGCATTGCGGAAAACGGCTGGCGGAAAGCAAACCGCAGGCATACGTGGAGCGGTCGTGCGCGGGAATTAGCGTTGGCATTTGAGTAGCGGCAGAAGACGGGCGGTAGGTGATGCGTCGAAACAGTGATGCGTCGAAACAGAAAATATGGTGAATATGAAGAACGATTTCAAACATGACTTTTGTCACATTTGAAATCGTTCTTTTTTCACTGTCCGCCGGATGCTGCCTTTGGTATGATAATACTGCAAAAGATAAAGTGCGCCGCAGAACGGATAAGAGAAGGCGAAAGACGGCTAAGAAAGGAAAAGAAGGATGGCAGAAATCATTTTAAGAACTAAGGATCTGACAAAGAAATATCACAATAAAGCGGTTGTGGACAGCCTGAATCTGGAAATCAGAAGAGGCGAGATTTTCGGTCTGTTAGGGCCGAACGGAGCGGGGAAGAGCACGACGATGAATATGGTCTGCTCCATCACCAGACCGACCGCCGGAAGCATTGAACTGCTGGGGAAGGATCCGTGGAAGCAGAAGCGGGAAGTGATACACAGAATCGGCTATATTCCGCAGGAACTGGCGATTCACGGGAACCTAAAGGCATGGGAAAATGTGGAGCTGTTTACATCCCTTTACGGAATCAAGGGAAATGAGTTAAAGCAGACCGTTGAGGAGTCACTATCATATGTCGGTCTGTTGGAAAAGAAAAACGAGTTTGCAAAGAATTTTTCGGGCGGCATGAAGCGGCGGTTAAATATTGCCTGTGCGATCGGACATAAGCCGGATCTGCTGATTTTCGACGAACCGACGGTGGGCATCGACCCACAGTCGCGAAACTTTATCCTGGAGAAGATCAAGGAGTCGAATCAAAACGGAGCGACCGTGATTTATACCAGCCACTATATGGAAGAGGTGGAGGCGATCTGTACGAGGATTGCGATCATGGACAACGGAAAAGTGATTGCCTGCGGAACGAGCGAGGAATTGAAGCGCCTTGTGACGAACGGAAGCGAGGACATTACGTTGGAGGAGGTATTCCTGACGCTCACGGGAAAGAGCCTGCGCGATTACAGCGGACATGAGTAAGAGAGGGCAGACATAATAAGAAAAATCAAAGGAGGAACATAGCAAACGATGATTCGGTATTTGATAAAAAATAACTTAAAGCTCATGCTTCGCGGCAAATTGGCGATTGCAGCCATGATTGCGGGTCCGGTGCTTGTCATTGCGGTTCTATCGAGTGCTTTTCATGATCTGATGCAGTCCTATGAAGGCGTGGAGGAATTTAAGGCGGGATATCGCGTGGAAGAGGGAAGTTTTCTGGAGAATAACATGGAGGCGATTAAGGAGGCAGGAGAGGAAGCCGGAATTACCCTTCTGGAATACCCGGAGGGTGAACCGAAAGAACTGGTCGAAAACAATGATCTGGCGGGCTTTGTGGAGATCGGAAAAGATGTCTATACGATATACGAAAGCGCGGACTACCCGGTGGAGGGCGTCACATTAGAATATTTCCTGAGCCGGTGCGTAAAGGAAGGCACGAAGCAGGCGCAAAGAGCGGTGATTCCGAATATGGAATCAGAAGAGCT
The DNA here is from genome assembly GCA_021771815.1 of Roseburia hominis. Taxonomy (GTDB): domain Bacteria; phylum Bacillota; class Clostridia; order Lachnospirales; family Lachnospiraceae; genus Roseburia; species Roseburia hominis_A. Next base: position 4,510 of record JAETOE010000016.1, read on the forward strand.
TACACTTCCTAAGACGGAAATAGACTATATGCCGTCGGTCGATTCCATAGATTATTACGGTATCATTGAAATCGTGTATTTCTCGTGGATGAGCATTATCTGTGCGGCGGGTGTGCTTACCAGTGAAAAGAAGAACCGGATCGAGCAGAAATATCAGGTCACAGGTATTTCAGGAATGAAGCTGTTTCTGGGAAAGTGGATTCCGGTCGTGCTTGCGACAGCGCTAGGAATCGGTATCTGTGTTGCAGTAACGGTTGTTTTGTTTGACATTCACTGGGGAAATCCGGCTATGTCTGCGGCGCTTATGCTTCTGCTCATTATGGCAAGCGCGTCGTTCGGGCTTATGCTCTATGCTTTTTTCAAAAACATTGCGGTAACCGTAGTGGTACTGTTCACAAGTACCTGGTTTATGGGATTTTTCGGCGGCAGCTTTGAAACGTATATGTTTTCGAGTATGCCGGATGCGCTGAAGAATGCTTCACCGATCTATCATGTCAATCGGGCGCTCGTGGAATATTCCTGCATGGGGCACAGCAGTTATACAAACAGCAGTATTTTCTATCTGCTGGCGATCATTTTGATTTGTTCGGTGCTTGCGGTTGCAGCGGACGGAATAAGAAAGAGGGGGAGAGCATGAGAACATTTCTGACCTTATTAAAGATGAATATACGGCTGCTTCTGAGGAATAAAGGATTTCTGTTTTTCCTGTGCGTCACTCCGATCGTATCGACGATTATACTGGGCTTAAAGACAGGTGATTCAGTGAACTTTGAGGAGGAGGGAGCAAGAAGCCGGATTCTGGAACTTAAAGATATTACTGCAAGAGCCGTATACGCCGGGGATACGACAGCGCTTATTGTAAAGGTGTATGATGCTTCGGGCACCGAGCTTTCCGAATATGTATTGGAGGAACTGACAAAGTCGGGGATGTACTCTGTATGCCGCGCCGACGTGAGCGGCATGGCGGGGGAAGCAGTGACGGAGCAGGCAAAGAAGGATGCGTTTGACGACAGGGCGGGAGTGCTGCTTTATTTAAAACCGGATTTTGACAGAGGAGTGCTGGAAGGAAATTTAGAGGAGGCGCTCTTGACGTATATGGTATCCGAGGACGAGCGTCTGGAACTGTTTGATGAGGAATTGACGGAAGAACTTTCGCAGCTACACAGTCTTTCGGCAAGCACAGGGATGGACGCGGAGGAAATCACAGAATTTTTAAAAGAGATGGAAGAGCAGATGCCAAAGAAGGAGGTTGTCTCTCTAAGCGGTAAGAAGGATATCGCGCTGACGGCGGAGCAGACGGCATGTCGGGATAGAATCGGCTATGCGTTTGCCATCATCACACTGGGCTTTTTGTTCTGCGGAGTATGCGTGGCGCATACAGTCATTGAGGAACAGGAAAATAAAGTGTATACAAGAATTATGCTATCCGGTATCGGCAGGCAGACCTACCTTGGGGCAAAGCTTGTGATGGCTCTCATGATCTCTGTGCTGCAGACGGTAATCCTGGGAATCTGTCTGTTCGTTGCGGGCAATACGGATTTTGGAATGAATCAATTTGCATTTCTGATGTTGATCTTTTTGCTGGGACTGATCTTTTCTATGGTGAGTCTTAGCATGGGGATTCTGATCGGCGATGTCATGAGCGCGAATTATGCGGTGTTTGCATTGTGGAGTATCTCGGCGCTGCTTGCAGGACTGTATTTTCCGCTGGATTCTACTTCGGCGATCCTAAAGGCGATTTCCTACCTGATGCCGCAGAAATGGTTCCTGCGGGCGGCAGAATTGTTGTTTGTCGGAGACAAAAGCGTGTATTCTATGGTAATATGTATTACGGCGGCATATCTGATCGTGATTTTGAGTGTCAGCGGCGTAGGGCTTAAGATCAAGCGCGTGGATGCGTAATACAGGAGAGGATGACAGGCGATGAAGGAACAGATTCGGGGAAACAATTTCGGAGAAAATTGTTTCCTTGGTATGCGGATGATTATTTTATTCGTTTTGGAAATTTATATTGTTTTATCACAGTCTGTATTGACAGGGGCATCTGCATGGGTGCTCCTGCTTCTTGCGTTATTTGTCGGAGCGGTGGCAGGAAAGGAACTCGTGAAGGAAAGGCTAAAATGGGTCTTTTGGATTGCCGGGTGCGTGTGCTGCCTGTTGATGATCTGTTATCTCGGCAGAGAATTTGTTCTGCTGCTTATTTTCTTTTGCTTTGAAGTACTGACAACTGTAAGACCGTCACTTTTCTGGTATATCGTACCGTTTGTGCCCGCCTGTGTCACAAGCGGAATCGGGATAGAAGTACAGCTTCTTCTCACTCTTTTTATGGGAATGATCTACGTGCAGCATGATCTTGTCGTGGTATCTTATCAAAGGCAGACGAGGGAGGACACGCTTTCGGAGCAGCAGTTAAAGAAAACCATGTACGAGAAAGAAAATGAGCTTCATCAGGAAATCAACCGGGGACTGCTTCGTGCGGAAAATCAGCTTTTGGAGGAGCGCACAAGGCTGTCCCAGACGCTTCACGATAAGCTTGGACATACGATCAACGGTTCTGTTTATCAGCTTGAGGCGGTGAAGGTCTTAATGGAGAGAGAACCTGAGAGAGCTAAGGGCATGACGCAGGCGGTCATCGATCAGCTTCGGACGGGGATGGATGAAATTCGGGCGATCCTAAGGAAGGAACGGCCGGAAAAATACAAACTGGCGCTGCTGCAGCTTGAACAGCTCTGTGCGGACTGTGACCGAAAGGGTATTGAGGCGGTATTGTTCACGGAGGGGGATGTGTCTTTTGTGCCGGAAGCGTATCTGGAAATCATACTCGACAATGCTTACGAGGCGGTATCAAATGCGTTAAAGTATGCGCAGTGCACGAAAATAGAAATCCGGCTCTATGTGATGAACCAGATGATAAGGTGCAGTATTTCCGATAACGGCGTGGGCTGCGACAAGGTTGTAGACGGCATGGGAATCGCAGGAATGAAGCGGAGAGTCCGCGGGGTGAACGGAATACTGGATTTTGATACGGAGCTCGGATTTACGATCAATATGCTGCTTCCGCTTGAGACGGAATGCGGACAGATGCCGTGTGAAAAATAAATGCCACGCAGTGCAGTGCGGCGGGAGGGGAGCGCAACATGGGAAAAATAAAAGTAATTATCGCGGACGACAGCGACTTTGTAAGAGACGGAATGCGGATCATTTTAGACGTGGATGAGGAATTCGAGGTGTTAGGCTGTGCGGCGAATGGGAGGGAAGCTATCCGGCTGGCAGAAGAGACGGCGCCGGACGTATTTCTGATGGATATACAGATGCCGGCAATGGATGGTATTGAGGCGACGAAATACATTGTGGAACACGGGCTTGGGAAGGTGCTTATTTTGACGACGTTCGACGATGATGAACTGGTGCAGAAGGCACTTTCAAACGGGGCGAACGGGTATCTGATCAAGAATCACACGCCGGAGCATTTAAAACAGATGATAAAGTCGGTCTGCAGCGGCGCAGGGGTCATGGAGGAGACGATGCTGTCGAATATGGCGAAGCAGCACAGCGAGCCTTCTGCGGGGTTTGACGGAGCGGGTTATACGGCGCGGGAATTGGAAGTGGTTCGGGCGGTCGCGGAAGGGCTTTCCAACAAAGAGATTGCGGAGAAGCTTTTTATCAGCGAGGGAACGGTGAAAAATTATATCACAACGATTCTGGCGAAAGAAAATCTGTCCCACCGGACGGCGCTTGCGGTGTATTATCTGACGGGGAAGAAGCAGGGGTGAGAGACATCGCGCTGTTTAAAAATGGGGAGAAGAAACCTGAGTGATATATATTAGGTGATACATATTATAAGAAATACTAATATAATTAAGTAAATAAATTCATAACACTAATAATAGGGGATTTATTGTAAAAAAAAACTCAGCATGATATATTAAGCAATGAACAGTGTCAAGACAAAAAGTTACAAAAAGGAGGATTATCATGGAAATGATGTCATTAAAGAATGAACTTGCGACCAACGCATATCCCGGCAGAGGAATCGTCATTGGAAAGTCCAGGGACGGAAAATATGCCGTGACCGCTTACTTTATTATGGGAAGAAGCGAGAACAGCCGCAACCGTGTATTCGTAGAGGACGGCGAGGGTATCCGTACGCAGGCATTCGATCCTTCGAAGTTGACAGATCCGAGTCTGATCATTTACGCGCCGGTGCGTGTGCTCGGCAATAAGACGATTGTGACGAACGGCGATCAGACCGATACGATATATGAGCTGATGGACAAGCAGCAGACCTTTGAGCAGGCGCTTCGCACGAGAGAGTTCGAGCCGGACGCCCCGAACTATACACCCAGAATTTCCGGTATCATGCACATCGACAACGGAAAGTTTAACTATGCAATGTCTATTTTAAAGAGCAACAACGGCAACCCGGATGCATGCAACCGCTACACCTTTGCATATGAGAATCCTATCGCGGGCGAGGGACATTTTATCCACACCTATATGGGCGACGGCAGCCCGCTCCCGAGCTTTGAGGGAGAACCGACCTGGGTCGGCATCGACGGCGATATCGACACTTTCACGAACATGGTATGGGAGAATCTGAACGAGGAAAATAAGGTTTCCCTGTTCGTGCGTTACATAGAGATTGAGACAGGAAAATACGAGACGAGAATCATCAATAAAAATGTGTAAAGCAGCGAGGAACGCAGAAATTTATTCCCGGACCTGCGTGGAGTAGAACAGATTAGAACAGAACATATTACGTTAATTATCAAACAATAATCAGAAAGGAATTTTATCATGAAAGAATTAGAATTAAAATATGGTTGTAACCCGAATCAGAAGCCGTCCCGCATCTACATGGAGAACGGCGAGCTGCCGATTAAGGTGCTCTGTGGAAAGCCGGGCTACATCAACTTTCTGGACGCTTTTAACGGCTGGCAGCTCGTTTCCGAGTTAAAGAAAGCGACCGGACTTCCGGCTGCAACTTCCTTTAAGCATGTATCTCCGGCAGGCGCGGCAGTCGGACTTCCGCTGTCCGAGGTAGAAAGAAAGATTTACTGGGTAGACGATATGGACGTGGAGTTCACTCCGCTTGCAAATGCTTATATCCGTGCGCGCGGCGCTGACCGTATGTCCTCTTTCGGCGATTTCATTTCCCTGTCCGACGTCTGCGACAAGGAGACGTCGCTTGTCATTAAAAGAGAGGTTTCCGACGGCGTGATCGCTCCGGGCTACACCGACGAGGCGCTTGAAATCTTAAAAGCGAAGAAGAACGGCAATTATAACGTGATCGAGATCGATCCTTCCTATGCCCCGGCTCCGATCGAGCACAAGGAGGTATTCGGCATCACTTTTGAGCAGGGCAGAAACGAGCTTGTGATCGACGAGCATTTCTTTGACAATATTGTGACAGAGAATAAGGAAATCCCGGAGTCTGCAAAGAGAGATCTCGCAATCGCCATGATTACCTTAAAATATACGCAGTCCAATTCTGTATGCTATGTCAAGGGAGGACAGGCGATCGGTATCGGTGCAGGACAGCAGTCCAGAATCCACTGTACGCGACTTGCAGGCTCTAAGGCGGACAACTGGTGGCTGCGTCAGTCCCCGCAGGTCTTAAATCTTCCGTTTAAGGAGAACATCAAGCGCGCGGACAGAGACAATGCAATCGATCTCTACATGGGAGAGGATTACATGGACGTTCTTGCGGACGGCGCATGGGAGAATATCTTTACGGAGAAGCCGGCGGTATTTACCGCGGAGGAGAAGAGAGCATGGCTCGACCAGAATACAAATGTAGCGCTTGGCTCCGACGCATTCTTCCCGTTCGGTGATAACATTGAGCGCGCGCACAGAAGCGGCGTGCAGTACGTGGCGCAGCCTGGCGGTTCGATCCGTGACGACCATGTGATTGAGACGTGCAATAAGTATGATATGGCGATGGCATTTACAGGCATCCGTCTGTTCCATCACTAAGAGTAATAGAAGAAAACAATATGTGAAAACCCCGGATTTCGTGAGAAGTCCGGGGTTTTGTGTTTGGACATTAATTCGAATCAGGACTTAATAGACGCGCAAATTGAATTGATTTGCAGAAAATACAATTTTATAATCAATGTATGAGAACTGTAAAATAAATTGGAGGAAGTGTCTATGTCGAATCGGGTAAAAGATTTGCGGAGCGCATTGGAATTATTGGCAGATATGCCGGGACAGCTCATAGAGACGGATGTGGAAGTGGAGCCGATGGCGGAGCTTTCCGGCGTATACCGCCATATCGGGGCGGGCGGAACATGTATGCGCCCGACGAAGGAAGGTCCTGCAATGATATTTCACAATGTAAAGGGACATCCTGATGCAAGAGTTGCAATCGGAGTTCTCGCAAGCCGTAAACGGGTGGGAGCGCTTTTGGATTGTGAACCGGAAAATCTGGGGAAATTATTATATCACAGTGTAGAAAAGCCGATTCCTCCGGTTATCACATCGAAAGCAGCGCCATGTCAGGAGGTGGTACATAAAGCATCCGAACCGGACTTCGATTTATATAAGCTGGTTCCGGCGCCGACCAATACGCCGGACGATGCAGGACCGTACATTACGCTTGGCATGTGCTATGCGACGCACCCGGATACCGGAATCAACGATATTACGATTCACCGTCTGTGCATTCAGGGAAAGGACGAGTTGTCGATTTTCTTTACGCCGGGAGCAAGGCATATCGGTGCAATGGCGGAGCGGGCAGAGGAGCTGGGGCACAGATTACCGATTTCCGTGAGCATCGGCGTCGATCCTGCGATTGAGATCGGTGCCTGCTTTGAGCCGCCGACGACTCCGTTGGGGTATGACGAGCTTGCGGTCGCAGGTGCACTGCGGGGAGAGCCGGTGGAACTGGTGCAATGTCTCACGATAAACCAGAGGGCGATCGCCAATGCAGAGTACGTGATTGAGGGCGAGGTGCTGCCGAATGTGCGGGTGCAGGAAGATAAAAACAGCCATACGGGTTATGCGATGCCCGAATTTCCGGGGTACACCGGGCCTGCCAGCAATGAGTGCTGGCTGATTAAGGTCACGGCTGTCACGCACCGACGAAACCCGATCATGCAGACGTGCATCGGACCGAGTGAGGAGCATGTCTCGATGGCGGGAATTCCGACCGAGGCAAGCATTTACGGAATGATAGAAAAGGCAATGCCGGGGAAATTGCAAAATGTGTACTGTGCAACGCCCGGCGGCGGAAAGTTCATGGCGGTTCTTCAGTTCAAAAAGACAGTTGCCAGTGATGAGGGAAGGCAGCGTCAGGCGGCGCTTTTGGCATTTTCGGCATTCAGCGAGCTAAAGCATATTTTTCTTGTCGATGAGGACGTCGACCCGTTCGACATGAATGATGTGTTGTGGGCGATGAATACAAGATTTCAAGGGGATGCAGACATTATTACGATACCGGGGGTGAGGTGTCATCCGCTTGACCCATCCAATGACCCGGCGTTCGATCCGAGCATCCGTAATCACGGAATTGCATGCAAGACAATTTTTGACTGTACCGTACCGTTTGAGTTAAAGGATCGTTTTGTCCGCGCAAGATTCAAGGAGGTTGATCCAAATCACTGGGTGTAAGACTATGAAGAAGAGAATCATTGTAGGGGCGTCCGGAGCGAGCGGGCTCCCGCTGTTGATACAGTGCTTAAAGCTGATAAAAGAACATGCAGAGTATGCGTCCTGTCTGATTATGAGCGATGGGGCAAAGCTTACATTGCAGCATGAGACAAAGTGGACGATGGAGGAAGTGTACGCATTGGCGGATGAGACGTTTGAACTCACAGAGATTGGGGCAAAGCCGGCAAGCGGTTCCTTCAAAACCGAAGGAATGCTGGTCGTACCGTGCAGTATGAAGACGCTGGCGGGAATTCACAGCGGATATGCGGACAATCTGCTGCTGCGGGCGGCGGATGTGACATTAAAGGAAGGGCGGATTTTGGTGCTTGCCGCAAGGGAGACGCCCCTTAACAGCATTCATCTCCGCAATATGTATGAGTTATCCATGCTAAACGGCGTGAGGATCATTCCGCCGATGCTGACTTATTACATTAAGCCGGAATCGGTGGAGGAAATGACTTATCACAGCGCGGCGAAGCTGTTGGAACCATTCGGAATCGAGGCACCGGATTACAGGCGCTGGGAGGGACTTTCCCCCTCATCCTTTTGAATGCACAATTGTTGACAAAGATTCACAAAGTTCTGGGCAGAGGCTGACAGCCTCTGCTTTTTTAAATAGCAGAGGGAAATCTGTGAGCAGATCTGCGGGGTGATGTCTACGGCAGCCCACGGCCGGTCCGTGGAGTAGCGATCTTTTTTCGGTGAGAGCAGATGGTGGTTCATCAACAGGGCGACATGCGAATCGGTGGAAACCATGTCAATGATACTGTCCAGCCGGTGGCTGGTAAAGGCAATTTCAGGAATAAAATTTGCCGCCTGACAGGCGTTGACGCAGATATCATACATCAGGGAATCCTCCTTGATGAAGCAAAAGCTTTCATCCTTCAGATCCCGCAGCGTAATTGCCTGTTCGGAAGCGAGCCGGTGGTTTTTGGGAAGCAGCGCCACCAGATGGTCGCGGATGTATGGAATGCGGACAACGTCGGCGTCCTCCAGAAAGTTCTTTTCAAAAGACAGTTTGGTTTCCCGCGTGAAGACCAGCTCGCATTTCCCGGTATGGAGGAGGTGGAGTAAGTTCTTCGCGTCATCTTCAACAGTTTTCACTGTGCTGTCGGGATAGATTTTCCGGAAGGATGACAGTAGATTTGTGATGTTATATTGTGCCATGGCGGGAATGCTTCCCAGAGTCAGAGTGCCTTTTTCGGAATCCTGGATTCGCATTAAAAGCGTGGAATATTCAAACTCGGCCCTGATGATAGACTGTGCGTAGGGGAGCAGCGCCTCGCCGTACTTTGTCAGCTCCACACGGCGTGTGGTGCGGGTAAAAAGCGGTACGCCGAGCTCACTCTCCATAAGCTTGATATGTTTTGAGAGCGTAGACTGGTTTACGTAGAGACGTTCTGATGCTTCCCAGAAATTCTTTGTCTCTGCCAATATTGCAAATTCCTTAAAATATGCAGTGTTCATAGTGGTATCTCCTCCGAAAAAACACACGGATCAGGCATTAATTCCGATTGTGACTTAATCCTAAGGGAAATCGAATTGTTTGTCAAGAGATGCAAATTTATAATAAAGCTATCAAATACAAAAGGATTATGGAGGAGGTAATTCATAATGAATGAAAATCAAAAGATTCCTATGTGGAAAAAAATTAGTTATGGATGCGGTGCAGGAGGCGGAAATGTCATGAGCACATTGCTTGCGACATTTTTGACGGCATACTACACGGATACGGCGGGAATCGCAGCGGCAGCGGTGGCTACCATGTTTCTTGTGTGCCGTGTGCTGGACGGCATCACAGACTTTGCGATGGGCGGTATCGTGGATAAGACCAATACAAAGTGGGGAAAAGCAAGACCGTGGCTGATTCTGGCTGCGCCAATGATGTGTATCGGCATCATTCTCATCGTGAGTGTTCCGCAGGGCATAAGCGCAGGCATGAAGCTTGTTTATGCATATGCGACATACATATTTTTAAACTGTATTGTGTATACCATTTTTGGTATTGCACATACGGCGCTGCTGGCAAGAATGACACGTGATTTTAAAGACAGAAATACGACGGCAACCGTTTCATCTATTATCAACAGTGTGGCCGGTCTGGTAGTCGGTACGCTGATCACAAGACTGCAGATGAACCTTGGCTGGACTGTGACAGGCGTTATCCTTGGTGTGATCGCCGGAGGTCTGATACTGATTACCGGTCTGGTATGTAAGGAAACGGTCGGCATGGACGGCATGGAAGAAATGCCGGGAATGGGAAGGAAAGGAACGGGCAGCATTCCGATGAAGGAACAGCTACCGGCTGTTCTCAAAAACAGGTATTTCTGGATTGCATTGATTATGGGTGCATTGGTTCTTTTCGTCAACGGAAATGCGATCGGAGCACAGTTCTATTATTGTAATTTGGTATTGGGAAATCCGATGTATATGGAAATGCTGATGCCGGCAGGTATGGCGCCCGGAATTATTGCGATGTTCTTTATGCCATACTTTTCGAACAAGTACTCAAAGCGCGCGTTCATGAGTGCCGGTGCAATTTTGATGATTCTCGGTTTCTCCGTTGTGGGATTGGCCGGAGATAATCTTACGATGGTAATTATTGGTACAATCATTCGCTCACTTGGCATCACACCGATGTTTGCAGGCTTGTATGCCTTTGTTGCAGATGCGGCGGACTATGGCGAGTGGAAGTTCGGCATCCGCTCGGAGGGTCTTATGTCGGCGTCACAGTCGATCGGCTCTAAGATCGGAATCGGTCTTGGCTCTGCATGTTCCGCATGGATTCTTGCAATATCAGGATATATTCAGCCGGCGATGGATATGGCGGGACCGGGAGCGGATATGGCGGATGGCGCACTCCCGGCGATGGGACCGATGATACAGCAGCCGGAGTCCGTTATCGCAGCAGTCCGTTTTGATTATGGATGGCTCGGTGCGATTGTAAGCATTGTTCTGTTAATTTGTGTGCTGATGATGGATGTGGAAAAATATCTTCCGGAAATCCGCAAGGCATTGGGAAAAACACAGTAAAGAATATAGAGAAATAGCTTCGGCGTGGAGGGAAAATGGAAAAACAGATTTTGAGCGATTACAGTAAATTAGAAGGTTCTTTGCAGTTCGGCGAAGAAACAAAATCGGGGAAAAAGCCGATGGGAGGACCGCCGGTTGACTTCAAGGCACCGATGGCGGATATCAGTTGGGTAAAGAGAAAATATCTGGATGTGGCGTATGCACATGAGTCCCCGAATCAGCGGATGGATATTTATCTGCCGGAAGAAGGGGAAGGACCGTTTCCTGTACTGTTCCATATTCACGGCGGCGGCTTTGCGATCGGTGACAAGCGCGACGATCACATGGATACTTATCTGAAATTCCTGAAAAAAGGGATTGCCGTGGGTTCGATTGAGTACCGCCTGAGCCGTGAGGCGATTTTCCCGGCAGCCGTGTTAGACTGCCGGGAGGCAATCCGTTTCGCGAGAGAACACGCAGAGGAATATCAGCTGGATGCGAAGCATATCGGCGTGATCGGCGGTTCGGCAGGCGGAAATTTAAGTGCGATTCTGGGAATGAATATTCCGAACGGGGCATTTCCGGGAGAGGAGAACAGAAAATTTGAAGGAGATTGTCATGTCAATGTGGCGGTAGACCAGTTTGGACCGATTTCCTTTAAGGTTATGGATGAGCAGGCGAGAACCAATAAGGTCAGCTTTGCGGATCACGATGAGCCGACTTCGGCGGAGAGCAGTTATTTGGGCGGGGCGCTGCCGGAGCTTTCAAAGAGAATCTGGAGTTGCTCTGGAAATTTATCAGTAAATATTTGTAATGTGATGAAGCGGGGGAAAAAGATGAAAAGAATTTGTGCAGTGTTGACAGCGGGTTTACTGTGTCTGGGGCTTACGGCATGCGGCGCGGACGGACAGGCAGAAGTGCAGACCGGTGCCGTAGAGGAAACCGGGGCATCGGAAACGGCAGAAGGCACGTATGCATATGAAGAGAAAGAGTCCTTCGGAGAAGACAGCTTTAGCATTCCGTGGACACTGACGTTGAACGGGGACGGAACGTATTCTCTGCATACGGAAGGACCGATGGGAGAGGATACCTATACGGGAACCTATACGATGGCAGGGAGTAACGTGACGACTTCCGCTCCGAAGGAAGCGGATGTGAATATTATGGCGGGATGGTTCAACGAGGATTATTCCTGCGAGTGGATCATCAATGAAGAAGACCACACCTGCGCGCCGGCAAAGGCAGGCACACAAGAAGGGGAGAGTGGTGTGCCGGAAGGCGTTCCGGGGGGAATGCCGGGCATGAGCACGGAACCGTTTGTGTACGACGGGGAATATTATACCGATGTGCAGTATGCGCAAATCTCCGCGTCGGATGTGATGGATATTTATCTTCCGGACACAGACGAGGCGACCCCGGTCGTCGTGATGATTCACGGCGGAGCCTTCCGGATGGGGGATAAGCAGATGGATGCAGTGACAAAATGCTTCGGGGTGTTGTTGGATCATAATTATGCGGTCGCAACGATCAATTACAGACTGTCCGATGAGGCGACATATCCGGCAGCCGTGGCGGACGCCAAAGCCGCGGTGCGTTACCTTAAGGCAAATGCGGATCAATATGGAATTGATGCGGAGAATATCTATATCAGGGGAGAGAGCGCCGGGGCTTATCTGGCGAACATGGTCGCAGTGACCTCCGATGTGGAAGAACTGAACGGTGATGTGGAAGATAACCTGGAGCAAAGCTCTTCGGTAAAAGCGCTGATTTCCTTTTTTGCACCGATAGACTGGTATAACATGGATAAGGATTTTGCAGAATTGGGCGTTACAGAGGCACAGCGTCCGATGGGTATTACATCCCAGGAGAATTCGGCGGAAAGTGCGTTCTTAGGGCAGAATGTAGCGGAGGACGAGGCAAAAACGGCTGCGACAAATCCCATCAATTACGTCGAGGGGATGAGCCAGAGCCAGTTTTATGCGTTCATTGAGCATGGAGATGCTGACACGAACGTGCCCTATGTACAGTCGGAGCGTTTGTATGACGCACTGTCGACAAAATACGGCACGGAGTATGTAACACTGACGATCTTGCCGCAAGCGGCACATGAGGACGCGGCATTCTACACGGATGAAAATCTGGCGCAGATTATCGAGTTTTTAGATGCAGTTCCGCGTTATGCAAAACAGGACAGAGAAAAGGAGGAAAGCCCAGTGTTTGATGAAATTCAGATAACAAATAAGACGATGGAGCTTCTTGACTGTAAAGATGCATGGACATTTGATGAGACGAATTGCTGCTGGTGTCTTGAGGATATTTTGTATACCCAAAAGGCGACGACGCCCAAGTTCCAGCGATTGAGCATTTTCGTGCCGAAGCCTTATATGAGGGCAGGCGGCGAGATCGACCCGGAGGGAGAGATGAACGGGTATACGGCAAGGACAGTACCTGTCATATTTGAAAATAATTCCGCCGGTTATATGCAGATGCCGCATACATGGCTGGAGGGGCCCAGATGTTATGCGCACCAGTATCTGAAACAGGGATATGTCTATGTGACTTGTGGGAACAGAGGACATGAATCCCGGGATGCAGAGGGGAAGCTTTGCGGAAAAGCTCCTGTTAATCTGGTGGATTTAAAGACAGGCATTCGCTTTATAAGACATAACCGGGCATGGATCCCCGGAGATATGGATAAGATTATTTCCGTAGGATGGAGCGCGGGAGGCGCGATGTCTGCGCTTCTTGCCGTGACGGGAAATAATGAGAATTTTATTCCGTATCTGGAAGAGAACGGAGCGTTTATGGAGGAAAGCGACGCCGTCTATGCATCGCAGATTTACTGTCCGATCGTGGATCTGGAACATGCGGATCTCGCTTATGAATGGCTGTTTTTTGCGGACAGGGAGAACGAGGCGTCTCCGGCGGGACCGGCGGGCACAATGACCGCTTTTGAGGAAGCGCTATCCGGAAAGCTTAAGGAAGCGTATGTGGAATATTTTAACAGTCTTAAACTGGTCAATCCGGATAACGGGGAAATCCTTCTGCTATCGTCCGACGGACGGAGCGGAAGCGGATATGACTATCTGATGAAGAAATTAAATGAAGCCGCAGGCATTTATTTTGCAAAGCTGGAAAAAGGGGAACTGCCGCAGCAGTATTCGCCGGAGGACTATCTGCGCGGAAATTATACCTATAAGATTCCGGCGCCGATGGGCGGACCCAAAGAGGAGGATAAGGCAGACTTGATGCAGGGACATGCGGGACCGGGAGTGGCGCTCCAAAAGACCCCGATGACAGGAGCGGAGAAGCAGCCCACACCGCCGTCGTTGGGGGATATGGTTTCCCGTCCGCCGAAGGGAGTACCCTATCAGCCGCCCACGCCGCCGATGATGGAGGTAAAGGGAAAGGACAAATCAGAGTGGCTTAGCTGGGACGGGGAAAGGGCGGTAGTCAAGGATTTGGACAGTTATGTGCTGAATCACCGAAGAAGAATGAAACCATGTACATCCTTTGATATCTTAAGAAATGAGAGCGGCGAAAACAAGGTATTCGGTACAAGGGAGCATCCGAACATGCATTTTAACACGTATATTGCAAAAGCAATTCTGGAATTGAAGGAACAGTTTCCGGAGGAGTATGAGAAATATTACGGGGAATATGCAGCCGTTCGGGGCGATGCGGAGCTGGCAAGAAGAATTTACATGATTAACCCGCTCAATTATATCGGAACGGATGAGAAGAGCGATATGGCAAAATACTGCCGCATCCGGGTCGGGGCAAGTGACGCGGATACCGCCTTTTCTGTCAGTATGACACTGGCATTAAAGCTTGCAGAGGCAGGAATCCCCACAGATTATCGATTTGTGTGGGAGCAGCCCCACTGTGAAGCCGATTATGTGGGCGAAGTGATTGATTGGATAGAAAGTATTGTATAACCAAGGCGAGGGGAGAGTATGGCAATGGGACAGATTAGAAGACGGCTGTCATTTGCAGAGCTTGTGATACAGGCATATCGGATAGGAAAAGAATACTGTATTCATGTAAGCGGCGGAGATTGCCCGCATATCGGGTGTGCGGTTCTTGCCATGCCCCGCGCCTCCCTGAGAGATTCAGAAAAAGTCAGTGCAACCTCTTGTGTGCTGAATGTGGCGGGGCATCAGGACGAGTATATCTGCCGTCCGCTTGCGGAGGCGGTTGCCAAGAAGGAGAACGCGGTTACGGTATGCACGGGAGGGTTTCACACGGATGGTATCACGAATGAGCAGATACAGGAGCTTATGGACTGTATCAGACAGATCACAGAGGAGGAAATAGAATGCCTGATTTAAAACAAAGTCCTTTTTATCTTAATGAGGCGCAGGAAAAATGGGTGATGGAGCGGAAGCAGGAGCTGACTTTAGAACAGAAGGTGGGGCAGCTCTTTTGCGTCATGGGCGGCGATTATGAGCCGGCGGAGCTGACGGACATGGTGCGTGAGGGAAAAATCGGAGGCGTGCTGTTTCGCCCGGATACAGCCGAACAGATTCAAAGAAAATATCGGATATTGGATGAAGCTGCAAAAGTACCATTGCTGAAAGCAGCCAACCTCGAGGAAGGCGGGGCAGGTGCGATCAGCGATGGTACTTTATTCGGATGGCCGATGTTTGTAAGCGCGGCGAATGATGACGGGATGGTTGAGAAGTTTGCGAAGGTATGCGCCGTCGAGGGGCAGAGCGTAGGCATTAACTGGAGCTTTTCCCCGGTGTGCGATCTGGATTTCAATTACCGCAATCCGATTACGAATGTGAGAAGCTATGGAAGTGATAAGGAGCGGGTAAAGCGGAACACAGAACTCTATGTCAGGACCATGCAGAGCTGCGGGATGGCAGCCTGTGCGAAGCATTTTCCGGGGGATGGGGTGGATTTTAGGGATCAGCATCTGCATCCTACATACAACAGCCTGCCGGCGGAGGAGTGGTATGCCTCTTACGGAGCGATTTATAAAAATTTGATTCAAAACGGTCTGATGAGCATTATGGCGGGGCATATTGTGCAGCCGAACGTCGCGCGGGATATCAACCCCGGTCTTAGCTTTGCGGATTGTCTTCCGGCATCGCAGAGCAGGGAACTTCTGACCGGAGTGCTGCGGGAAAAGTACGGATTTAACGGCGTGATCACCACTGATGCTACGATCATGGGCGGCTATTGTATGGCGATGGAGAGACGATATGCGCTTCCCCGCTCGATTATGGCGGGATGCGACATGCTTGTATTTAATACGAATTTTGCGGAGGACTACGCCTATCTGCTCGACGGAGTCAGGGAAGGACTTCTGACAGAGGAGCGTCTGGATGAGGCGGTGGAGCGGATTCTTGCGCTAAAGGCATGTGTATGCAAAATCCGCGGCATGACAGAGGAATGGGAGTGCCCGGACGATAGAGACGAAGAACGGGCAGCAGAAGAGACGGAGGCAGCCCGCTGGCACCGGGAATGTGCGGATAAAGCGATAACATTGATGAAAAATGTCAATCCAGAGGTTCTTCCGGTGACAAAAGAAAAGTATGACAGCATCCGTTTGATCTCCCTTGGAAAAGACCGGATAGCGGAGGGCAGCATCACAGAAATTGCGCAGGAGCTTTTGCAAAAAAGGGGATTTGAGACGGAGCGATACGAACCATATGCGGACGATCTGCACGGCTGCAGGGATCTTTCCAAAAGAAGGCTGACGCTGTATCTTGCCAATTATGAGCAGGCAAGCAACCAGACGGAGGTGCGTATACACTGGTGCGAAAAGCATGCGCTGGATTCTCCGCGTTTTCTCAACGAGGAGGACTGCATTTTTGTATCGTTTGCCAACCCGTATCATCTGCAGGATGTGCCGAGAATCAAGACCTATATCAACGCCTACACTGCGACGCGGGGAACCATCGAGGCCGTCGTTGAAAAGATGCTCGGGGAAAGCGAATTTAAGGGCATAAGCCCGGTCGATGCATTCTGCGGACTTCCCGATGCGAGGTTGTAAACAGCATCAGGCACACAAAAGAGAGGAGGCAGTAAGAAATGAAATATAAAGGCATTATTTTCGATCTGGACGGGGTGATTTGCTTTACGGATCAATTTCATTATCAGGCATGGAAAAAGATGGCGGATGAGACCGGCATATATTTTGATGAAGTAATCAACAACCGTCTCCGAGGAGTCAGTCGGATGGAAAGCCTCAATATTATTTTAGAGCGTGCAAAGCGCGTCTATTCCGACGATGAGAAGGAGGCGCTTGCGGAAAAGAAAAACCGGCTCTATGTAGAATTCCTGCAGAAGATGAGCCCTGCGGATTTGAAAATGGAAGTGAAGGAAACCTTAGAGGCGCTGCGTAGAGTGGGCTATAAGCTTGCGATCGGTTCCTCCAGCAAAAATGCAAAATTGATCTTGGAAAGACTGGGGCTGGACGATTTTTTTGACGCAGTCAGCGACGGAACCAATATCACTCGCTCCAAGCCTGACCCGGAGGTTTTCTTAATAGCGGCGGAGTATTTAAAGCTTGCCCCGAAGGAGTGTCTTGTTGTGGAGGATGCATTGGCGGGAATTGACGCAGCCGTTTCGGGAGGCTTTGACAGCGCGGGAATAGGCGAAGCGGCATCACATGAAAAGGTGACATACCCGATTGCACGCTTTTCACAGCTTTTGGAAATCGAGGAAGGTTAGAGGGGAAGTTTCATGAGAAGGAGTATCGGGGTTAAAGTATTTACTATGCTTTTTGTTATGGGTGCGACATTTTTATTGCGATGGTATCCAATATAAATGCATTGGCGGTAGTGCGGGATAATGGGAAGATAGTCCGATAGAGGGAACGGTGTAGAGATTTTAATTTTTTACATAACAGCTATTGACTTAGAGTCAACTCCAGGTTGTACAATCGATATAGCCATTGGGACTGGTGAGACAAATAATAAGGAGGACGATTGTATGCAAAATTTTGATTATCAGACACCTACCAGACTGATTTTTGGCAAGGGCGTGATTTCCGGTCTGCCGGAGGTGATGAAACCGTTCGGAAGAAAGATTCTGATGACTTACGGAGGCGGGAGCATTAAGAAGCTGGGGCTTTATGACAAAGTAAAGGAATTGCTTTCGGATTATGAAATTTATGAGCTGCCGGACATCCAGCCGAATCCAAAGTACGACCCCAGTGTTTTAGATGGCGTCCGCATTTGCAAGGAGAAGCAGATCGACGTAATTCTTTCCGTAGGCGGGGGCAGCGTGCTGGATTGTTCCAAGGCAATCGCCGCCGGGGCGAAGTATGAAAGTGACCCGTGGGATCTGATTTCCTATAAAGTCAAGGCAAAAGCCGCGCTTCCCATTGTGGACATTCTGACGCTGGCGGCCACTGGCAGCGAGTATGACTGCGGAGGAGTGATCTCCCGCACCGAGACGAACGATAAAATCGGCTATGTGGATCCGCTGTTGTTCCCTGTCTGCTCCATCCTTGACCCGGTCTATACTTTTACAGTATCGAAGAAGCAGACGGCTGCGGGCTGTGCGGACGCTATGAACCATATTATGGAGCAGTATTTCACGGAAGATACCACACTGCTGAATGACGGTTTCTGCGAGGCAGGGCTGAAAAGCCTGATGGTCAATGCGAAAAAGTGTCTGGAAAATCCGGAGGATTATACTGCGAGGGCGGAAATGATGCAGGTCTGCACCTATGGCTGCAATGGAATCTATGCGCTTGGGAACAGCGCTTCCGGCTGGCCGTGCCACGGTATGGAACACGCGCTGAGCGCTTATTACGACATTACCCACGGCGAGGGGCTTGCGATCATTACGCCCAGATGGATGAAGCATATTTTAAACGACAGGACCGTGGGACGGTTTGTGAAGTACGGCGTGAATGTGTTCGGGATCGACAGCAGCCTTGAACGGTACGAAATCGCAGAGAAAGCAATCGAGGAAACCTACCGTTTCTTCGAGTCTATCGGAATCCCGATGCATTTAAAGGACGTGGGAATCGATGAGAGCAGGCTTTCCGAGATGGCGCATCATGTCGCTGTGAACGAGGGACTGGAGAACGCCTATGCGCCGCTTTTGGAGCAGGATATTCTGGATATTTTCAAGGCGTCCCTGTAAACGGCTGTAGGGGAATTGACGGCATGCTGTCGCGCCTTGGGGCAGACTATCTGGATTTATATCAGATTCACCGCTTTGACTATGATACGCCAGCGGAAGAGACAATGGAAACATTGGATTCTTTGGTAAAAGCAGGAAAAGTTCGGGCGCTGACAGGCGGTCATTATGATGGAACCGGTCAAGGGAGGTGCGCTTGTAAATGTCCCGAAGGAATCAGAGCGGATTTTGAAGGCGCAAAAACCGGAATTATCTGTTGCGTCAAGGGCGATCCGTTTTACGGCAACCCATGAAAATGTGATGATGGTGCTTTCCGGCATGAGCAACATGGAACTGCTATCTATTACAATAATCTGACAGTATCACACGGCAAGGCGTCGGAATGTATCGGCTGCGGTAAATGCGAGAAACACTGCCCGCAGCATCTGCCGATCCGGGAGTATCTGAAAGATGTCGCAGGGATGTTTGAGTAAAATTTCCATATGTAATTTCTAGTGCAAAAGTTTGACAACCGGATGCTCTTGTTGAGAAAGATTCTGTCATTACAGCGCTTAAAAAGCAACTTACAGAAGCACAAAAATAATTTGTAAACACCTTTGCTTTTTGTGTATTCCTACAAAAATAAACGCATTTTCTTGACTCCCGAAATACTTTTGTGTTACGGTTTTCTTGATAATATTTCATTAATATTATCCTATTCCCGGAAAGTTCTTGCTTTCTGCCTGGTCTACGATTTTCCGGCATTTCGCCGTCAACTCCTGATATCACGTTTGTATAGTTTTATACCGCTCTTCGGATATCATGTTCCTACAGTTTTATATCACATGTTACAAAAGAAAGGAACTTATGCTTATGGCAAAAACCTCAGCTACACCGTCTCAATCGGTATCTTATCTGGATGCCACCGGGCCCATCCGCTACGGCATGACCAATGACTATATGTTTCGTTCGGTCTTGCAGAACAACAATTACGTACTGAAAGGACTCATCTGTTCCCTTCTGCACTTACAGCCTGACGAAGTCACATCCGTCGTCATCACCAATCCGATCAAGCCCGGCGACTCCGCGGATGATAAGGAATTTATTCTGGATATTGATATACTCATGAATGATAGTACCTCCATCAACCTGGAAATGCAGATGGCCTATCAGGTTGACTGGCAGGAACGCTCCTTAAGCTATCTCTGCCGTTCTTTTGACAATCTCTGCCGCGGCGCCCGCTATGGCAAGACCCGGCCCACCATCCACATCGGCTTTTTGAACTTCACACCCGACAGGAACGCGGCGCCCGAATTTTATGCCAGCTATCGACTTTTAAATGAGAAAACCCACCAATCCTATAGTGACAAATTCATCCTCCGTGTGGTAAACTTGAAACAGATAGATTTGGCCACCGAGGAAGACCGCGCCAGCCGGATTGACTACTGGGCCCGCCTCTTCACCGCAGCTTCATGGGAGGAGATTAAAATGATTGCACAAAATGATTCGTTTCTTTCTGCCGCATTACAATCCATGTATGAATCGAATGCCGACGAGATCACCCGGCAGAAGTGCCGCGCCAGGGAAGAATATTGCAAGCTGGAGCGCGCCTTGGAGGAAACAACGGACGAAGTTGCAGCGTTAAACCGACAGCTTGCGGAAAGAGATTCTGTTATTGCAGAGAAGGATTCTGCTCTTGCAGAGAAGGATTCCGTCATCGCCGAACTCAAAAAGCAGCTTGCAGAAGCACAAAAATAATGAGCAGAAAGCCTTTGCGAGACATGCCAGTCTTCCAGGGTACATTCGTCTATTCCGCATATGATTTCCCCAGATGAACCTGCAGACCAACAGATGATTATTCTTTGAATATCTCAAGGTCGTAATATGAAGACCACAGAAAAGGATAAACATAAGAGGAATCCAACATGTTTCACATATTGCCGGAGAATTTTTTTGTACCGCTGGCAGCGCCCGGAAAAATAGCATATTGGGAATGCATTTGTAAGCTGTTTAACGTCATGGATAATCAGCTTTCTTTTGGTGTCGAAAGAGATGTTCTCGTAGAAGAATTGCAGTACTATTTTGAGCAGGCGAATGCGGCTTCCATCATGGAGGAGGACGCGGAGGCAGGCGATGCAAGAAGCAAGGCGAACTGGATGCTGCGCCGCCTGGAATATTACGGCTGGATTGAAATTGAGACGGATAAGAGCTATGTACAGCGTGTCAACTTTAAGGAGTACGCGGTCAAAATTATAAAGACACTGACGGAGATTGCAGAGGGCAGACAGATCGAATATCAGGGGTATATTTATACGATCTACAGCCTTGTCAGAAGCAACACGGACAAGCCGGGAATTGTACTTTTGCAGATATTGGAGAATACGGACTTGTTGGTGACCGGACTGAAAAACTTGAATTCCAGTATCAAGCATTATATCGATGAATTGACAAAGCATAAGACGGTCGCGGAGATCATGGATGCTCTTTTTAATGATTATATCACGAATATTGTAGATAAAGCTTATCACCGTCTTCTGACTTCGGACAATGTGTCGAAATTCCGACCGGAGATCGTGGAGCGGCTTGAGAGCAAAAGCAGAAGCAGAACATACATAGAGAAGGCGAGCGCAGATATTGCGGGTATCAAAGAAATACCGCAGGGGGAAGCCGAGGAACTGGTATATCACTATATTCGTGAAATTATCGATGCGTTTCAGAACATGGATGATATTCTGGTGGAGATCAATCACAAAAATACACAGTATCAGAGGGCGGCGATCAACCGTGCCAAGTTTCTTCTCACCGGGAGTGAGGATATCAGAGGGCAGCTCAAGGAACTGTTAATTGGTGTCAACGAGCGGATGAATGAGGAGAATTTGGAACTGGGAGGGATTTACCGGATTGATTTCCTCGAAGAATTAGTGCGCATTTACAGCATGTCCGTGATAGATGAGAAATCACTGTACGCTCCGATTGAAGGTCGTAAGGAATTTAAGCCGCAGGAAATTGGCGAAGAGGAGCCGGATCTTATGCTGCGGCGGGATAAGCTGCAAAGAATGGTGGAAAAGATGCAGCGCGTCATGAATCCCGATAAAATTGATTGTTATGTGAAGGCGCATATGGGAGAAAGCGGACAGATACAGGCGTCGCAGCTTCCATTGGAGAATACGGAGGATTTTGTGAAAATAATATATGTACGTCTGTACGGACAACGCAGGAGTATGAGTTACACTGTGGAAGCAGGAGAAGAAATAGATCTTTCAGGATACCGGTTCCGCGATTTTACAATTCGTCGGAAGAGCGAAAAGAGAGCGCAAAGCGTGACGATGAATATATGATGAACAAAGGAAGGAATACAGGAGAATGGATTTTTTAGAGGGAATGCTGCAAAGGGATAAGGATGACTTCACAAGAATCTGCAACCGCCTTTTGAGCAATTGTTTTCTGTGTAAGGGAAATCCTGTGAGCAAAGCTGACTATTACTTTGTGTTAAAATATAAGGAAAAGTTTTCGGAATATCTTTCGCTGTTGGGGTATCGTCTGGAGATAAACGAAGAATACGGTGTTGTGCAGTTGACGAATCCGCAGAACTATAACCGCTGTAATCTGAAATTATATGAATCCGTTATTCTCCTGATTTTGCGAATTCTCTATGACGAGAAAAGGCGAGAATTGTCAACGAGCGATGAGGTCATTATTAATGTCGGGGATATTCATGATAAATTCTTAAGTCTTAAGATCAGAGACAAAATGCTTGATAAGACAACACTCCGCAATGCGTTAAGCGTCTTCCGGCGATTTCAGATCATAGAGACGTTGGACAAGGATCTGGGGAAGGAAGATTCCAGGATTATTATTTTTGATTCCATATTGATGGCAGTCCGCGTGGAGGATATCAAGCAGGCATACGATAAACTGGAAAACTACCGGAAGGGAGCAAAAGTGGATGAAGAAATTGACGAGAGTGAAGCTGATTAACTGGCATCGCTTCACCAATAACATAATCGAGATTGAAAGTTCCACTTTGGTTTCAGGGGAAAATGGCGCCGGTAAATCCACGCTTTTGGACGCGATCCAGTTTGTAGTTACCTGTTCCACCAATTATTTTAACAAAGCAGCCCACGAGAATGGCAAGAGAAAGCTGACGGGTTATATACGCTGTAAGACGGGGCGGGAGAATAGGCCTTATGAGCGGACGGGAGAAATCAGTGCGCATGTGGCGCTCGAATTTTATGAAGAGAGCAAAAAGCGTTATTTTGTAGTGGGATCAGTCATCGATTCTGCATCTGAGGGACAGGAAAAATGGGTGCGCTACCTGATGGACGGCGTGCGTCTTGACGATGGGATGTTCTTTTCGGGAAAGACGCCAAAGTCGATTACTCAGTTTCGTACCACCAATGCAAAACAGATTAAAACATGGTGCACCACGGACAAAGACGCAAGGGTCATGATACGGAACCGGTTCGGAAGAATCGAGGAGAAATTTTTCCGTCTGATTCCAAAAGCCATGGCGTTCCGCCCAATCGATGATATTAAGGATTTTGTTTACTCCTATGTATTGGACGAAAAGGGGGTTAATATTGATATCCTGAGGGAAAACGTGAGAACCTATCAGGATCTGCAGAGAACGCTTGAGAATGTCAAAACCCGCATTGGAAGACTCGATGTCATTGAGAAATTCCATGCGCAGACGGTGGATGGCCGGAAGAAGGACCGGATGTATGAGTATTTCCTTGCCAGAGCCGGGGCAGATATCACAAGTGAGAAAATTACGGAGCTGGAACACCGGGTAAAGAGCGATGAATTTCGGTTGGAGGAGCAGAACGCCCGGATTGCAAATTTGGATAAGGAGAAGCGGGAAAAAGATGAAATACGGACAAGCTTGCGGGACGAATTACGACAGGATAAAGACTTTATAGCCCGTGATGAGCAGAAGAAAAAGTTAGAGAAGCTCGAGGAGAGGAAAGGAGAACTTGAGAAGGAACGTGGTCGTCTCTTGGGCAGTATTCGTAAAGCCGGAGAGCAGGCCGCTGCACTGTCAGAAGTAAAAGATGTGGCTGATTGCGTACGCAAATACCAAAGCCTGTTGAAAAATGTGAATCATATGCGAGAGCTTGCGGAGTTTAAACAGACACTGCAGGATGTGATCGAATACAAGACGGAAATGTATGGAAAAGTGCAGATGAAAAAGGCTGAGGTCGCAATCCGGCAGAATGCGGCTGACAAGGAAAGTCAGGAGTTAAAGCAGCGCATGGAACTGCTTAACAAAAAGAAATTTTCCTATCCGGATGAGGTGACCCGGGTCATGGAGGCAATCAGGGCGGAATTTGTCCGGATCGGGAGAACGCCGGAACCGAAGGTGTTGTGCGAGCTGCTTGAAATCACGGATGACACATGGCGGAACGCGGTAGAAGGGTACTTGAATACACAAAGATTCTATATTCTGGTGGAGCCTGAGAATTTCGACATTGCATTAGGCACTTATGACAAGCTGAGAAAAGAACGGAAAGCCTATGGGGTAGGACTGATCAACAGCCAGAAGTTAGAGGAGTACGATACTGCGCCGGAAGGGTCGCTTGCCACAGTTGTGTCGTCACAGAACGTGTATGCCAAGCGTTTCACTAACATGGTTCTGGGAAAGGTGCATATGTGCGGTCATTACAGTGAACTGAAAAAATATCCGACTTCGATTACCAGCGAATGTATGAAATATCAGAATCATGTGGCGAGCGCGATAAAGCCTGTGATCTATGAGACACCGTATATCGGTAAGAATGCGATTAAGGTTCAGTTGGAGCAGGCAAGAAAAAAGCGTGAAGAGGTAAATGCTCTGCTTTGCAGCCTTAAGGAACAGTTAAAGCAGCTTGACTATGTCATGGAGCCGCTGGCAACGGATGTAGATACGGATATCAAATACCGGGTGGATGTGCTCGGAGAGATATGGGCGCTTGAAGAGGAAATCAGGAAGTGCAAGGAAAATATTGCAACACTGGAAAAGAATTCCAATATGATTCAGAAGCAGATTCAGCTTGATGCACTGGAAGAGATTATGAAGGACCTGGAGGAGAGACTTCGAAGTCTAAACAGGGACGTAGGTGGAATTGAAGAGAAGATTCGCAAGACCAACGAGGACATTTCGCTGCTGCGGGCAGAGTACGCTTCGGAGAAGGCGTCATATTTGGAGCTTGGCGCGAATGCAGGAGAACAGCTTCTCTCATGGAACAGCGATTATGAGAAGCAGACATCGGATAAGACCTTTGAAAAGTTTCGGAATAATTTTGATAAAAGAAAGAAAGCAAATCTTACAACTGTAGATGCCTCGCAGAAGAACATGGAAAAGGCAATGGTGGAGTACAAGACGGCGCATGATTTTGGCGCGGCGCCCACGATGGAGGGTTACCCGGATTTTGCGGCGGAGTATGATAAGCTGAAGAATTCGGAGCTTCTCAGCTATGAAGAAAAAGTGCAGTCTGCAAGAAATGCCGCTGAGGAAGAATTCCGGGAGCAGTTCCTTTCCAAGCTGCAGGAAAATATGAAGGTTGCGCAAAGTGAATTTAAGGAGCTGAATAAGGCGCTGAATGATATCGTATTCAGTAATGAGAAATACGAGTTCCTTTTTATGCCGAGCAGGCGGTATCGCCAGTATTATGAGATGATTATGGATGATTTCAATGCCATGCAGGGGGAATCTATTTTCAGCGGACTTTTCCATGAAAACCACAAAGAAGTTATTGACGAGCTGTTTGAAAAGCTTGCCATAGATAATGAGAACAATGGAAAAGCGCTGGATGAATTTATAGATTACCGGACCTACATGGATTATGATATTAAGATCATTCACAGCGATGGCAATTACTCTTTTTATTCCAAGGTGTGTGAAGAAAAGAGTGGAGGGGAGACGCAGACGCCATTTTACGTTACTGTGGCGGCGTCCTTTGTACAGTTATACAAGAATAATATCGGCGGAGAAGCAATCGGACTGGTGATGTTCGATGAGGCCTTCAATAATATGGATGACGAGAGAATCGGCGGCGTGCTGGAATTTCTGGGGCGTCTGCCGATTCAGATTATCATCGCGGCTCCGCCGGATAAGATTCAATACATCAGTCCTTATGTGGAGGAAACGCTGCTTGTTATGACCGATGAAAAGGTAAGTTTTGTGGAGAGATATCACAATGGTGCAGTATGACAGAAAAGTTTTAAATCATCTTTTGGATTCCTACGAGAACAGCCGGCTGTTTACGGGAGAAAATAAAGTAAATATCAGCATAGAGTTCCCTTTTAACAAAAAGAAAATTCCGGCATATTTTGACGAGAGTTCTTATGAATATGAACGCATACACAGCGCAATGCAGGAGCTCGAAGAACAGGGATATATCCGTATTGTGTGGAAACGGGGAAAGGAAAACCACATCATTTCCAAAGTGGTTTTAATTCCCGAACAGATTGAGCGCGCCTATCAGTACGTAAAACGCGTCCCCAAGGCGGATCTTGTCGCTTCGAATATCGCAATGTTAAAAGAGTGCCAAAACGCTTATGATACGCCGGTATGCCGGAACTTTATCTCATATTTGCTAAAGCGGCTGCAGGCGAATCAGTCGGTGAAAGAATTCGTAGAACTTTCGGATATGGGGAAAACAAGGCAGCTTCTACAGGGAGTATTTGAGATAGAGAGAAATAAACGGCAATGTTATCTCAAGGAGTTCTCTATTGAAGTATTCCATGATTCCAAGGCGTTACAGAATATGAGCGGCAGGCTGGGAAAAGTATTTCGCAGATTCGGGGAGGATTTCGGAGAAAATGGTTTGGACGTAAGGGATACAGATGAAAAAATTTTCAGCAAAAAAGACCCTGGTGAAAAAGATTTCAGCGAAAAAGATTTCAGCGAAAAAGATTTCGGCGAAAAGGATTTTGTAGAAATCCTGGCGGAATATGGGATATACCATACACCGAACTACGTGCATCTGAAAGGGCAACTTTCTTTCAGAATCTATGGGACAGAGTTTGATCTTGCAAACTTAAAGCAGGGAATCGGTATTTCCGGGGAGGATTTATTCGCAATTCGTTTTTGTGAGATGTCTGCGATAAAGCGTGTGATTACGATTGAAAATCTTACGACCTTTTTTCGATGGGAGGAGCCGGAGAGTCTTATCATTTATCTGGGAGGCTATCACAATGCTGTCCGGCGGGCGCTTTTGAAGGCAGTGTATGAGGCTTTGCCGGATGCAGAATATTATCATTTCGGGGATATTGACGCGGGCGGGTTTGAAATATACAGAGATCTCTGCCAGAAGACGGGCATCCCGTTTGAAATGTACCGGATGAATCTGGATACGTTAAAGGCTTATCAGGAATATGGAAGAGAATTGACGGAGAATGACAGAATCCGGCTGAGGAAGATACTGGAGAGAAATGTCGGGGAGACAGAGGAAATTTGTGAGGTGATCCGGTATATGCTGGAGTGGAATGTGAAGCTGGAACAGGAATGTGTGGTGGGATAGATGTGGAGACAATGAAGTATATATGGACAGGCTATCTGGTGGCTTTATTGCCTGTACAAAATGGTATTTTGTTTCGCCTGTTCCGCCGCATGGAGGCGGAGGGCACGCCGTTGCGCCCTCGGGCGAAATATTTTTTCATATGATACGTCTGCCCCTGAGCAACCTTTAGGAAATCTTTAGGTTGCTTTTATTTTGTTTTTAAATACCCTCGCTAAGATAGAATCATAAAAAGCAAAGGAGAAGTCGTTATGATAAAGATAAACGGACTTACGAAGAGCTATCGGAAAAAGCGGGTCGTAGATGAACTTTCTTTCGAGATCAAAGAAGGCGAGTTGTTCGCACTGCTCGGAAGCAACGGGGCGGGGAAGAGCACGACGATCAAGATGATTCTGGGGCTGGTGAAAAAAGATGCGGGGGAAATCGTGCTTCCCGAGGGAAAGAAAATCGGGTATTCGCCGGAGACGCCTCATTTTCCTCCGTTTTTGACCGGGGAAGAGGTATTGCGTTACTACGGTGAGTTACAGGGCATTGCAAAGAAAGAATGGAAGGAGACATGTGAAAGACTGCTGGAAGTGGCCGGACTGGACAACGACGGGACGAAGGTGCGTCATTACTCCAAGGGAATGCTGCAGCGGCTCGCGCTGGCACAGGCGCTTTTGGGTGACCCGGAAATATTGATTCTGGATGAGCCGTGCGCGGGCTTGGACGCGATGGGAAGACTGGAAATGCTCGAGCTGATCCGCGGCTTTAAGGAACAGGGCAAGACGATCATCATGAATTCCCACATCCTAAGCGACATTGAGAAGGTCTGCGACGGCGGCATCATTATGAAAAAGGGAAAAAAGGTGAATGCGTTCAAAAAGAGCGACCTGACCAAAGAGCGGACGCTTGAGGAACTGTTCGTGGAATCCGTGGGCGGCACTTTGGGAGAGAGAGGAGAAGCGGTATGTGGGTCATTGCAAAAAATGCATTGCGGGAACGCATAAGGAGAAAAGAACTTTATATTGTGGTGGCAGTCGGGATTCTGATCCTTTTGCTGTACAGCAGCGGTACGGCGACAATCACGATGAATGGAGAGCCGATTACAAGCGTTGACAATATGATCGTGGTGATGCATACGATGGTCGCAGCGGTGGGTTGTCTGCTTGCGGTCGTTCTTGGCATCCGAACAATTCCAAATGAATACGAGAGAAAAGACAGTCATTTGGTCTGGGTCAGGGGAATCAGCCAGCCGGTCTATCACGGCGGGCTGGCGCTCGCCAATATGCTTAGCGCCATGCTTGCGACAGGAATTCTCTATCTCGCGCTGGCAGTCTATATCGTGGCAAACGGCAGAACGGATTATCTTGTGCGGATGCTGCCTGCATTTTTGATCGTATGCATTGCCGTGGCGACGGCGAGTCTTTTTATAAGTGTCTTAAGTATTATACTGCCAGTCGCGGCGGTCGGCATCCTTGGAATTTTGTTCACACTGGGCGGTATTTTGCACGGAATACTGGATCTTTATAAAAATGTAGCGGGCGGCGTCGCCGGAGCTTTGCTAAAGGGTCTGCTCTTTGTGCTGCCGGACATGAACGGAATACAGCAGCAGGCAAGGCGGCTGATGGCGCAGGAGAGCGTGGATGTGCATCTGATTCTGACGGGACTTTTGGCAATCTACGTACTCTCCGTCGGAATTATGGTGTTCCGGCGCAGGGAAGCGTAGGAGCGGTTGGCGATAGCGAATCGGAAAGACCCGCAAAGTGAAAAAGAAATCATAAGATCGGGAGGAGAGACAGGAAATGAAAGTATTTCATATTTTATACGGGGCAGCAGGCGTACTTCTTGCGGCAGCCACCGTGTTTACCGGAGATTACGGACTGTCAAAGAAGGACATGGAAATCTATGACCGTGCAGTCGGTATTGAGGATGCCATGGTAGAGAACGGATTTTGCGATTTTTCCCCGTCAGATTATAAGATTCGTTTTTTCAATGGAAGTTGCGATTATGTTGTAAAGGAAGGAGAGGTGGCAAAGGAGGACGCGGCATTCGGCACGTTTGTGGGAACGGCATACGAAATTGACGGAGAATATCAGGTCGTCCTGCCGACCTATGAGAATTTTTCCGAACTGTTCACTATGCTGAATTCCGTCCAGAGCGTTTCGGACGGGGAAATGCATTTTGGAGAGGCGAATTACAGTGAGGATGCACATGCGGCTACACTGTGGCATGAGGCATTTCACGCATGGCAGCTCACAAATTGGGCGGATGAGGTGTTTGCCCGCGGTGAGGCGGCAGACATTTCCGAAGAGGGCGGCTATGAGCGGATCGTGGTAAATGAGGTTGATTCCGATTCGGAATATGTGCTATCCTTTTCACAGGAAATGGAGCTTTTGCAGAAGGCTTACGAGTCGGACGACACCGAAGAAAAATGCAGGCTGACCCGGGAAGCGCTTGCGCTCGCTGCCGAAATGGAGCAGGGAATGAGTGCGCAGGCGGCTTATGTCACGCAGTACTTTCAGACGCTTGAGGGCAGCGCGCGCTATGTAGAGGCACAGGCATACAGGCTGCTTGCCGGTGAGGAGGCGTGGAGCGAGACTTACATGGGAGACTTCAATTACAGCAACGGCGCAGGAAAATATTATGCGATGGGAATGTTAAAGTGTCTCCTTTTAGACCAGCTTGCACCGGAGTGGAAGGATGATTTTACGGCGACGGCAGATCTGGACGAATTTCTGCAGGCGGCAGTCGGAGGAAGATAGACGCGGTCAGCCGGAGAAACAGAGAAAGCGACAGATGTGGGAATATGTAAAAAGGGAGCAGAGGGATGAAGGAACAGAAATACGTCGTCCTGGCGGCGGATGACGAGCGGGAGCTTTTGGACACATTAGAGTTATTTTTACAGCGGGAAAATATACTTCTGGTCAAGGCGGCGGACGGAAGGGAGGCGCTTGCGCTCTTTGCGGAGGAACAGCCGGATCTGGTGCTGCTCGATATCATGATGCCGCAGGTCGATGGATTTTGTGTGCTTCGGAAAATACGGGAGACAAGCCGTGTTCCGGCAATCATGATGACGGCGCGTGGCGAGGATTATGACAAGATTTTGGGGCTCGAGCTTGGCGCAGACGATTATGTGACGAAGCCCTACAATCCGATGGAGGTCGTGGCGCGCATCAAGGCGCAGCTCAGACGTACCTACAGCTATGCGGCGCCGCTCGAGGAGAAGGAGGTGTACGAGGCGTTCGGACTTGCGGTAGATACGAGGGAATGCTCCGTCAAAAAGCATGGCAGGGATATCCTTCTGACCAGAACGGAATACCGGATTTTAGAGCTTTTGATGAAGACGCCTGGTCGCATCTACACAAAGCAGCAGATCTTCGACTATGCGTGGGAGCAGGCGTACATGGGAGACGACGCTACGCTCATGGTTCACATCAGCAATCTGCGCAATAAGATTGAGGATGATCCGAAGCATCCTGTCATGATTAAAACGGTAAAAGGATTGGGGTATCGGTTTGAAAAGGAAAAATAAGAGGGGAAGCATTTTTGGAAAACTGATCGGAAGTTATTTCCTGTTCGCGGCGGCTGCCGTCGTCACAGTACTGGTATATGGCGTGGCGCAGCTTCTTGCGTTTTCCGGGGGAGATATCGACCAGATGAATCCGGGCGCGCTTGTGGCGGAAGATGGGACACTTAGTCCGCTCGACGTTGTTTACCGGTGCGGCGGCTGGGTGGAGTGTCTTGATGAACAGTATCGGGTGACCCGGGTATTTGGTGAGAAGCAGACGCCGCAGCAAAGTTACACGGAGCGGGAGCTTTTGGAAGCAACTGCTTTGAGTGGTGACGGGAGTGACTACTGGATGTTTTGGGAAAGCTATGACGGAGGAAGCTATCTGTTCGTCTATCCGTCGGATGCGATGAAGCTTACGTTTAATTTTGAACTGGAAGCATCGGATATGTCAGGAGCAGAAAATGCGATGATTGCCGTGATGGTGCTGATGCTCATTGCCGAGAGCGTGCTGGTCAGTTTCTATATTTACCGGAAAATCAAAAAACCGTTAAAACAGACGGTGGAGGGAATGCAGAGAGTGACGCTTGGGGAGCAGCGGGTACATCTTTCGTTTGGGGCAGAGGGAGAGTTTACGGAGATACAGGATGCGTTCAATCTTATGATTGACCGTCTGGAAGCAGAGCAGTCAGAGAAGGAAAAGCTGCAGAAAGAACGTCAGCAGATGCTGCTGGAATTGTCGCACGACTTAAAGACGCCGCTTGCCACGATTAAGAGCAGCGCGGCGGCGCTTGTGGAAGGGGTCGTGGAGGAGGAGGAGAAGGAACGTTATTATCAGACGATCGTAGTGAAGAGTGATCGCGTCAATACGATGGCGGATGATATGTTCACCATGCTTAAGATGGAGAGCAGCGACTACCAGCCGAGGCTTATAAGGATGGATTTCTGTGAGCTTGTGCGTCAGATCTGCGTGGAGCATTATGAGGAGATGGAACAGGCGGAGTTTTCGGTGCAGATTGGGATACCCGAGGAGACGGTATGGGTTCTGGCGGACGATAAGCTGCTCGCGCGCGTCGTGGCAAATTTCATCACGAATGCGGTCAAGTATAATAAGACAGGAAAAGAGATTTCTGTTACGGTGAAGAGGGAGGGGGATGAGGCAGTGCTCATTGTAGCGGACGACGGAATGGGGATTGAGGAAAACGTGCAGCGGCGTATGTTTTTGGCGTTTGTGCGGGGCGATGCGTCGCGCAGTACAAGCGGCGGTACAGGACTTGGGCTTGCCATTGCAAAGGGCATTGCCCGAAAGCACGGCGGGGATGTCGGTTACCTTTATGAACAGGGGAAAAATAAGTTTTTTCTGCGGCTGCCATGTGCAGAGAATACTTGAGAAATCGCACTCCATATCTATATCAATACAAGTTTATTTTCTCTTTAGAAAATTTATAAAAAGTTTACTGAAAATATTAGCACTCATTATTGACGAGTGCTAATAATAGTGATATAACATAATCAGAACGAAGGAGATCAGTTCCGAAGTTCCGAAAAAGAAAAAGTAAACAGTTATGATACAACACATTATAAGGAGGAATGACTTATGTTGATGCCTAGTATTTTTGGAGAAAGCTTATTTGACGATTTGTTTGATGATTTTGCACGTCCGGTAAAGCGTGCGGCGGCGACAGCGACGCCTGCTGTGATGCGGACAGATATCAAGGAGAATGAGAAAGGTTATGAACTGGATATTGATCTCCCCGGATATAAGAAGGAGGATGTGCAGGCACAGTTGCAGAACGGGTATCTGACTATCACGGCAGCGACCAATACGAGCGATGAGAAACAGGATGATGACGGCAGGTATATCCGCAGAGAGAGATATTACGGAGCTTGCAGCCGGAGTTTCTACGTCGGCGAGGATATCAAGCAGGAAGATATTAAGGCGAAATTCGAGGACGGCATTTTAAAGGTTGCTGTTCCGAAAAAGGAAGCAAAGCCGGCAGTAGAAGAGAACAAGTACATTAAAATTGAAGGCTGACGATAAAGGGGGATACCGGTGGGGATACTGTGTATCCCCCTTTTGTGTTTACAGATGCGCAGCTTTTGATTTCTTTTTTCGCGGGAGGTGAGGATTGATGGAAAAAAGAGATTATTATGAGGTGCTTGGTATCAGCCGAAATGCAGACGAAGCGGAAATCAAGCGGGCGTACCGGAAGCTCGCCAAGAAATATCATCCGGATACAAACCCCGGAGATAAGCAGGCGGAGCAGAAGTTCAAGGAAATTACGGAAGCATACGGTGTCTTAAGTGATTCCGAAAAGAAGAAGCTGTATGACCGGTATGGTTTTGCTGCATTTGAAGAAGGTCCTGGAACGGATCGGGGCGGCTTTGGCAGAGGCGCTTCTTCCGGCAGTTCTTTTTCCGGCGGTTTTGGAAATGGCGGAGCCTATCAGAGTTTTCATTTCTCCGGTCAGGATATGGGAGATATTTTCGACGATCTTTTTGGAAATATGTTTTACGGACAGGATAAGGACGGATTTCATCACCGGGCGGAAAATGATTTTGGCGGGGGCAGTTTTGGCGGAAAGGGGGCGAATGCCCGTGCAGAAATGGAAATCAGCTTTGACGAGGCTGTTTTTGGCTGTGATAAGATCCTGCGGCTGCAGGATGGAAACGGAAAAAGCAGTTCGCTTAAGGTGCATATTCCGGCAGGCATTGATGAAGGTCAGAGCATCCGGCTGAAAGGCAAAGGTGCGCCCGGCACGGGAGGGGGAAGCGCCGGGGACCTTATGATCAAGGTGCATATCCTGCCGAAGCCCGGGTACGAGCGGAAAGGAAACGACGTTTATGTCACGGTGAATATTCCTTATACGACGGCGGTACTCGGCGGGGAGGCGGTCGTTCCGACCCTGACAGGGAAGGTGTCGTGTAAAATTGCCGCCGGAACGCAGTGCGGAAGTAAGATCCGTCTGAAAGGCAAAGGAATCCCGTCGATGAAGAATCCGGCAAATAAGGGGGATGAATACATTGTCGTCGGGATAGAAGTACCGCGGGAGCTGACGGCGGACGAGCAGCAGAAGCTAAAGGAGTACGACAAAGCACGCAGGCAGCATGGACATGGAGGAAGTGCGGCGTAATTACAGAAATTTGTGCATGGCTACGGTTTCAGATACGGACGATTTCGCGCGTATATTCACTGCGCGGAGTCGTCCCTTTTTTCTGTGATGCAATCTGTTCATAGAGGTCTGCCGCAAAAATATCCAGGTCAAGGAGCGTTGCGGCATATGATTTATGCATGGCGCAGGAAGCCTGCTTCGACAGAGTGTCAGCAGTCCGCTCCTGCATGGTGCAGGCTGCCTTGGAAAGCAGTCTTTTTGCGTCGGCAAGCTTTGAAATCACGGGTACAGCCGCCCGGCGTTTTAATTCGCCAAGCAGTGCCAAGGAATCCCTGTGGAAACCAAGGATTCTGAGGTACGGAATATAGCCCTGCGCTTTTCCTGCTGCATAGTCGGTATTCTGGATGTGAAGCAGCATGTGGAACAGAATCCGGCTCATGCGGGTGTAGGTGATGTCGCGGCTCTTGTTCTGCTCGCAGAATTGTGAGACGGAGCGATAGGAAAAGAGGTTCTTAGAAAGGCGGTTCGCGATATCTATATTGCAGTCGCCGTATAAAGCAAGCTCCTCCGGTGCCTTGGACAGCAGGAGATAGCCCAGAATCGAAGAGAAATCATCGCTCCATACCGCAGGCATTTGCGAGAGATAATTCGTGAGCACAGAGAGTGCAGGCGCAGGCATGGCGGCGGCAAGCTTTGCGGATGGAGAATCGGAGCTTTCGGCTGCAAGAGTCTCGCGGATTGCGGTTGCCGGGTTCGCGGATAGAGAATCGGATGGTGCGGCTGCAAGTGTCTTACGGATTGCGGTTGCAGAGGCGGTAGGCGCAGCAACGGGGGCAGAAGTCGGAGATATGGCAGGAGTGCTTACATCAGAATGACTACAAGAGACGTTTTCACTGCCGCTGAAACCGAGGGGAGCATCATAAATTTCCGTATCATGATACCCCGCCCCTTCCCGTTTGATAAGATATGGCGTGAGGGAAGAATCCTGCCGCCGGATCGCCTTTAAATATTCGATGGCAAGGATGTTGTTCGGAGAGACGAGTATCTTTGCAAGTTCAGACTGCGTGAGAGAAGCAGACTCTGAAAAAGCATTTTTTAAAGCGGAGCCGGTTTTGGGTGGGGTCGGGGCGGACTCTGAGAGTGCCTTTGCCCTCGCCTGTGGAAACGTCAGTCCTTCTTTTATATAGGAAGAGAGGGCGGCGCGGTAAGCCGACGGTTCCTCCGCAAGAATATCAGCGATTTCAGAGAGCAGAGAAAGGTTCTCACACTCAGCGCCGAAGCAGATACCGTCCACACAGCCTATTTTTTCAAAAAGAGCCACGCCTGCCGCCGCAAAGTTCTCGGCGGAAGCGGTCGCCCAGAGAACGGGGAGCTCTATCACAAGGTCTGCGCCGCAGGAGAGCGCCATCTTTGTGCGGGCGTATTTGTCCACGATGGCGGGAGCGCCGCGCTGCACGAAATCGCCGCTCATAGCGACGACGATGTAATCCGCCTGTGTGCGGCGGCGGATTTCTTCGATCTGATAGGCGTGCCCGTTGTGGAACGGATTGTATTCTGCGATAATCCCGATGATTTTCATAAATGCTTTCTCCGATATCTGTTTTTATGGGAACATCTTAACATATCATATGGAGAAACGCCAGATTTAGCCGGAGGAAGAGGAAGTTCATTGGTTGTTAAGAAGGATATGGCAAAGTATACTTTCACAGAGCAGTGCGAGGAGATAGCAGGGCTGCATCTTGAAGACGAAACGAAGAAAATTTTTTTAAATATGACAAGTAAAAATGGTTCCAAGGAACTGGTCAGTCTGTTACAATATATGAAGAATACATCCTTGAATAATCCGGAAATAGAAAGTAAGGATGAGAGGATAATCAGACTGGATGAGATTGTGACGGAGGTCAAAGAGTCAGAAGAATGGGAGGCGGTGCAGATGAACATTCTGGAGATTGGAATGGAGCAGGGAATTGTGCAGGGAAAAGCAGAAGCCATATTGGAACTGTTAGAAGAATGTGGTGAAGTACCAAAGAATTTGAGAAACACTATTTTGGAAGAAACAAATCTGGAACGCTTACGAGCATGGCTGAAGCTCTCTGCCAAAGCTGGCAGTATAGAGGAATTTCGTAGTCAGGCAGGGGTATGATCCGTTAATTTTTTGACGAGCTGTTCCTCATTTTATACAAGAAAACTGTCCGAAAGTGACTTGTTTCCGACGCGTGACAGGCGTATACTGAATCTATATGCGATTCGCATGGCAGAGTCTGCCGGGAGGCAGGAGAGAGCGTGCGGGATCGCTTCTTGCGGTATTTTTGCAGAAATACTGGATGAGATTTGCTTAACGCAGAAGAATGGAGGAAAATTATGAACGTATTGGTAATTAACTGTGGCAGCTCTTCTTTAAAGTATCAGTTGATCGATTCGGAGAGCGAAGCCGTATTAGCGAAGGGTCTTTGCGAGAGAATCGGTATTGACGGGAGACTGGTTTATCAGAAGACAGGACTTGATAAAGAGATTACAGAGGCGGCAATGCCGACGCATAAGCAGGCGATCCAGATGGTGCTCGATGCATTGGTGAACCCGAAGACAGGTGCGTTAAAGAGCCTGTCTGAGATCGACGCAGTCGGTCACCGTGTTGTACACGGCGGTGAGAAGTTCGCGTCCTCTACCGTCTTAACGCCGGAAGTCTTAAAGGCAATCGAAGAGTGCAACGACCTCGCGCCGCTTCACAACCCGGCGAATCTGATCGGTATCGACGCTTGTAAGGAACTGATGCCGAACGTACCGATGGTCGGAGTGTTCGATACCGCATTCCACCAGACGATGCCGAAGAAGGCATATCTCTACGGACTTCCGTATGAGTACTATGAGAAATACAAGGTGAGACGCTACGGCTTCCACGGAACGAGCCACAGCTTTGTATCGAAGCGCACGGCAGAGTTTCTTGGCATGGATTTGAAGAATTCCAAGATCATCGTGGCACACCTCGGAAACGGCGCATCCATCAGCGCCGTGTTAAACGGCGAGTGCGTGGATACCTCCATGGGACTGACGCCGCTTGAGGGTCTTGTGATGGGAACGCGTTCCGGCGACATCGATCCGGCAATCATGGAGTTCATTGCAAAGAAGGAGAACCTTGACATAGAAGGTGTTATGAACGTCCTGAATAAGAAGTCCGGCGTGCAGGGACTTTCCCGTCTGTCCTCCGATTTCCGCGATCTTGAGGCGGGCTACAACGAGGGAAACGAGCTTGCCATCAATGCGATTGAGGTATTTTCCTACCGCGTGGCGAAATACATCGGTTCTTACGTTGCGGCAATGAACGGCGTGGATGCAATCGCATTTACCGCAGGCATTGGCGAGAATACCTCTATCGTGCGTGACAAAGTGCTTTCTTACCTCGGTTATCTTGGTATTACTGTGGATGAGGAGGCAAATCAGGTGCGCGGTGAGGACAAGGTCATTTCCACACCGGATTCCAGGGTGAAGGTATGCGTCATTCCGACAAACGAGGAGCTGGCGATCGCAAGAGAGACGGTAGCGCTTGTAAAATAATATCGCATCTTTGGCTGTCAAGGAGAAATGCTTGACAAAAAGTCAAAAAAGTGATTGACAAAAGATACATGCCTATGTATAATTGTTTAGGTGTGAAAACCTCATGCTATAGATTGTAGGTGAGGCGAAGGAGTAAGCCATGCTGATTGATATTTCAGAGATTGTATCTTGTGAGAACAAGGAGATTACCAAAGAAGTCCGGATCGAGCAGGAAGCATTCGTATCGAAGCTTGGCGAGTTCCCGATCACGAAGAAGGAACCGTTTGAGATACGGATTGCGAACCGTGAGAATAAGTTGCTGCTTATTTTTGGAGAGACGGATGTGACAGTATCGATACCGTGCGGCAGATGCCTTGCGGAAGTTCCGAAGGACATCCATATCGCCATCGATAAGGACTTACTGATGAATGGTCAGGAGCTTTCCGATGAAGAGATGGAAGAAACAGACTACCTGATTGGATTAAATCTGGATATAGATAAGCTTATCTATGGAGAGATTTTGGTGAACTGGCCGGTGAAAGTTCTGTGCAGGGAAGATTGCAAAGGAATTTGCAAGGTGTGCGGAATGAACCTCAACGAGGGGAACTGCGATTGCCAGAGAACAGAACTGGATCCAAGAATGGCAGCAATCCAGGATATCTTTAACAAATTTAAGGAGGTGTAAGTAAATGTCTATTTGTCCGAAGAATAAATCTTCCAAAGGAAGAAGAGATAAAAGAAGAGCGAACTGGAAAATGACAGCTCCTGCATTAGTAAAATGCAGCAAATGCGGCGAATTGATGATGCCGCACAGAGTATGCAAGAACTGTGGCTCTTATAATAAGAAAGAAATCATTGCTCAGGACTAAGCAGAGACAGGGGAGCCCGCGAAAGCGGGCTCTCTTTTGTGCAATGAGAAAGGAAAGGGAGCATTTATGGGAGAATTATTTAACATTGACAACAAGTTTTTTCAGGCATTGGGTAAGCTGATCGACTGTATCGTTGTCAGTATTTTGTGGCTGTTCTGCTGCGTTCCGGTCATAACGACGTTTTATGTGGCATGGCAGAGCGCTACGGTCCCCGGCTGGTTGATCTGCTGGGCGGTATCATTTCTGGCAGGACCGGCGACGACTGCGCTTTACTATACGATCAATAAGGTCATTCGCCATGGCAGAAGCTATATATGGAAGGAATACTGGCATTCATTTCGTGCGAATTTCAAGCAGTCGGCAGCGGCGATGTTGATTTTGTTCGGTATCTGTCTCTTCATGGGAATGGACTGCTACATTATGTACCAGATGGCGGCGGCGGGACAGAGGGGCGGAAAGCTTTATATTGTGTTCGTCGTATTTATCGCGCTTCTTTTGGTGTGGGGCACTTATCTGTTTGCATACATAGCACGATTTGAGAACACAGTAAAGCAGTCCTTTAAGAACGCAGCGCTCATCGCAATCGCAAATCTTCCGTGGTCGCTGCTTTTGTTGGCGCTTCTTGCGGCAACAGCGTTTTTGACGTGGATCATGCCGCCGCTTGCGCTTATCCTTCCGGCGGGCTTTATGCTTGCTGCAAATCTGATTCTGGAGAAAATTTTCCGCAGGTATATGTCCGAGGAGGATATTGCGGCGGAAGAGGAGCGGAATCAGGAATTCTATAACTAGAAAACAAGTTTTTTTGATATTGACTTATATAAAGACTTATAGTACATTTTTTTATAGACGCAGACGGAGAACCGAAAAGCGGCATGATTGGAGATGGAATATGCAGCAGAATAGTGGAACGGACAGGACGAAAGTTGTTCTGGACGCGATGGGCGGCGACTATGCCCCGGCGGAACCCGTCAGGGGAGCGGTCGATGCAGTCAATGCGCGGTCAGATATCCAGGTGTTTCTGGTAGGACAGGAGGACGTCATCCGGGAGGAACTTAAGAAGTATACTTATCCGGAGGATCAGATCCAGGTCGTACATGCGGAGGAAGTCATTGAGACGGCGGAGCCGCCGGTGAATGCGATCCGCAGGAAGAAGCAGTCATCCATCGTACTCGGAATGAATATGGTAAAGCAGAAGGAGGCAGACGCCTTCGTATCGGCAGGGAGCTCCGGCGCGATCTTAGTCGGCGGACAGGTACTCGTCGGCAGGATCAAAGGGATTGAGCGTCCGCCTCTGGCGCCGTTAATTCCAACGGAGAAGGGCGTATCGCTTCTGATTGACTGCGGAGCGAATGTGGATGCGAGAGCATCACATCTGGTGCAGTTTGCCAAAATGGGTTCGATTTATATGGAGAATGTTCTGGGGATTCAGAAGCCGAGAGTTGCGATCGTCAATATCGGCGCGGAGGAAGACAAGGGAAACGCTCTTGTGAAAGAGACGTTTCCGCTGCTGAAAGAGTGCACGGACATTAATTTTGTCGGGAGCATCGAGGCGAGGGAAATCCCGCACGGGGAGGCTGACGTCATCGTCTGTGAGGCATTTGTGGGAAATGTGATTCTGAAGCTGTACGAGGGTCTCAGCGGCACATTGATCGGAGCGATCAAGAAGGGCATGATGAGCACGCTAAAGAGCAAGATCGGCGCGGCGCTTGCATTGCCGGCGCTAAAGAGCACGCTTAAGGCGTTTGACGCCACACAATATGGGGGCGCGCCGCTTTTAGGACTGAATGGTCTTGTCGTAAAGACGCATGGCAGTGCGAAAGCCAAAGAAATCACGAATTCCATTTTTCAGTGTGTGACTTTCAAAGAACAGGACATCAATGGAAAGATCAAGAAAAATATTATAAGTTCAACGGAACAGGAAGGGATGTAGGGTATGGAATTTGAGAAGCTGAAAAAAATCATTGCAGAGGTTTTGAATGTGGATGAAGAGGAAATTACGATGGAGAGTACATTCGTAGATGATCTCGGAGCGGATTCCCTTGATATATTTCAGATTATTATGGGGATTGAAGAGGAATTTGACATTGAGATTGCAAATGAAGATGCAGAACATATCGTGACCGTGTCAGATGCAGTAGAAGAGATCAAGAATGCTTTAAACGCATAATAGACAATTTGATGATGTGACGTGAAGCCCTTGTTTCTGCGACAAGGGCTTTTCTTTAGCGAGGCTTTTTCTTATCCTATACAGCGGATGTAGGGCAAGAAAAGATCTCGGAAAAATCTGTAAGCTGCGGCGCAGAAACGCTGTCTTGCAGGAAGGTATAGGGAATGATATGTCTAAATTGACAGAACTGGAAGAAAAAATCGGTTATAGGTTC
Organism: Roseburia hominis; assembly: GCA_021771815.1. Classification (GTDB taxonomy): domain Bacteria; phylum Bacillota; class Clostridia; order Lachnospirales; family Lachnospiraceae; genus Roseburia; species Roseburia hominis_A. Next base: position 45,142 of record JAETOE010000016.1, read on the forward strand.
AGGGAACAGGGACTGCTCCGTCAGGCGCTGACGCACAGTTCTTTTGCAAATGAGAAGCATATGAAAAAGCTCTCGGACAACGAGCGTCTTGAGTTTCTGGGAGACGCGGTGTTAGAGGTCGTCTCAAGTGAATTTCTGTACAAGAAGTACCGCGATCTGCCGGAGGGGGATCTGACGAAGCTTCGTGCGAGTATTGTCTGTGAACCGACATTAGCGCTCTGCACGAGGGAAATTGAACTGGGAAAGTATCTCTATCTCGGCAAAGGCGAGGACCAGACGGGAGGAAGAGGGCGTAAATCGGTTCTCTCGGATGCGCTTGAGGCGGTAATCGGGGCCATTTATCTGGACGGCGGTTTTGTGCCTGCAAGCGATTTTATCCACCGTTTTATTCTGACCGATATTGAGCATAAGAAGCTTTTCTATGACAGCAAGACGATCTTACAGGAGGTCGTGCAGGGAAATATGGAAGAGAGCCTGCATTACGAGCTGATCGGCGAGGAAGGTCCGGATCACGATAAGCATTTTCTTGTGGAGGCGGTGATCGGGGATCAGACAATCGGCAGGGGGAGCGGACACACTAAGAAGGCAGCGGAGCAGGAGGCGGCATATCAGGCGTTGCTTTTGCTGAAAGAGAGAGGTTTATATGTATCTTAAGAGCATCGAAGTGCAGGGATTTAAGTCATTTGCGAACAAGATCGTATTTGATTTTCACAACGGAATCACGGGAATTGTAGGACCGAACGGCAGCGGTAAGAGCAACGTTGCGGATGCGGTGCGCTGGGTGCTTGGAGAACAGAGCGCGAAGCAGCTCCGCGGCGCGAGCATGCAGGACGTCATTTTCGCGGGAACGGAGAACCGCAAGCCGCTCAGTTATGCTTATGTGGCGATTACCATGGATAATGCAGATCACCAGCTTGCGATTGACTTCGAGGAGGTCACGGTCGCGAGGCGTGTGTACCGTTCGGGTGAGAGCGAGTATTTGATCAACGGCAATCCGTGCCGTCTTAAGGATGTCACGGAACTGTTCTATGATACGGGTATCGGGAAAGAGGGCTATTCCATCATCGGGCAGGGGCAGATCGAGCGTATCTTAAGCGGAAAGCCCGAGGAGCGCAGAGAGCTTTTCGACGAGGCTGCCGGTATTGTGAAATACAAAAAACGCAAGGCGACAGCACAGAAGAAGCTTGAGAACGAGAGGGAGAACCTCGTCCGCGTCAATGACATTCTCACAGAACTGGAGCGTCAGGTGGGACCGCTGGAGCGTCAGGCGGAGAAAGCGCGTATTTACCTTAAGAAAAAGGAAGAATTAAAGACCTACGATGTGAATATGTTCCTTCTGGAAGTGGAGCGCATCGAGGGAGCACTAAAGGAAGTACAGGAGAAGTATAACATCGCAGACCAGGAAATGCAGGGCGCCAGGGAGTCCTATGAGAGCGTGAAGTCCGAGTATGAGCGCATGGAGCAGGACATGGCTGCGATGGATGAAAAACTGAACTCTATCCGTGAAGAGCTGAATCACTCCACTGTGACGAAGGGAAAGCTGGAAGGGCAGATCAATGTCTTAAACGAGCAGATCCACACGGCCCAGATGACGGACGAACATCTTAAGAGCCGTCTGGATTCCATTGACCGGGAGAAGGAAGAGCGCATAAAGTCCCGTGAGACTTACGAGAAGGAAAGGGCGGAGCTGGAGAATGAGCTTGCGGCAGCCGGGCAGGAAAAGGAAGTGTCGGCAGAGCGGCTTCGCACGCTGCAGGAAGAAATCGCACGCTGCACGGAGGGCATCGAGAAGGGCAAGAATGAAATCATCGAGCTTCTGAATAAGAAGGCGTCCGTCAAAGCGCGCCAGCAGCGCTTTGACACGATGGCGGAGCAGGTGAACATCAGAAAGGCGCAGCTTACGCAGAGACTTCTTGCCAGAAAGACGGAGGAGGCGGATCTCGCATCTGTTCTGGAGGAATACCAGAAGGAACTGGATGAAGTGAACGCGTCCATTCAGGCGAATAAGAAGGAAGCCGCCGGGATGGAGGAGAAGAGCAGGGAGTGGAAGCGCAAGTCTGCCGAGACGAACCAGAAGCTAGAGCAGGCGATTGCGAAATACCACAAGGAACAGTCCAGACTGGAATCCCTTAAGAATATCGCGGAGCGTTACGACGGTTACGGCAACAGCATCCGCCGCGTCATGGAGCAGAAAGCACAGCATAAGGGCATTCTCGGCGTTGTGTCCGATCTGATCCAGGTCGAGAAGAAGTATGAGGTCGCGATCGAGACGGCGCTCGGAGGCAATATCCAGAATATCGTCACCGAGGATGAAGAGACTGCGAAGAAGATGATTTCTTATTTGAAGCAGAACCGTTACGGAAGGGCGACGTTTCTGCCTCTTACAAGCGTAGACGGCAAGGGCAATTTCAAGAATATGGACGCCTTAAAGGAGCCGGGCGTCATCGGGCTTGCCAACACCCTTGTCGCGACCGAGAAGAAATATGAAGGCGTGACGGCATATCTGCTCGGCAGGGTGATCGTGACCGAGAACATCGATTACGCGATCGCGCTTGCAAAGAAGAACCGTTATTCCCTGCACATCGTAACGCTGGAGGGCGAGTATTTAAGCCCGGGCGGTTCGATGACGGGCGGTGCCTTTAAGAACAGCAGCAATCTGCTTGCGAGAAACCGTGAGATTGAAGAACTGGAAAAGACAGTAGCGAATCTGGAAAAAGAGATTGCAGAACACAGAAACCGTCTCGAGGATATTAAGACGGCGCAGAGCCTTCTTGCTGAGGATATTGAGAAGACGAAGACCACACTGCAGGAACAGTATATTCTGCAGAATACGGCGAAGCTCAACGTAGAGCGCGCGACCGAGCAGAAGAATGAGAGCGAAAGCGTCTTCGCGGGTCTTAAGACCGAGAGTCAGGAGCTTGAGAACCAGCTCCGTGAGATTTCGGACAATAAAACGCGGATTACAGAGGAAATTGAGGCGGCAAAGGAACGCGAGAAGCAGATCGAGGAAGAGAACGCACAGTTCCAGAAGAGCCTGGATGAGAATGCCGCGAAGGAGGAAGAAGCGCAGAAGGCGGCGTCCGAGGTACAGCTTAAGGAAGCGGCGGTTCGCCAGAAGGTGGAGTTCGTGTTGGTGAACCTGGACCGTATCAACGGAGAAATCAAACGATACGAGGATGAGCGTGAGGGCTTCGTGAGAGATGCGAAGGATGCGAAGGCGGACGCCGAGAGGAAGCGTCATGACATCGAGGAGATCAGGAAGACGATCCTGGCATCCGACGACAGTTATGCAAAGCTCGAGGCGGAACTTAAGGAAACGACAGCCAGAAGAGAAGAGATGTCCGCAGAGTACAAGGGATTTTTCCAGAAGCGTGAGGATATCTCGAATAAGATCACCGATCTTGATAAGGAAATCTTCCGTCTGAACAGCCAGAGAGAGAAGCTAGAAGAGGCACATGAATACCAGAATAATTACATGTGGGAAGAGTATGAACTGACGCTGCACGCGGCAATGGAGCTGCGCAACGAAGAATACACAGATCTTTCCGCGATGAAGAAGCTAATTGCCGTGATCAAGGATGATATCCGAAAACTCGGCGATGTCAATGTCAACGCGATCGAGGATTATAAGGAGATTTCGGAGCGCTACGAGTTCTTAAAGACGCAGCATGACGATCTCGTCGAGGCGGAACAGACGCTGATCGGCATTATCGAAGAACTCGACACCGGAATGCGCAAGCAGTTTCTGGAGAAGTTCGCCGAGATACAGCGCGAGTTCGATAAGGTGTTTAAGGAACTGTTCGGCGGTGGAAAGGGAACGCTCGAATTGGTGGAGGATGAGGATATCTTAGAGTGCGGCATCCGCATTATCGCACAGCCGCCGGGAAAGAAGCTGCAGAATATGATGCAGATGTCCGGCGGTGAGAAATCTTTGACGGCGATTTCACTGCTCTTTGCGATCCAGAACCTAAAGCCGTCCCCGTTCTGTCTGCTCGATGAGATTGAGGCGGCGCTTGACGATTCGAATGTCGGACGTTTTGCAAAGTATTTACATAAGCTGACGAAGAGCACGCAGTTCATCGTTATCACGCACAGGCGCGGTACGATGGCGGCGGCAGACCGACTGTACGGTATCACGATGCAGGAGAAGGGAATATCTACGCTTGTCTCTGTGAATCTGATCGAGGATGATCTTGACAAGTAGTGCATGTGACGAAACAGGAAGATGCGGCTGCGAAAATAGCAGCAGGATGTAAGCGGCAGCAAATAAAACGGAAGGATGCGGTTGCTGGAACAGCCATAGGGTGTGAGCAGTAACCCGGAATGTGAGGACATAAAATGAGTGAGGAAAAGAAAGGCTTCTGGGGACGTTTAGTCGCGGGATTAGGCAAGACCAGAGACAATATTGTCGCAGGTATTGATTCCATTTTCAGCGGATTTTCCAGTATTGACGACGAGTTTTATGAGGAGATCGAGGAGATTCTCATCATGGGGGATATCGGCGTGAATGCGACTGAGGCGATCATTGAGAGCCTCAAGGAAAAGGTGAAGGAGAATCATATCAAGGATCCGGCGGAGTGCAAGGAACTGCTGATTCACAGTATCAAGGAGCAGATGGATGTCGGCGAGACGGCGTACCGTTTTGAGAATGAGAAATCCGTCGTGCTTGTGATCGGCGTTAACGGCGTCGGCAAGACGACCTCTGTTGGTAAGCTGGCAGGCAAGCTTAAAGATCAGAATAAAAAGGTAGTTCTTGCGGCGGCAGATACCTTCCGCGCCGCGGCGGGCAATCAGCTTTTTGAGTGGGCGAACCGCGCGGGCGTCGATATGATCGGCGGACAGGAGGGCGCAGATCCGGCAGCGGTCGTTTACGATGCGGTAGCGGCTGCGAAAGCGAGAAACGCGGATGTACTTCTCTGCGATACGGCGGGGCGCCTCCACAATAAGAAGAACCTGATGGAGGAATTAAAGAAGATTAACCGTATCTTAGAGAAGGAATACCCCGATGCATACAGGGAGACACTTGTAGTACTTGACGCCACGACCGGACAGAATGCCTTGAGTCAGGCGAGAGAGTTCTCCGAGGTCGCAGATATCACAGGCATTATTTTAACGAAGATGGACGGCACGGCGAAGGGAGGAATTGCGGTAGCGATTCATTCGGAGCTTGGCATTCCGGTGAAATATATCGGTGTCGGAGAGACGATCGAGGATCTGCAGAAATTCGATCCCAACCAGTTCGTGGACGCACTCTTCGAAGTGTGAGCAAAATTGATAGAAGGAGAAAAGAAATGTTGACATTGGACAAATTTGAAGAGGCGAGCGAGAAGGTCAAAGAGGTAACGCTTGAGACGAAGCTGATCTACAGTGATTTCTTAAGCGAGCAGACGGGCAACAAGGTCTTTTTAAAGCCGGAGAACATGCAGTTTACCGGGGCATACAAGGTCAGGGGAGCGTACTATAAGATCAGCACGCTTTCCGACGAGGAGCGCGAGAAGGGATTGATTACCGCGTCGGCGGGCAATCATGCGCAGGGCGTTGCTTATGCGGCGAAGTGTTACGGCTGCAAAGCGGTCATCGTGATGCCGACGACGACGCCTCTTATCAAAGTGAACCGCACGAAGAGCTACGGCGCACAGGTCGTGCTCTACGGAGACGTTTATGATGAGGCGTGCCAGAAGGCATATGAGCTTGCCGAGAAGGAAGGCTACACGTTTATTCACCCGTTCGATGATCTTGCGGTTGCGACCGGGCAGGGAACGATCGCCATGGAAATCTTTAAGGAGCTTCCGCTTGTGGAATACATATTGGTGCCGATCGGCGGCGGCGGACTGGCGACAGGCGTCTCTACGCTGGCGAAGCTGCTGAACCCGAAGATCAAGGTCATCGGCGTGGAGCCTGCGGGCGCGAACTGTATGCAGGCTTCGTTTGCGGCGGGCAAAGTGACGACGCTTCCGAATGTGAACACGATTGCGGACGGAACTGCCGTAAAGACGCCGGGAAGCAATATTTTCCCGTACATCCAGAAAAACCTTGACGACATCATCACGGTCGAGGACGACGAGCTTGTGGTTGCTTTCCTGGACATGGTGGAGAACCACAAGATGATCGTGGAGAATTCGGGGCTGCTTACCGTGGCGGCTTTAAAGCATCTGGATGTTACCGACAAGCGCGTTGTCTCTATCTTAAGCGGCGGAAATATGGACGTCATCACGATGTCTTCCGTGGTGCAGCAGGGACTTATTTTCCGCGACAGAATATTTACCGTGTCGGTGCTTCTGCCGGATAAGCCGGGCGAGCTTACGAAGGTGTCGGCGACGATTGCAGAAGAGCAGGGCAACGTCATCAAGCTGGAGCACAACCAGTTCGTGTCGACGAACCGGAGCGCGGCGGTGGAACTTCGTATTACGCTCGAGTGTTTTGGAACGGACCACAAGAAGCAGATTATGAAAGCGCTCGAGAAGAACGGCTATAAGCCGAAGCTTGTGCGCGCAAGCCTGTAAAATGTAAATGAAAGAGGAGAGAAAATGTTAGAAAAACTTTTTAAACTGAAAGAGAACAACACAACTGCGAAAACCGAGGTCATGGCGGGAATTACGACATTTATGACGATGGCGTACATTCTGGCGGTCAATCCGGCAATGCTTGCGGACGCGGGTATGGATAAGACGGCGGTGCTGATCGCAACAGCGCTCGCGGCGTTTGTAGGAACAATGGCGATGGCGTTTCTTGCAAATTACCCGTTCGCGTTAGCGTCAGGCATGGGCTTAAATGCATATTTTACCTACACCGTATGCGGCGCGATGGGGTATTCGTGGCAGGTCGCGTTGATGGCAGTGTTCGCGGAAGGATTGATTTTTATCGTACTTTCCCTGACGAACGTGCGTGAGGCGATCTTTAATGCGATTCCGACTAATCTGAAAAAGGGCGTGAGCGTCGGTATCGGTCTGTTCATCGCGTTTATCGGACTGCAGAACGGCGGAATCGTAGTGGCAAACAGCTCGACACTTGTCTCTTATGTGGACTTTACGGGAAATTTTAAGACAGAAGGAATCTGTGCGCTGCTCGCACTGCTCGGTCTGTTCATTACGATTATTCTTTATATCAAACATGTGAGAGGAGCCATCCTTTTCGGTATCGTGCTGACATGGATTCTCGGCATGCTGTGTCAGGCAGTGGGAATTTATGTGCCGGATGCGGAAGCGGGATTCTATTCGTTGTATCCGGCATGGGGATTTACGGATCTGTCTGCGATTGGAAAGACGTTCGGTCAGTGCTTTAGAGCAGATTTTGGTAATGTGCGTGTATTTGATTTCATTGTAATTTTGTTATCGTTCCTGTTTGTCGATATGTTCGATACGCTCGGTACGCTTATCGGTGTTGCAAATAAGGCGGATATGCTCGATAAAAACGGCAGACTGCCGCGCATCAAGCAGGCGCTGCTTGCGGATGCGATCGCGACCTCAGCGGGCGCGGTGCTCGGTACTTCCACAACGACGACCTTTGTTGAGAGTTCTTCCGGCGTTGCGGAGGGAGCAAGAACCGGACTGGCGTCGGTCGTTACCGGATTTCTGTTTTTGATTTCCGTTGTATTGTCTCCGATTTTCTGCTCGATTCCGAGCTTTGCGACGGCTCCGGCATTGATTTTCGTGGGATTTTTGATGGTGTCTACGGTGACGAGCATAGAGTTCACGGATATGACGGAGGCGGTTCCGGCATACTTGTGCCTGCTTGCAATGCCGCTTATGTACAGTATTTCCGAGGGTATCGCAATCGGTGTTATTTCCTATGTCATTATTAATGTGGTTTGTGGAAAAGCAAAGAAGATCACGCCGCTTATGTATGTGCTGGCAGTTCTCTTTGTCTGCAAGTACATTTTCTTATAAAGCGGATATGGCGTGACCGCCCGGACGGCGGCAGAAATGAGGAACTATGGCAGAAAGAATGAAAAAAAGTCTGTTCTTTGGAGCGGTTCTATGCAGCGGTCTTGCGGCGGCGCTTGTGCTTTGCGCCGTAAGCGGCAGGTCATTCGGGAGGCGGATGCTGCCGTTTGCAGTCTGTGTGGATGGATTTGTGTTTGCCGCAGTCGGGTTTTTCCAGACAGAAGGGAAAAGCGGGGCGCTCTACGGCGTCTGCACGGCGTTATGCCTGTTCTGCGCGATCGTGCAGGCGGCGATGGTGCTTTGAGGGAAAAGTCTGTAAATGATTAAAAATATTTGACGTACGTATTTGCGTACGCTATAATAAAAGTGAAGGGAGAGGATCCTATGACAGCGATTAGCGTAACAAAGGCGAGAGAGAATATTTATCAGCTACTTACAGATGTTAATACGAATAGTCAGCCAATCACTATTACAAATAACAGAGGAAAAAACGGCGTTCTCATATCAGAGGATGATTGGAATGCGATTCAGGAAACATTGTATCTTAATTCTATTCCGGGAGTGGCAGAATCCATTATAGCGGGAGGGAATACACCTCTTAGGGACTGTGTGCCGGAAGATGAGGTGGAGTGGTAAATGTATCGAATCGTTTACGAGAAGCAGGCTGTAAAAGATATTAAGAATCTTAAGTCAGCCGGATTGGACAAAAAGGCAAAAGAACTGATCGAAGCTATGAAAGAAGATCCCTTTAAAAATCTACCACCATACGAAGGGCTGGTTGGAAATCTAAAAGGCTTCTTTTCCAGGAGAATAAACATACAGCACAGGCTTATATATCAGGTGTACGAGGAGCCGATAGAAATTGACAGTGTTAAGTATGACGGAACAATTAAGATCATTCGTATGTGGACGCATTATGAAGGGGTACGATAAGGTACAAAAGGAACGAGTGTCAAGAAAAAATACTTGACACCCGTTCTTTTTTATGATAATCTACCCAAGGTGAGCATGAATGGAAGAGAAGATAGAACAGGCGTATCTCTATGATTTCTACGGAGAGCTCCTTAACGAGCATCAGAGAAGAATATATGAGGATTTCGTTTTCAATGACCTCTCACTCGGAGAGATTGCGGATGAAGAGGGAATTAGCAGACAGGGCGTTCACGATATGGTGAAGCGGTGCACGCGAATGCTCGAAGGCTATGAGGAGAAGCTTCATCTGGTGGAGAAGTTCTTATCTGCCAAGAGACGGGTGGAGGAGATTCACCGGCTTACAGAGCGCTTCCATGAAAGCCATGACGAGACGATGATACGGGAGATCGAACGGATTTCCAATCAGTTATTAGAGGAGTTATAGATGGCATTTGACAGCTTATCTGAAAAACTTCAAAACGTATTCAAGAATCTGCGGAGCAAAGGAAAGCTGACCGAGGCGGACGTTAAGACGGCGCTTAAGGAAGTAAAGCTTGCGCTGCTCGAGGCGGATGTCAACTTCAAGGTCGTCAAGCAGTTCGTAAAGGACGTTGAGGAGCGGGCAGTCGGGCAGGACGTGATGAACGGACTGAATCCGGGACAGATGGTCATCAAGATCGTAAATGAAGAGATGGTCAGGCTCATGGGTTCCGAGACGGCGGAGATTGAGTTGCAGCCCGGTAAGGCGCTGACGGTCATTATGATGACAGGTCTGCAGGGAGCCGGTAAGACGACGACTGCGGCAAAGCTTGCCGGAAAGTTCAAGCAGAAGGGCAAGAAGGTACTGTTGGTCGCAGGTGACGTTTACCGTCCGGCAGCGATTGAACAGCTGCAGATCAACGGTGAGAGGCAGGGCGTGGAAGTATTCTCCATGGGAGATAAGAACAGTCCGGTCAACATCGCAAAAGCAGCGATCGAGCATGCGAAAAAGAACGAATTTAATATTGCAATTATCGATACCGCCGGACGTCTTCATATTGACGAGGACATGATGGCGGAGCTGATTCAGATAAAAGAGAACGTCACGGTGCATCAGACGGTTCTGGTTGTGGATTCCATGACCGGACAGGATGCGGTAAATGTGGCAAAGACCTTTAACGAGAATATCGGTATCGACGGAGTCATCTTAACAAAGTTAGACGGTGATACGAGAGGCGGTGCGGCGCTTTCGATTCGTGCCGTGACCGGAAAACCGATTTTTTACGCGGGCATGGGTGAGAAGCTCTCGGATTTAGAGCAGTTCTATCCCGACCGTATGGCGTCGAGAATCCTCGGTATGGGCGATGTGCTGACTCTGATCGAGAAGGCGCAGGAAGACTTTGACGAGGAAAAGGCGAAGAAACTTGAGCAGAAGATGCGCAAGAATGAATTTGACTTTGAGATGTATTTGGAGTCGATGAGCCAGATGAAGAAGATGGGCGGTCTTTCCAGCATCCTTGGCATGATGCCGGGACTCGGGATGGGCGGCGGCAAGATGCCGGACATTGACGAGGCGGCAGCGGAGAAGAGTCTTTCCCGCACAGAGGCGATTATCTACTCGATGACGCCCCAGGAGCGGCAGAATCCGGCGCTCCTAAATCCAAGCAGAAAGCGCAGGATTGCGCAGGGCGCGGGTGTGGATATCGCGGAGGTCAACCGCTTAGTAAAGCAGTTCGAGCAGATGAAGAAGATGATGAAACAGATGCCCGGTATGATGAAGAAGGGCAGACGCGGCGGTATGTTCGGGAAGCTTCCGTTTTAATTGTTAGAAATTGCGTATTACGCATTCTAAAGGAATAGATTAGTCAGCAAATTTAAGGAGGTGAAAGTAATGGCAGTAAAGATCAGATTAAGAAGAATGGGACAGAAGAAAGCTCCTTTCTATAGAATCGTAGTTGCAGATTCCAGATCCCCGAGAGATGGAAAGTGCATCGAGGAGATTGGAACTTACGATCCGACGAGAAATCCAAGCGAGTATCATGTAAATGAGGAGTTAGCTAAGAAGTGGTTAGCAAACGGAGCTCAGCCAACCGATACTGTTGCACGTATTTTCAAGAGCGCAGGCATCGAGAAATAGGATTCGTGAGGTGGATCTAATGAAAGAATTAGTTGAAGTAATTGCTAAATCACTCGTCGATTCCCCGGATGAGGTCGTAGTGACCCAGACTGAAAATGAGAAAGCCATCGTAATCGAACTGCGTGTTGCGCAGTCCGATATGGGCAAGGTAATCGGCAAGCAGGGACGCATTGCCAAGGCGATTCGTTCCGTTGTGAAGGCTGCTGCCTCAAAGGAAGAAAAGAAAGTTATTGTGGAGATCGCACAGTAATGCAGAAGGCTACCCCGGTTCGGGATAGCCTTTTCTTCTGCAATAGGAAATTGCGCCCTATTGCAGAAAAGCACTGCGTGCACAGATGCGCACCTCGCGGAGAAGAAGTTAGCTGTAAACAGCACCGCTCGGGCGCGGGGAATCCGGCAGAGCCGGATTCTATTCTTAAATATAAATATGGGAGGACTGCATGGAAGATTTACTTCAGGTGGGAATTATCACGACGACGCACGGAGTGCGGGGAGAAGTCAAGGTATTTCCGACGACGGATGATCCGGCACGTTTTAAAAAGCTGAAAAATGTGCTGCTGGATACGGGAAAAGAGAAACTTTCACTTGAGATCGCAGGCGTTAAGTTCTTCAAGGATATGGTCATCTTAAAGTTCAAGGGAATCGACAACATCAATGATGTGGAGAAATACCGCAAATGCGCGCTCTATGTCACACGGGAGAACGCTGTGGCATTGGAGGAGAACGAGTATTTTATTGCGGATCTGATTGATATGGAAGTTGTGACGGACGAGGAGGAGAACCTTGGAACGCTGGTAGATGTCATGCAGACGGGCGCAAATGACGTCTATGTCGTGAAGACGGAGAACGGCGAGGAAATACTGATTCCGGCGATCCGCGACTGCATCCGGTCGGTCGATGTGGAGAAAGGACAGATGTGCATACATCTGCTGCCGGGACTTCGGGATATGAATAAGAAGTAGAGAAACGTCAAATGACGATAAAATAGTGGAAGCAGGAGGGCAGAAGGTGAATTTTCATATACTGACGCTTTTCCCGGATATGGTCATGCAGGGGCTTTCCCAGAGCATTATCGGACGTGCCGCAGAGCGGGGGCTGCTCTCCATAGAGGCGGTCAACATCCGTGACTATACGAAGGATAAGCACAAGAAAGTGGACGATTATCCTTATGGCGGCGGCGCGGGGATGCTGATGCAGGCACAGCCCGTCTACGACGCGTGGAAAGCGGTGGGGGACCGCATTGCAGACAGGGCGCAGGCGATATCGCCGCAGTATGCCCCGAACGTGTGTGTGACGCCGCAGGGCGGGCAGGCGCAGGATGCGAGGAAGCAGACAGACCAGGCAGCATTAGGGCGCATCCGCACCGTGTATGTAACGCCGCAGGGCGAGACGTTTTCTCAGCAGAAGGCAAAGGAGCTCGCGAGGGAGGAGGACGTGATCTTCCTCTGCGGGCATTACGAGGGAATCGACGAGCGCGTGTTGGAGGAGATTGTCACGGATTATATTTCGATCGGCGACTATGTGCTGACGGGAGGGGAACTTCCGGCGATGGTCATGATCGATGCCATTTCGAGGATGGTGCCGGGGGTGCTTAACAACGGAGAGTCCGGCGAGACAGAATCCTTCGAAGGCGATCTGCTGGAATATCCGCAGTACAGCCGCCCCGAGGAATGGCATGGAAAAAGTGTGCCAGAGGTTCTTTTGTCCGGAAACCGGCGGATGATCGACGCGTGGAGAAGGAAAGCGGCAGAAGAGCGCACGAAGGAGCGCAGACCGGATCTTTACCAGAAATATGCGCGCGGGCAGGCATGTATCGCGGCGTTAGAAAAACAGAAGCTTCTGCATATGGATATGATAGAACTGCTGAAAAGAGGGCAGGCGCGCATTCTGTTCGCGGAGGGCGCAAATATCTGTCTGCAGGATAAGGAGAGCGGTATCTATTTTCATACGGCGGAGGATGAACAGACGGGACATCAGATGCTAAAGGTGCTGGGAGAGGATGCAGCGGCGGAGGGCAGAAGCTATGTGCAGACGGCGGAAATGCCGGAGGGCGGCGTGGCAGATGACGCGGCTCAGGCAAATATAGGTGCGATTGTGCTGCATCAGGAGTTTATGATAGAACCGGTGAGGGAGCAGTTCGGTCTTACGAACACGATGCCCTGCAGCCAGGTCGTGTATACGAAGCGGGAGAAGCTTCCGATTACCGGGCTGTACCGTGCGGACGGAAGGTCCGATGGCGAATTACCTGTCATCCGGCCGCTCGGGATGGAGCACTTAGATACGGTCGCCCTGCATTACCATGAGATCGCAGACCGCACATATGTTGCCGGGCGCATTGCAAAGCGGGCGATGTACGGCGCGTTTCTGGGAGAAGAACTGGCGGGCTTCGTGGGAATGCACACGGAGGGAAGCATCGGGATGCTTCACATCCTGCCGGAGTATCGGGGCAGAAAGCTTGGCAAAGCGCTTGAGACTTATATGATCAACCGGTGTCTGGAACGCGGGTACACGCCGTATGGACAGGTGACAGCCGAGAACGGGACGTCAAAGAAGCTGCAGGAATCTCTCGGATTGTGCTGCTCGAAGTCGCAGGTGTACTGGTTGGAGAGAGAGCCGTAGGAAAATGCGGGGAGGTAGAGAAGATGAAAGCATTTGTATCGTGCCTTAGCACGGATAATTATTTGAACGGGATTCTGGTGTTATATCAGAGCCTTATGGACACGAATACGAAATATCCGTTTTATTGTCTGGTGTCCGATCAGGTCAGTGAGGAGACGAGGAACAGTCTGGAGAAAGTGGGAGTCCATGTCATTGTGCGCGAGGCAGTGTCCGTGTCTGAGATTACGAACCGACCGATGGAAGGATGGGATTATACATATTTCAAGTTCCGTCTGTTCGAACTGACCGAGTTTGAGAAGCTGGTGTATCTCGATGCGGATATGATCGTGATGCGGAATATCGACGCACTGTTTGACGAGAAGGCGATCGCAATCTGTCAGGACGGCTATCAGTTTACCGGAATCAAAGGAAAAGAAAACTGCGGATGTAATTCGGGACTGATGGTGATAGAACCGGATGCGGAATTATTTCACAAGCTTGTTGCGGAGCTTCCGGCGGCTATGGAGCGCGGACTTTCCGGGGATCAGGAGGTGCTTAATCTCTTTTTGGATGGAAATACATGGCTTCCCGCGTACTATAACATGACGCCCAACATGATCGATAAGGCGTGCTACCGCGAGAAATATTTTGATTTCCGATACAAGGATATCCGGGTCGTTCATTTTATCTGGAAGATGAAGCCGTTCTTCACCACAAAGCTTGATGCAAAGCGCGTTTTCTCCATGCTGTCGCGGCTGCATTTCTATGAGGTCAAGGTGAACCAATATTATTATAAGGAAATGAAGAAAATCATGCGCAGGCTTGAGGCGTAACCATCGGGTGAAGCGGTGTGATACACCCGGAAAAGTTGTAGAAATCGCTTTACATTTAAAACAAGTTGTGGTATTATACAAAAGTTGTGAGTAAATAGATGGTCCTCTGTTACGGGAAGCGTATTAAGAACATCCAAATATCAGGAGGTCACAAAATGAACGCAAGTGAAATTATTAAGAGCATTGAAGTAGAGCAGTTAAAGGCTGAGGTTCCGGAGTTCCGCGTTGGCGATACCGTGAAGGTCTACGGTAAGATCAAAGAGGGTAACCGTGAGAGAATTCAGGTATTCGAGGGAACTGTCATCAAGAGACAGGGCGGAAGCAACCGCGAGACGTTCACCGTAAGAAAGATTTCCAACGGTGTCGGCGTAGAGAAGACCTGGCCATTGCATTCTCCGAACGTAGAGAAGGTAGAGGTTGTTCGTCAGGGTAAGGTAAGACGTGCAAAGTTATTCTACTTAAGAAACCGTGTCGGCAAGAAGGCAAAGGTAAAAGAGCTTGTAAAATAATTGCGGCGTAGGAAGAGCCTGACAGCATTTCATAGGGATGCTGCCGGGTTCTTTTTTATGCAATAGGAAATACCGAGTCGCCGTAAAATGCAAAAGTGGTGATTCCTATGGAGCAGAAGAGTGTTGTTGCTTGTATGATATGTAAAAATATAAAATTGTAAAATATTGTAAAAATACACAAAAATTTTGCCAAAATAACTATAAATATATACAATATATGGTATTGACAAAATTTTTAGGGGGGGGGGGTAAAATAGGATATAGATTTTCAAGGAAATGTTTGAAAATACAGAAAATTTATATCCGTGAAATGGAGGTACAAAAGTTTATGAAGAAGAAACTATTAACAGCCGTATTGAGTATGGTACTGTGTCTTGGGTCTGCAATGACTGTTATGGCAGCACCAAGCCCGACATATCAGAACACCTACCAGGCGACGACCGGTTCTGTGGAGGATTACGTTGCGACGGCATCCAGCGAAGTGAAAGCAGCATATGACAGCTACAAAGCTGCTGTAGCATCCGGCGATGAGCAGGCTTATAAGTCATTTATAAAAGCACAGACCGGTGTGGATGTAGCGCAGGCATCAGCTTCTAACGTTATTGATGTTGTAAGACCGGCGAACCTCACCGATGCGGCACTTGCAAATGGAGTTCTTGTTACATTTGATGCACCGGGGATTCATGGAAACAGCCAGGTTATCGTACTTCACTTAAAGAATGACGGAACATGGGAGCAGCTTTTGGCATCTGCAGCAGGTGACGGAAAGATTACAGCTACATTTACATCCTTCTCACTTGTATTTTATGCGGAAGTAGGAACAATTGCTTCCGAACATTATCATCAGTATAGTCAGTTCACGACAGCGCCTACGGCTACAACATGGGGTTACACCACCTATTATTGCGAGTGTGGTGACACCTATTATGACAACTATGTTGCTCCGACAAGCCAGAGCGCAGCGGCAGTTACTTCTCCGAAGACTGCAGAGAACAATATGCCAATCGTAGCTCTTTTCGCGGCAGCGGCAGCAGTCGGTGCGGCGACATGTGTAAGACGCAAAGTAAATGCGTAAGAGAGTATTTTAAGACAGAATATGGATCGCCGGACTTTTATAGCCCGGCGATTCCTTTTTGAATAAGCACAGGCAATACACTGGGAAAGCAGGGTGCCTGTGTGTTCGGGAGAGACAAACGTGAGAAAAAGAGTATGCGCGTACGGGTTAAAGGACGGAAAGGGCAGGCGTACAGTTCTTAAAATGATAGCTGTCATATTGCTTCTGGTTGCAATTTTGACGGGAGCGGTATATAGTATTTGGTGGTCGGGCAGGAGCAGTCTGCTCAAAGACAGCAACAATCCGTGGTCCGGAAGCATCAATTCGGATGCGGATGAGATTGTGGCAGAGGAAATTGACGGTGTGACATATTATTATCAGCCTGATATCCTGAATATCCTCTGTGTCGGAATCGACAAGGAAGGGGAACTGACAGGGGTTGATTACAGCGGGAACAGCAGAGGACAGTCCGATGCGATTTTTCTCGTGTCGCTCGATTTAAAAAAGAAGGACATCCGGGTGATTACGGTACCCAGAGATACGGTCGTGAATCTGGAAATGTATGATGTCCTGGGAAATTATATGGGAAGGGCCGAAGGACAGATTGCGCTTCAGTATGCGTACGGAGACGGTATGCAGCAGAGCGGAGAATTGGTAACGGCGCGCGTGTCAGAGATTTTCGGAACGATACTGATCAGCGGCTACGCTGTTTTGGACCTAGAGTGTATTCAGATTCTGAACGATATGATCGGCGGTGTGGATGTGACGATGGATCAGGATTACACGATGCTGGATGAGGCATTTGTAGAAGGAGAGACGGTGCATCTGACGGGCGAACAGACGATGCATTTTGTGCGGAACCGTGATACGGAGATTCCGGCGAGTGCGTACACCAGACTTGACAGGCAAAGGCTTTATCTGGAAGCATTTGCAAAACAGGCAAAGCGCGCGGTGAAAGAGAATATCGGATTGCCTGTAAAGATATTGGAAGAAGTAAGGAACTATATGGTGACGGATATGAGCGCGTCACAGATACTTTATCTGGTGACCGAAGTGGTGAATTATGATTTTTCGGGCGACGGCATGTATATACTGCAGGGCGATATTGTAGATAACAACGGATACGAATGGTTTTATCTGAATCAGGATGCGCTGAATGATTTGAAAATCCGGTTGTTTTATACGAAATAAGAGAAAATGAGAGGATACATATGAAGTTAAATAATATGTGGAGAACCTTTGTAAAAAAGTTAAAGGAGGATGCGGCATACAGAAAGCGTTTTTGGTTGATTGTAATTGCCGCGCTTCTCGTGCTTGCCGCCTGCTGCATTGGCTATGTGGTGCATTATTATCGTGCATTGGACAGGCAGGAAGCGCTATATGAGGAACTGCGTGTGACGGAAATGCCGGAGTCGGTCATGATTGAAGCGGAAGTGTCGGAGCAGGGGGAAACAGAGCCGCAGACCTGTGAAGCCGTCTATGATTTTGACGCATTGCAGGAAGAGAATGCGGATATCTATGCGTGGATCACAGTGCCGGGAACTCAGGTCGATTATCCGGTGCTCCAGAGCGAGACGGACAATTATTATCTGGAGCGCAATCTGGATGATTCCCCGGGCTATCCGGGCTGCCTGTATACGAACAAGTGCAATCAGAAGGATTTCTCCGATTACAATACGGTCATTTACGGACATAACATGAAAAACGGCAGTATGTTCGGCTGTCTGCATTCTTACGAGGATGCGGAATTCTTTGATGAGAACCGCAAGATCATTGTCTACACGAAAGAGGGATGTCTGACCTATGAAATCTGTGCTGCGGTGAAGTTTACGGATGTTTATATTCCGGCTTACTATGATGGGACGACCTCTTTGGGCAGGGATGCGTTCCTTGCAGCGGTGAAAGAAGAGAGCGCAAAAAGCGATGTCTCGCATATGGCAGAAGATATCGAAATTCAGCCGGAGGATAAGATAATCACACTTTCTACCTGCGTGAACGGCGAGCGGGAAAAGCGCTGGCTGATCGTGGGGCGGCTGGTGAGCGAACTGCCGTACGCAGCCAATTAAAAGCTGTCGGGAAGCTACATAACGTGTTACCGGAAAACTACATAATGTGTTACCGGAAAATGGAATTGCGAAGCCACATGGTTTGTGTTAAAGTAGAACAGGAATCATGTGGTTTTTTGAGCGGAGAGATAAAATGCGTAGACGTAGGGGCGGACTGAATTTTGGGAGACAGAAGAAAAAAGTAAATGTGGCAGTCGTGCGGGAGGTGTGCGTATGGGCGGTCGAGATATTGATTACACTTCTTTTGGCATTTACACTTGTCTATTTTGTCGGACTGCGTACAAGCGTGGTCGGACAGTCTATGGCGGAGACATTGGAAGGCGGAAGCGAGATTTTGGTCAATCGCTTTATCTATAAAGTGACGAATCCCAAGGCGAATGACATTATCGTGTTCCTGCCGAACGGAAATGAGAAATCACATTATTATGTCAAACGTGTGATCGGTGTTCCGGGCGATACGGTTTGGATCAAAAACGGAGAGGTCTACGTGAACGGAGAATTGTTTGAGGAGGAGGTCGATGTGACGTCGATCGAGGAGGCCGGGCTTGCGGCGGAAGAGATTACGCTGGAGCAGGACGAGTTCTTTGTGCTCGGAGACAACCGCAACAATAGTGAAGACAGTCGTTACGCGAATATCGGTAATATAAGGAAGGAATATATTATCGGAAAAGCCTGGTTCATTGTGGCTCCGTGGGGAGATTTCGGCTTTCTGTAGTAGGAACACGTTTGGTAAAGGGAGGTAAGAATGCAATTTCAATGGTACCCCGGGCATATGACGAAAGCAAAGCGTCAGATGCAGGAGGATATGAAGCTGATCGATCTGGTGATTGAACTGGTGGACGCGAGAATTCCACTCAGCAGCAGGAATCCGGACATCGACGAGCTTGGGAGAAATAAAGCGAGGCTGATCCTTTTAAATAAGTCGGATCTGGCGGACGAAGCGGCAGGCAGGGCATGGGCGGAATATTTTAAGGCGAAGGGCTGTTTTGTGGTGGCGCTTGACGCACGCAGTAAGACGGGCATGAAGCAGGTCACGGCGGTCGTCATGGAGGCGTGCAGAGAGAAAATCGAGCGCGACAGGAAGCGCGGGATCGTGAATCGTCCGGTGCGCGCGATGGTGGTTGGGATCCCGAATGTCGGGAAATCGACCTTTATCAATTCTTATGCGGGAAAGGCGTGTGCCAAGACCGGAAATAAGCCAGGCGTCACGAAGGGCAAGCAGTGGATCAGGCTGAATAAGAATGTAGAGCTTTTGGATACGTCGGGAATCCTCTGGCCGAAGTTCGAGGATCAGAGCGTAGGGCTGAAGCTTGCGCTCATCGGCGCGATCAAAGACGAGATATTAAATATCGACGAACTGTCCCTGGAATTGATTAAAGTGCTGACGGAATTTTATCCGGGGGTGCTGAACGCTCGTTACGGCACGGACGGACAGCCGATCGACGAGGCGGCGAAGCCGGCGGAGATATTGGGACAGATCGCAGCTAACCGTAAGTGTATGGCGCGCGGCGACGAGCTTGATTACAGCAAGGCGGCAGCGCTCCTGATCGATGAATTCCGCAGCGGCAGGCTGGGAAGAATCACATTGGAGCGGCCAAAGGAGTAGCGATGGAAGCAAGGAAAATCGGAGAAATCAAAGAAGAATTTAAGGCGGCGGAGGATGCGATGCTGCCTTTTTTTATCGAAAAATATGAGGCGGACGGGCGCGCTGGGGTCAAAAAACTCTGTGAGCAGGCGAGAGCAAGGTTCTTAAAGCTTGAGGCAGAGCGGGCGCGCACGGATGCGCTCTGGAAATACGAGAGAGAATACGGTATGTATGCGCACATCTGCGGCATTGATGAAGTGGGCAGGGGACCGCTTGCCGGACCTGTCGTTGCAGGCGCCGTTATTTTGCCGAAGGACTGCGATATCCTCTACATTAATGATTCCAAGAAGCTTTCTGCCGCAAAGCGCGAGGAACTTTACGATGTTATCATGGAGAAAGCGGTCGCGGTAGGCGTCGGGATGGCAAGTCCGCAGCGGATTGACGAGATCAATATCCTGCAGGCGAACTATGAGGCGATGCGCGAGGCTATAAGCAAATTGAGTGTTCCGCCCGATATATTATTAAATGATGCGGTGACAATTCCGGGAGTGCCGATGAGACAGGTGCCCATTATCAAAGGGGACGCGAAGAGCATTTCGATCGGCGCGGCGAGTATTGTGGCGAAAGTGACGAGGGACCGTCTGATGGCGGAGTATGACAGGATCCTGCCGGAGTACGGATTTGCATCGAACAAGGGTTACGGCTCGGCGGAGCATATCGCTGCGTTGAAAAAGTATGGGCCGTCTCCGATTCACCGGAGAAGCTTTATCGGAAATTTTGTGTAAGCTGCGGGGCTGTGCATCGCGGCAGGTGGTGTGAGAAAGTGTGCCGCGGCAGGATGCGGCGCGGAAAAGAGGGTATATGCAGATATCGGATATGCTTGGACAGTACAGCAGGAATGTGACAAACGGTACGGAGGAACTGCATGGAACACAGAGCGTGCAGAAGATCGTCTCCTCGGTGGGAGAGCTTGGCGCGGGAAGTATTTTTGAGGGAACGATCAACCATGTCAAGGGCGGCAAGGTTACATTGGCGCTGGCGAACGGTCAGACAATTACCGCGCGTCTGGACGGCAAGGCGATTGGCGCGGCAGATTTAAAGCCCGGTTCGTCCATGTTCTTTCAAGTGAAGACAAACGACGGTCAGACGGTAGCGATCCGTCCCTACACAGAGCTTGGAAATGTCAGTAATCCGATTCTTATGAATGCGCTCTCGGCGGCGCAGATTCCGGTGACGGACCGGATGCTTCGTATGGTCGATGCGATGATGCAGGAGCAGCTTTCTATCGGGAAGCAGAGTATTCTCGACATGGCAAAGCTTGTGAACGCCAATCCGAATGCGAACGTGCAGACTATCGTGCAGATGGCGAAGCTCGGGCTTCCGGTGACGGAGATGATGGCGTCCCAGTTCGAGGGATATCTGTCGAATCAGCATGAGCTTTTGAATGAGCTTGAACTTGTAACGGGGCAGATGTTGGAAGTGCTTGGGAATGATGCCATGTCGCCGGAGGAGTCGTTTGCGTTGTACGGAAAGCTTCTTGACATTTTTTCATCCGGGAGCGGACAGAACGCAGGAAATGCGGCCGGGGCTGCGGCGGGAGCGGATGGCGTACTTCCTTCGGGAGAGCAGGCGCCCGGGCAGAATGTGGCAGCGGGAGCGGATGGCGTACTCTCTTCGGGAGAGCGGACGTCCGGGCAGAACGCGGCGGCAACGGATGTACTCTCTTCGGGAGAGCAGGCGCCCGGGCAGAATGTGGCGGCGGGAGCGGGCATTACGGAGGAGGATGCGCTCTGGATGGGGCTGCAGGCGGAAGAGAGTACTTCTGCGGGAGCAGCGGCGGGCGGCGCGACTCTGGGTGAACTGCTCACGGAGGAACAGCTTTCCAATCTGGCAAAGACTTTGCAGAACATTCCGACGCTGCTTGGGAATGAGGAACTTTTCGCGGGAGCCGTATCGGAGGAAATCTTTGTGGATACGCTCACAGAGGAGCCGCCCGATATGGAACAGCTCATGGCGGCGGAAAATGAGGCAAAACAGGCAGCGGCGGTGAATAAGGATATGACGGCGGAGCAGTTTTTGAACACGCTGCACCGTGTTCTCACTGAGAATAAGCAGTATGGTCTGTCCGGACTCGACCGGCTTTTTGCGGGGAAGGAATTTCAGCAGCTATTTCGGCATGTGATTGAAAAGCAATGGCTGATAGAACCGCGCGAGCTTGCCGGAGAGAAGAAGATCGGCGCGCTCTATGAGAAGATGGAGCAGCAGATCCGGCAGATGGAGACGGCGGTCAGGGCGGCGGGAATCACGCAGGATTCCTTTTTACATACGGCAGCGGACATCCGCAGCAACATGGAGTTCATGAACCAGATGAACCACATTTATAATTATGTACAGATACCGCTTAAGATGTCCGGACAGAATGCTAACGGCGAGCTGTATGTTTACACGAATAAGAAGAATTTCACGGAGCAGGATGCGGAATTGACAGCGTTTCTGCACCTGGATATGGGAAATCTCGGCTCGACAGACGTTTCGGTGCGGATGCAGAATCGTCAGGTGCGCACGAATTTCTACTTTGAGGACGACGCGTCCTACGATCTGGTGGAGAAACATTTGCCGATTCTGGAGAAGCGGCTTAAGAACAAGGGCTATAATTGTACGATTACCATTACGAACGAGAAAAAGAATATCAACTTCAAGGAGAATTTTCTGCGGAAGGGCGGCGCACCTGCGGGAAGCCTGCACCGGTATTCTTTTGATGTGAGAGCGTAGCGAAAGGAAATCATAAAAGAGATGGAGTGAAGCGGAAGATGGCAGAGCAGAAAGATACCAAGACAAAAGACCGGACAGCCGTTGCCGTCGCCTACAATCCGGGCGACGTAGCGCCGAAGATTCTTGCGGTGGGAAAGGGAGCCGTCGCCGAGCGTATCATTGAGACGGCGAAGGAGAATGATGTTCCGTTTTATCAGGACAATAAGCTCGCGGAGACACTTTCCAGGCTCGAAATCGGTGATACGATTCCGCCGGAGCTTTACGAAGTGGTCGCGGAGATTCTAGTGTTCGTGGACGACATGGACCGTATGAAAGGAAAATTAAAGGATTCAGGGCTGATCTGAAAAGAAGTTTTTCGTCTGCTTTGAAATGCAGGAGAAGGAGAGCAGTGATGAAACGCTGGGATAGGTCTGTTCACTGGCTGCGCAGGCTGTAAGATGGGATTTGGGAGAGGATAGGTTGAAGAGAGGCGCATATTGGGAAGAATTGTGAACAAGCGCGCAGTCGGAACAGTGTATGAGAAAGCGGCGGGCGCTTACCTGGAAAAGCAGGGATATCGGATACTGGAATATAATTTCAGATGCCGCAGCGGAGAAATTGACATCATTGCACGCGATGGGGAATACCTTGTCTTTGTGGAAGTCAAGTATCGGAAGGATGCGGGAAGCGGAAACCCGCTTGAGGCGGTGGATGCGCGTAAGCAGCGGACAATCAGCAGGACGGCGCTTTATTACTGCATGAAGCACGGGTACGGCGAGACGACGCCCTGCCGTTTTGACGTGGCGGCAGTGCTGGGAGAGGAAATTACGCTGATAAAGAACGCGTTTTTGTATCAGGGATATTAAGAAGCAGGATGGAGCGGGATGACAGAATGACATGTAATATAGTAAGGAAAAGCGGCAGAGAGGCGACACTCCGGGAAGAGTGGCACGACATGGCGGATGGGAGCAGAATGCTGCTATTAAAATATCCGCTTCTGGAGCAGACAGGGCTGGTGAAGCATTGTTTTACGACCAGATGCGGCGGCGTGAGCGAAGGTATTTTTTCATCAATGAACCTAAGCTTTACAAGA
The DNA here is from genome assembly GCA_021771815.1 of Roseburia hominis. Lineage (GTDB taxonomy): Bacteria > Bacillota > Clostridia > Lachnospirales > Lachnospiraceae > Roseburia > Roseburia hominis_A. The sequence goes on from JAETOE010000016.1 coordinate 68,542, forward strand.
GGCGACGACAGAAAGGCTGTGGAGACGAATTTCAGACGGCTGGCGGGAGCGCTTGATGTGGACTATGAGAAGTTCGTCTTTACCGATCAGACGCATACGGTAAATGTGCGAAAGGTGGCGGCGGAAGACGCGGGAGGGGGACTGACGCGGGAACGCGGCTACACGGATGTGGACGGACTGATTACGGATGTGCCGGGAATCGTTTTGTCAACGTTTTATGCGGACTGTGTGCCGCTTTATTTTGTTGACCCCGTGCACCGTGCGATCGGCATGAGCCATTCGGGCTGGCGCGGAACAGTGGCTCGCATGGGCGAGGTGACGCTTCGGGCGATGGAGCAGGAGTACGGCACGAAGCCGGGGGACGTGATCTGTGCCATCGGGCCTTCGATCTGTCAGGACTGCTATGAGGTCAGTGAGGATGTGGCACAGGCGTTTCGTGAGGCGTTCCCGGGACATGAGGAAGAAATTCTGAAGAAATCCCCGAAAAGGGTAGAAAAAGCCGAAAACAGCGGGAACGAGCAGCAGGCGAAGAAAGGACGGCAGGAAGGGAGAGAACAGCGGGTAGAGGGCAGAATGCAGGAGAAGAGTGCGGAAAGCGGGCAGAAGTATCAGCTCGATCTCTGGAAAGCAAATGAGATCGTGCTCCTTCGGGCAGGTGTCCTGCCGGAGCACCTTGCAGTGACGGATATCTGTACCTGCTGTAACCCCAAGATTCTGTTTTCCCATCGGGCGAGTCACGGGAAGCGGGGGAATCTGGGCGGATTTTTGTGCTTGGTATAAATTATATTTGGAATAAGTGGGTTTGCGATGGTTATACTTGTAAATGTCAAAGGCATATGTTATACTATGCCTAGGCAAGAAATGAGATTAGTGTCCAAAGCGGCGCAAAGTGAAACCCCACGAATGGCAGTTCGTGGGGTTTTTTTAGGCTAATTGTCACTGTCATTTCCGTCTAGCCATTTGCAAATATAGTGGCAGGCTACACCTGCTGCGACGGAAATCAAAAATGAGATTAGCAATTCCAAATCGGCACCCCCTTTCCGTTGTCGGATTGGGCAGTGACAACAAAAGAAGTGTATCATAAATCGGGATACTGTGGTAGTATATTTAGGAAAGGAATAAAAACATGAAAACAAAAAAATATGTAGACTACATTGTAGAAGAGACAAGGAAAATCTTAGCCATCGACAGTCCGAGCGGTTTCACAAAGGACGTGGCGGAGTACGTGATGAACGCTTATAAGGAGCTTGGCTATGAGCCGAAGCAGACCACAAAGGGCGGCGTGCTTGTCGCGCTTGGCGGCAAGGACGAGAAGGACGCCGTGATGCTTGAGGCGCATATCGACACGCTGGGTGCGATGGTCTGCGAGATCAAGTCAAACGGCAGATTAAAGGTGACGCCGATCGGCGGCATGAATGCGAACAATGCGGAGGCGGAGAACTGCAGAATCCATACGCGTTTTGGTGAAAAGGTGTATGAGGGAACCTTACAGCTTGTGGACGCGTCCATCCATGTCAACGGCGATTACGACGACAAAAAGCGTACCTTCGATGAGACGGAGATCGTATTGGATGAGAAGGTAAACTCGAAGGAGGACGTGGAGAAGCTTGGCATCATGACAGGCGATTTCGTGTGTTTTGACCCGCGTACGACGGTGACTAAGAGCGGCTACATCAAGAGCCGTTTTCTGGATGATAAGTTAAGTGTCGGCATACTGCTCGGCTACGCGCGCTATCTGAAAGAGGAGAAAATCACGCCGGAGCGCATGGTCTATCAGCATATCACAGTCTATGAGGAGGTCGGACACGGCGGTGCGGCTTCCATCCCGAAGGGCGTGACGGAGGTCATTTCCGTGGATATGGGCTGTATCGGGAACGGGCTGACCTGCGAGGAGACGCAGGTGTCCATCTGTGCGAAGGACAGCAGAGGACCGTATCATTATGACGTCGTGACGGGACTGATCGCGGCGGCAAAGAAGGAAGAACTGGATTTTGCGGTCGACGTGTACCCGCATTACGGGTCGGATGCGGACGCGGCGCTGACCGCGGGATACGATGTGCGGCACGGATTGATCGGCGCGGGCGTATATGCGTCGCACGGCTATGAGAGAAGCCATGTGGACGGCGTGAAGAATACATTTAAGCTGCTGTGCGCATATCTCGGATAGTGAGCAGTGCAGCGGTGTAGCAGTGCGCTCGATTCCGCTGCGCTGCATCTCGCTTTGGGCGTTCGCCCTATCGGACCGGGAACATACACATACACATATGCTTATGCAAGCATGCATATGTGTATGTGTATGTTCCCGATCCGGCACTGCTCATCGCTTAAGAAATACTTAATAATATCATAGGATTATCTTTATTGTATGTGATGACCTCCCATGCTATAGTGACTGTATGAAAAGAAATAGTACAGTTGGTACAGATGGGAGGTTGTGATTTGATTCAGTTAAATTACCGGGATTCCAAACCGATTTATGAACAGATCAAGGATGGTTTTCGGAAGCTGATTATCTCGAATTCTCTTTCTGCGAATGAGAAACTGCCGTCCGTCCGCGAACTGGCGTCCGGTCTTGCAATCAATCCGAATACGATCCAGAAGGCGTACCGTGAATTGGAGAGTGAGGGATATATCTATACGGTTGCCGGAAAGGGAACGTTTGTAGCGGAGCACAGAGAGGTCATTGATGCGCGGGCGCAGAAGCTGTTGGCGGAATTTGATGAAGTGGTAGAAGAACTGTATTTTCTGTCCGTGCAGAAGAAGGAGCTGATTGAGCGGGTGGAATATCTGGCAGAAGGAGGAAGACAGGCATGATTCAGGTGAGAGGGTTAGAAAAGTCATTCGACGGCTTTGCGGCGCTTTGCGGTGTGGATATGCATGTGAAGAAGGGAGCGATCTACGGTCTGGTAGGACCGAACGGAGCGGGCAAGTCTACGCTGATGCGTCATATTACAGGCGTTTACCGCGCGGATGCGGGGGAAGTGTACGTCGACGGACAGGCGGTATATGAGAACAGGATGGTAAAGGCAAAGATGGCGTACATACCGGACGATCTGTTTTACTTTATGCAGGCGGATACGATGGAAATGAAACGCTTTTATGAGGGGATATACCCGAATTTTGATGCAAAGCTTTTCTACCGGATGCAGGAATTTTTTCCGGGGATCGACGTGAAGCGCAATATCAGGCGGCTGTCGAAGGGGATGCAAAAGCAGGTCGCATTCTGGCTTGCCATCTGTGCGAAGCCTAAGGTATTGATCTTAGACGAGCCGGTGGACGGGCTGGATCCCGTGATGCGCCGCCAGATCTGGAGCATCATTATGTCGGAGGTCGCGGAAGAACAGATGACCGTGCTGGTGTCCTCGCACAATCTGCGCGAACTGGAAGATGTGTGCGATCATGTCGGCATCATGCATCGCGGAAAGGTCATCATCGAGCGTTCCTTAAGTGATCTTCAGGGCAATGTTTCCAAGATTCAGGTCGCGTGCCCGAGCGGTATGCCGAAGCTGCCGGAAAATTTTGAAGTGCTGCATATGTCCAATACCGGGCGTGTGTATACCATGGTCGTAAAGGGTGATCCGAAGGAAGCGGAGGCGGCGCTTGCCGTGTGCAGCCCGACGATTGTGGATATACTGCCGCTGACTCTGGAAGAAATATTTATTTACGAGATGGGAGGTGCGGACTATGAAGTCAAAGACATTTTGCTTTAATTGGACGATATTCAAGAAAAATGTCACGCATTACTGGCCGATCTGGTCGCTGTATCTGGCGTATCTGCTGGTGACGATGCCGGTTGTAGTCTGGCAGTTGACGACGATGGAATATTACAGCATGGATTATGATAAGGCTTTCAGAATGTACGACATTATGCAGTCGGTGATTTCTGTAGAACTGATGCCATTCCCGACGTTTGCAGCCGCTGCCGTCGTCGCGCTTGCAATGTTTTCCTATCTGTATTCCGCGAAAAGCGCCAACATGATTCATGCGCTTCCGGTGAACCGGCTGGAACTGTACGTGACGAATTATCTGTCGGGACTTACGTTTCTTATAATCCCGGAACTGATCTCGTTTTTCGTGACGGTGATCGTATGCCTGACGAATGATATTACCTGTATTCAGTATTTATTTTACGCTACGCTGGCGCAGATGGGGACGGCGTTTTTTGCCTATTCGCTGGCGGTCTTCGTCGCGATGTTCACGGGGCAGGCATTTGCAATGCCGTTCTACTTCGTGCTGGTGAACTATCTTTATGTCGGCTGTATGTATCTGGTGAGCGAGATCATCAATCTGTTTTGCTATGGCGTGGAGGATGCGTGGAATCCGGGCAGATCGTGTGTTCTGTCGCCGCTCTATTATCTGGGGAACAATTTAAGGAGCTCCACCATCTATGAGTCCGCTACGGCTTCGACCGTGGGAATCAGAATATTCGGAGTGAAGCTGGTGGGAGCCTATGCAGCCGTTGCCGTCGTGTTGATTGTCGTGGCATATCAGCTCTATAAGAGACGGCAGATCGAGACGGCGGGCGACTGGGTCAGCATCGGCATCGTAAAGCCTGTGTTCCGCTGGGGAGCGGCGCTCTGCGGCGGCATACTTTTGTCGATCATGGTTACGGCGCTGATTCAAAGTTCCTGCGGGGCCAGTGCTTATCCGTGCATGGTAGTTTCGATTGTGGTCATGGGCTTTGTCTGTTTCTTTGCGGCGGAAATGCTGCTTGAGAAGAACTTCCGCGTGTTTAAGAAACGGCGTCTGATCGAGTGGGCGGGTTTTGCCGTCGTAGCAGTGTGCTTTGTCACGGTCTTTGAACTTGATGTGTTTGGAATTGAGAAGCGGCTTCCCGCAGCGGATGAGGTCGAAGCGGCATTTGTCTATATGGATTATCCCATCGAAGTCGGGGAAGAAGATATCGAAACGCTGCTTGCATTGCATCGTCAGGTCATCGATAACAAGAGGGCTTATATGCAGAATGAGAGGGATGACGGGCAATATTACTATACGACGTTTAGGTACTATCTGAAGGACGGTACGAGGTTTGAAAGGCGATATGCACTGCCGATTACGGAGCAGTACATTGCGGATGAGACGACGCCGTCGGGATGGATTCTCTCGTTGGAGAAGCAGCCGGAAAATATGAAGAGGAGTATGTTCGGGATAGGTTATGGGGAGAATACCTATATCACGGCATCGATCGAACGCTATGATGAGCAGGGAAATATGTTCGAGTATACGCTGGAAGAGGAGGAGAAGAAGGCGGTTCTCGATGCATTCATGAGGGACATCGAGGAAGGAAATTTCGAGTACACTCTTTACAGTCTCTACCAGAACGGGCCGACACAGTATTACAATTCGATTTCGGTGAATTATTATAATCCGGCCGGCTACAATGATATGTATGAATATTTTGCTGGATATCGCAGCTATGCGAAGGACGATAATAACGCCAGGACCAGAGGAGTGAACAACAATGTTTATCTGAGCTTTTACCCGGAGTGCACGCATCTGATCGAGACGCTAAATCAGCTTGGAATTATTAATGATACGTGGAAATTGTATACATCTGATGAGTATGAGGCGATGGTGAGCCAGAACTTCGAGGCGTATAATGATTGATGTATGGTAAAGCAGTAATAACAGAATATTCATTTTGAGAGAAAAGAGGGCGGAATAGTTGTTATTCCGCCCCGTTTAGTGTAAACTAAACAATATGCGGGTTCGCATGAGGAGAGGACAGGAGCATTACATGGGTGAGAAGAAGCATATTGTTTATAAAATAGAGCCGGGCAGCATCGCGGAGGAGATGGAGCTTGCGCCGGGCGACGCGCTGCTTGCAATCAACGGAAAAGAGATCGGCGACGTGTTCGATTATCATTATCTGATTCATGACGAATATCTGACGGTATTGATCGAAAAGGCGGACGGCGAGCCGTGGGAACTTGAGATCGAGAAGGATTATGACGAGGATCTTGGCATAGAATTTGAAAACGGGCTGATGGACGATTACAAGTCCTGCCATAATAAGTGTATTTTCTGTTTTATTGATCAGATGCCGAAGGGAATGCGCGAGACGCTCTATTTTAAGGACGATGATTCAAGGCTCTCTTTTTTACAGGGAAATTACGTGACGCTGACGAACATGAAGGATGCGGATTTAGAGCGCATTATCGCGTACAAGCTTGCGCCGATCAACATATCCGTACAGACGACAAACCCCGAGCTTCGCTGCATGATGCTTCACAACCGTTTTGCGGGGGAGGCGTTAAAGAAGATCGACCGGCTCTATGAGGCGGGCATCGAGATGAACGGGCAGATCGTGCTCTGCAAGGGAGTCAACGACGGGGGAGAGCTGGAGCGTTCCATCCGCGATCTGGCGAAGTACCTCCCTTATATGGAGAGTGTGTCCGTCGTTCCGGTAGGGCTTTCGAAGTACAGGGAGGGGCTTTATCCGCTTGAGCCGTTTACGAAGGAAGATGCAAAGGAAGTGCTTGGAACGATCCGCAAGTGGCAGGAAGTGTGCATGAAGAGTCATGGCACGCATTTCATCCACGCGAGCGACGAGTGGTATCTTCTCGCGGGGGAGGAGCTTCCGGGCGAGGACAATTACGACGGCTATATCCAGCTTGAGAACGGCGTGGGCATGATACGGCTTTTATTAGACGAGTTCGGGGAGGCGCTGGACGAATTGCGGGCAGCCAAAGCGGATGATGACTTGTCAAAGGAACCGGCTTCTTTTTGTGAGCAGCTGCCGGACAGAAATGAGACGCATGTAGTATCTATTGCGACGGGGTATCTTGCCGCGCCTTTTCTTGTGCAGCTTGCCGGGGACTGTATGCGAGAATTTCCAAATTATGAGATTCATGTCTACGCGATCCGTAACGATTTCTTCGGGGAGCGCATCACGGTATCGGGGCTTCTGACCGGACAGGATTTAAAGGCGCAGCTGACCGGGAAAGTGCTTGGCGAACGGCTGCTTCTGCCGTGCAATCTATTGCGCAGCGGGGAGGAAGTATTCCTGGACGATATGACGTTGGGCGAGCTTAAAACTGCTTTACAAGTGGAAATAGATATTGTAAAATCAAGCGGTCAGGATTTGCTGTTTTCCATGCTTGGAATCGGCTGAATGAAGAAAGGATAGGTCAGACAGATGAGTAAACCCGTAGTAGCGGTTGTGGGGCGTCCGAACGTGGGGAAATCCACCCTGTTCAACGCGCTTGCAGGCGAACGAATTTCAATCGTAAAGGACACGCCGGGGGTGACGAGAGATCGTATTTATGCGGACGTGACATGGTTGGATTACCAGTTTACGATGATAGATACCGGAGGAATCGAACCGGACAGCAAGGATATCATCCTCTCCCAGATGCGGGAGCAGGCGGAAATCGCGATTGCGACAGCGGATGTGATTGTTTTCCTGACGGATGTCAGACAGGGACTGCAGGACGCGGATTCCAAGGTGGCGGACATGCTTAGACGCTCGGGAAAGCCGGTCGTTTTGGTTGTAAATAAGGTCGACAGCTTCGAGAAATATATGCCGGATGTGTATGAGTTCTACAATCTCGGCATCGGCGATCCGTTTCCGATTTCGGCGGCGTCCATGCTGGGACTCGGCGATATGTTAGACGAGGTCGTTTCCCATTTCCCGGATTATAATAAGGATGAGGAGGAGGATGAACGCCCGAAGGTGGCGATTATCGGAAAACCGAACGTAGGAAAGTCCTCTCTGATCAACAAGCTGGCAAATGAGGAGCGCGTCATTGTCTCGGATATCGCAGGGACGACGAGAGACGCGATCGACACAGATATCAGGTACGACGGCAGGGAATATGTCTTTATTGACACGGCAGGCCTGCGGCGCAAGAACAAGATCAAGGAAGAAATCGAGCGGTACAGCATCATCCGCGCGGTGACGGCGGTAGAGCGCGCAGACGTTTGTATTATCGTCATTGATGCGACGGAGGGTGTGACCGAGCAGGATGCGAAGATCGCCGGCATCGCGCATGAGCGGGGCAAGGGCATTATCATTGCGGTGAACAAGTGGGATGCGATCGAGAAGGACGATAAGACGATTTACCGGCACACGGAGAAGATTCGTCAGATTTTAAGTTTCATGCCGTATGCGGAGATCCTGTTTATCTCTGCGAAGTCGGGGCAGCGTCTGAACAAGATTTTTGAGACGATCGACGTGGTCATTGCGAACAACAGCATGCGTGTCGCGACGGGCGTCTTAAACGAAATCGTCGCCGAGGCAGTTGCGATGCAGCAGCCGCCGTCGGATAAAGGCAAACGTCTGAAGATCTACTATACGACGCAGGCTGCAGTCAAGCCGCCGACGTTTGTTGTTTTTGTCAATGACAAGGAATTGATGCATTTTTCTTATACGAGGTATCTGGAGAACCGGATTCGCGAGACGTTCGGCTTTCGCGGAACCGCACTGAAATTTATAATCAGGGAGAGGAAGGAGGAGCCGTAATGATAGGAGCAAGGTTGATAGCATTGGGAATCGGCTATGTATTCGGACTGTTTCAGACGGGTTATATTTACGGAAAGAGCAAGGGAATCGATATCAGGAATGAGGGCAGCGGCAATGCCGGAACGACGAATTCCCTGCGTGTACTGGGAATCAAGGCGGGACTTATCACGTTCCTGGGCGATTTGTTCAAGGCGATTTTCGCAGTGCTGCTCGTGCTGTTACTTTTCCGCAATAAATATCCGGACGCGGTTAAGATTCTGGAACTTTACGCAGGCTTCGGTGCGGTGCTCGGACATAATTTTCCGTTCTACTTAAAGTTCAAGGGAGGTAAGGGAATCGCCTGCACTTCGGGTATGATCCTTGCGGTATGTCCGCTTGCGGCGCCGATCTGTCTGGCGCTCTTTATCGGTTCCATTGCAATCACAAGATATGTGTCTCTCGGCTCGATTCTCGTCGTGGTGAGTTATCTCGTGCAGGTCATTGTATTTGGTCAGCTTGGATATCTGCACATTGATGCGGCGTTGCTGCCGGAGTTCTATATTGTGAGCGCTTGTTTTACGGCGATGGCGTTGTGGCGGCACAGAAGCAATATCAAGCGTCTCTTAAGCGGCACGGAAAATAAATTTGCATTAAAGAAGAAATAGGGATTGTTTCCGGCATTAAGGAGATATAACGTTAAAAATAGAAGCAGAAACTGGCGGTATGGTCAGAGAAAAGGGGAAGAAAAATGGCAAAGGTTGCTGTAATCGGCGCGGGAAGCTGGGGAATCGCCCTTGCGAACGTGCTGCATACCAATGGAAATGATGTGACGGTGTGGTCGATCGTCGAGGCGGAGATTACCATGCTTCGTGAAAAGCATGAGCATGTGGATAAGCTGCCGGGCGTGAAGCTTCCGGAGGATATGAAATTTACAACCGATTTGGAGGAAGCGGTATGTGGCAAGGAGTATCTGATCCTTGCGGTGCCGTCTGTCTTTACCAGAAGTACGGCAAAGAGCATGAAACCTTTTGTAAAGGAAGGGCAGGTTATCGTCTGCGTTGCGAAGGGAATCGAGGAGAAGACGCTCATGACGCTTTCCGAGATCGTGGAACAGGAGATTCCGGCGTCGGATGTGGCGGTGATGTGTGGTCCGAGCCATGCCGAGGAGGTCGGCGTCGGGCTGCCGACGACTGTAGTGGCAGGAGCGAAAAAGAAGAAGATCGCCGAGGGTGTGCAGGACATTTTTATGAACGAGGTGTTCCGTGTCTACACCAGCCCGGATGTGCTCGGCATGGAGCTTGGCGGCTCGCTTAAGAATGTGATTGCGCTTGCGGCGGGCATGGCGGACGGACTCGGCTACGGCGACAATACCAAGGCGGCGCTGATCACCCGCGGCATCTCGGAGATCGGCCGTCTGGCGCTTAAGATGGGCGCGAAATATGAGACTTTAAGCGGACTGACCGGAATCGGCGATCTGATTGTGACCTGTGAGAGCCGTCACAGCAGAAACCGCAAGGCGGGCATGCTGATCGGACAGGGGTATACGATGCAGCAGGCGATGGACGAGGTGAAGATGGTCGTCGAGGGTGTGTACTCCGCGAAGGCGGCGATCGCGCTTGCGAAGAAGTGTGACGTTGATATGCCGATCATCGAGGTAGTGAATAAGGTTCTGTTCGAGGATAAGCCGGCGAGGGAAGCGGTGACGGAGCTGATGCAGCGGGATAAGCGCGTGGAGAACAGCAATCTGGAGTGGGATGAATAAGATGAAGAATAGACAGCGTGCTGTGCTCTGCACAGACGCGCTGTAACGGAACGAATAAGGTGGGAGGAACAGGCATGCCTGAAATCAGAATCAAATATTTTACGGACGCAATCGATCGTCTGACTTATATCGATGGGAAATCTGACTGGATCGACCTGCGCGCCTCCGAGGAGGTTGTGCTTGCGGCGGGAGAATTTGCGCTGATTCCGCTAGGCGTGGCGATGGAACTGCCGAAGGGTTATGAGGCGCATGTAGTGCCGCGCAGTTCGACTTTTAAGAATTACGGCATCATTCAGACGAACAGCTGCGGAATCATCGACTGCAGTTACTGCGGGGACGACGATATGTGGCGCATGCCGGTGTATGCGGTGCGCGATACCGTGATTCATGTGAATGACAGAATCTGCCAGTTCCGCATTTTTGAGAATCAGCCGAAGATTACATTTGCGGAAACTAAGACACTTGGAAATGCGAGCCGCGGAGGATTTGGAAGCACCGGGACAAATTAGGGTTCGTCAATCCGCACAGTTTTTTATCAAAAACCCGTCAGTTTGACGAAATAACGCAAAAACTGTCTAAAGCACTGTAACATCCTACAAGAAAAGCAAAGATTCTTTGTGTAGGCGGTCTATGGTATTTTGGACAGTTTTTTTGTATAGTAAATATATCAAAAACGTAATCAAATTTTAGGAGGGATTAGTCCAATGGCAAGTTTATCTTTAAAGAACATTTGTAAAGTATATCCGAACGGCTTTGAGGCTGTTAAGGATTTCAATCTTGAGGTAGAGGATCAGGAGTTCATTATCTTCGTAGGTCCGTCCGGATGTGGTAAGTCCACAACCCTTCGTATGATCGCAGGTCTTGAGGAGATTTCTTCCGGTGAGTTCTGCATCGACGGCAAGCTCATGAACGACGTTGAGCCGAAGGATCGTGATATCGCGATGGTATTCCAGAACTACGCTCTGTATCCGCATATGACCGTATTCGACAATATGGCATTCGGACTTAAGTTAAGAAAAGTTCCGAAGGACGAGATCAAGAGAAAAGTAGAAGAGGCTGCCAAGATCCTTGACCTTGAGAAGTTATTAGACCGTAAGCCGAAGGCTCTTTCCGGTGGTCAGAGACAGCGTGTTGCTATGGGTCGTGCAATCGTTCGTAACCCGAAGGTATTCCTGATGGATGAGCCGCTGTCCAACCTGGATGCAAAGCTTCGTGTACAGATGCGTTCCGAGATCGCTTCTCTGCACAACAGATTAAAGGCAACGATCATCTACGTTACACATGATCAGACCGAGGCTATGACCTTAGGTACCAGAATCGTCGTATTAAAGGACGGCGTTATCATGCAGGTAGATTCTCCGCAGAAGTTATACAACGAGCCGAACAACCTGTTCGTTGCAGGATTCATCGGTTCTCCGCAGATGAACTTCATCGACGCTGTATGTAAGGTTGAGGGCGATAAGGCAAGCCTTTCCTTCGAGAACACGACAGTTGTTCTTCCTCCTGCAAAGGCTAAGAAGTTAGTAGACGGCAATTACAACGGCAAGACGGTTGTTATGGGTATCAGACCGGAGGATATCGGAGATTCCGAGATCGAGATCGAGGCTCATAAGGATGCGACTTTCGAGACAGATGTAACCGGATATGAGTTATTAGGTTCTGAGGTATTATTATACTTTAACGTAGCTGGAACAGGTATGACCGCTAAGGTTGATTCCAGAACAACTGCCCGCATGGGAGATCACATCAGATTGGCAATTGATCCGGAGAAGATTCACGTGTTCGATAAGGAAACAGAATTGACAATCACCAACTAATTCGTTAGAATTGAACAAAGAATATTTAAAAACTGGGTGCATATTCTGTACCCAGTTTTTGCTAGTTTAGGAAGAGAAAGGCGAATTACATGATTTCAAACCATAAGATTCAAACAGCGCTTGAGGAGATCAAGGAGATTTCCAGAATTGATCTGGCACTTTATACGGAGAAAGGAAAGCCTGTGGCGGCGACCTTTGAACCGGAGGGGGATATGGAGTATGCTGTGACTTCGTTCGCGGAGTCCATGGCGGAGAGCCAGATGCTTTCCGGCTGTCATTTTTTCAAGGTGTTCGTAGAGGACGAACTGGAATACGTCCTTTTGACAAGTTCGGCAGTGGAGGACGCCTATATGGTCGGCAGACTGGCAGTGTGCCAGATCAGAACGCTTGTGTCCGCTTATATGGAGCAGTTCGACCGCAATAATTTCATGCAGAATATACTGCTCGGAAATATGCTTGTCGTCGATATGTACAACAAAGCGCAGAAGCTTCACATCGAGCAGGCGGAGCGCGTGGTGTATGTGATCGAGCTGGAGGGGAAAAAGGATTCGGCGTCGATTGAGCTCGTGAAGAATCTGTTCGTTACCAAGGCAAAGGATTTCGTCACGGAGGTGGACGAGCAGAGTATCGTTCTGGTCAAAGATACGAGGGGGCTTAAGGAGGATGAAGAGCTTGACGCGCTTGCGTCCATGATCGCGGACAATATGCACACAGAGGCGATGGTGCGTGTGCGCGTCGGCTACGGGAACCGTGTGAACAATCTGCAGGATATTGCGAGGTCTTATCAGGAAGCGAAGATGGCGCTCGAGGTCGGAAAGATTTTCTACGCAGAAAAGGAGACGATCGCATACCGTTATCTTGGAATCGGGCGTCTTATTTATCAGCTTCCGATGTCTTTGTGCGAGATGTTCATCCATGAGGTGTTCGGGGAAGAAGTGCCGGACGTCTTTAATGAGGAGACAACAACGACGATCCAGAAGTTCTTTGAGAATAATCTGAATATCTCGGAGACGGCGAGACAGTTGTTCGTGCACAGAAATACGCTGGTGTACCGCCTGGAGCGCCTCGAGAAGGTCATCGGACTGGATATCCGTAAATTTGACGATGCCATGACATTTAAGATCGCGATGATGGTCATTTCCCATATGGAATATGTAAAAAGCAGTGAAAATGCAGTGAAATAACTGGTAAAATGTAGGTAAATATGATAAAATAGCACAAAATAGGGCATGATTTTGACGGCATGACACAGCATTTAGTACGATAAGAAGAGAGGAAATGGATTTATGGCAGGGTTTGTTTTTACCAATGACAAATGCATTGGATGTAACAGATGTATTTCGGTCTGTCCGGTTCTGACGGCGAATAAGGCTGTTGTTATAGATGATAAAGCGAGAATCGAGGTTGAATCCGAACAATGCATTAACTGCGGAGCCTGCTTTGATGCATGCGAGCATGGAGCCAGAGAATATCATGATGATACGGAGAGGTTCTTCGAGGATCTTAGGAGGGGGGAGCGGATTTCCCTGCTTTTGGCTCCGGCGTTTCTGGCGAATTATCCGGGGGAATACGAGAGTGTGCTTGGCGGATTGAAGGAGCTTGGCGCAAACCGTATCATCAGCGTCAGTTTTGGCGCGGATATCACGACGTGGGCGTACATCAATTACATTACGAAGAACAATTTTTACGGGGGTATTTCGCAGCCCTGTCCTGCGGTGGTCAATTACATAGAGACTTATGTTCCGGGGTTGCTGCCGAAGCTGATGCCGGTGCATTCGCCGATGATGTGTGCGGCGATTTACGCGAAGAAGTATGAGCATATCACGGACAAGCTGGCGTTCATCAGTCCGTGTATTGCGAAGAAGAATGAAATCAGCGATCCGAACAACGGCGGATATATTTCTTATAACGTGACGTTCGATCATTTGATGAAGTATGTCAGAGCGCATGGAATTAAGGGCAGGAGCGCGAAGGACGAGATCGAGTACGGGCTCGGTTCGATCTACCCGATGCCGGGCGGACTCAAGGAGAATGTCTACTGGTTCTGCGGCAGCGATATTTTTATCCGACAGATTGAAGGAGAGCGTCATACCTACGAATTTCTTGAGGACTATAAGAAGAGAGTTGAGGGAGGCAAGGAGCTTCCGTTCATGGTGGACGCTCTGAACTGTGCGCAGGGATGTATTTACGGAACGGGCGTTGAGGAGGAGAAGACGAAGAACGACGATATTCTTTACGAGATTCAGAAGATTAAGACGAAGAGCAAGAAGTCGTCAAGGGGACCGTGGGCGATAAATAGTACACCGAAGCAGCGTCTGGCAGCGTTGAACCGGCAGTTCTCGAAGCTGAATCTGAATGATTTTATACGGCGTTATACGGACAAGTCGGGAGGGCATGAAATTTTAAAGCCCAGTCCGGCAGAGCTTGACGGTATTTTTACGGGCATGAACAAGACAACGAAAGAACTGCGGGGAATTAACTGCAGCGCCTGCGGTTATCTAACTTGTGCGCATATGGCGACGGCGATCTTTAACGACTGCAACAATGAGAATTCTTGTATTCACTACATTAAGGATCAGGTGGAGGAGCGCAGCAGACAGGCGCAGAACGCAGCGGAGGAGAGTGCGCAGGCGAATATTGAGATCCAGCGCCGGAGCGATCTCATTGCGGGTATCGTGGAAGGGCTCAATGCGGATTTCGAGGATCTGGATATGTCCATTCAGCAGATGGCGACCGGCAATAACAACAATGCACAGGAGAGCACGGCAATCACCGGAGCGATGGCGGACGTCATGGATTTCTGCAGCCAGATGAAGGATTCGTTTGTCGGTATCTCGGATATGCTCGACAAACTCGAGAGCAACAACAACGATATCACAAGCATCGCGAACCAGACGAATCTGCTGTCCTTAAATGCTTCGATTGAAGCGGCGCGTGCAGGGCAGGCGGGAAGAGGCTTTGCCGTTGTTGCGGAGGAGATCAAGAATCTTTCGGAGAACAGCCGTGAGGCGGCTGTGGACAGCAATAACAGCAAGGAGGAGATCAGCAAGGCGATCGAGAAGCTGCTCGAGGAGTCGGAGCATCTGGTGGAGATTGTCAATGAGGTCAACGGGCGTATGATGACGCTTGCGGCGAGCACGGAGGAGATTGCGGCGTCGACCGATACCGTGCAGGGGCTTTCTTCCGATTTGAAGAGCAAGGCGGCAAGCCTGACGACGATGTAGGAGCGGGTGAGGAAGCAGAATGTGAAGTACTGAACAGATACAAGTTTGGAATAAATGTACGGGAGAGAAGGAGAAGTACAGCGCCTTTCCCCGTATATT